>NZ_JAIVFS010000159.1 GCF_020829645.1 Nostoc mirabile CHAB5784 | reverse complement strand
ATATATTTGATTACTTCTCAATATTTCCGACATAGCAGCGCCTGTATTGTTCACAGTCTTCAAGGAATTTCAAAAATCTCAGCAAATCAGAGCATTTTTCTCTCACCAGAGACATAAAAGAGCGCTATCAAAACTACACAGGCAGGGTCATACAATTGCCTTGCTGCAAGCCTTAGAGGAATTACTAATAAAATTTGATATCAATAATGATATCGATGTAACGGCAGGCAGTAAATCAGTCAAACAGCTAGAGAAAAAGCTGGAGAAACTGGAATCCCATCTTGCTGATCAAGGCTCCTCGGTGGAAACAAAACTTGAAGCTATCACCAAAAAGCTGGAGCTAATCGAACGGGCAATCGCCTCTGGGAGATTGGGCAACAACAAACCGCGAAGACAAGTGCACCCATACCAACAAACACAAGTTGAATTACAACCCAGGACAAACGAAAGTCTTGCTCCAAGACTCGGTGTTAGCCCCCAAAGCCTGATTGCTGAAAGAGAAAAACTCAGCGCCAAAGAATTTTTGAGTTGGTCACGTAACCGCGACCCAATGAGCGTGGGTTGGGAATGGAATGCTCTTGACGAACTGTATCATCCGCTCAGGTGACGCAAGCGTTCACATTTCTGGGGTAGTGGCGCGATGGGCTACGTGGCGATCGCCGCTAATTTCTAATCGGGGCATGTCTCACAAAGCCTCAGCGATATCGTTTGAGGTTAAGAGAGCTAGCTTCATCTTCACCCACGTGTAGATAGTTGTCTATCGTGATTTTCCCTGACGAGTGTCCCAGCGTTTTAGTGATGATGTGAATAGGCGTGTTTTTAGCAGCGTGGGTGGCGTGGCTGTGCCGCAACCAGTGTGGGGAGGGGATGCGACTTAACCCTGCTACTTCGGCAATGGATTTGATGATGCGGCGGATGTGGCGATCGCAAATGGGTTCACCCGTTTTTTGGCTTGTGAAAAGCGGCTCGGTTTTGTCTTTAGCATGTTGTCGATTAGCTAAAAGGTACTGGTAAAGTTCTATTGGTATGGGAACATCGCGCTCCTTGTCTCCCTTGCCTACCACTTTAATGTAAGGTAGCCCAGACTGATTTGAATGCATGGTAGCCCAGGTTAAACTACTCTCACCTACCCGAATAGCACCGTAGTAAAAAAGCTCCAGAATTAGTTGGTTGCGTTGCGCCTGTATCTTTTTGTGAGAAGTGGGGGCTTGTTCTACAACTTGTGCAGCTGCATCGAATAGGATTTCAATCTCAGTCTCAGTCAGGGTGCGCTCCTTAATCTTTTTACGCTCCGGAGGTACTTTCAACAACATTGCAGGGTTTGCCCGCAAGTAGCCTACATCACAAGCGTAGCGCAGAAAGCTTTTAAGGGAAGCAAGACGACGGCGGACGGAAGCACGGGCAATTTCCCCTGTTTTCTCTTTTTTAAGTAGGTGGGCTTTGTAATTGTCCACATCTTCTTTGGTGGTGGTGTGCAAGTTTAAATTATCTAAATCTGGATAGTCAATGCCTAGTCGCCACTGAACAAAGTGCATCACGTCATTTCGGTATGCTCGCACAGTTTGCTCTGACTCCCTACTGGTGAGCCAACTAGAAAACAGTTCGCTGGTGGTTTCCGCCCCAGTGATTTTGGGTGTGCCAGTTGCCTGTACCACCGCTTCGACCGTTGCTTTGATCACCGCTAGTTGTTCCGGTGATAACTGAGCGATTACAACCCCTAATTCTTCTGTATCTACACCTGCGTCTGTACGTGATAACGTCATCACACAGCCTCAAAATAATACGCGGGACAAACCCGTTTTATCCACCCCCAAAAAATGTCCGATAACGTCTGTTCCCAGACATTTTTAGTCTCATTCTACTCTCCCTTGTTACTCTACTCACTACTAACGAAAAGGGTTTTGCCAAATTAATTGAAATGTTAACTTGTGTGAACGCACGAGTCGGTTTTCTGATATTCCTTTGCAAGGGCCTTCATCAGGCTCAGTATCCAAAACTACTCTTGGAATAGACATTCTGACATTAATTCACCGCCCGTGTTTGTTCCGGAAGCTGGTGCTGTTAGCTTCTTCCCAAGTAGCCGCAGGTGAACGGGAGCAACTGTTTAGGAGTGCGATGGGCTTACGCCCCGCCTTCTTGCGATGGCACCAATAAAGTGCAGATAATTCTCGTGAAAGCGCAATTTACCTACCTTGGTACGCCGTAAAATCCATCGTGTCAAGTCTAATTTGTTATTGAAATTCGGAAATCCTTTTCTAGTAAAGGCTACAGGTTTTAGGGGTAGACGGTAATTGCTAACCCACAGAACCTGTATTTTGAAAATCCCTTGCGCTGCGATGGCACAAAGCGCCCACCGTAGGTGATCGCAACACAATTAGGCTTTGCCTAGAGACTGGCATTCCAGAAAATGCCCATAATCTCTTTTTAGATGACAATTAATTGTTAAGTGGACATTTTAGCTTGGTGTCAGCGTTAATTCTTCACGCTTGGCGGAGTTGACAATTTTCACCAAATGCTGGTTTAAATAACTTTGGGCCGAAATGTACAGACTTTCCCAAATTTCTGAGTTGCGACAAATTTTAGTCCCCACTGTATTTCCTGCTGTTTTCTCGGATATCAAGTATTTACGGTAATAGTTAACCCACAGGTGTTGGAGAAAATCTTCGGCGAATTCCTCAAAAGGAATAATCCAGTTATAGTCTTGGTCTAGGAATACCCGATAGGATGCAATTATGGGTAGCGCCAGGTCAGTTGGCGCACCAAACCCAAACGAGTACTTGCTGTCGGGGAGAAGGGTAGTTTTGCGTGTATCGATTGATGCTAAATCGTTGACACCCTTTCTTCTGGGGTTGCTGATATGTTCTTGGATAATTTCGTACAGTCTTTGCTCTATCCACAGAGCTTTGGGAAGTAGAGGTAATAGAAGAGTTAATCTTTCCCTCTCAGTGTCTGTGATTTGGCTTGGGGTATTCGTACCTGTAGGGTGCTTGCTTCGTTTATTGCCGTCGGGATTGTATCTATTTCTGTCGAGGCAGTTGATCAGCTTGAACAAATGGTTAACATTACATTGAGCATTTCTTGGAGCGCCGCTTTGGTTTTGGTAATAGGCTATTCTGAATTTTCTATCTTCTTTCCGTTCTAACTGGGCTAAATACTGCTTGATAAATTTGTAATCTCCCCTAGCGTTCACTTTGGAGCGAGAATCTACTGGTGTTGTAGTATTGGATGCGAGGGCGATATCTTTAGCCTCCTCTTCCTGGAGGCCAATGTGGATGGTAACTTTGACTCTGGCTTGAGTTAGGTCATATTTGTAATTTTTAGCTTGCTCAAACGCTAAAACTGTGTGACCTCCATTGATAATGCCATCGCTACCCCCCTCGCTAGCTTCTAAGACTTCTAGCTCCAGTTCAGTTTTGTTTTTGCTAGGTTTAACTTTATTGGCTGACAGAACGATTCCACTGTGACGAGAGAAGAATTTTTCTGGTTGAGTCGTCACAGAGTCAAAGATTTGTCGGTATGTCGCACTTTTGCGGTTAGGTTCCCGGATGTTGGGTTCTAGGGGTAGGTTTGCGGGAAACGTGGCCACATGGGCGGTGGCGATGATGCAATTGGGGTTTGCATGGAAATAGTTGTCTACTTTAATAATCCAGTTTTTCGGCATGGGTGGTTTCTGCATCTTAGCGATACATTCTCAATTATTCTTCTCGTGGGAAGAAGCTCGCGCTTAAAGATTATATTTTACGGCTTATGTGAGTTGGAGTCTGGAAAGGCGTAAATACGTCAACATAGCTAAACATCTTGGCTAAACCACAGCCTGAAACCCTTGCTATCGGTAGGGCATTTTTAATTCACATAAGGCGTATTTTGTAATTTTGTCTAAATGCGATCGCTTGTAAAGTATGGCGAAAGTAGGGCGACGCAAAAATAAGCATTCCAGGTTTTTAGGGCGGCCACTTTATCCTTTAATTCCGGCCATCTTTTTCTTTAAGTGACAATTTATCTGCGATCGCCACAGTTGACGAGAGAGTCTAAACAAGTACTGGATATTTACACTAAAATTAGACTAATTGAGCTAAATAAGGAAGACTTGACGGGCAAGCTATAACCGTTAAAACTAAACTAAAGAATAAACCAAATTAATCCGTAAATAAGCAATTTTCCTACTAGCGAAGTATCTATGAAAACAGTAGAACTAATAAAAATTTTTCTAGCTTCTCCAGGCGATGTACAGACGGAAAGAAATTATGTTAAAGAAGTCGTCGCAACAATTAATCGTACTGTAGCTCAAGATAAAAATGTAAGACTAGAAGTAAAATGTTCTGAAAATGCATATCCTGGATACGGTAAAGACGGTCAGGCAATTATCAACGAGCAGATAGGCAAAATGGATGAATATGATTTATTTATCCTAATTATGAAAGACCGCTTTGGAAGTCCTACTAAGCGTCATGCATCTGGAACAGTTGAGGAGTTTACACTAGCTAGAAAAGCTCACAAGGAAAGAGGTAAGCCTGATATATGGTTTTATTCTGGCTCAATGAAGCAAGATGTAAAGAAGAAGGAAGATAAACAGCAGCAGGCGAAAGTAAAGGGATTTAGAACTAGGTATATAAATAATAGGTACGGTTTATTCAGAGACTATAAAAACCCTTCTAATTTTAAAAGTCAGTTACACGATCAACTTACTCTATGGTTGAATGATTATAGTAATAAAAAAACTAGGAAGAGTAGTACTACTTCAAAAACTAAGACTGTTTCACCCAAGAAAAAAGAGCCTATAGATCAAACAAAGGTAGCGAATAATTCTAATCAAGCAAGTTTAATTTCCAGGAAGCCAATAAAAGAAATAAAATCTGCCACTAACAAAAGTAAAACCACTGCTAAACCAAAAACTAATAATAGCAAAAGCATAAGTACTTCTGGTGCTTGGGTTTTACTTGATGACAATTTGTTTGAAACTAAATCAGTTTTTCAGGATGTTAATAGAAAGCTGATTCTTAACATACCGATTATAAATTCAGAACAGGAAACTAATCTACGATACCTACAAACCAACCATCGCTACGGTAACAGGCTTGTTTCTTATAGCTACCAAAATGATGCATCTATGGTACAAGTGGAGAGTATTGAAACTGATTCTATCAAAGGCAAAACTTCCTGCATAGTTACATTGAAACCAATACAACAGTCTAACAATTATAATATAGCTAGTTATAACAACTACAGTACAGAGCAAATTGCCGAGCTACAAATACGTTTTTTACTATTAAATGAAATTCAGGATAATCAAAATCAAGCCAATAATCCTATGCTGAATTATATGCTTACAGGAAGTAGCTATTCAATAAAGCTGGAAAAATTTATTTTTAGCGATATATGGAAGAAGTGGAAGAATAAGCCAAAAATGTTTTTAATCAATGCGCGACTGGCAGCAGTACATCTTTTGAAAAGCAAAAATATAGTTGAGCATATATTAAAATTTAACATCAGTCTTAATCAAAATGTTGTATCAATTGATTTTAGTGGAAAGATGCAGAATATTTACGCAAATCAAGAGCCAAAAACATTAAAGGTAAAAGGTAAATGTACTTTATAATTGGAAAGGTTATAGTTAGTATTCTAAAAGCAAGCTGATTCTAAAAAATCCTCTAACTTATATAAATCTATAGAATCTAAATCTTTAGGATATATCATTACTGTTAATTTTTTGGTTATAAACTTTTCTTTAGATGCTATAACGAAAGCTTCTATAATTAACTTAGCTAATGCCATCCTTGGTAAACCAGTACGAGCCAAGTCGGAGCCGATGATTGGAATGGTTACATTTTCGCTATGACCTTTGAGGCGGATTTCTTTCCAAAGATTGTTAAGAGATTGCAGAATATATTCAGAAGAAGATTGCACAGTTATATCATTATTCATATAACCATAGGCAGTTAAAAAATAACGTTTATCGTGTGTACCAAGCGTTATAGCTGTACCAATGGGATATCGACCAGTTTTACCTCGCTTTTTGTTAGTTTCTTCTTTACATAGATTACTTAACGGTTCAAGTGCTGTTTCAATATCCGCGTCTAGTCTTGCAATATCATTTGCATAAACTTTGGTTAAAAACTGTCCTTGAACACTTGAAGGTTTAATTATCTCTCCTAATTCAGTATCAAAAACATCATTAGTGCCTATTACAATATGACCTTTCTCATCAAAAATATCTCCTACTTTAACTTCAACCATTGAATCTGGAGATGATAGTTTATGGCAAAAACTTCTTCGAGGAAAGCACTTTAAGATAGCGAAAATAAAGCAGATGATTATCAATGCAAAGTAGCCTGTCCAACCAAAATCTGGCCTTCCAGGGAAAAAGAGCGAAACAGGTTTAGTCAGTAACCCCGCCAAACCAAAAAAACTGACAAATGAACTCCAAATTCGCTTTAAGCCAACTTTGCTAAACAATTTAAAATAAATTTCAATTGCCATAATCAAGTTTAATAAGCGGAACTTCTGTAACATTAAATTAAAACTCAATAATTATAAATCATTTTTGTTAGAGGCTATTTATAAAGTAAATCTAAAAGCCAGGATAAAAAAGTTCTGATAACGATAAGATACTTTATATGCAGTGAATTTACATAGATAGTCGGTATGGCGCGAAAGTCTTACCCCACAGATTTAACTGATATGGAGGTTTTGCCAATTTTGGCACTTAATCTGATAAGTGATATTGCATTCTAGATGTTCTCTAACTTGCATTCCCACAGCATATGCAAGCAATGGGGGTACCGAATTTCCGATTTCTCTTTGGGCGTGGAGTATTGCCTCACTGAAATTAAACCAATCAGGATAACTGTGCAAACGAGCAGCTTCTCTAACTGAGATAACTCGTGGCTGTTCTGGATGAAGGGGACGTAATGCAGTGCGGTTGCCACTCCCCGCTCTTAACGTTACGCAGAATCCATCCCATTGCAGCTTTTTTGATTTGGATTTAGCTTCCCTCGCACCTGGGGGAGTGTTGATGAATTGTTGAATTACTTCTGGTGTATGTGTTGTCGCTGCGAATCCCGTTCCAATGTTAGTTACTATACCAAGATTTGGGAATATTTTTTCAAGATACTTGGCATATTCTCCCTTCACCCAATCTGGATGCCATTCTTGAGTGTTTTGCTTGGGGAGTAGGGGGACTGGCAACAAGTCCGCGATCGCATCTCTAACTGTATGTTGAGGTTGATGCTTTGGCGGTATAATTTCTCCAAACTTAGATGCAACAAAAAACACCCTTTTTCTAGCTTGCGGAACCCCATAATCTGAAGCGTTCAGGTTCCATTTGCTAAGGAAATAATGTTCTTCTAGCACTGCTTGGAGGTTAGCAGTAATGCAGCCAAACTTCTGATTTTCAATCCCCGGCACATTCTCCATGATTGCCGCAAGGGGATTGAGTTCCAACACCAGGCGTACAAACTCCCCCACCAATGAGTTTCTCTCATCTTCAACATTTTGCAGTCCGGCAATGCTAAATCCTTGGCATGGTGGGCCACCAAAAACTGCATGAATTTCCCCATCCCAATCTACATACTTCGCCTGAATATGGGCGCGTATTTCTTCCCCTGTCACCTTCTGAATGTCTTTGCACAAAACTGTGGCGTGCGGGAAATTATGTTGGTATGTTGCTAGGGCGATGGGATTGTTATCAATGGCGATCGCTATTTCAAATCCTGCTGCTTTAAATCCCAAGTCAAATCCACCCACCCCGGAGAATAGGCTAACAGCTATTTTTTTGTTTGTTGCTGTTGAGTTCATCGAGATTCTAATTAATGTTAATTTCTTGCACTTGGCTTTTAACACATGTCAATTACAATCGGAGTTCTGCCTGAGTTTTAAGTCTGCCAACCATCTGTCTAACCGACTATTACTAACTGTTTCTTCTATTAGTGGGTAATCTATAGTGAAGACTTTATATACCCCTTCTGACTCCATCTCATAAAAGTTGACAATCAACCCTTCACGCTTGGCATTACTAAGCTTTTTGATTGCCTCTGGAAGCATCTGCCATACAGATTTCCTTTCGGAATCCGAGAGGAGGCTCCAAGCTTCTTCTTTAACTTGTTGATATTGCCATAGCCCCCGGCGCACTGAGGAATAATCTGAAGCTTTCCGCAATATGTCTGCGAGGACTTCTGCATCAGTTGCTGGGACTTCATTTGTACCGAACATCCCAGCTAATTTACTTTCTACTGCCTCAATCTCATCTTCTTCAAAGTCAATGTTTGACTCTTCAGGTTCTTCCAGGTATTCTTCGCAGTCATATTTTTCTGTATCCCTTTGCCACAAGGTTTCAAGTTCTCGCTGCATTACCTGAAGGTTTATTGGGTTGACGACACTTTCATCATTGGCAGGAATCAATTTTTCTATGGTGTCAGTGGGTTGTTCACAAGGGATTAGTTCTTCAAAAAAGCCGATTTCATTCTTGGCTATTTCAGCTTGATGCTTTTCATATAAATCAGCGATCGCCTTTCTGACAATTCGCTGTGGTGACAGTCCCAATTCCTCTATTAACTTCTCGGTAAACACTCCTGTTTGGTGGTCATCCTCCATAATTTTGCCGAAGGTGTAATATCTATTTCCATCTGGTGTTGCTCGCCAGTTGCCATCTTTTCTTTCTTGATTCATGGCTCTGAGAAATAATCTTCTTTTCTCAATCAGTTCTAACACTAATCCACAAGTCAATCCACCAATAGGAATACCTTTCAATTGATCAATTAGGATTTTGTAGTTCACAGAACATAACCGAAGTAGTAGCGATATTGGTAAAACCGCCAAGTGTTCCGGGCAACTGATAAATGTTTGAAAATTCTCGGCAATCCGCAGCGATCGCCTTTCCTCACCACTGCCCTTATCCCAACCGTACTCTTCTAACAGTGCGCGATATTCTTTTTTAGTGTAAGTCTGCTTGTACTCATAGAGTAGGAAAGCCGTATGGAGGTACTCTAGGGTACTTTGCTCTATGTGGGTGGTAGGATTGGAGTCTACCTGATGCTGCTCGACGTATAATTTATTTGCAAAAGTTGTTGTAGTCATGATATTGTATGCGCGGTCTTAATCTCTAAGACCAAGTTTCCTAATTCGACTAGTTAAATAAGTCAGGCCGCTTTTTCCCAATTTTCTGATGATGATTTGGAGATAGCAGCCAAGGCATAGCCCAAGGTGTACTTGTGAATTTTGGGCATTTTGTGAAACGACATATCCTGACCCCAATCTTGGACTGACTTGGTGCCAATATGTAATACTTGCGTGAGAGTTTTGACACAAGTTGCGCGAAAATTGGCGTGAGAGACAGTTTGTAATACTTGTTGTTCGCTTAACCCTTCGAGGAGTATTTTTTCTAGAAACGTTTGAGCATCTACTTCTGGTGCGTTGTATTCTCCTCTCAAGATGCTCTTTAGCTGCTTTGGCACAATTTCGGCGGCATGAATGTAAGCAAGTGAAACTTTGGAGTAGTTGGGTATCCCGTCAAAGTTGAGGTCACTTCCCCACTTGCGAACTGTTGGTCTTTGTACACCTAAGACTGCACACAGTACAGTGATACATTTTTTGCGGTATTGCGAGTCGGTTTCTTCTTCCAGCAGTTCTCTGGGAGTGAGTTCGGCGATATCAAAACAGTGGCGTAGAAATTGCCTTGGTTCTAAACCCTGAGTTGGTAGGATTTTGAGGGTGTTGTAGTGGTTCATGGCAGAGATTCCTATGGGTCAAGGGTTGACTAAGTGTTTAACTTTTTGGCTCAAAGCTAAAATTGAATTTTTTCTTGCATTTCACAAGTATTTTCGTTTGTGTGTAAATTCTATTTGGATAAATATAACTCTAGAGAATCTCTAGAGAGTCTGTCAAGCAAATTTTACGTTAAAATAGGAAAATAGATTCTGTAAAGCATCACTAGACCATCGCAAGAGATAATAAAGAGGATGTACATTAATGAAGACACAGCGAGAAGAAGTATTAGACATGGCAGAGGATAACGTTCGGTTTTCAATTACCCTATCCCCGTATGACTTTCGGAAGTTAAAGCTTTGGGCAAAGCTTCGGGGCCGTTCCCCTGCTGCGTTTGCCGCCCAAATCATCGCTGCAAGGATAGAAGCAAATTTTGAAACTATTAATCAGCAACTCGCAGAATATGCACGATATAAAGATATTTCTATCGAAGAATTGGAAGCTAGCCTTGATTCTGATAGTTAGGTAATTCGTCGGGCTGTATAGGTTGAATTATTTTTGCGATCGCAATCTAGCAGAACTAGAACTGACAAAACTTTACGCTCCAAATAGCCTGTGGCTAGTTTCGGTTCATGGAGTGTTAGATTATTTACAACCAGATGCTGTTATGCAGCTGTTACTCGATATAGCGAAGGTGCAACCGGAGGCAATATCAGTGCGGCTATTTTTAATTGGCAACTCGTGGTCGCGGAATTTTGCGAGTATAGAGCAACTGGCGACGGAATTAAATTCAATTTGAACGCGCGACAAAGGAGCAACTTGACCAAATGCTCAAAACCTGGGAGTGTTTGTTAAATTAGCAGTAGACATCACTCAATTTCAGCTTCTGCCCAACCTTTAATCGCTCCTACAATAAAAGCACCTACAGGGTTATCAATGGCTTTCTCGAACGCTTGAAGACCACCTTCTTTAACTGCGTTGACAACCCGTTGTTTCAAAATTTGGTCACTTTCTATACGCTCAATAACTTTTGTCGCTACTACCATCTGCCCTGTTGTGGTGTTGGTGGGGTAAGTCTGCTCTAGCTGTTGCAGAAGCTGCTGTATCTCTGCGGCTGCTTCTGCAAGAGTCTGCTTCTGCTCCGAAGGATAGTTGTTTATAGTGCCACCGAGTTGATTTGCCTCAACGTTCTCACTATAGCCAACACCAATTGATGCCCCACTTTGGTTGATATTTATTTTGCGCTCTGACATAGTTTCTACATAATTTTGATTGTTGCTCATGGTAACATTACCTCCTGTAATCATAATTTTTTGATTATTAATTATCTGATTACCAAGTTTCTGCCTCATTGCATCTATCACCTTAGCCACTACAGCATCAGTATCTGAACGAAGCTGCGATAGAGAGTCCAAGATTTCTTGGACATCGTACTCATCAGTAATTTCAATTCCGTAATGTGGAGACTGAAGCTGTCCAGCAACAAGATGGAAGCGATCGCAAAGAAACCTAATTAATTTCACTGGTTGTTTTATGCTGTTACCAACTTGAAAGTAATGCTCCCAGCTTGCCAGAAACACCTGGTTAACAGTTTTTTGCAGAGAAAGATATAGTACAGCAGCATGAGAAGTGTCATGCGCCGAGACAGATACTGTTATACAACTAGAAAGTAAAGCCTTATCTATTTCACTTTCAAGCACTCTAAAACCAACTATTTGAGCCAAATATGAATGAAAAGGACATATCAACTTAACCAGGGCCAGTTCATCAATAGTCATTTCTTCTGGCAACGGTAGATTTTTCAGCTTCCAAGATACAGAAAGAATTTTTGCTGCATAAATGCCGAGGATAAATGTCCATAATTCGCCATGAACTAATCTCTGTTCTCCCTCTGCTAATACATCCTGCAACCAACGCAAGTCTTCAGGGCGAACCTTTGGGCAAGAGCTTACACCAAGCGATATACCCAACAGTTCTACAGGTCGATAAAAAAACGAAGCTCGATCCGAAGGAAATGCTTCACGAGAGGCCAGTCGCGTCAAACCGTTTGCCCAAGCTGACAAAAAACTCTCACCAAAAACTCTGCCACAAGCAA
>NZ_JAIVFS010000158.1 GCF_020829645.1 Nostoc mirabile CHAB5784 | reverse complement strand
TTGCCTAATTATCAACAACAAATATCTGAAAGCCTCATTTTCTCGTACAGATTAGCTAATTTAGATGATTGCATTTACGTGCTCTAAACTAGTCACACAAAGGCTTTGACTATTTTCGGAGATGTCTTTTTAGCTCATGATATGCTTCAGAAAGTGTGACTTAAAGGAAAAGATTGCCGGAAATTAAAGGATAAGCTTGCCGAACCCAGATTCAGACTGGCTTTAAGCATTGTCAATCGAACGTCGAGCTTCCCAGAAAGCTTCCACGACTTCCTTCTTCCATAAAGCAGAGGGTTTAGCCATAAACTTCCAATAACGAATAGTACGCTCAGATATAGTAGAGTTCTCTGTTGGTTTACCTATCGATTGCTGAGTAATAATTTGATAGCGACGGTTTGCTTGTGCTAAATCACATGGGCTGGCTTTTAAATAGCGTTCTATTGCTTCTGGGTGGACAGAAGATGTAAAATTTGTGGATGTTTGGTTACTAATCGCTGCGAAAAGCGAGTTCTCTTCGGTGCTTTTTTGCTCTAATAACCAGCGATTATAAGCATCAGCTGCTGCTTGATTAACAAATAAATGTACTCTCTCTGGTTCAGCTAATGAAGTAGCACTCAGGTCAGTATAAATTTCCCCATTAGCTATTAAGGCATTCAGCTCATCTGATGTCGCCGTTTTTGTTTGAATCAGGTCAGAGTAGGTCATTCCTGGTGTCATGGCAACCTGCTCTCTAATGCGGTTCGCAACTGCCACATTTATTTGATAAGTTTTGATAGTGTAGGCTCTGAGAAATTGACGATTTCTGTACTTGACCCAATTGATTTCCTTATCAGTACGGAGGCGGTAATACAAACCTAATTGCTGAACGACTTCCGCCACTGGTGGACTATGCCATCCTACAGCTAGAGAAAAAACATAGCGTTCTGGTTGCTTGGTTGCTAGTTTTTCTAATCGAACAGAGGACTTCCATTCTTCAAAACCTGCACTCGATTTTCGGATGACAAAAAAATCTGGAACATGAGTTACTGTTACCGTTCTCCCATTTTTGGCCTTGACTTTCAGGCTGAGACGGTAGGGTTGATCATAGTATTCCAAAACATCGTTGTCCTGCTCATATTCTTCACTGGCTGGTAATTCCACTTTGTGGGACTCGAACTGAATTGTTCTGCCCATTTTCATACTGGAGTAACTGCCAACAACGTTGATTCCATTACTTCTGACTCGCCGCACAGGTTCTGATGACCGAATTTGTTCAATTACAGAACGCGCTTGGGCTGATATTTTGAGGCGGTGACACCAATTATCAAACTCTTGTGCGTTGAGCATTTTTACTTAAAAGTGCCTTGGACTCACGGCAGGCTTTAACTTAAATTCTTAGGACTCGTGGCAACTTTATCATTTAACCGTAGTCCCACAACCACTTGCCACAAATCGTAATAATCAGGCTTTCGGGCTTTGATGCGGCAAGCTTATCCTTTAATTTTCGGCAATCTTTTCCTTTAAGTCACACTTGCTCGATTTATGGTTCAAAAATTTTCCCAAATTATGATTCAAACCACAGTTATGTATTTTGACTGAATTATTATAGATGCAAAAATTAAACCATCCCAGTGGTTGGAATGGTTTAAGGGAATTATCAATTTTTCTTACTGCTCCTTTTGCTTATAGGAGGCAACCAATTGTTGTTGGCGACAATTCGGGCAAACCTTTTAACTGCGCCAAAGCGCTCGTCGTTTGAATCAATCGAATGATTCAAATTTGAATTATTCGGTAACTGAGAGTAAGTCTCAATTAGGGAAGGGCAAGCGAGTGATTCAGGAGGTCTCGGAGAATCTAAATATAAGTGTTGGTAGTTATCACAAGGGCAAGAAAGTTTTTGAATTAATTTCTCAATTACGAGAACTGGAAAAATTTAAGGCAGTTATTGCACTGGAGATGGAATTTAACCGGAGTATTGATGCAGCGTACAAGTTTGTTTGTAATCAAGATATCTGTTACCAGGTAATAGACCTTCTGGAGGCAGATGAGATAGGTAGTATAGGCGATGGTATTGCTTGGATGCTGAATGGCGAGCGCAATCCGTTTCGACGTTTCCAGCTTGACCAAGTATATCAATTCAAGAAGAGACTGCGGCCCGAGTTGGAAATTGTGGGACGAGTTATTGGTATAACTAATGAGTTTGTTGTGTTTGGATTAAGGAATTTAGTGAATATGAACCTAGAAATTGTGAATCTACGTCCGCGACAAATTGATGCAGAATTGCAGGATGAACCATCTGCATCACAGAGGAAGAGAATATTTCACTTAATGCAAAAGTTTAGTGATGTTTTCCCAGTTCAAGTGTCTTTGGCGGAGTTGTTGAAACTTCCTAATTTAACTGATAAAGAGGAGGTTTTATTGCGGATGTATGAGTCTGACGTATTTGAAAAAACTTGGGAAGATTATAAGACCCAAATGAAAGCAATGGAACGCCAAGGACACCTAGAAATCTTCCCCAACACCAAACCATATAGTGCCAAACAAATAACCAACTACAAAGCCATCCGTTGCCCCATGCAACCAGGTAGCGGGTCATTTTTACTTAATGACGACCTGCAAGCAATTAGTGACTCAGTTTCTATCTTCCTCGATCATTGCGATCGCGCGGCAAGTCGGCAAGATTTAACCAAACTAAAATGGGTAGCGAACAAAGCCAAAAAACAAATTTCACGGGAGAGATATCGCAAGCAAGAGTCTGCTGACGTTGCACAGTGGCGTACCAACTGGGAAGAAATAATTGCGATCGGGGTTGGACAGGACAATGCTAATTTACGCTTTCCTTTTTCTGTTTCTTCTTGGTAATCCGAATCCTCCCTGTCCAACTCCTCGTTCAACTCCCATATAGTTTTGTTGGTATCTTCGACAATTAAGTAGTCTCCACTTTTTAGACCGTTTTCATGAAAATATTCAACTACTCCCACCGCATTAGCATGGGCATCTTCTATGATCAACCAGGGATGAGCAAGCCCAGAAAGTAGTTCCGGCGGCATTATTGCACTCATATTGTTACAATCCCCCTCTAAAAAATGAACGCGAGAGTCAGTTTTTGCTTTCTCGTCGAGTAGGGAAAGATCGATATCGATACATACGACTTTTTTAGACCCATGAAGTTGCATGAGTGTTCCATCCACCTGATCATAATGCAAACATTCTACATGACCTCCTGGTCCAACCCAAATGTTGAGATCGCCATCGGGTTTATTTAAACCAAGCTGCTTTCCAATATTTGTTAGACAATCCGTGTTAGCTAGGGTCGTGTTTTGGATAGAACATTTTGCCAAGTAAACATCATTTTCATGAGCTTGATGATTACGCAACATATCTGCATATTCGAGGATTTGCCTTGTGGGGGTGCGTACATCAGGGTGGAGGCGTTTGGCACGAATGCGGCGTGATTGTAGGCACCGTCGTTGACCACGGTGTGCTGTACAGAGAACTGCCAGATAAACATTGTCAGCACTTGCTTTAGGCTGTCAGCAGTTTTGACCTCGCTGGGGAAGCGCTGCATCTGAGGTTTGCCGTCTATATTATAGTTGAATGCCGGAATTAACTTATTGAAAAATCGTTGCAGTTGCACATCTGCTGCGATCGCGCGATCGCCCTCCGGATATTGCACGTTGACAAACTCGGTAACGAAGCTGGAGATGGCTTCGTACCACAAGCTGGCATCGTGGATATAGGGGTAGGAAAACGGTGTGTTGGAAACATCGCGTGTCTTGGCATCGATCGGAATTGCCAGATCCAGGAACCGAAAATTACTATTGTTGTAAATCCGATCTTGCAATTGATAATTGCCAATACGACCGCAAGAGAAGATCAGATCGTAAATGAAGCCGATGTTGTATACGCCGGGAGTACCATTAACTTTTCGGGTTGCGGGAAGGCGATAAAGTTTTAGGATGGATAGAAAAGATTGTTGTTTGGTCTTTAATGGGGATGCTATGTTTGGTCGGGTTAGGCAGATTGCCTGTTAACCCGACGAGTTTGTTTGATTTTACAGCGTCTTTTTACTATTTTGCTGTTGCGGTTGTTATTTGTCCCAAGACTCCACTGAGTTTTAATAAAAAGCTGATTTTTGGATTTATAGCTTTTATGTATGGCGTGTGGTTTGGGTTGATTTAATCTAGATCTTTAGCAGAATCCTGGTTTTTGAATTGTTTTTGACTCTGTTCGCGGCGTGCTTGTTGCTCATTGAACAGAGTCTTGAAACGTTCAAATTCCTCTTTGGTGAGATTATTAATGGTGATAGAGTACTCTTCTGAGTTATTGTCATGAGATGCCAAGAGTGCTTCTCGACTTTGTTCGGAATCAGGCAAATTTCTATCAAGGCTAAGAGTTTGTGAATCTTCTTCTAATTTTAGACTTGCAGTATATTCTTCACTTTTATAAATGATACCTTGTGTCTCTTTATCTGATTTTCCAAATATATCTAAGCGGTCTAAAATTACAGGAATAACAAACTGTCTAATTTGAGAATCGGCGGTAAGAGATTGTACTCTATCTTCTGGACTCTCTTCTACTGGGCTGCCATTATTATCGTCATTTTTATTTGTGGGGTTTTTTATAACCTCTGGTTCAATTGTCGTTTCTGTGGACTGGCTTGCTTCGGCTTGTGAAGATGACTCTTGATTAACTTGATTAACTTGATTAACAAAAGTGATAGGTTTAATTTCTGTAGAGTTTACTTTTGCTTCATCTTGCACTATTTCACTGACTCTGTTAATTTCCGAATTCAACCTTAGCACAGCCTCTTTTCGTTCCTCAGCAGTTGGAGGTTTTTTTGCACATTCTTCAAATTTCTCATTAGGTATATTAAGCTGTTTGATCAATTCTCTGAGGAGACTGGCTTGCATCGCTGGAGTTAAACCTTCTACTGGAAGTTCGATTAGTTCTTTCATACTAAATTTACCTCTCAACTAAATCTTTTTTGACATTTTTGAGTGCATTATTGATGCGTAAATTCATGAGTTGAAAATCCTGTAATGTTTCATCACTGATGTTACTTACTTGGGTTTTTCCTTCTTTGATATATAATAAGATGTTGTCATTTTTATCTTTAACTAAGTAAATTTTGTCTTGGGCTTTTGTAGCAATTTGGTATTTTTCTGTTTGTACTGACATAATGCCATTGATATCTTCCTGTCCAATGATTTTAACTAAATTTTGGGCAAGACTGGTCATTTCATTAATTTTTTATAGCTCATTAATATCTCGCTCCATTGCCTTAAAAGCGTTCTCAAGACTGATATTTTCTTTGATATATAAATCAGTTACCTCACGAATTCTATTGAGATATGTTTCTGATTTACCGAGTTTTTCAGATGCTACATACCAGTCTTGATGAATGCTTACATCATTACTTAGCACGAGTACATCGAAAAACATTGTGCTATTCCAAATCAGTGGATATTTAAATACTCAATTAGATTGTTACTTCATTATTTTAAGTATAGCGAAATACCTGTATTTGAGTGATTCACCCCGCATTTATGCAACCCCTAAATTCTCTCTACCCAACAGATTTACTATTGCTCAATACCTCTTTGCGATCGCAACTTACCCATTAACGCTTGTTGGGTAAAAACACGCAAGCTTTCAATCTGCTCGATTTCGTTTGTTGTTAGTCGAGTTGGTACCTCTTCGTACCACTTTCCCTGACTATAGTAGATTTGCATCACAGGGGTATTATCCTCATGACGGTAAACAGTTAGAAGATTGGCATCTAAGCTGGCACTCAACTCCCGTCCTTTGATACAGAAATTATTGGTAACAAGCATATAGTCAGTGATTGTAGAAGGCAGATGTTTGAGGTTAAAAGGGAGAAGGTTAGGAAAAGGGGGAGTAGGGGAAGATTGCTCTTGCAGGACTTGTTGAGCAGTGGATAGACGGTTTTCTTCTGAAATATCCTGTTGTGGGTGCTGTTCCTTCAGATGCGGCTGTACTTTTTTCTTAACCTTATTTGCTTCCGACGTGGGTTTATCTTCTAATTACTGACTGTCAGATAAATGCTCATGATATTTGGGACGATGTGCTATTGAGATGATGAGGTGGGCGCACTGCCGTTTAACTGCTTTTTTGGTGTACTTGATGTTGAGAAACTGCTGGTTGAATTCATCTGGGTTTTTTCCCATCATATTAGTATCGACAATCGCAGCATCATCTTTCCCCAAGACATACTTGAGCGTGTCGAGAAAATTGGGTTTTTTATAGATGATGGGAATCAAATTGAGGGAGTTTAAAGTAGGGTATATAGAACCTGTAATGCCTTATTTATCTTGGCTTGAGG
Organism: Nostoc mirabile CHAB5784; assembly: GCF_020829645.1. Taxonomy (GTDB): domain Bacteria; phylum Cyanobacteriota; class Cyanobacteriia; order Cyanobacteriales; family Nostocaceae; genus Nostoc; species Nostoc mirabile. The sequence goes on along the minus strand of NZ_JAIVFS010000158.1, from coordinate 5,577 downwards.
GTGATTTGTCTGGAATATCTAGGTTAAATGCAGATGCGATAGTCTGATCTACGAGTGCGATCGCATTATTGACAGTATCCAAAATTTGCTGGTTGTTTGTTTCCTTTGCTAAGTGAGATAACATCATCAGTTCGCTTTTGAGGTTTCCAGCAGTAGCGCGGATAGTTATCAAGTCGGCAGACGGTTTTGCCGCTAGTACCCGCCTTAATCCACAGGAACGTAAATACTCAGATGCAGTTACCCCTGTGGCGATCGCTTTCTTCTCAATGGTAGTTTTCTCTTCCTCAAAGAGGTATACTTTGATAGATTTAGTTCGCTTTATGGGGTTACTTACCATACCTTCTTTCACTGCGGGACTGAGTGGCATAGTTAGAGACTGCACTGAGGGACTTGGGGATAACCGGAAATCTGACAACAGTGTGTGGTCTCAGTGTGGTCTCAATTACGGACAATATCGCTGCTATTTTTGGTATAAACTATACTTTATGTAAATGCCGCCAGTGAGAGTACTGTAACTATTGTGATATAGATACCATGAGCTTAATATCTTGTGGTTCATCTTGTAACTGACACTGAAGCCGTAAACCTTGTTTTTAATGATGCAATTGTTGGGTTGTAGGGATTGTATGGTTAATGCGATCGCGCAACTGGAAGTTCAGATAATTAAGATGAAACGGACGTTTGGGATGGAGGGGTTGCCCCAGATAGTTCTTGTTAATCCTCATAGTGGAGTTTTCTCGCAAGGTGCAATTGGCTTACAACCAACAATTGGAACTAACGGAGTAGGAATAACTCCTGTTTCAGCTAATTTGGTTCCCCCTTCGGTTTCTTTTTTTGATTCCACTGGGCTAAGTCCTGTCTCGTTACCTGTTACCTCAGAATCAGTAGGGTCAAATATTTTGGGAGAAGATTTTGAAGATGATGGTTTCTTTAATGATGAAGAGGATGACCCAATTGCTAAGGCAGAAATAGAAGTTGATGCAGGATTTCGTCTGGAGTGAAGGGATTATTAGGGCGTGTTTTAAAATTAGAGCCGCAGGATGATAGAAGCTAGTGTTAGCATTGCAAGATAGTTAGTTATCAGCTTTTTTGTCATACCGTGTAGCAATGCGACGAAATTGATTTAAACCGTTGAAACATCTCTCGACCCGATTTCTTTGGCGATAAATTGATTTGTCAAACTTACCTCGCTCATTCAGCCTGATGGCAATACCTTCGACTAGCGATCGCACGAGTCAAGGAAGCAATTCATGAGGGATGGTGTGATAATTCGACTGGGCTGTTTATCAATTCGTGCAAGAGTGGGCTAAGGCGAAAAATACGATGACATCGGATGTGAGTGCTTGGTTTGAGTGGGCGAGAAAACAGAGGATTGCGTTCCCCGTTCGACGTTCGCCGGAGGCGTTCTCGCAGAGTAGTCGTTCCCGTACCCCTACGCTTAAGCAAGCTACGCGTAGCGTCTCCGTCAGGAGAAGGGTAGGGGTTGCCACAGGTAGATTGACTTCTCAAAGTAGAACTTGAATAATAAGCATTAATTCTATTTGGGTTTGCGGTTCTTTCTATGCTTTGACAAGGTGATAAGAATGATTGCGCTACCTGACGTTGCGGTTGATACTCAGATATATTCCAGCAATAATTCTGTGGTGTATCGTGGCATCAAGCTGTCAGATCGCACGCCTGTTATTCTCAAAGTTCTCAAACAGGACTATCCTACGGCATCGGAACTCACCCGCTACAGGCAGGAATATGAAATTACGCGATCGCTTAACTTAGAAGGCGCGATCAAGGCATATAGTCAGCAGGAATATCAGCGCACACTCATTATTCTTTTAGAAGATTTCGGTGGAGAGTCTCTGGAACGATGGATACAGCAGCGTCCAGATTTCTGCCCTATGCCCTTATCAGCTTTTCTATCCCTTGCCATTAAACTCACAGGTATTCTGGGCAGAATTCATGCTGCTGGTGTCATTCATAAAGATATCAACCCTAGCAATATTGTCTTCAATCTAGATACTGAGGTCGTTAAATTTATTGATTTTGGAATTGCTACTCGATTTAACCGCACCAATCCAACCTTCAAAAACCCTCATGTTCTAGAAGGCACTCTTGCCTATGTATCTCCAGAGCAAACCGGACGCATGAATCGTTTGATCGATTACCGTACCGATTTTTACTCGCTCGGAGTGACATTCTACGAATTACTCACTGGACAAGTGCCGTTTCCGATCACGGATGTCCTTGAACTCCTCCACTGTCATCTCGCCAAACCCCCTATATCCCCGTGTGAATTGAATCTTAAGATTCCCAAGCCAGTTTCAGACATTATCTTGAAACTGATGGCGAAGAATGCCGAGGATCGCTATCAAAGTGCTTGGGGCATCAAAGCGGATTTAGAGGATTGTGTTCATCAACTAGAAACAAGTGGTGAAATTAATCTCTTTCAACTGGGTCTGCAAGATGTTTCCGATCAATTTCAGATTCCGCAAAAACTGTATGGTCGGGAGGAGGAGATCTCAGAATTATTAGCAGCGTTTGAGAGAGTAGCAGGGAGAGAAGACGCGGAGAGGGGGAGACGCGGAGAGGGGGAGAGCGACAATATCCCCGTGTCTCCGCGTCCCCGTGTCCCCGTGTCTTCTTTCGTCCCCACGTCTTCTGAAATGATATTGGTCAGTGGCTATGCTGGTATCGGCAAGTCAGCTTTGGTACAGGAGCTTTACAAACCAATTACAGCAAGGCGCGGGTATTTTACCTCAGGTAAATTTGATCAGTTGCAGCGCAATATTCCCTACAGTGCAATTGTAGGTGCCTTGCGAAAACTGGTGCAGCAACTGCTAGGTGAACCGGATGAGCAAGTGCAACAGTGGCGATCGCGCCTTTTAGAAGCGTTAGGAAGTAACGGGCAACTCATCATTGATGTGATTCCGGAGGTTGAGTTAATTATTGGCAAACAGCCACCCGTCCCGGAAGTTGGGGCGGCGGAAGCGCAAAATCGCTTCAATCGATTCTTTCAGCAGTTTATTCGGGTGTTTTGTGCTAAAGATCATCCGCTTGTCATCTTCCTGGATGATTTGCAGTGGATTGACTCCGCCACCATTCAGTTAATCGAGCTGATGTTGCTCGATGAGCAAACCCAAGCGCTGTTTTTGATTGGAGCCTATCGAAACAATGAAGTGAGTCCAACTCATCCATTGGCACTAGCGCTGGAGAGACTGCGGCAACAAGAGGCTGTGCTTGAGGAGATTGTCCTGGCACCCTTAACCTTAGAACCACTGGCTCAGCTCATTGCCGAGACGTTGCATCAGGATACGAATACGGTTCGTTCTCTGGCTGAATTGGTGCTGCGTAAAACCGAGGGCAATCCCTTCTTTGTGGGTGAATTTTTGCAATTGTTATACAGTGAGAATTTGCTGAGCTTTAGTACAGAACACCTAAGCTGGCAGTGGAACATTGCTCAGATTGAGGCTCAGAATATCACTGACAATGTAGTGGAGTTGCTGCTGCTCAAGTTAAAGAAACTGCCAGAAAACACTCAGCAACTGCTTCAATTAGCCGCCTGCATTGGGGCCGAATTTGATTTGGAGACGTTAGCGATCGTCTTTAAGCAATCGCCTAAAACAGTTTTTCAGGATTTGTTAGCGGCCATTCAGGCTGGACTCATTCAACCCATCTCTGAGTTAGACGAGAACTTGTTAGTTCAAAAGTATAAGTTCTTGCATGATCGCGTACAGCAAGCTGCCTATGCACTAATTGATGAGTCGCAGAAACAAGGGGTACATCTGCAAATCGGGCGCAATTTACTTGAAAAGATGTCGCCAGAGCAGCGAGCAGAGCGGTTGTTTGAAATTGTTAACCATCTGAATTGTGGAACCGAGTTAATCACTGATCAATCTGAACGGAATGAGATTGCCAAACTGAATTTGCAAGCAGGTCAGAAAGCGCTGGCAGCGACGGCTTATGAAGCAGCTTTCAAGTATTTCAATACAGGGCTTAAACTCCTTGACGTAGAGAGTTGGCAGCGTGAGTACAGCCTGACTTTGGCGTTGCATTCAGAGGCAGCAGAGGCAGCATACCTCAGTGGTCACTTTGACGAAATGGAGCGGCTTGTAGAAGAAGTGCTCAACCGTGCGAAGACAGTGCTCGATACAGTGAAAGTTTACGATAGCAGGATTCAAGCATGGATGTCGCGGGGAGACCCTAAAGAAGCCCTTAAAACTAGCTTGGAAGTGCTGCAACTCCTAGGAATTAGTTTAGTGGAAGCTCCAAATCAGTTAGATGTTCAAGCAGGATTAGAGGAAACAGCTTCACTATTGGCTGGGCGGGAAATCGAAGATTTGATTGATTTGCCAGAGATGACTGAACCTGTGCCACTGGCAGCAATCTACATTTTAGCAAGCACAGTGGGTGCGGCTTATATTTCGATACCTGCTCTGATGGTGCTGATTGTGTGCAAGATGGTGAATTTATCGATCGCCCATGGAAACGCTATTTGGTCGCTGCTTGGTTATGCTGCCTATGGCATGATGCTATGTGGAGTTGTACAAGACTTTGAACTGGGCTATCGATTTGGCAAATTATCCTTAAATTTAGCGAAAAGATTAAATAACAAGAGAGGTAACTGCAAAGTATCGCTGATGGTGAGTTCTAGTATCATTTACTGGAAAGCCCACCTTAAAGAGACGTTTCCTGGCTTAGCTGAAGCTTATCAAAGCGGTATAGAAAGTGGAGAGTTTGAATATGCGAGTTATTGCGCAGTTATCGTATGTTATTACTCCTTTTTTGCAGGACAAGAACTGACAGAACTGGAACAACAAACAGCGATTTATCTTAAAGCCACCCATCAAATTAGACGAGAGACTCCTGCCACCTGGCTGGCAATGTTGCAGCAAACGATCCTTAACCTGCGAGGCCAATCTGAAAACCCAAGTCGCTTAGTGGGTTGTCTCTATGACGAAGAGCAAGCACTATCATGGACGATCGCAGTCAAGGATGGAACTGGCCTTCACTACTTTTACTTAAATAAGCTGATTTTATGCTACCTGTTTGGGGAGTATGAGCAAGCTGCAAAAACGACTACTTTGGCAGAACAGTATTTAAGCGCAGCCACAGGATTAATGTCTGTAGCTCTATTTCATTTCTATGACTCTCTAATATTTCTGAGCTTGTTGGCGGATGCTTCAAACTCTCAAAAAGCAGCTTGGTTGAATCGCGTTAACGCCAACCAGGAAAAAATGCAGAAATGGGCACACCATGCCCCCATGAATTTTTTGCATAAATTTCAGTTAGTTGAGGCAGAGAAAGCACGAGTTTTGGGTCAGTTTTTTGAGGCAGAGGAGTTTTACGAACAAGCAATTCTTGGTGCTAAAGAAAACGAGTACTTTCAAGAAGAAGCTTTAGGCTATGAGTTAGCTGCAAAACATTACTTGGCTCGGGGTCGAGAAAGGTTTGCTCATCTCTATATGAAGGAAGCCCATTACTGCTATGAGCGGTGGGGAGCAACCGCAAAAGCCAAAGATTTAGAAACTCGCTATCCACAGTTTTTTCCTCAGTCAATGAATATGGCTGCCGCACCAGTTCATA
>NZ_JAIVFS010000157.1 GCF_020829645.1 Nostoc mirabile CHAB5784 | reverse complement strand
GTGGCGATCGCTTCCATGACACTGCATCAAGGACGACCGCCTGACCCCTCCTCGACTGTTCAATAACTTTCAAAGCTGTAGCCCTTATTCCGTATAGCTTAGAGCTTTTCTTAGTGCCATTCGACTATCTGCCTTCGCCAAGCTTTCAGGGGTGCAATCCTTAGCTTTATTAGTCGAAAATGCTCATAACTACAGTTTGAGGCGCTGGTCAGAGAAAAATCAGCGCTTTGAATAGCACGCCCCTTACTCAAATTTACCCCTCACTTAAATTTAGATTAGAGAGGGGAAAAGCGATCGCTATCTCCAAAACTGACTTATTCTTTTTGGTTGGTTTCGGCTAGACGTTGCTGCTTCAGGTTTTCCAACTGCTGTAACAGAGAGTCTACCTCTGCTTGTAAATGCATAAACTTAGCTTGCTGATCGTCTTGATAATAAGACTTGGTTAACTTACTGACCCAGTTAGCGTGGGACTCGCGATCGGAAACACTAGATAAACAAGTAGGCATCGCTAATTAAATCCAAAACTTAACTCACACCATTAGAAATATTATAATATTGCTTTTTTAAGCTTTATTAAATTATTGTATATTTTCAATCAATTACTCTAATGGATTTCAGATTCAATCATAAGAGACTGTGATCATAATGGCTGTGTTCCTGAGAAAACATTGCCCCAAGTGTGCAAAGCTTCCGTCCACTCGATGGCACTTAGCAATACTTAATTGATAGCCTGCCAATTATAGTTGTATTAATTGTTGTCGCTGTTATTGGGTAATTTACGTAAAAATTTACCTGTAAATTATATTAAATTACGCCAGATTAGGAAAAAATCTAGGGCGAAGCACTTGTCGTTCGTGTAGAGTCTTTGTACCACTTGCCTACGGCACGCTCCGCGAACGTGGAAGCAAGCTAGCAAGAGCGTCTTTGTCAAAATAAGGATAAAACTACTGCAAAAGAAAGGCTGCCTACTGCGTATTTTAAGCTAAAAAATGGAGAGATTAAAGTGGTAAAATACACATAAATACGTTCGCGGAGCGCCTTGCACAAAAGTGGCTTTTTGCAAAGTCGGAATAAGTGTTTCAGAGAGTTCTTACGTAAGCCCTATAAATTTGTCTATCATTTTTCACTCCGTCAGCATCCCCAGGTCGTCGTGGCGGTTATGATAAACTCACATTCTAAATAAAATAAAAATGGCAAAATTAAACGTCTGCACCACAAAAAATAATATTCTTACATAATATTCATTTTGGAATTAGGGGACTCTTAACTGGGACAGGGCAAAGAAAAATTCACTTTCTTCCTCTTCCCCATCCTGCACTTCCCTATGCCACCCTTTCTAAATATCCAATCCAATACATTAAGAAATTTTAAATCCCGTGACTTTGAGCCTGTCTGTTGCTAAATCTCATCGCCAACCCTGGCCCGGACTGATAGAAGCCTATCGCAAATACTTGCCTGTCAGCGAAAAAACTCCGATTGTCACTCTGTTGGAGGGTAACACACCCCTAATACCAGCGCCTGCGATCGCAGAACGCATTGGCAGACAAGTACGGGTTTTTGTAAAATACGACGGTCTTAATCCCACCGGCAGCTTCAAAGACCGGGGGATGACTATGGCGATTTCCAAGGCTAAGGAAGCAGGCGCAAAAGCAGTAATTTGTGCCAGCACGGGCAACACCTCAGCCGCCGCCGCCGCTTATGCAAGGCGTGGGGGTATGAATGCCTTTGTGCTGATTCCCGACGGTTATGTGGCGTTGGGCAAGTTAGCTCAAGCTTTACTGTACGGTGCAGAAGTATTGGCAATTAAAGGTAATTTTGACCAAGCCCTAGAAATTGTCCGCGAGATGGCCGAAAGCTATCCGGTGACTTTGGTAAATTCGGTCAATCCCTACCGCCTAGAAGGGCAGAAAACAGCAGCCTTTGAAATTGTCGATGCGCTGGGTGATGCCCCAGACTGGCTGTGTATCCCCGTGGGCAATGCAGGTAATATCACAGCATATTGGATGGGGTTTTGTCAATATCATCAAGATGGGAAGTGCGATCGCTTACCCCGAATGATGGGATTCCAAGCCGCAGGTGCAGCCCCCTTAGTGACCGGTCAGCCAGTAGCAAATCCCGAAACCCTAGCGACAGCAATTCGGATTGGCAACCCTGCTAGTTGGGAGTTAGCTGTTGCAGCCCAAACCGCAAGTCAGGGAAATTTCCACGCCGTTACCGATGCAGAAATTCTCGAAGCTTATCGACTTTTGGCAGCATCAGAAGGTATCTTCTGCGAACCTGCTAGCGCCGCTTCTGTAGCCGGGTTATTGCAAGTAAAAGACCAAATTCCTACAGGGGCGACAGTGGTTTGTGTCCTCACAGGTAATGGTCTAAAAGACCCAGATACAGCTATTAAACACAATCACAGTCAATTTAAACAAGGTATTGCAGCAAAATTGGGTGCAGTAGCCGAGGTAATGGGATTTTAAGCATTGTGGAACTAAACGCGATCGTAATAGCTAATTGAAAAATTGCGTAGGCATACCCCTACGGGGATCTTGCTAGCAAGAGCATTTTGTAGAGAAGGCGACCAAAAGTATCGCAGCCAGGATTTTTCAGTCTAGAGAGTGTCAAAATAATCCTAGATAATTTTTAAACACTAGTTGATCATCTTGTAATGAACGAAACACACTCATGATACAAGCCTCTAAATTTATTTATGGTTACTGAGCGACTTGCCTTGAGCGACTTGTACTGAGCTTGTCCTGAGCGTAGCCGACTTGTACTGAGCGGCGTCGAAGTAAGGGCGTAGTCGAAGTAAGTCGAAAGGAGCCGAAGTATGGGGATTATTAATTTTGAATGCGTGAATTTTGAATTCGGAGGGAAGCGACGTGACTCATTCTACTGATATTGCCACTTTAGCCCGGTGGATGGCAGCTGACTTTAGCAATCAAGAACAAGCTTTTGAAAATCCGCCTTTTTATGCCCACATTCGCGTGTGCATCCGTCCCCTTCCCTTGGAATTATTCTCAGGAGTAAGTTTGTTTCTCGAACAAGCTTATGATTTTATGCTCAATCAACCCTACCGGATGCGGGTAATGAAGTTGATTCCGGCAGAAAACCACATTGTTATTGAACACTACACGGTTAAAGAAGAACAAAAATTTTACGGCGCATCTCGTGATTTGGAACTTTTAAAAGTTTTATCTGTTGACCAATTGGAAAAAATGTCAGGTTGCAACATGGTTGTAGAGTGGACAGGTAACAGCTTTAAAGGTAGGGTTGAACCTGGAAAATGCTGCATTGTGGTTCGTGACGGCAAAAAGACTTATCTGGATAACGAATTTGAGATTGACGCTAAAGAATTTTTCAGCCTCGATCGGGGAAGAGATTTAGACACCGATGAACGTCTCTGGGGTTCTATCGCCGGCCCATTTCACTTTCTCCGATGGGGTAATTTTGCCGATGAAGTCAAGGTGTAAGAAGTCAGGAGTGAGGAATTAAAACTCATAACTCATAACTTATGGTCAACCTGTAATCAGGACTATCTAGCGATCGCCTAAACACTACCATCTTACTATCTCTACCTCAAAAACTTTGGATTTGGTTCATGATGTCCATCTAGCGATCGCCTAAAGACTACCAGAAACTCCAGTTAACCCACTATCTCTACCTCAGAATCCTATGCTATCATGGGTTAACTAGCGCCCTATGGCTACTAAGATATCTTATAAATATTAAAGTAGTTCAAGGAATTGTGCTGTGGCGGCATAGCCAAGTGGTAAGGCAGAGGTCTGCAAAACCTCCACCCCCGGTTCAAATCCGGGTGCCGCCTTAAGGCTTTCAGCCTTTTAGGACTTTCAGAAACAAGACAAAAGGCATTTTGATAGTCAAACTGATAGTCAAAAGGGTAACTTGACTATCTTTAGATATAACTAGACATCCAAGTGATATCTAAATGGCATCCACTAAGTTACCAGTTACCCTAAATGATGAACTCTACCAGCAACTACAATCCCTTGCATCGGCTAATGGGTTATCTATGGCAGCCCAAATCAGATACCTTATCGCTCAAGCCACCCAAGGGAAACTTCAGAGATTCAATAACCAGCCTGAATAACTCAATGGTTAACCTTAACCAGTCCTTAGACCGACTGAATACTAATCTGGACAGACAAACAGAAGCTATCGAGAAACTGATTAAGTCTTTACCTTCCAAATAGCTTCAGTGTCATAAACCACCCTAAAACCCCCTGCGATCGCTAGGGGTCTTTTTATGGGTCAGGGGTGTAGCTTAAGTCAGCACAAAATACCAGAATGATTACAAATGGGTTAACCCTATTGTGCCAGTTTCTACTTAAATATGCCAGTTAGATGCTGACTCAACCCCATAAAAGTCATGAGTTAGAAGCTTGACCACAATAGAAACATAATACGCTTGGGTTTCTTCCAGACCAAATAGTTTGTTCCAATGGGTTAAGACAATCTCAACAGTAGATGATTTGAGTTGTCCGATCTTGATTTGGGAATCAATAAGGTCTTCCATGAAACGCACGGTTAGTCTCTGGGATTCAGCCTTCCTAGATGCTTTATCAGCATCATCTTTTTTCTTTTTAGCTTCCTCGGCAAACAACTCATCAATCATTTTCTGATGGTTAGCGATCGCTTGTTGGAAATGTCCAGTCATTGTTTAATCCTTGGTTGGTTTCTAATACTTTGTCAACTTCAGTAGAAAACAGGTTGACAGATTAGTTATATATGGCAGGGAATAACCAATGAAAAAACCACACCGGATAAGTTTCAGGATTGATGATGATACCTACAACTGGTTAGAGGGGATGGGTAAAGACTCCCCCTTATCGGTAGCTGAGACAGCTAGGGAAGTACTAATGGTCAGTCGGATGTCAAAGGATACCAAGGTTGTTTATGGGAAGTGCCTAGAGTATTTAGGCTCCCTGGAATCAACAGAGTTCCTACAAGGGCTTGATGGGTTAATCGCGGTACTTAAGGAGGTCTTAACCAATGGGTAGAAAAAGTCATTGCCCTATTTGTGCGCTGAATGCTGAGGCTAGGCAAAGCTTTGAGGCTAAGGTCAACATGGGGCTACCAGCAACCGCACTAGTTGATTACCTGATAACTCTGGGGGTTCATGTGACACCTCAGCAGATTTATAGTCATAAAAAGCACAGTAAACCCCAGAAGCCCCCGGCAACTTACCAGGATGCCTCGATAGTCCCCAGACTGACCACCAATGTATCAGCAGATGGGTTAACCACTGATGACCGCCAAGAAAGGTTACTGGCGATCGCTCTGGAAGCTGTTGATTCCCTAGCTGCCCAGTTCAATGCTGATAATAACCTGCGGGTAGCTAGGATGCTTAAGGAGATGGGGGAATGGGCCTCACAGCTAGTCAAAGACAGAATGGCTAGAGAGGTTATCCCTGACCCTACTGTAGATGTCTCTATCATCCTTCAGTCTCTAGAAGCGCAGATGGGTATCCCAGAGGTTTATTTCCCCGAATCAGACCAAAAATATTAAATCCCTAGAGGAACAGAATCATGCTTAGAAAGCAACCAGCTACCAAGTTCAAGATGACCGCCAAACAGAAAGAGTTATTCAACCGACTGACTACTGAACAGCAAATAAGACTATTGCAAGTACTGGAACTCAAACAGTACCAAACAGGGCGCAAGCGGGCTATCAAGGCTACCAGGGCTAACAAGGCTGCTAGAGCTAAACAGGCTGCTAGGGCTAAACAGGTAACTGGAGGAACCGCGCTCGATAAAAGGGCTATGCTTCTAGATGATTCAGTAGGGATAACCCAGATGTATAGTAGCCAACTCGATTAGCACCTTTCATCGAAATATTTCGATAGCCTGGGAAATATTTCGACTAACTCCAATCCTATCAGTATCAGAATATGCCAAAATACATCAAAGTATGCCAACTGAGTAGTTACAAATTTAGTGCCAGATATTGACAGTAAAATAGCCGAAGCCAATAGCAAGCTTCGAGCCGCAAATACCAGAGTATCCATTGAACGCAAAGGTAACAGGCTCTGGCTGAGGGCAACACTACCGCCTAAGCCGCACATAAATAAACAGCAGCCTTACCAACAGAAAGTATCTTTGGATATCAACGCCACACCAGCCTTCCTTGCAAGCAGCTTTCATCAAGGCTAAGGCAATGGGGCTTGAACTGGACTCTGGGAAATTTTCCTGGGCTAACTGGATTGAGACACCAGAGGGGGTGGAGATAATATCTGAGTGGCTGCAACGCTTCGAGGACGACCATTGGCAACGCACTAAGCAAACAGACGCGGCGCTGACCACCTGGAAGGATTACCAAGGCATCTTTAATAAACTGGATCGCGATGCCTACGGCGGCAAGCTACGCACCCTCACCCTTGATGCTCTACTGGAGGTAGTGAGAGCCGCAAAACCAGATAGTCGCACCAGAAAAAAGACTTGCACCTATCTATACAAATTGGGGAAATTCGCCGCCGTTGATGGCGTAGAGAACACGGGGTGCGATCGCATTCCACACCTTGCCAATATTCCTTGTCGGGAAATTCGTCAACCTTGTTGATGAATAAATCAATATCATCAGCTAGTCCTGGACTCGCAAAGGGCGGTCATCTACCAGAGTGTCTGATGCCCCTTGATTACGCTCAACTTCTGGCAATCCATATCTACTGGGGTAGCGTGTGCGATCGCGGCATTCCCAGCAATGAAATCCAGCAGCCCTTCCCTGCTTGTGTCCATACCCAATAGCGATAAATCATTAAGATTACTCGCTGGACATCCCATATTAATTAGTGCTTTCAAGACGAGTTCTCCTAACTCTTGATCTGATAAATGCTCTATTGCACTCACAGCATCTAAGCCAGCTTGCTGGTTAACTTTCAATATGTCTGGTGTAGAATCGCTCATATCCCTGCTTGTTGAGTTGATCGCAAAGTTCCCAACTCGTCGCGTCATCGTAGGTATGATGTGAGAAACTAGTATGAACCGCGATCGCACAGGCTTTAAAATCCCTATCAGGGATTGAAAATGCGAAACTGGTATCAGCCTGTGGTTGTAGCTCCTCTGATACCGCAACTTCTGCCGCTTGCGCGATCGCTTCTTCCATCACAGGAGCGATCGCTTTTGCTTGTTCTGCAAGTTGTTCTTGGATAGCGCGATAGAGGCTAGCATTTTCTGCATCGGGTCGCTGCAAACCGTAGTTACTGCAATTGGGATTTTGACCGATTGCGATCGCAACGTTCCGAGTTGACCGACCAACCCAAAAAGCATTCTTGAGTGGGTCAGAGAACTCATTTTTATAACGTTCGTGCAGGGCTGCTGCTTCATCAATTACCCAGATGGTGGGGGTACGTTCTGGCAGTGGAAGTTCATAACTGGGGTCTGAGAACAATTCCTCGTCGATTTCCTCGGCTATCCTTTGGGCCTCAATAAGACGGTTGTCTACTTCCTCACCCATATCGGCTACACCCGCGATCGCACTTTCCCAGCCGCGATAGTTTGGTTTGATTCGCTTTCCACCAATGATCCACTCGGAATCGGGGAACTTTGGGTCAATCAGTACCAATTCAGGTGGCAAGCCGTAGACCGTCTCTAACTCTTGTTGGGCACAACATATAAGGTTGTTCACTAATACAGATTTGCCTGCACCCATACCCCCATGAATTAGACAGCTGAAGGAAACGCGAATGGCCCGCCTGAACCAATCTGGGTCATCAGGTTCGATGACTCTGGGTAGTTCTTTGGGGTCATCAATGATATTGCCAAGCAGGCAATCTTGGGTCTCGTACTTGGGAGCAAAGCGGAATTCCCAGATGCACTCGTCTTCGTCCCACTGGATAGCCGGCTCTCCCAACTTCACCAGTGAAGCAACCTCCTTAGACAGTCCCTCCAGTTTCCGAGCGTAACCAGGCTCAACGGCGATGGGTTCGTAAAATAAATCAGTAGGTACTGGTTGAATCCCTATCAGGGATTGAAACTTCTCAGTACCCAGAGGGAACCACAAAAGCTTGCGATCGCATCCCAGTTATTGCCAATGTTTTTGTATCTGGCAATTTTCAAGTCTTTCTCCTGGGTTGTCATTCCCCCAGGTGAGACTGTTAACGAGGTGTTTTGCGGTTTGGCTGGATTGGTGTAATCGTTATGCACGACAACTTTTTTAATGGTCTGTTTCATGTCCAACGACAACGACATGATTGTGTCGTCTATCCCATTACCTGACTTTTCACGGGAAGTCCTCAAGCCCCAAAAAAACGTGACTTTTTCCACAGGCTAATTCTCAATAGCTTTAAGTTAATGAAAATAGCTAACGAAAAAATCAGGGCTTGGAAAACCCTCAAAATGGGCTTTTCCACATACCGTGAAAAGTCAGATCCCATTACCAGCCGTTTGTGCTGCCAGCGGGTCTACTTTTGGCTGTGTCTGTTTCTGCTCTCTTTTGGCATTCTCGACAGCTTCTTTATCTTTTGCATTCATTTCCAAAACTCTCCATGTGCTGATTAATTTCTGCGATCGCCCTTCTCCTTCCTCTTAAGCCGCTCGGACTTCCCGCTCGGCTCGGAACTGCTCTACGGCAAGCTGATGCTTGCACTTCGCCCCCCGCCAGTGGCAATCTCCACATTCACAGCGATCGCTTTCCCATGTGGTGAAGCAAAATTATCACTCCTTGAGAAACAGAATATTCAACCTCAAGGTTAATAAGCATCCACTAATATAAGTGGGAAAATTATCCATAAGTGTATTAAATATTTCTAATTTAAAGCTAAGTAATTTATGGTATGCAATTAATAAGGGGCTGACGAGTAGTGCTGTCAGCCCCTTAAATGTTTTCAAATTCCACGATTATTATGATAGACATTTACAAAGTTAGTCGAGACGTTAACGGGGTTATTGTTGACCAGCGCGTGTCAGACGGATTTATCAATGGGACTGCCATGTGTGTTGCTCACGGAAAAAATATTGCTGACTGGCTTAGGCAAGACTCTGCTTTTGATTTAGTTGCTGCTTTAGCAGATAGATTAGGTATTTTACCCAATTATGGGAAATCCCATAATTTTGGAAAAACAAGGGTTTCAGAAGTTTATCCAAATCTTGTGATTGTAAAACGTGGCTCTCCTGAGCTTGGTGGAGGAACCTGGATACACCATAAACTTGCAGTCCATTTAGGACAGTGGTGCAGCCCAGCATTTGCCCTTCAAGTTTCTGATTGGATAGAAGAATGGTTACCTATGGAGTATTATCAACCTTACAAAACTATTACATAGGTATTTCAGCAATGCGATCGCAGGGATAATGAATGACTATTAATTGCGATCGCACCTTTTTGAAATGCGATGTACAGAATTTGTCAGCAATTAACAAAGATGTACACACCTATATACTTAGTCACTACTGACAAGAGAACAGGCGACTTAATAATAATCGCAGGCGAAGAAACAGAGGTATCAGTCAGTAAAGAAGGAAAGGCGAACTATGATTCCACAGAAGCCGAATTTTGATCAGATGACAACCAAACAGCTAAGGGCTTACATCCTGGCTCACAGAGATGATGAAGATGCAATACACGCAATGGCGATGCGTCTGCAGAATGAAGGAAAAACGGGTACAGTGGATGAATTTTTAGAACATCTCAAACAACAAACCCCAGAATGAAGATTTCCCTTCTTAAGAGCGATCGCACTTTTGCAGAAGTTAGGATTTGACTATCTATGTTGGGCAATTTTCCCAAAGGAGATGATAAATTGGAGCCAACGGCAGATCAATTAAAAGAGTTATACCGGGTGTGCGTGATGGCAAGCAATTTATTGCAGCCGATTAATGTAGTGCGTTTTGACGAACGCGTAAAAAGAATTTTTGTCCTGGTCGGCGAAACAATTGAAATAGAAATTTACCCTAACGGACGGTCAGTTGTATGACACAACCTAATTTTGACAACATGACACGGCATGAATTACTAGCTTACGTGCGATCGCATCCTGATGACGTGCAAGCATTTCATAGATACATGGATTTGTTACAAACCGCGCCGGGACGTGTGGCAGTAACCACCCCGGAAGAACTCGAAGCAGAAATGCGAAAGCGGATAGGTCAGGAAGCGCAATAGTGATTGACTTATGACACACCAAGAAAAAGCTCATTACGCAGAAGCAGGTATTTTCCGAAAAGAAATACAAAGCTAGATCCAGGTGGACAGTGGAAGAAACGACAAAAACTTTCTATGGCGATGGTGATTTGCTTGACCCAGAGCAGCCGGGTAGGCAAGGCTGGAGGTACTGGTCAAAATCAGATAAATCTAGATTCACTACTTCACCCCGCCGCAACCCAATTCGTAAAACCATCAACATCGCGGCATCCCTAACACCGAATATTGATTTATCCCCAACGCAGACATTGAGTAATTTTCCCAACTCATCCGCACAGAGCGATCGCCCTTTGAGCAAAACAGACGATTTCACCCGCTTGATGTCAGCAGTTTTGGCGTAATCCTCTGCCGACATCTGCCCCAGTCGCTGCGCTTCCTTCAGTACCCGCCGCAGCGCTGCCAGCATCTTGTTCGCTGTAGCGGGTGCATATTTTTCCATCAACGCACTGCGGATAGCCATCGTGTGCTGATAGGGCAGTTCTCCCCAAGGGCAGGACAGAGCATCATGGGTGTTGTTGGTGAGCAGGAGTGCGATCGCATCTAGCGCCTGCTTCATAGTGCGACGGCTACCTGTTCCCAACGACGCAGCGCCGTGCCTACCCAAAAATCCTTAAGCGATGGGACGGGAAAAACTGCGCCGTTTTGCGAATCAGGCGCGAAACTTCAGGAGAAGTCGCTACCTATAGAATCATTTCCATCTACGGGCAATTTGATTACCTCGTCACACTCGATCATTTACGAGAGTTGCTTTGGGACTTGGTTGGGAGACTAGGATTACCTAGTTGGTCACACCACTGCTTGAAGGCAAGATATGCTTTTTTAGCTAATTCTTCACTCATAAGTCACCAAGGTATTTATCAAGATATGCGATCGCATTTTCGGGGGTAGAGGTTGAAGACGCCTTGCAAAAACTGCTGATCATCAACGCCAACTTAATTGATGACTTGATGATTTTGGCTACTTTGCTGAGTATGTGGCAGGTAAGGCAGCTGCGACCCATCACCTTGATTGGATTACCGAACTAGTCACCGGGAAATCTTCTCAAGGATTAAACCTTGTTGCAGGGGATAGCCTCAGCATTTTAGCCCCAAGAGGAAGCACTAAAAGTACCTGGATTGCCATGTGGGTGGCGTGGGTGATTGGTCACAATCCCAGCATTCAAATTATTTATGTTTCTTATTCTGAGTCGGTTGCTTTGTCGCGATCGCAAGCTACCCGATTGAAGTGCAGCTACCGAGAATTCTTTCTCCAGCTTCCCAAACTCCAGCTACACCAAATAGGGGATTGCGATTACCTGCTGATTATGCGTTGTACGCTGCATTAGGGACAGTTACTGCTGGGGTGATTCTAACTGTAACTGGAGGTGATTATTAATGGGTAAAAATGGTGATGTTCCGCGATTTTTTAGTCTGCCACAAAGTAGTAGGATATCTTTCAAGGCTCCTAACAAAAAATCACGTCAGCGAAAATTAAGCGATGGTAATTCAATTCCTGATGATGCGATCGCGCCTCGACTTGCTTTTATAGAAGATTTTGAAGTTACTGTTACTGGCAGACCCAGAATATTTACACCAGAACAGATTTATAATTACAAGTTTGCCTGGAAACGCTATGAAGCTGGGATGGAATTAGTTCAGACTGGCAAAGCTTTGGAAGATGGTGATAATTACAAAGTATTAAGAGGCTGTTTGAAAAGTCGGAGAGATGGTAAAAAAGCTCTCTCAGTATACGCTGTGAATAGATAGTAGACAGCACTGAGAGAGCAACATGAGTAAAGCATACCCCAGCAATCTGACCCGTGCTC
>NZ_JAIVFS010000156.1 GCF_020829645.1 Nostoc mirabile CHAB5784 | reverse complement strand
CGCTTCAGGCATTGATGACTAGTCTCGAACCTGGGGGTGATGCTTTCACCGTTGCACCTACGGGGTAGGATTTGAGGATTCTAGGATACTGGCTCTCACCTACATGGTCATTCAGTTGTCAAGGTTCAGTACCTTGCGGCTAATCCTCCAGACCCTTATGGGTCTTAGTTTCTAGCCAACGATTCGCACTACTATTTTGATGCCTACAACTATCCGCTCCTCAAAAAGCTTGTGCTTGAACCACTCGGGCCTGGAGGTAATTTAATCTACCAGGCACGTGGGTTCGACTTAGAAACAAATGCTCCAGTGGAAGAGACACCTAATAAAGCCAATCCTGGAGACATTTTTCTTTTTGCTGCCAGTTTTCTGCTAAGACCAGAGATTGTCTCTTACTTTGACTATTGTATCTATATAGATACAGATTTTGAGGTAGCCGAGCAGCGTGGGGTAGATAGGGATGCAGCACGGCTGGGGTCTAGGGAAAACGCAGTTCGTCTATATCGTCAGCGATACCATGCCGCACAACGAATCTACTTTGCAGAATCTAATCCTGTGCAGTATGCCGATGTTTTATTAAAAAACAATAATTTGGCAGAACCGATTCTCTTCTTTAGAGCAAATCATCTTTCCTAATTTATTGACCAGATTTTTTCAAGTGTTAAAACGATAGATATTTGAACCCAGTATCTAATGACGATCGCGCTTTTTTATGAAACTCTTCTATACACCTAACTCGCCCTATGCACGCATTGCACGGATAGCAATAATAGAATTGAATCTCAGCAATCAGATCGAAACGCAAAAAGTCATTGCACGAGATCCGAACAGCGACCTACTTAATTACAACCCTACAGGTAAAGTTCCAACTCTAGCGACTGACGACGGATTTATTTTGAGTGAAACACGTATAATTTGCGTCTATCTGAATCACTTAAATCCTGAGATCAAACTAGTTGCTGACATATCTAATGGCTTTCTACAGCAACTTGAAGGTATCACTGGTGGGTTCATAGATGGCATTGCTGTCTGGGTACGGGAGTTAAGGCGTCCCCTCAGTGAGCAGTCTCCTGGGGTGATCGAGTTTGAGCGATCGCGAGCGTTAAGAATTTTGGACTACTTCGAGAAGATATCAGATAAACTCGACCAAACTCCAAAACTTGCTCATATAACCCTCGCCTCTGCACTTGGACTAGAGATCCGTTTTCCTGATTTGCAATGGCGGCAGAAATATCCAAAACTTGCTAATTGGTACGATGAATTCTCTAAACGATCCTCCATCCAAGCAACAAGACCAGAGTCTTAATAACTAACATTTTCTTGTTCCAAACAAGAGAACGAAAAAAGCATAAGCACGCCCTCGCAAATAGAAATATGAGTACAAAAAAACAACTTAAACTCGGAGCATTTTTACCCGGTAGTGGTCATCACGTCGCAGCGTGGCGACATCCCAACACCCCGGCTGATGGAGGTCTAAACTTCCAACATTACAAGCAGCTGGCACAAACAGCTGAACGGGGTAAATTTGATATGCTTTTCCTCGCAGATGGTTTAGCCGTCTGGGATCGGGGGCAAGGGACTGAGGCTTTTAGTCGTTCGGGACAATTCAGTGTCCACTTTGAACCTTTAACCTTATTGTCGGCTCTGTCTACGGTGACAGAAAATATCGGATTGGTGGCAACATCATCAACGACTTATGATGAACCTTTTCATCTCGCCCGCAAGTTTGCATCACTAGATTATCTCAGCGGTGGTCGTGCCGGCTGGAATCTCGTAACCTCCTCTGCTGAAGCCGCAGCCCAGAATTTTAGCCAAGAAAACCACCTAGAACACTCGCTGCGCTATGAACGGGCGAGGGAATTTGTGGATGTTGTCACCAAACTTTGGGACAGTTGGGAAGACGATGCTTTCCTTCACAATAAGGAGTCAGGTATTTACTTCGATGCAGAAAAGTTGCATATTCCCCACCACAAGGGTAAATATTTCTCGGTGCGCGGCCCGCTCAATGTGGCGCGTCCACCACAGGGATATCCAGTAATCGTACAAGCTGGATCTTCTGAGGCTGGCCAGGATTTAGCTGCCCAAACAGCAGAGGCGATTTTCACTGCACAACAGACATTGGCAGAAGCTCAAGCCTTCTACACCAGCGTCAAGGGGAGATTGGCTAAATACGGACGTTCCCCTGACCATCTTAAAATCATGCCAGGAGTATTCCCGGTGATTGGTAAGACTGAACAGGAAGCTAAGGATAAATATGAGCAACTTCAGGAGTTGATCCATCCTCTGGTCGGATTAGGGCTGCTTTCTGGGCTAGTGGGTGGTCATGATTTGTCCAAATATCCCCTAGATGGGCCGCTGCCGGATCTGCCAGATACCAACGCTGGCAAAAGCCGCTTGCAGCTGATCACCGATCTTGCCCGCAGAGAGAACTTAACAATCCGACAACTGTATTTGTGGATTGCAGGAGCGCGGGGACATCGAACGATTCTCGGAACACCAGAACACATTGCCGATCAGTTAGAAGATTGGTTCGTCAATGGTGGGGCTGATGGATTCAATATTATGCCACCCTGGCTACCTGGGGGTTTAGAGGAATTCGTAGACTTGGTAATTCCCGAACTGCAACGCCGAGGAATATTTCGTACTGAGTATGAAGGTATTACTTTGCGTGAAAATCTTGGTTTACCCCGTCCGGTGAACCAGTTCACCACAAAGACTGCTCCTGAACCTGTGGGTGTCGGTTCCTTGGCATAGTAGTGGCGTGGCAAGCTTAAAATAGTGCATTAAATGTAGACGTAGGTTGGGTGGAGCGGAGCGCAACCCAACATATATCAGGATGTTGGGTTACGCAAAGCCTCCACCCAACCTACAATTTTTTTGCAACATTTTAGCCTTGCCACGCCAGTAGTTTGTCAATAAATAATTGATGGATAAATTAAGAGTAGAGACGGCGATAAATCGCGTCTCTTTAACCGTCTGGCAGTGTTTTTGAAGCGACGGCTTTGATTTGCTCAAACTTCATCTGGTTTGTTATTCCAGTGGTTTTAACAATACAATCAAGTCGTCTCTAAGGAAACTTTTTATCGTGTTGGGCATCCTAACGGTTCTTCTATCCTCCTTTGTTTTGACGTTTCACAACGTTACAGTCCGAGTTTTGTTTTCAGAACATCTCGTACTAGGTTTATTTTTAGTCGGTGGATACGTTAAACCGGATTTGCAGAATTCCTTCTTGCTGATGTTCATGCGAATGCTGCTGGTGGTTCCACTCATGGCATCTCTATCATTCAAGCTATATCCATCTGCTTGGACAGAACTTCAAGACTTGTTCACCCGCAAGCGCAGGGATGTTCTAATCCAAGCTGTTGGCTGTGGGATACTGATGTTTGTGTATATTGCCTCACTCTACATTGCTATTGGCTTGATTCCCACAGGTATTGCCTTGACTCTCTTCTTCACCTATCCCGTATTTACAGCACTGTTATCATGGAGGTTTTTTGGCGATGCCTTCGGCGGGCTAAGCCTACGCCCCACATTGTTTTCGTAATTCGTAATTCGTAATTCGTAATTAAAGATAATGCCGCCATCATTAACGTTTATCCATAGCTTGCTGTTGTTTAGTACCGCTTTTATTGCAGGCGGGTTAAATGCTGTAGCGGGTGGTGGAAGCTTTATCACGTTTCCAACTCTTATCTTTACGGGTGTACCTCCGATCGCAGCTAACGCCACGAATAATACCGCGATTTGGGTGGCTTCCCTCGCCAGTGCTGGAGCATATCGTCAAGATTTAGGTATCGAGCGGCGAGATTTTTTACTTTTATGTAGTGTCAGTTTATTTGGTGGCATGATTGGCTCCATAGCTTTGTTGTATACATCGCCAGATGTCTTTAAAAAGTTGATTCCCTATCTGTTGCTGCTGGCAACAGTTGTATTTACCTTTGGCGAACCGTTCAAAAAGTGGTTGCAGCGTCAAAACCAGAATACATCACCGGAATCTGTACCATTGTTTAATTTGATACTGGCTCAACTAGCGATCGCAATCTATGGCGGTTTCTTTGGCGCAGGTATAGGGATTTTAATGCTGGCAACTCTAACGTTTTTAGGTATCAAAAGTATTCACAAAATGAATGCTTTTAAGACCTTTTTAGGGAGTTGTATCAATGGTATTGCGATCGTTCCATTTATTTTTGCAGGTGTGATTGCTTGGCATCAAGCGATTTTGATGGCAGTCGGTGGCTCTCTTGGTGGTTACTTAAGTGCCCATTATGCTCGTCAACTTGAACCGCACTTAATTCGGAAATTTGTCATGATTGTTGCCTTTACTATGACTGCCTACTTTTTTATTCACGGTTAAGAACTGGGAACTACTCAGAGGTGATGTCAATACGGTTCGGTTAAGATCCCCCCGCCTACGGCGACCCCCTTAAAAAGTGGGTAAATAGGAGGAAAAGCCCCCCTTTTTTAAGGGGGGTTGGGGGGATCTCCGAGAGCCAAATATACTAACCGAACCGTATTGGGGGTGATGCATGGAAAAATCAAATTAACTAAGCATAACAATGTACTGGAGTCGGGTAAAGTTCTAGCATTGGGTATATGTTTTATGGGAGTAAGCTTAATTCTCTTTGCCCTATCCCGTGTGTTCTGGTTTTCGCTGCTCTCATTATTTGCAGCTGGTTTCGGCTTTATTTTGCAGATAATTGCCGGACGCACTTTGCTTCAGTTGTTGGTGAGCGATGAAAATCGCGGACAAATTACAGGTCTTTACGTTATGGCATCTACAGGTGCAGTACCGATAGGCAATTTAATAGCTGGCGCACTAGCAAGTAAAATTGGTAGTAGCAATACTGTCATCTTTGGTGCAAGTATTTGTATTGCAGGCTCAATTTTCTTTATGCAGCAAATCTCCACCTTCCGTGATCTGGTTCGTCTGAATCTACGTACTGAAGCAGCTTAAAAGAAAAATAGCTCTGACTATTTAAAAGAGTGCATAATCAACCATAATACCAAAAATTGGTAACAATAATGACTACTATAAATGACCCTGCTGTTGTCGCGGAAGTAACTGATTTGTACCTCAAGTATGAAGAAGCCCTTTCTAATAACAATTTGGAGGTGATGGATAGCTTATTTTGGGATGCGCCCGAAGTAGTGCGGTTCGGCATCACAGAAAACCTTTATGGCGGTGATGAAATTCGTAACTTTCGCCAGAATCGACCAAGCCCAAAAATAGAGCGAGAAATCTTGAATCTCAAGGTTGTAACCTTTGGGAAAGATGCAGCAACAGTGACTTTAGAGTTTCGCCGGATTATTAATGGTGTAGAGCGTTTCGGGCGACAAAGCCAGACTTGGTACAGGTTTACCGAAGGATGGAAGGTAGTTTCAGCCCATGTTTCATTATTGCCAGTGTGAGTTTTAAAACTATGACTATAAAAATCCTATTTGATTATTGAAAATATTTTGACCTATAACCCTTGTAAAACAAGCTTTTGAGTCTCAGTATGCTTTCAAAATTAAAGGCAAAGTCCCAATACAGTTCGGTTAAGGTGCATAGTCTTTAAAGATCCCCCTTAGTCCCCCGATAAATTGGGGGAAATAGAGCCATTCTTAGCCCCCCTTAAAAAAGGGGGGTTGGGGGGATCAAGTCTTATCCGAACCGTATTAGGCAAAGTCCTATAGTATTCTAGTTAGACATTAGCTCCCAGAAAAGATAGTAAGTGGCGATAGTACCAGCTTTACCTGATTTCAAATCATTAAAAATAACTACTGTAACAAAGATTAAATAGAGGTTTAAATATGGTAAGTCCCTTTGATTGGATTGTATTAAAATCTAGACATATAGTAAAGGACAGATGGATTTCGGTACGATCTGATACTTGCCAAATGCCTAATGGAACAATAGTTGACCCCTATTATGTTCTTGAATATCCAACATGGGTAAATGTTGTAGCTTTAACCAAAAATCAAGAAGTTATTTTAGTAAAGCAATATCGCCACGGCTTGAAAAAAACAATTTTAGAATTGCCTAGCGGTGCTGTAGAGGCTGAAGATGTTTTACCAGTGGAAGCTGCAAAACGCGAATTATTGGAAGAGACTGGTTACACTAGCAATAATTTTATTGAAACTGGTATATTATCACCAAACCCAGCTAATCATAGCAATTTAACACATTGCTTCTTAGCAAAAGATGTGGAATGTGTAGCTGATTTGAAGTTAGACGTTACTGAAGAAATTGATGTAGTTTTGTTGCCGCTTGAAAAATTATTTGAAGCTATTGATCATGGTATATTACTGCAAACATTACATATTAGTTCATTATTCTTTGCTCTAAAAAAACTTGGTAAAGTGCAATTTTCTTAGTCATCGGGCTATAGTTGCCTTTGTCAATAACTATCAAGTTTAACGTGCTGGATTGCGTAGGTTAGGTTGTAGCAAGATCCCACTAGACCTGAGTTCGACGTAAGAAAAAGACTCTTCAACAGGCAGAAACGAAGTTTTATGGGTGCGGGTTAGATAATAGCAAGCGACAAAGTTTCATCTCTTAATAAATGTGCCTCTTGTAGTGAATCTAAATCTTGTGTCGTTAGATTTAATGAAGGTTTTTTATCTTGATATGTATAAGCTTATTATTCCAGCAATAACATTAACCATAAAATTACAAACGCTGCGGTGGCGAGTGTGTTGAACTTGGGAGATATTTTTCAATTGGTTATTAACCGTTTCTATCAGGGAACGCTTTCTCAATAAAATTTTATCAATTAAAGGCATTAAACGATTTTTCATAGTTTTTTTAAGAGTTGTAATAAGCTGAATATTTTGCTGTAAGAGAACGATATAATAGTTTTTGTGAAATATATCCGCGATCGCCAAATAATTTTTCAAAGAGATTTTTTGTCATTTCTGGTACAGGTTTACGGTCATCTACGTTAGCAGGGGTAATCATAAAAGATAAAATTTCTCGCCTCTTCATTAATTATTAAATGTAACTTAAAGCCAAAGTACCATCCTAAAGAACTCTTTCCCCAATTCGCCAAATTTTTGAAAACTCGATTACGCTTCGCTCTTTGATTTAAACATATTTCTAGGGAAGTTGAATCAATAAATTATCAAAATTATCTGCGTCCATCTGCGTCCATCTACGGATTTAGATTAAAGTGAGTTCGACTAACCTCTCTCTTTAGGAGAAGACCGAACTGCATTGGTGTCAACTTAAGCCTAGAAATAGCAAAACTTTCGGCTTGACTCACCCGCCTGGAACTAAAGTTCTTTGGCTTTTAGCTAAGAGGATGTTTGAAAAGTATTTGGCTGTGATTTTAGGCACTTATCGATCCCCCCTAACCCCCCTTAAAAAGGGGGGAACCGGAATCAAAGTCCCCCAATTTATCGGGGGATTTAGGAGGATCTAAAACGTTTTGATACCGACAAGAGGACTTTTCAAACATCCTCTAAAGTCTACTCAAGTAGACTAAAGATTTTTGGGTATATCTTTAGTCATCTTTGAGATGACTTTTGCTATTAGCAAGGAACTTCAGTTTCTTGCGGGACATCCTGAAGATTGGGGGATCAAAAGCCAGTGGGGCAACTCTAAAAGATTTGTGTACACCACCGTAGCTACTGTTGACTGGGAGCAGCAGGTTGCGATTGAGGTGATTGAGGTTGTTGGCGTAAACGGCGCAAAGAGTCCCGCAACTTGTTCTGGCTAGTGTTATCTCTTCGCCGTCGCCGATTTGTGGTTGCTTGTGGCTGTTGTGATGAACCGGTAGCTGTTCGCTCACGTTGGATGCGGCGTAAGGAGTCTCTTGCACTTCCTTGAGTGCGAGTTGTCCGAGTTTGAGATGATCTGGGGGCAGCGCTTTCCACAGGTTGACGACGCAGCCGCCGACTCAATCGAGATTCTGCTGGTCTTGTGGCTCTAGCTTCATTAGATGAGGGTGTCAACTCTCGTCGCCTGCGTCTTGGAGCTTCCTGTGTGGAATTGGAGTTGGATGCTGTTGCCTGCCTGGTTCTCTCTTCTGCTTGTCTTTGTGCTTGCCGTTCTTGAACTTGGCGCGATCGCCGTGAACCTTTTATAGCAAATTCAGTGGCTATAGCTACTCCTTGTCTACCACCTTCTGCGGGTTTTAATTTCCACTCACGCGCTTGTCTGGCGGTTTCTTCATCCAAGTCGCGGTTTCCACTGGAACGAGCAATCCGCACATTGGTAACATTACCTTGTGCATCAGTATCTACAGCTACTTCCACTCTGCCTTCAACTCCTCGCCGTCTTGCTGCCTCTGGATATTTGGCATTACATTCGCGGCAAGCTGCACGACCATTACCATTACCTGAACTGTTAATTTTTGGAGGTGTAGGCGCTGTTGCTACTGTGGGACGGTTTCCTGTTTCATTGCCAGTGCCGCTACCAATGCCGCTACCAGTGCCGCTACCAGTGCCACTACCAATGCCACTGCCTGTGCCGCTACCAATGCCGCTACCAGTGCCAGTGCCAGTTCCACTGCCAATACCACCGCCAGTGCCAGTGCCAGTACCTCCGCCAGTACCAGTACCAGTGCTTGTACCTACAGCAATACCACTACCTGAGCCTAAACCAACACCAGAACCGCCACCGCCGCCACCGCCGCCACCACCGCCACCGCCACCCGCCGAACTTGCTTTGGAATCTCTAGATAGAGCTGCTCGTGGAATGGGTGCAGATTTCACTGAAACTTCTGGCTTGGTAGCAATTGCTTCTGGCGGTGTATTTGTGGGCTGTGGGTTGGTAGCGACTGCTGTAATCTGTTCTTGCTGCTGAACTTTTTCTACTGGTGCAGTTTCTATAGGCTGTTTTTGGACAACTTCTGGTTCTTTTGTTATTTCTTCTGGAATCTGTGCGATTGGTTTTTCTGGTTCCGCAGTCGGAGAATCAACGATCGCCACCTCTATTGGTTCTTCTTCTCCCGTAGGGACTCTCGTCAAATAATTACTTATGCCTGAGGACAGTACGCCGATATGCAGCGCCAGTGAACCTATCAGACTGTAAGTCAGAAAAGACTTGAGAGCCTCAACTTCTTTGGAACGTTGCTCGACAGTAATGCCAGATAAGCTCATAGCTATTGCTACCCATTCTCACTAACTTAGCTATCTTAGAATGCAAGGTTACAAATATCAAGTAAAAAATTAAAATTACTTGCGATCGCGTTACCGAACCCTGCACTAGCAAAAATATCTTTATCAAAGCACCAATATCATGGTTTTTGGACAAAATTAATTTTTGTTGCAATCTAATTAAATTAATTTATGTAAAACAAACGAACAATTAAAAGTCATGAGCATTACATTTGAAAAATTTATCATTATATCTTATATTTTATTGAGAAAAAGTTTCAGCTTTTCTCTAGATTCTGGTAGTCTGATTTTGTATTGTGGATGACGTTATAGAGGCACTACATGGGAATTCAGAATTTGTTTGCAGCAGGCGGTTTGGTCATGTGGCCCCTGTTGGCGTTTTCGGTATTAGCAGTGGCGTTAATGATTGAGCGTATTAGATTTTGGTTAGGGATAAATAAGCGTCAAAACCGCGTGGTACGTGAGGTTTTGAATCTCTATCGACTCGATAATGTCGTCGGTGCTTTGGATAAGCTGAAACAAAATGTAGATTTACCCATAGCACGCATTTTTCTTTCTGCACTACAGTTAGAAAGACCGACTCCAGAAAAATTTCGTTTGGCATTGAAAAGTGAGGCACAAGCAGAAATTCCCGTACTCAAGCGGTTTCAGGCTGTATTTGATACTATTGTCGGTTTGGCGCCCTTGTTGGGACTTCTCGGCACAATTTTGGGATTGATTACCTCATTTGCTGGACTCAATATTGGTGATGTAGGCGGTACTAAAACTGGTGCAGTCACTGCTGGGATTAGTGAAGCTTTGATTGCGACTGCATCAGGATTAGTTGTTGCTATCTTTGTACTTATAGCAGCCAGCATCTTCCGGGCACTATACCAGCGGCAGATAGCACTAATTCAAGAGTATGGCGGACAGCTAGAAATACTGTTCCTGGATCGCTATGACCATTTTGATCACTACCAAAAGCAGGAGAAGACCTATGGATCTAGATGATATTGAACAAGATTTACCAGCACATGTCAATATTGTGCCCCTGCTGGATGTGCTGTTTGCCCTTTTGACATTTTTCATCATGTCAACTCTGTTTTTAACGCGCTCAGAAGGTTTACCAGTAAATTTACCCAAGGCTAGCACAGCGAAACAACAGCAAGTTCCCACTAGAATTACGATTACGGTAGATGAAAAAGAACAGGTAAGCCTGAACCGTAAACCAATTGCAGTTGATGATTTGACAGCGCAAGTACGTACTCTAGTTGGTTCAAACCCAGAAGTGTTGGTGATTATTAATGCTGATGAGAAAGTTGATTATGGTCGAGTAGTAGCGGTGATGGATCGGGTACGTCAAGTTGAAGGGGCAAAATTAGCGATCGCTACCCAAAGATAATAAGTATAAATACTGCTTATCTCAATACTCCCAGATGTTTTAAAGCAGGTTAACATCTGTCCATCCACTAAAATCGCCTGCTTCAAATTCACCATTTGGAACAACAGTAACAGCTAGAATTAACGGAAACTCTATATTCTGGCTTTTAACTCCAAACTCCTTCTTGTCTAATTTTTACTAAGAAAATATGGCGCTTGAGTAAATCAAAATTATGATGATTCGATTTGAAAAAATTATCATTATATTTTAAACTTTATTGAGAAAAAGTTTCAGCCTTGATCTAGATTCTGGTAGTCTTACTGTGTATTGTTGATCACGTTTAAAAAACATGGGAATTCAGAATTTATTTGCAGCAGGTGGTATCGTCATGTGGCCCCTGTTGGCGTTTTCGGTATTGGGTGTGGCACTGATCATCGAGCGGATCAGGTTTTGGGTAAGGATTAATCAGCGTCAAAACCGGGTGGTGCGAGATGTTTTGAATCTCTACCGTCTCGATAATGTTGTCGGTGCAATGGATAAACTTCAGAAAAACGCAGATTTGCCACTCGCCCGGATTTTTCTAGCGGCTTTAGAATTAGAGGAGCCAAATCCAGAGGAATTTCGTTTGGCGTTAGAAAGTGAAGCCCAAGCTGAGATACCTGTGTTAAAACGTTTCCAAAACCTTTTCGAGACAATCATTAGTCTGGCACCACTGTTGGGTCTTCTCGGCACTGTGTTAGGATTGATAACCTCCTTTGCTTCCCTAAATCTTGGTGACGTGGGAGGTAGCAAAACGGCAAGTGTTACGGCTGGGATTAGTGAGGCTTTGGTATCAACAGCATCAGGATTGATAGTTGCTATATTCATACTCATGTTTGCCAATACCTTCCGGGGACTGTACCAACGGCAAATTGCACTAATTCAAGAGTATGGGGGACAGCTAGAATTACTTTACCGCCGTCGCTATGAACGAGGAGAAAAAACGTATGCGTCTACCAGATGAGCCAGAACTTCCATTACAGATCAACATCGTGCCGATGATTGATGTGATATTTGCAATTTTGACATTTTTCATCATGTCAACTCTGTTTTTAACGCGCTCAGAAGGTTTACCAGTAAATTTACCGAAGGCAGCCACAGCAAAACAACAACAAGTTCCCTCTAAAGTTACTATCACGGTAGATGAACAAGGAGTAGTAAGCTTGAACCGCAAACAAGTTGCAGTTGATGATTTAACAGCGCAAGTGCGGACTTTAGTTGGTTCTAACCCAGAAGTGTTGGTGATTATTAATGCTGATGAAAAAGTTGGTCACGGGAAGGTGGTAGCTGTGATGGATCGGGTACGTGAGGTTCCTGGGGCAAAATTAGCGATCGCTACCCAAAAATAAACAGTAGAAATATTGTATATAAGAAGTTCAGCGAGTCAGGAAAATTCTATATTCTGACTCCTAACTCTTTTTTGTGTGATGACCAGTACCGCAAGGCGGAAGTCATACCAATTTGAAAAAAGAATGCGACAGATGGGTAGGGGCACAACATTGTTGTGCCCTTACAAATAATTGATGTGTCGCAAACATTATTTGAATTGGTATCATATGATGCAATACGCTTGGGTTAAG
>NZ_JAIVFS010000155.1 GCF_020829645.1 Nostoc mirabile CHAB5784 | reverse complement strand
TCTGGAGCAGATATACTACAGAATTGTTAAAGGTCGCGGATGCTTTGAGGCTGACAAGATAATATTTTTAATCTCTAATTCCATTTGATTTGCGTTCTCTCATATCGCTTTTAGTCTAAACTCCAGAATCTCAGCTATTAGTCAAATCTCTCCAAGGTCTAATACTACCAAAAACTATTCGTAGTAATCAGGTTTTAAATAATCGTCGAATTGCCTTTCCTACTGCGGCTGGTACTCCTGTAACTAGTGAATTTGGTTGGCGGACACACCCCATTACAGGCGATCGCAAGTTTCACGCGGGTATTGATTTTGGTGCAGCAAAGGGGACACCAATTTATGCGGTTGATGCTGGTCAAGTGGTTTTTGCCGGCGACAAGGGTGGCTATGGCAAAGCGGCTGTTATTCAGCATCAGGGAAGTTTATCTACTCTGTACGGTCATGCCAGTCAGCTGTATGTACAGCAAGGACAACAAGTTGTGGGTGGGCAGATGATTGCAGCAGTAGGTAGTACGGGCTTTTCAACGGGGCCACATTTGCATTTTGAAGTTCAAGTTAATGGTGTAGCGCAGAACCCCCGCCCTTATTTACACAAGTATTTAGCTAACCGTTGAAGGTTATTTAGCTATTGGCAAGAGAGATGCAAATTGTACCGATTTTTATATCAGGTGTAGTTGGTGCAGTCTGCTCTGTTGCATTTTCTTATGGAGTAGCTTCACTGCCATGTGGTTTGGTATCAAAGGGTGCAGATACTGTTTGTCAGGTGCGTAGTTTTGGTAAGGCACTTGATAGTTGGAAATTTGGGTTTATTGTTGGTGGTTTGGCTGGGTTTATTTTGAGTCCTCGCCATCAATTTATATCCCGTTTTCAACCCATTCATCTGTCAACTGCTTCCTTAATTACTTTGGGC
This sequence comes from Nostoc mirabile CHAB5784, assembly GCF_020829645.1. Lineage (GTDB taxonomy): Bacteria > Cyanobacteriota > Cyanobacteriia > Cyanobacteriales > Nostocaceae > Nostoc > Nostoc mirabile. The sequence continues at coordinate 11,388 of NZ_JAIVFS010000155.1, read as the reverse complement.
ATTTATTTTTCAATTTCTCAAAGTACTGGTGTTTCTTCAGGGTCGTCAAATAGTTTAAGAGGAAGAGTTAGTACAGGTTCTTACTCACCACATCCTTATTCACCACGGTTGAGTGCTTTTTTAGCGACAATTCGTTGGGCAGAAACAGGAACCAGTGAGCCAGAAAGTTATCACAAGTTAGTATTTAACGGAACTTTTAATAATTTTTTTACACACCCGTTAAAGAAACAGTGCGCTCCTATTAATGGTAAAAATGTTTGTTCGACTGCGGCTGGCGCTTATCAAATGTTGGATAAAAGTTGGTATGACATTCAGCCAAAGTTAAACTTGAAGGATTTTAGTCCAGCTTCTCAGGACAAGATGGCAATTGAATATATTCGTCGTAATAATGCCTTAAGTGATATTGAAGCAGGAAGGTTTGATACTGCTGTGTGTAAAGTGGGTAGAATTTGGGCTTCATTTCCTTGTAACAATTACAACCAAAATGCTAAATCAATCGCTCAATTAAGAACTTACTATCAGCAACAATTACATAAGTTTGAAATTTATAGGAGGTGAAAACTTAGTGATGTTATTACTATATAATGACAACAATGGGAATATTGAATTTCAAAAACAACAGCTTTGGACTGCAATTATGCAGGCTAAACAAGATGGTTTGGGCAATGAAGAAATTATGGAGAATGTACGGGAGGCTTTACCTTCCCCAATGGTTTATTATGCTGAAACTGTTGTACAACAAATTGATTTTAGAGCAAAATTATCACGTCCTGTTATAGAAGTTAATTTAGAATTTTTATTTCAGGTAATATACGAATCAGTAATTGCAGGTACAAACGATGAAGAAATATTATCAATATGTGCAGAACACTGTACTTTAAACCAGTACGAGTTTGCACGTTATGCACTTGAATATATTCATCTCAATCGGATGCCATCGCAGTGGGAGCAAAATAACGTATATCATCAGATGATTGAGATAGTTAATATATCACCCATTGAATCTTTATTTGAATACATTGAATCAATCAAAAATATTTATCTTAAGCAGATTGGATATGAAGTAGTTCAAGAGAATCTTTATAATTTATTTTTAAGCAAGAAACAAATCAGTTACTTTACTGATTTAGCTAATAAATCTAGAGATAACTTCATTAAAAACTATTGCTATCGAACGGCAGTGCTTGTTGCGCGTGTTACGGGTAAACCAATAGATTTAAAGCAGACAGGAGATGGATCAATTATTTTAAGAGATCCTAGATATTTAGATAGTGACATTGCTACTAATAAAATTGTTAGTTCAAATATTTTAACTATGGGACAGGCAGGAGAACTATTAGTTGATACCTTAGAGGATTTTAATATTAATGCTAAGTATGTTGATGCCAAAAATGGCCCTACTTTTAATCGTATTAGGGTAAAACTGGGACGGGGTGTTAGTTACAAGAAAGTAGAAGACATCGGTAATGACTTAGTGCAGCAGCTTGGTGAAGAGTTAGGCTTGAAAGTTGCACCAATGGTGAGTGTAGTGCCTGGAGGAGTTGTATTTGATATACCCAGGTTAGACAGACAATTTGCTTATTTCCGCGATTATTTTACTTTTGACAGCGAACCTGAGATTCATTCTGTATCCATCCCCGGTGGTGTTAATGTTGATGGCACTTATGTCGAAATTCCCCTTTATAGTGATAACGTGACCCATATCTTGGGTGGTGGGCGGACGCGGGGTGGAAAGTCGCAGTTTGAGAAAGCAGCAATCTTGTATTTGGTGCGGCGGTATCCCCCTTCCGTTGTTCGATTAGCGCTTTCGGATGTTAAGCGCGTGACCTTTGGTAAATTTGATGGGCTACCCCATCTTGTTGCCCCAGTTGCTCGTGATGCAGAGTCTACCGCCAATTTGCTTGATTACTTGGTTGAAGAAATGGAATTGCGCTACCAGGAATTTGAGCGCCACAGCAGTATTGAAACGATCGCACAGTATAACTTGCGGTTTGCACCTGATTTTGTCATGCCGCGAGTGATTTGTCTAATTGACGAGTGTTTTGACCTGCTTTCCGATAATAATTACTGCGATCGCATTGAAACTGCACTGATGAAGTTGCTTGCAAAAGCGGGTGGTGAAGGAATTCACATACTTTTGTACACCCAGCGACCTGACAAAAACGTGATTGACCCGTTGATTCGCTCAAACTTTCCAGCCAAGACGGCCTTTGTTACGACTCGTCCTGAAGACAGCTGTATTATCCTTGGGGACGATAAAGACAAGCGTGCAGTTTATTTGCTGGGATACGGAGATTTCTTGTACAAAACAACTGAGGTGATGCGACTTCAGGCGTTATATGTTGCTGACGATGAAGACCCTGAATACTTTCAGCAATTACTCCTAGAAGCTAAAAATCAAAACGACTCCTACACAGCTTGGCAGTCTGGGTTAGACTTTGATGAATTTGTCGCTAATTTCTATGGCGAGCGCAATAGTAATGACAGTAGTAAATCTAAAGCCACTGCTACTAAAACTAAACAGTCCAAGACCGATTTTGAGGGCAGTTTTAGCTTTAAGGTACAGCTTGACGAGGAAGCAAGAAACTCAATTTTGAATTTGCATCAAAAGGGCTATCAACTTGATGAAATTGTCAAAGCGGTATTCAATTTATCCCGTCAAGATGGTAGGTCGTACAAGAAATTTAGAAATGTTGTTGAGGAATTTTTAAATAGTTTTAAAGATGGCGGTGAAGATGATATTTGAACTAACCATACCTATATATTGATATACTAATATACATGCTCTAACATTGCGGGTCGAAATAATGTCTAAAGTCAAAAAGTCAATGGGAGTACAACAAGTCTTGTTGCGTCCTGACAATGAAACGAAATCAATACTAGAGTATCTTTGCCAGCAATCAGGGAAGCTTTACAACAATGGTGTTTACTACGCTCGTCAAACCTTTTTTAAGACGGGGAAGTTGCTAACTAGTAAGTTTGATTTGATTTACGAAGAATCTATTAGTAAATCACTAGTTGCGAAATCTTTGCCATCGACACCAATGCAACAAACGTTGATGTCTGTAACAGAGGCATTTAAATCTTTTAAGGAATTGCGGTCTTTGTTCCTCAAAAGTCAATTACATTTTAAACCAAAAGCACCCAATTACTTGACAGGATCTAAACTGTTCAAGGTTGCTTATCCAAACTCAGGAGGGCAAAAACCAGTTATCGTTAATGGTCAACTTAGATTTTCGTTAGGTTTAACTGTTAAAAGATGGTTTGGGGTTTCAGAGTTTTTCTTACCAATGCCTTCAAATATCGACTATTCCCAGGTTAAAGAATTTACAATTCTCCCTAAAAATGGTGCTTTCTACCTTGAAATCTCTTATGAAGTTGAAAAACAACAGCATAACTTAGACATTAATCAAGCCTTATCTATTGATCTTGGGACTGCTGATAATCTAGCCGCCTGTGTTGATACTTTGGGCAATTCTTTATTGATTGATGCTCGTGCAATGAAAGCATTTAATCAACTCTGGAATAAGAAAGTATCAACACGAAAAGAAGGAAAACCAGAAGCCTATTGGGACAACTGGTTAGACCGTGTAACCCGTAAGCGAAATCACCAAATGCGCGACGGCATCAACAAAGCCGCAAAATTGATTATTGACCATTGCATTAGATATGGCATTGGTACTTTAGTAATTGGCTGGAACGAAGGCTTTAAAGAAGCTGCGAACATGGGTAGAGTGAATAATCAAAAATTTGTTCAAATGCCTTTAGGTAAACTCAAAGACCGATTAAAACAGCTTTGCGACTTGCATGGAATTAGGTTCCAAGAAACCGAAGAAGCCTATACGTCAAAAGCAAGCTACTTAGATGGAGACTCCCTACCCGTTTATGGTCAAAAACCAGAGGGGTGGAAAGCATCAGGTAAGCGCGTTGAACGTGGATTGTATCGGTCTGGTGATGGGTCAATTGTGAATGCCGACTTGAATGGTGCAGCGAATATTTTAAGAAAAGTAGCCAGCAATCTCAGCTTAGACTTAGGCTTACTGGGTAGACGGTCTTTGACAATCGTAGCGAGAATTAGACTTTGGGTACTACCTAAGTCTACTCTGTCCGCAGAGTCTCAGTGGCTTCAGCCCTGAGAGTGTCAATGGTATCTCAAAAATTTTGCACGAGATAGCGATAACGTAGCTGCTGCCGCCAAATTTATCATGGATGGTTTGGTTACAGGACAAGCAATCCGTAACGATAACTTGACAGTTATCCAATCGCCTGTAGTTCATTATTATCATCGCAGTAGTGATGATGGTGTGCTCTTGAGACTTTCACAATCACCTGATTTTCTGTTAGAGAATTTTATTGTATCTAACCAATTTTCCCGAAACAGCTTAGAAAAGCATAGTCAAAAAATCACATATTTAGTGTCAATTTAATTTATGGATATATTGGATTTAAAGGATGATGATAATGTTACGTTATAAAGACTACCGTCAGTTAATCGATCAGGTAAATGCAGGCAAGAACATTAACCTATGGGGCAAGCCAAATATTGGTAAAACTCTTACTGTTAAAAACTGTTTACTCAAGGATATTAACTTAGAGTCTGTTTACCTCAATCTTGAATATCCTTTTAGTGTGGATCATCTATTCAACGTTATTCCTATGAGCTTTAGATTTTACTACCAGCAGGATTGGCAAAATATAATAAGCAAATTATCTGATGGTTACAATAGGCTGCTGGTGATAGATAATTTTGATAGATTGCACTTTGTTAGCAATACTTTTAGCAACGACTTATTTCGATTACAACAGTTAGCTCAATTAGAAAATTTTTCTTTAATATTAATATCTCGGATGCAGCTAGAATATTTCCATTTTTCAGGTTTTGCTAACTATTTTGAAAACTTGGAATTGAACGAAACTAATACTTGGACTTTTGGGCATTAGATATATGGCTTTTAGATATCGTTTTTTGGTGATATCCGCTCCGGGTGGAATGTTGGTTTAAGCAATAAAGCAAGTTCGACTCTTGCTATCACTATTGAGGATGAAACTACTGCCGATACTGAAAATTAACCAGGACGAATCTATTAAATAGTTTTAGAATTGTTAATAGAGTAAGGGGTAGGTTAGTGGTATAGTTCTCAGCAAATCCCAATTCGTGCCGGGGCAAGAGTAATTAAAAACCTTGTAACCTGCATTTTGGAGGGATGAATTATGTTGAAGAAGTTTGCGTTTAATTGCTTGAGAAACATTAATGCTACTTTTGGAATGGTGTCTTTGACTGCTATTGGTTTGGGCGCTATAGCAACTTTTTCTGGTTTGGGTTTATTGTACTTAGCTAGGGGCGGATTCCCAATTGTTGAGAAAGAACGCTCTGAACAAATTGCCTATATCGGCAATGGTGCTATTGTATTGGGCTTTACCGGAATTATTTTTGCTTCCTTGGGCGGTGCTTTCTTAAGTATTGTTGAAGAATCGGAGGACACTAATTCGAGTAGAAAAACTGCAAAAATAGCTGACACAAAACTGCTTGTATTTACAAAACCTGAGAGCTTTGAAAAATCCGATGGACTGCCTTTTATTTACACCTATATGGTGATGAATTATGAGGGAAATTCTGATTTAAAGGGCTTGGTTGTTTGTAGATTTGAGGAAGAACCGTATCGGAAATTGTTACTTTACGAGGAATTACGTTCTTACCACATTGACGACTTGGCAGTAATCTATGATGAAATTGATCCAGACAGATTAATTGGACAAACCTTTTCCTCATATAAGCCTTTACCTTGTGAAGCTTTGGAGGAGCATTTAGATATACACCGACGCTATCTTAATGCAGTTAATAGTGAAGAATTTAATTCTTGCTATTTGCAAGTATGTGCTGGGTGTAAGTTACTGCATGGTGCCAATAAAATTGTTTGTGGCATTCATCCACATGGATGGTTTCAGGATGGTTGCTGTCCGGACAAACAATGGGATGAACGTAAGGCGTTGTTTCCATTTGAAGATGATGCTGTTGTCGAAAATTTAAATAGAGAAATATCGTCCAATCAGGCGAATATTTACAAGTTTTACGGCGACCTTATTTTGTGGGATGAATACGCTAATCGTAGGTTTTCTTTTTCTTATTCCGGTATCTTGCTGAAACATTCTGACAAACTGCTTGAGCTTGGTACGGAAGTGAGACTTCTTTCCTACATCCAATATTTCCGCACTCGAAATGTAGTGGTCTTTGACTACGTAAAATCAGGGCAAGTTTCGGAGTTTGCGAAGGAACTCAAGGGTATAGCCCAAATCGAGGTTGATGGTGATGAGATATCTATCTTTTTTGATATATATGAGCCATGTCACCGCTTTCGCCGTGATGGTGTAGCATAGATGTTACGGAAGAGAGGAAGAAGCTTTTGGGTTTAGGTGCGCGGAAACTGCGACAGTTCTGCAAGGAACGCCAGATTCAAGGCTATTCTACCGTCTACAACCGTAAAAAACTCGATGGACTCGTTGACTTTCTGATCGCACAACAAGTGACTTCTGCTCAAGTAGTCGAGTTTGTGGAAATGCTTGCTTAGAGTTTGATGAAAAGCCTCGGTAAAAACTGGGATTTCAAAACTATTTCCTTGAGATAGGATAGTACTTGCTTGATAATTCCTTCTATTAAGTTTGGGCTTCTAAGATGCGTCCTATACTTCTTGGCGATAATGTCGGTAATCCCCTCCGAGTAGCTTCCTCAGCTACCTGCGTATGGTAATGGTGCTTTGAACGACTGGGTTTTTGGTTCTTGCTCCATTCGCTGATTTCGACGATTTTGCTCGCCTCTGTACTTTTGCACTTCTTAGGTCTGCCTACGTTGACACCTAAAACCTCGTTAGCTTTTGCGATCGCCGACTCCTGGGTTTCTGACAAGATGGTACTTGATGTCCATCTTTTCTTCCACTTTGCTATTGAGTTTTCGGTTACGCCAATCTCTTGGGCTAAGGCTACATATTTTTTGCCTTCGTTTAGTCCCAGCAGAATTTTCGCTCTTTTGCTAACTTCATCGCTGCTGCTTGCTGCTATGTGCTCTAGTGCTTGCTTTTCAATAGAATTTAATATCTGAAGACGGGCAGTACTGGGAGAGCGTGCTTCGTCCCCAAGCGAAAGAAAGACAAAGGGAGAGCGCTCGTCGTTTGAATGAATCGAAGTGTTCAAATTTGAATCATTCGATAAATGAAAGTAAATCTCAATTAAAGAAGGGTAAACCCGTGATTCAGGAGGTCTCGGAGAATCTAAATATAAGCGTTGGCAGTTATCACAAGGGTAAGAAAGTTTTTGAATTAATTTCTCAATTACGAGAACTGGAAAAATTTAAGGCAGTTGTTGCACTAGAGATGGAATTTAACCGAAGTATTGATGCAGCGTACAAATTTGTTTGCAATCAAGATATCTGTTACCAGGTAATAGACCTTCTGGAGGCAGATGAGATAGGTAGTATAGGCGATGGTATTGCTTGGATGCTGAATGGCGAGCGCAATCCGTTTCGACGTTTCCAGCTTGACCAAGTATATCAATTCAAGAAGAGACTGCGGCCCGAATTGGAAATTGTGGGACGGGTTATTGGTATAACTAATGAGTTTGTTGTGTTTGGATTGAGGAATTTAGGGAATATGAGCCTAGAAATTGTGAATCTACGTCCGCGACAAATTGATGCAGAATTGCAGGATGAACCATCTGCATCACAGAGGAAGAGAATATTTCACTTAATGCAAAAGTTTAGTGATGTTTTCCCAGTTCAAGTGTCTTTGGCGGAGTTGTTGAAACTTCCTAATTTAACTGAGAAAGAGGAGGTTTTATTGCGGATGTATGAGTCTGACGTATTTGAAAAAACTTGGGAAGATTATAAGATCCAAATGAAAGCAATGGAAGTATCTACAAATAGAAAAAAGGATAATATTCGTGCTGCATAGGTAGCTGTGGGCTGCTAATTTAGTAGAGAATTTGTCCCACAATTTAACATTACTTACTAGATTAGCATCTCAATACTGATTACAGTACGAGTTCACTTTTTTGGGTGCTGAACTCGTATCAAGATATTTGACTGTTTTTTGTTTTTTAACTCGGTGGTGGAGTATGAGTAATTTCATCTTCACCAGTTGTACTAACGAGAGCCAATGTAAGGTGACACTTGTGGGTGTTACTAGCTTTGCATTGTTATCCCAAAACTCTTTTGTCGATTTAGTGACAACTTCGCTAGAACTGCCTCATTTAAATAATTACTAAAAAAAAGTTGGGTAGTCGCATTGTTGTTGGTGAAGCGTGTTGGACTAAATCTTAGCCTAAGCCTACGTATGTCTAAGCCTAAACAAGTATAAACCTTTGTTTGCTTTCAACCATGAGACGATTACCAGTCGCCTCCAACAAGCGGATAACCAACCGCTTAAGTCAAAATAAAATTTCAAATTTAGGCTAACACATTTTGACCAACAGCGAGACTACCTGATGCACAAAAATCATCAGGACAGTCACTCATGTACCAAGAAAATTTCGGGGCAGATGCCGATAACAAGCCCCAATTAAGCCTTTCACAGCCTTCAAAAAAGAAAATCAAACCCCACCTGCCCGCCGAATCCGTGGGCAAACGCTACGTAGAACGCTTTTGGCATCCATTTGGGGCGATAGTTGCCCCTTCTTTAGTAGAAGGTGCAAAACCAGCATGGCGCACTATCGATTATTATCTCCAACCCTCCCAACTGTGGAACCTGCACCAAGACAAGTCGAAACTAGTAGGTCTGCGCTTTGACAACACAACACGTTACGCCACAATCGATTTAGACCTCTTCGGCGACTACCATAACATTGAATCCATAAATCGCATCAAAGCGGTGCTAGAGGACATCGGCATAGTCGATATCATCATCCTCCAGTCCAGTTTTAGTGGCGGTTATCATCTGATTTTAACCTTTGCTTCCCCCTTACCCACCTTTCCCCTAGCCTGCGCCCTAGAGATTACCTTGAGAAATGCAGGCTTTATACTGCGTCAAGGACACCTAGAAATCTTCCCCAACACCAAACCATATAGTGCCAAACAAATAACCAACTACAAAGCTATCCGTTGCCCCATGCAACCGGGTAGCGGGTCATTTTTACTTGATAACGACCTGCAACCAATTAGCGACTCAGTTTCTATCTTCCTTGACTATTGCGATCGCGCGGCAAGTCGGCAAGATTTAACTAAACTAAAACGGGTAGCGAACAAAGCCAAAAAACAAATTTCACGGCAGAGATATCGCAAGCAAGAGTCTGCTGACGTTGCACAGTGGCGTACCAACTGGGAAGAAATAATTGCGATCGGTTGGACGGGACAAGGACAAACAAACACCCTCCTACAAATCTTCGTAGGCTACGGAATCGTCTTTTTAGACTTAGAGAGTGATAAATTAGTCGAATTTTGCCTTACTACCGCAATTAACGCCCCTGGCTACAGCCAATATTGCCGACACCAACACGAAATCAAAGCTAGAGTGCGGCATTGGGTAGAATCCACAATTCGCAACAAATGGTACAGCGCCTACATTAGTTATCCCGAAAGGTTGTTGGGTACATTCGCCAACACATTTGCAGAAGCCATAGTAGGCATTAGGAGCATCCATAAACCCAAAGACAACGTAATCCCATTTGATCGTCGTAAGCAACAGAACTGGGAACGCAGCCAACAAGCCCAACAACGCATCCAGATAGTAGTAAGGGTAATAGAGTGGGATAGAGGGTTGCCAGTAGGGGCTACTGAACGGGGGAAAGCAATACGTGCTGAGTACAAGCGCCGCTTTCACAAAACTATCTCACAAGAGACACTACAAAAGCACTTGCATTTGTGGCATCCTACATGCTACATCTTAGACCCGTGGGTAGAAAATAGCTCAAACCCTTATCAATCAAGCAATGACGGGCAATTTGATAGTTTTCAAAACTCATTTGCAAAGCAGACTGCTGAAAATCCTTACCAAAAGGAAAATGACGGTCATTTTTACTATATGAAGGTTTTTTGTAAATGCTTACCTTCTGCTGCCGATGCCCCTACAGGGCAGTTGGCAGCCGCAAGTTTTGAAGAAGTTGCTAAGTCTGAAGGAGAATTATTTGTACTACAGGTACAAGATGAATCTGAGGAAATTAAGATTAATTCCGAAGAATTGAATTTATTGCAACCAGAGGATCTGTCTTTAACTTCAGGTGTCAATAATTCTGATAATTCATTAGTTTCTTCAAATATTATAGAATTAGCTGAAAATCTTAATGAAAGTACTTCAGATAAGAATTTTAAATACCTTTCTAACCCCAGCACGGTTGAAAATTACAATAATAAAAACTTATTAATCAATTCTGTCAGTATTCCACCTACTGCATCTACACCTGCAATTGTGCTGCCTGAAGCGTCACAAAAAGCCGAAGTTAGCGAGCAAAGTACATCTTCAGGCGATTCAGCAGCAACTCTCGCTTTGTCAGAACTGAAGCAACTGACTAAGTTGCGACTCCAAGCAGCATCCCACGCCAAGCGTGTAGCTAGAGAGTACTGCCTGATTGCGCGATGCTTAATTGGGGGCAAGGAACGCGAAAGACTGGAGCAGACTGCAAAAATACAATTTTATCTTGATTCAGGTAACAAAACTCTAATTGCAGAAGCCAACGAGTGGGCAACTGTCAATCCTGGGTGTCTACCGTTTTCGTTGGAGTTAGCGTTTCAAGAAGGTGAGACGTGATGGCTTTAAAAATTCTGCCACCGTCAATTATTTTATTCAATTAACTTACCAATTTCATTTAATTTCTGTTCTAAGATTCCTTGTAAAGATTGAAGTTATTCATGACTAGCATTAGCTAAAGTTATCTCAAATAATCCACTACTGATTTTTTGAATAATTCCTTTTATTTCTTTTGATTCAGATTATTCTGATTTTAAATACTTTAATACCCTTAGAGGATGTTTGAAAAGTCCTCTTCTCGGTAGCAAAACGTTTTAGATCCCCCTAAATCCCCCTTTTTAAGGGGGACTTTAAGAAGTTTTCCCCCCTTAAAAAGCAGGGCTGTTTCATTCGATCTCTTGGGGATTTTGTCAAGAGTATGAGTCAGAAATTTGCTTGAGTGGGAAAAACAAAAACTACCACTTCAATCGGGAAATTTAAGTGCTAACACCATTTTATTGCACAATCAGATTTTTTAGTCACCTGATTTTTTTGCTTGAAACGCTTGTAAATCAGCGCCTTTTAGGGAACGAAACAGCCCTGCTGCTTAACCCTCTTTCAAGAAACACTTGACGTAAAGCTTATGTAGAAAGGGTTTGATAAAATGAAGCTTCCTCCTTATCTTGAGATTTGGGGACAAGTTGAAGACCAAAAGCTTGCGCTTTCTTCTGGAGATGTTTGA
>NZ_JAIVFS010000154.1 GCF_020829645.1 Nostoc mirabile CHAB5784 | reverse complement strand
AATAACCCTGTGCGATCGCTGACAATGAACCAAGAGAAACAAGAACGGATCAAAGCCTGCTTACAAGAATTGTCAACACTGCTGTATGAAGAAGCAGACAAAAGTAAGCTGACAGACCTCGAAGGCAATGATGTAAAGTCCACGAGGATGATGGCTAAGTTTAGCAATTTTGACTGCGAAAGCATCTGATGTGATTTCATTTGGACGGGAAACCATATAGCCTGGTGTCTCGGCTATCTTAGCTGCCGCTTGCGGGGGTTCCCCCCGTTGTGCGGACTGGCGTGGGAAACCCTTGACGCTCGAGGACTCGCTAACGCTGCGCTAACGGCAATCGCTCATGGGGAGCCACTGCGTTGCGGGGGTTCCCCCCGTTGAAGCAAGTGGCGTGGAAACCCCCAAGACCGCGTTGCCGACGCTCGATGACTCGCTACCGCTTCGCTAACACCACGGCGCTGTCTCCCCAACGCACTGGCTCCCCAACCTACATCTGCATCACATTTTTAGTGAAATGGTATAACTCAGGAGATACAACTTGGGTAAATTGGTAAACTGAACGGGGTGAACCAAGATTTTCTTGTAGAACCCGTCCTTCATATTGCTTAACAGCCCCCAATCCCTTTTAAACTAAAGCGGGTTCACGTCGGTTATATGCAGAAGAATCTCCTTTAATAGCCTCACTCTGCTTACCATCAATACCAACAGGAATATCACCCACAAGCGTAACTCGCTGAACGTGGCGAGGTTGATTACCGTAGTCAGCGATCGCATAATGTTGAGTAGCGCGATTATCCCAAAAAGCTACATCGCCAACTTTCCAACGCCACCGGACAGTATTCTCTGGACGAGTGACATAAGCTTGCAACAATTTCACGATTTCATCGGATTCATTCTGTGATAAACCACGCAGGCGGCGCACAAACCCACCGATAAATAACCCACGTTCACCAGATTCAGGATGAACGCGGACAACTGGATGCAGGGTTTCGTATACAGTCGAGGTGAAGACAGCCCGATATTCTAAGACTTCTTGTGGCAAGTCAATTGTCGCTGCTGCATAATCGTAGGCGTTGCTGTGTACTGCCCAGAGTTGGTCAGCAATATTACGTAGATGAATTGGTAAATCTTCGTAGGCAGTCACGGAGTTTGCCCAAATTGTATCGCCTCCTGACGGTGGAATGACCAGTGCCCGTAAAATAGAACCAAGGGGCGGACGGTCTACAAATGTGACATCGGTGTGCCAAGTGTTGGCGCGGCTCACAGTCTTGCCGTAATTCAGGTCAAGAACTTCTGGGTTTTCTGGCAATGAGGGAACGGTGGGATGGGCTGTGGTGACTTCTCCAAAGCGTCGGGCGAAGGCTACTTGTCCTTGAGCGTCAAGATTCTGATCTCGGAAGAAGATGACTTTGTGTTTAACTAAAGCTTTACGGATATCGCTGATGATTTCATTGCTGAGGTTACTGCTCAAGTCAACACCAATGATTTTTGCACCGATACGTCCGGCGATTGGTTTGATGTCAAAGTGTTGGGAAGTCATAATATTTGTGTCTCCAAGGGTTAATTAATTTGTGTCACGCAGAGGCGCAGAGAGTACGAGCTTGAGAGAAGTTTTTGCGATTTATGCGGGGTAAAAGACGAATGTTCGTAGTTCGATGCTTTCTCGTGGGGGAGCGTTGGCTGGACTGGTGGGGTCTTTAAAGGCTGTATGGGCGGCAAAACGAGCGTGTCCGTCTTCTGCGGAGTCGAAGCATTTAATAAATAGTGCCTCGTCTCTGTGCATTTGCGGAAAGTAGAACCATTTATGTTTGGAGTTATACGTGACTCCATAAGTTTCACCGACGCGATCGCGGTACACTAAATCACCAGCTACAAGGTCTGTTATTGCGATACTTTGCGCGTCACACACTGCTAATGGTGACTCTTGAATTGGTGTTGCGATCGCTCGCCAAACATTGATGATGGCAAATCGTTGTTTTAATAACGTATCAATATCATCTATGCCTCGCGCTGCTAGTTCCAAACGGGCGCGAGTATAGCCAGATTTGGCGGTGAAGTCGTTGTGTACGCGCAAGGCAGGTTCCTTAATATTATTCTCACCTGGCTTTGACTGACTGGCATTACGCAAGGTGTGATCGAATATCACTACCTTTGTTGCACCTGTTACTTCTTTTAACAATTGCTCGGCTTCTGGATAGTAGACGCGGCGTACTTCGTCTTCATCGTAAAAATTGCGGACATTAGTATTATGTCCAGTAAAGGCGAATCCTTCTCGATCTAACGAGATGTTCTCTGAGATAGAACGAGCATTGTAAATTGGCAGTTTGTGCGTCTGATAAGTTGCATTCGTGCGAGGAATTCCGGCTGGCGGTTCGTAGGTATAGTTGACAGGTTTTTCTGCCGTTGGAATCAGGTAACTGAGGTTGCCCTCTACGTATGGCAGTTCTTGGGAAATCGGTCTGTCTAAAACTTGGTTATTTAAGCTCATAGGTCATCCCATTTTGGATTTTGGTTAATTTTTGGTCAATACTTAACAGTTAATGATTCACTTCCATTACCACACCCCTTTATCCTATTTTTGAGATGCACCAACGGGAACAGGTTCACCGAGAACTTTTGCGAATCTTTGCAAATAAAAGTCCACAGGGTTTGCTACCGCTTGAATTGAGGGGCGATCCCGTACCAGATTCCACCATGTCTGCAAACGAGGTGTTTCTGCTGGTAGTGTGAATTTGCGGAAGTGTTCTAAGAGTGGTAAACGCTCAAACCAAGGATAGAAGCTGATATCAACTAGGCTAAACTGCTCTCCTAATAAGTAATCACCTTTGCCTAACCCTTCTTGTTCAATATATAGAAGTGCTTCTGTGAACTCTATTCGTCCTTGTTCCTGTTCTTGGCTATCTTTACCGCGCAGAAATTTGTTAAAAGCTGGGACAAGGCGAGTATTGGCGTAGTCTATCCAGATACGAGCGATCGCTTTAGCTGCGGGATCGCGGGGTAACAAAGGTGGTTCTGGGAAGACTTCATCTAGATATTCATTGATAATGGCGGACTCGTAAATTTCAACATCCCCATGTTTGATAGCTGGAACTTTGCCATAGTGGGAAATCTGAGTGTACCCATCAGGTTTGTTCTGTAAGTCAATTTCTATCGGGGTGAAGTCAATGCCTTTTTCCAGTAAGACTACACGAGTCCGTTGAGAGAAAGTAGAGGCTTTGGCGAAGTACAGTTGTATGTTGCTCATGAAATCTTTTCCTTGTAATCATCGTGGATGCAGACTATTTGAAATTGGACAACTCCAACTAAAGCAATAAGACAAAAGCCAGACGTGTTGATTAGTGCAGTTAAATAATTGAGTGGCAGGTATCTATGTCAGTTAGATGATATATTACAGTTTGTCGGTCGATTTAGCGTAGTATTTATATTATACAATCTTCCTGAAAATATGTATACCTAATTATTAGTGTAACTAAATAAATATCTAGACATAATCAGGCTTGTCAAAAAGAGGTATTATATGTACTCGAAAGCTGACTCTAATAGGCAGATCCGTCTTGGCTTGCTAGTACCCGCAGGTAACACGACGTTTGAGCCTGACTTTCACTCTGCTTTTTCCAGTCAAGTCAGTATTCATAGCCATCGCGTGATTGCTCAAGGCTCACACGCCTATGAGAGCTATGAATCAATGGATGATATCAATGAAGAAGCTGTTAAGGAAGTAGAAAAATTAGCCAGAGCCGGGGTACATTTTGGAGCATACGGCTTCACAACAGCAACATTTTACCGAGGGCGAGTTTTTGCCGAAAAATTAGAGCAACGTTTGACACAGGTGCTAGGAGTACCCGTTGTTATTCCGGCTCTAGCTCTATTAGAAGCATTGATACATCTCAAGGTCAAGAAAATTTCTGTAGTTACCCCTTATCCAGAATGGAACAACCAAACGCTAAAAACGTTTTTGAGTGAAGTGCCTTTTGAAATAGTGGGGTTTAAAGGTGATGAACGCCCAAAAGAAGTAGCGAAACAGAATTATCTTTGGCATCAGTTACCCAATCAAGCCGCAGCTTTCATCAAAGAGGTTTCCCATAAAAATGCAGATGCTATTGTGTTGCCCTGTACGGCATGGAGAACATTTGAAATAATCGAAGAATTAGAGGCAGATTTAAATATTCCTGTAGTTACAGCAAATCAAGCCACAATATGGAGTTTATCAAAACACGCTTCTATTGAATCTGCACTTCATCCCAGAGGAAAACTGTTTGCTATTTAGTTATGGAAGTTTGTCATGTTATTTAAGCAAGAATCTATTGAGCCAATTAACTTTGAAGGACTTTTAATCCATGATTTTACAGCAGGTCACTCCACCAGTGCATCATTCGCTGTTATAGAGGTGCCATCGGGAGTGGAGCATTGTGAAGCTTGGTCAAAGCGATCGGACAAGTATTACTATATTGTTTCTGGTTGCCTCTGGTTCATGATTGATGGAGTTGAACATTTTCTTTCAACAGGTTGTTTGTGCTTGGTGTCACAGGGTCAGAGATTTGCCTATAGCAACAGGAGTTCTGAGTCCGTTCATCTTATTTTGGTTCACGTGCCTAGCTTTGATTTGGAGTCAGAGGTTTTTATAGATTAAATCTTAAAAAGAGGAAACTTTATGTTAGACAACTCTAATCTACAAAACCTGCTTTTAGATGAGGTACTAGCTTATTATGAGCGTGGTCTGGAAGTGGAACGCTTATCAAAGCGTACAAATCCGATTGAACTAGTTCGCACCCAAGAGCTTCTTAGCCGCTACTTGCCTCCTCCTCCCGCAGTGATTTTCGATGTTGGCGGCGGCTCAGGCATCTATGCTTGTTGGCTTGCCCAGCTAGGGTATAAAGTTCATCTTATTGATGCAGTTCCCTTGCACGTAGAACAAGCCCGTTCTGCTTCTCAGGTTCAGCCAGATTATCCACTTGCAAGCGCAGAAGTTGGAGATGCCCGTCAGTTAAATCAAGCAAACAACAGCGTTGATGCTGTTCTTCTATTTGGGCCACTGTATCACTTGATTGAACGTAGCGATCGCATAGCAGTGTTACGCGAGGCTGATCGTGTTTTAAAGAGTGGAGGTCTTGTCTTTGCCGTTGCTTGTTCTCGCTTTGCTTCGCTCTTAGACGGTTTATTTCGGGGATGGCTAGACGATCCGGAGTTTGTGGAAATTGCTCATCGGGACTTGCTTGAAGGGCAGCATCGTAATCCGAGTAACCATCCTGCTTACTTTACAACAGCCTTCTTTCATCATCCTGATGAACTAAAAGCAGAAGTGGAAGAAGCAGGGTTATCTTGTGAAAAGCTGTTAGCCATAGAAGGCCCAGGCAAATTGCTACAAAATTTTGAGGAACATTGGAGTGAACAAAGTCGCCGTCAAAGACTCCTACAAGCTATTCGTTGGCTAGAGACTGAACCTTCTACACTAGGTGTGAGCGCTCACATTATGGCTATTGGTAAGAAGGTGGCAGTCTGACAGCAAGATGCACACTACCTTATAAATCCTCAGTTGATTCCAATAACTTCGCCAAAATAAGAGCCTACAAAAATTGTGGCAAAACTGGCAAAATGACCCATACATGAGCTGAGAATGCACACTAGAGACTTCCAAGAAATAAATTAGCCAAATAAACGTAGACGCAAAGCGGCTTGCCGCAGGCTACCACAGAGACACAGAGAACACAGAGGAATGAGGAAGAGAGAGCTTTGTCGTCAATTTTTTGGGTATTTTTTTATTCGGAAGTCCCCTAGTTACATTTCAAACCAAATCTGTGTCTACAACTTAGTTCCAAATGCTGAGAGTTTTACCTAGCAAAAGAAAGAATCAATAACAATGGCACACCTGTTTGAACCATTCAAAATTCGTGAAGTTACCTTTCGCAACCGCATCGCCGTTTCCCCGATGTGTCAATATTCCAGTACAAATGGATATGCTAATGATTGGCACGTTATTCATTTAGCTTCTCGCGCAGTTGGCGGTGCAGGGATAGTGCTAACAGAAGCAGCAGCTGTAAAACCGCGTGGGCGCATTAGTCCGCAAGATTTGGGAATCTGGTCAGATGCACACATAGAAACTTTGGCTAAAACTGTGGCATTGATCCATAACTTTGGCGCTGTTGCAGGTATTCAACTTGCTCATGCGGGTAGAAAGGCCAGTACTGCCAAACCGAGTAAAGGAGGGAAAGTGCTGGATGAATCTCAAGAAGGTTGGCGTCCCTTAGTTTCGAGTAGTGCGATCGCTTTTAGCAAAGATAGCCCAATTCCAGAAGCCCTCACTCTTGAGGGAATTCAAGAAGTTATTGATGCCTTTGCCCAAGCTGTCAAACGTTCTCTGCAAGCTGGTTTCAAGGTAGTGGAAATCCATGCTGCCCACGGTTATCTACTGCACCAGTTTCTCTCACCCCTTTCTAACCACCGTCAAGATGATTATGGTGGCAGTTTTGAAAATCGGACTCGTTTGCTTAGAGAAGTTGTTCAAGCAGTCCGAGAGGTTTGGCCCCAGACACATCCACTTTGGGTACGCATTTCCGCCACCGATTGGGTAGATAATGGCTGGGACATTGAACAAAGTATCGCTTTAAGCGACAAACTCAAGTCTCTAGGAGTTGATCTCATTGACAGTTCATCAGGTGGTATTGTACCGGGCGTTAATATACCAATAAAACCTGGTTATCAGACTCAGTTTGCCGAACGCATCCGCCGTGAAGCTAATATTCATACAGGAGCCGTGGGCTTAATTACATCCCCTGAACAAGCTGACGAGATTATTCGCACAGAAGTAGCTGATATAGTGCTGTTGGGACGTGAATTACTCCGCAATCCTTACTGGCCGCATCTGGCAGCCAAACAGCTGGGACACGATAAACTCTGGCCTGTTCAATACGACCGAGCTTGGCTCTGATGTCACCTGTGTTTAATTGAGCATCAACCATCTCAAACCCCTACCGCCAGCAAGGGTTTCAGGGTGGTTTCATACGAAAAAAGAAAAATACATAAGTCTTGATTTCTCGTTTTGTGACATAGCTTTTTACCCCACTTCCATTCCTCTCCCCGAAGCGGAGAGAGGCTTTGAAACCCAGTTTTAGTTTTTCTGTGGTTGTATGAAACCACCCTGCTACCGCCAGCAAGGGTTTGAGGTTGATTTGCAAGAATTGTGCGTATTTGACCAAACATGGTATGATACATAGTCTAGTCATAATGCCTGTGTTTTTTTATTTTAATACTAAGCATACAAACTTTCTGCTTTGCGAACATTAAGCTTTACTAATACTCTTTCCGGGCTGGTGATATGCAAGTCTGCTAAAACTTCATCAAAAAATTAGTAGAGATGTTGAAATGCAATGTTTCTACTAATGTCCTCGTCCATGCAAATTATCTTATCTAAGCGTAATTGGTTAAAGGAAGAAGCACTATGAACAGAATGAAGGCAAAGCGCACCCAACGCGAACACAACCAGGACTTATGCACTAACGAAACATCTATCCCCTCTAAAAAAAGGGGAAACTCAAAAGCCCTTTTTTAGAGGTTGGGGGATCTCTTGTGCGTAAGTCCTAACAACAAACGAAGGATGAAAACTTTAAATAGGGAAAGATTAATGATACCAAGTAATAGAGAAAACTTCCAAAAACACAAACCAAAGTTTGTTTACTTTGAACTTCCTGCTGCGCTTAAATCTGTAAATTTTTCCTGTTTTGTTATCGGAGAAAGTTTATCTTTTTTCGGGTCTTGGATGACTCAAATTGCTTTGGTCTGGCTAGTTTATCAACTAACTAATTCGGCTGTATTAGTGGGTGTAGCTGGATTTACAAATCAAGCTACAGGCTTAATTATTACGCCATTGGTAGGAGTATTGCTAGATCGCTGGAACTTACGATATGTTTTATTAACTACTCAGCTAGTATCCATTTTGCTATCTTCTACCTTAACCTTTCTAACTCTTAGTAATAACATTAATGTTGCATGGATTATTGCCATTGGGACGCTTCAGGGAACGGTAAAAGCTTTCGATTTACCAGCACGCCAGGTAATTATTCCCAGACTGTTGGATAAGAAATCAGATACTTATAGTGCGATGGCAAGCCATTCATTCTTGATTAATACAGCGAAGTTTGTTAGCCCGATGATTGGGGGTTTAATGATTGCTAAGTCTGGTGCAGCTTCCTGCTTTTTAGTAGATAGTATCAGCTATCTACCATTTGTATCTGCAATCTTAACTATCAAAGTAAACCCAGTTATCAATAGTTCCTTGAATCAAAAGCCCCAAATTTGGAAAAATCTCAAAGAAGGTTTTATTTATGCATACAAATTTTTGCCGATTAAATATTTATTGATATTACAAATTGTTATTTGTTTTATGGGAATGACTCATGTCAATTTAATACCTATTTTTTCTCAAGAAGTACTAAAGGGTAACGCTGAAGTTATGGGCTTTTTAATGACAGCTTCGGCTCTTGGTTCAATAGTTTCAGGTATTTATCTCATCTCTAGAAAAAATGTGATAGGACTGGGAAGGATTATAGCAATCTCTGCCGCAGTTTTAGGTTTAGGTTTAATAGTTTTTTCTCGCTCAAACAATTTAGATATTTGTTTAGTATTCATGTTTATCATCGGTATGAATAATAGTCTAACTTTGGCGTCAATTAATAATTTTATGCAATCAATTATTCTTGATGAAGATAAAAGAGGTAGAGTAACTAGTATATTTACAACTGGTTTCTTAGGAATACTGCCTTTTGGTAATTTATTTTTTGGAGCATTGGCAGGTTACTTTGGTGTTACCAATGCTTTGTTATTTGGCGGTGCTTGTTGCATTTTAGGAGCATATTTTTTTAGTATACAACTGCCCCAAATAAGAAAAATAGTGCATCCAATTTACGCAGAGTTGGGCTTAATTACACAGTCAAATAAAGGCTAAATCCGCTTTTATGGGATGTTATTTGGAAGCGATGTCTACGATGGTCACTGAGTGGCTGGTGAGCGGAGTCGAACCATGTCGTACCACTTCGGGGATCTTGCTACGCGCAGCATCTCCAAGAGTTGTGCGGGCTATTCGGCGTCGCCTAATTCTTTCAACTTAACCTTTCAACCACAACCGCCTTTAATACTTCATCAAAACCCACCGTGTCGCGCATCCACAGTCTCAAGCAAGGAACACGACACTGTGCGCCTTTTCCTTTAGGGCTTTGACGGTCTTGCTAAGTTTTTTGTAAAAACCTCTTGATTTTCATCACCGATTGTGAGACAGTCTGATTTAATATCTATTAAATACGTTAAGTCGATAGATTTACAGTATTTAATAGTTTGACTAGAATTAAGCGGTAGTTTTAGCTGTGCTTTAACCTCGGCAACATCCTATCAGACTGATTAAAACCACAAAGTTATAACAGCCGTGTGATGAAAGCATCATACCAGCACTGAATACCTAGATGACTTTCAGGAGAATCACCTTTTATGCAAGTTACCTTCCAGTAGAGTAACGCCAGATCTCATTCTAAAATCCGGCAATATTAACTTGTTTTTCTGGAGGCGCGTATTTTGTGTGTGGCTAGTTGTTCTAGCTTTGCAATGCTCATGTATTCACTCATGACTAAATTTTTGTATTATTTTTTGTCAGTGGAGAACATCTCATGCAAGTAGATCCTAATTCTCATGAAGGTTCCGAGCAAGCTGCTCAGGCTAATAGCGAAATAAATAAACTGAAACAACCCCGTGTAGCTAGCAAACGTTTTTTTGGTAGTCACGCTAGCAGACGCTCATTTCTCGGTCGTGCTGGTTTGTTTAGTGCCGCTAGCGTTGTTGCAGGAGTTTTAGGTTCACCTTTCTCCTCAAAGAAGGGAAGAGATGTTGTACAAGCCCAAGATATCAACAGGCGGTATAATAATCGACCGTTCGACTACAACAAGTTTGTTGATAAAGCCTATCGAGTACGCGTTGAAGCAGCCAGACTTGAACGGAGTATTCCCATTCCGCCGCATCCGACCAACGGTGATGAGGAGCGTTATCCCAACAAAATCGGCTCTGACAGTAGGGCACTACCGCATAACGAGCTAGGCGAAGTCAAGCTGGAAGCTTACCACTCTTTGACCAAAGCACTGACAACGCAAAACCCGAATGATTATGAAAATATCATCTTGGGTGGCACTAGAAAGCTGGTCAATCCTCAAGGGCCCCTGGCAATTAGCCTAGAAGGGATCAATGCAGCGCAGATAGCTGTGCCGCCACCACCAGCTCTAGCTAGCCCAGAACGCGCTGCTGAAGCAGTTGAACTCTACTGGCAAGCTTTACTCCGAGATGTACCTCTTTCCAAGCTCCAAAACAATACTGACAACCCAAAAGTCTTGGCAGCCGTCGAAGACCTCAACAAGCTTTCGGTGTTCCGAGGGCCAAAACAAAATGGCCGTGTCACCCCTCAAACTCTATTTCGTGGTAGTGTCAACTACGTCGGTTCCGGTTCAAGTATAAGATATGTTACTCCGCCTGGGGTGCTAGATGGGCCCTATCTCTCACAATTTTTGTTGCTAACTATTCCTTGGGGAACTCAGTCTGTTTCGCCATTGATTCGTACTGCTCTTCCTGGCAATGACTTTCTAGTCAATTTCCAGGAATGGTTGACTATTCAGAATGGAGGTAGTTCCGGGAAGTCCATTAAATACGACCCCAAAAACCGTTACATAGTCACGGTTCGGGATTTAGGTGAGTATGCCCATATTGGCGGACCTACATACCTGGGAGCCTCCTTGATTCTTGGTAGCATCGGTACACCTTTGAATCCGGGCAATCCCTACATCAACTCGAGAACCCAAAGTGGTTCAGCTGCAACGTTTGCAGTGGGACATTTACAAGCCTTGCTTAACTTGGGTACTTCGCGTGCGATTAGAGCATCATACTGGCAGAAGTATTATGTACACCGCATTTTACGCCCAGAAGCGTTTGGTGGGCTAGTCTACAACAACATTGCTAATAAAACTCAGTATCCGATTAATTCGGAGGTTTTTAATTCCCAAGCTTTGGCTCAGACCTTTAGCACCTTCAACACCTATCTATTGCCCCAAGCATATCCAGAAGGAGCGCCAATCCATTCCTCTTATACCGGAGGTGCGGCTGCCACTGCTGGCGTCAATGTCACACTGTTGAAAGCGTTTTTTGATGAAAACTTTGTTATCCCCTCACCAGTAGTGCCTGATCCCAATGACCCCACAAAAGTCATTTCTTACAGTGGCCCACCACTAACTGTGGGTGGAGAGTTGAATAAACTGGCAACTAACTATGCTATTGGTCGCGGTCACGGCGGTATCCATTGGCGTTCGGATGGTTCAGCTGCTTTGGCTTTGGGAGAAGAGGTTGCTATTAGTCTGCTCAGGGATGAGAGACTGGGTTACAACGAAATATTCAATGGCTTCACCTTCACAAAATTTGACGGTTCAAGAGTCACAGTTTAAATTAATTTTCGGTGTTATAAGAGCGCTGAATAAAGGTATTTTACTCAGCAATGCCTTCGCCAAAAAAAGAGGATAAAGAAATAGGGTCGATATAGTAGAGTTGTTGTCTTCCACAACAACTTAGAAACTACTTTAGGTAGACCGAAAACTTTTGTAAGTTGACGAAAGAATCAGTGGCAATATTATGGTTGTTTAATAAGTAATCAAGCGGACATGATATAACATGTTCGCTTGCTCTGCGTTGGTACCCACGCCAGAAACATTTGGCTTTACCTTGAACTGAACCCTCATTTCATCAGGGAGCAATGCGATTTTGTGAGATGACCCCTCCGGGAGAGCGATCGCTCTTTGGGGAAAAACTTTTTGGTTTACTGATCTTGCGGGTTATTTGGGAAATTTTGTTATTATAAGAACTAAGTAGAAAAAATATTTATTTGGCGATCGCTCTCCCGGAGGGGTCATCTCACAAAATCGCATTGCTCCCTTTCATCAAGGGTAAGAGCAAGAGCCTCCCAATCAGGCCATGCCAAAATCGCCCCGAAGTGACGCACGCCATGTTCTCTCGCCGGTAACACCTCAGAAGGTCGTTCGTGCAAAGTAATCTGGCCTTCAAAGAGAAATATGTCGATCCACTTGTCACGGACACGACCGACCCTAGCACCGAAGGTGGTAATATAAAAGTTTTTAGCCTCTTCGAGGTCTTGGACGGGGAAGGCAAGATGAAAGATTGGGCGAAACATGACGAAATTCCTTCTGGGTATTTTTTCATTCGGCAAGGGAAAAACTATCAGTAGACCGAAAAGTTTTGCGATCGCTAAAAAATAGTAGCGTATAATACCGTTTTTGAAGAAATGTGTAAAAGCTGAATGCCTTGAATAAAAGATAAGTTTAGCTTATTTATAAACTCCAAAAAT
>NZ_JAIVFS010000153.1 GCF_020829645.1 Nostoc mirabile CHAB5784 | reverse complement strand
TAAGTAAAGATATTTACTCACTAGCGGATAAAAACACTTATCAGCAACTAAGAGCATGGGCAAAACGCCGTCACCCAATGAAAAATAAACATTGGGTAATTAATCGTTATTGGCTCATTAATAAAGGTCGTTGACCTGCCTACTGAGTTGGAACGCTGCCAGATTCTCAAGATTCACTTAGAACGGTTTGGTATAGAAGTTCCGCAAGAATATTTAGAGGCGATCGCTGCTAGCACCGACAAGTTTAGTGGTGCTGAGTTAGAAACCCTGGCATCAGAAGCAGCATTACTGGCTTTTGATGAGGGAAGACCTCAGCAGGTCACTCTGGCTGATTTAGAAAATTGTCAGCAAAACATCACCCCTTTAGCGATTCAAGATGCTGCTGCTGTTGAGCGGATGCAGTCTTGGTCAAAGATTGCGCGACCTGCTTCCAGTCCTGTGCAGGTGTCTAAGAAAGGTCTTCGTACTTCTAGGTTCCGTACTAATTAGGTATTCCCAAATTAGTAATGATTTGAAGCTTTTGTCAAATGAACATTTCAACAACAGATGTTCATTTGACATGGCAATACTTTACTCTAAATTATGTCAAAAATATGGAAGTTTACTTAATCTTTGTAAATGCGGCTCAGAACAGTAACAAATTCTGGAGTGCAAAAGTTGAGCAAGGTAATCTAACTGTTGAGTGGGGTAGGGTCGGCTACAAATCTCAGCAAAAAGTTCACTCTTTCGGTAATTATCAACAAGCAGTTTCTAAATTCCACAATCTCGTGGCTGAGAAGAAAATGAAAGGCTACCGAGAAAGCCAACCTCAAATTGATAGTACTTCTGATTCTCTAGAAATCAAAAGAGCTATCCAATTACTGGAGATATTGCGCCCTTATGTAGCACAAAGACAATTTGCCAATAGAAATTATCTAGAGACATTAAACCAATATTTAAAAATTGTTCCTACACTTTTAGGAATGAAAATAGATCCGTCTCGAATATACCGCGATGTGGCAGATGTTGAACATCAACTATCACTGCTGAACTCTTTGCTGGAAACTGATTCTATGCTGGATGATAACACTACGGAAGAATCTGGCAATACAAGTAAAGTTATCAGTTTAAAAAGTATTGGAAAGAACTTTTGGAGGCATTTGTAGAACTTAATAATTCAGGAGTGGAGTCGGATACTCCGAAAGCTATGATCGAAATAAAGGCTTACCTGATAACCGTTAAATGGGATATACAGCAGAATTCAGGAGCGGAGCCGGAGACGCTCCGCCTCCGGTCAGAATGGGCTACGCCCCGCTGCGCTAACAGAAGTAAAATAGGCTTTATATCTGGCTTTGAGACTTAGCTTGTGTACAACACTTTCCTTGAAATCCGCTGTATCAGTAAAACTCTGTATGTCTCACAGAGTAAAAGCATTTGATTCAAAGCTTCCCAATCTTTATTTTCTGCTATCGCAGTCACCTTTCTAACAATGACGCAACCAGAAATAAATCATCATGACTCAAACAGCACACAAACAAAGGTTAAAGCCTGCAAATCAGACAAAACAAACAAGTGTAGCTAATCCTAAAGCCGAAAATGAAGTATCAGCAAATATCCCAGAAATATCTACAGGTAAAAAGAAAAAACCTACATCTCTAGATGCTGATACTTCAACTGAACCTATTTCAAATAAGCGTACTAATAAACGTTCTGCCAAATCAGAGTTAAACTCTCAACCACTTATAGAATCAGGAATGGAGGTAATCTGCTCACAAACTAAATTTCACGATGCACTCTCTTTAGTTAGTTGTGCTACCCCAGCTAAACCTACCCATCCGATTCTTGCTAATGTTCTAATCATTGCAGATATCGAAACACAACAGATACATTTAACTGTTACTGATTTAGCATTAACAATTCAGGCAAGTTTTGAAGCTCAAGTTTTGCTCAAGGGTGAAATTACTGTGCCAGTGGAAATGCTATTTGAGATAGTTAAGCATTGCCCTAATGGTAATATTAGCCTCAGTAGTCAGACTCAGATTATACAGCTTATTGATGAGGAGAAGCAAACAAAAATCTGCTCTCTGGGTTTATCTGATGCTGATGGAAAATATGAAGTTAGAGGCATTAGTGCTGAAGACTTTCCACCTAGTTCTACAATTGATGCTACTCCCATTCCTCTGCCAACAACAGTTTTCAAAGATGGTTTGAAAGGTGTAATTTATGCTGTAAGCACTGATGAAAATAAATATATCTTGACCGGAGTTCATATCCAACTTACACAGGAGAAGTTAAAGTTTATTGGTACTGATGGGCATCGAGTTGCAACCACTGAACTTTCAACTCAAGGAATTGGTAGAAAACCCCGCAAACAAGTAGAATCTTCAGAGATACAATTTACTATTCCTGGTCGAGTCCTCAAGGAACTAGCGCGTAACTTGGATGATTCTGTCGAATTCATTAATTTGTTGTATGATGTCCAAAGTAATCGCTTGGGTTTTGCTTGGCAAGATATTATCCTAATATGTCAATGTTTGGAAGGAACTTACCCTGACTGCGAACAGCTATTGGCAAGATTTAGCTTTGACCGAGAAGTAATCCTAGAAAAAGCATTCTTAGTCAAAGCATTAGAACGCTTATCTGTATTAACAGATAAAAAAGAGAAAGGTATTTACTTACAGTTTGATGGAAGTTTGCAGCAGTTACGATTATCAATTGAACGGGAGTTTGGCAAAGGCGATCAGGTTATTGCTGCTCATCTACCATCAGAAATGTCATTGAATATCCAGTTTAACCTCAAGTATTTAGTAGAAGCAGCTAAAGCAATTCCTAGTTCCGCTATCAAAATGCACTTGCAACAATCAGATCATCCTGCCATGTTGGTTCCTTATGGAGATAGACCAAATCCGGAACTGCAAATGGAAATGCGTCAATTCTTACTGCCACTGTACACTCTAAATGCTTAATAAATGTTAATTTGAATCTTGAAGTTTTGTAGGGTGTTTTGGATACGAGTGGTGTTTATTTTAGACGGGGATTTGAGTAACTCTGGACAAAACTGAGAATATGAACGAAAATCCTCGATTTTGACAAATAGAAACTGTGCATTTTGGCGGTAGATATCGACTATTTGCCGCCAAAATGCTAAATTTATCCAGTTTTATCAAGAAAAAAGGAAGCAAAGCAGGGTGCAAGAAGGAAAGAGAGAAAAGTATGTTTTAGAATCTAATTGTTACCCAATATGGTAAACACTTTACAATCAGAGTATTACTCAATAGTTCCACCATGCCAGCAAAAGACATATACCATAATGAAGTCAAGAACGCATTGATAAAAGACGGTTGGACTATCACAGATGATCCTTACTTTATCAAATATGAGGATGCTGAACTCTACGCTGACCTAGCAGCAGAAAAACCAATCGCCGCAGAACGCCAGGGACAGAAGATTGTTGTAGAAATCAAGAGCTTTGTGGGCAAATCGCTGATGTATGATTTTCATAATGCCCTGGGACAATACATAGTCTATCGGAAACTCATTCAACTTACAGAGCCAGAATATAAGCTTTATTTAGCTGTTGATGATGTTGTCTATGAGAACTTTTTTCAACGTAAATCTGTACAAGCAGTTATCAATGAAAATCACCTGCTGTTAATAGTTGTAAATACAGAAAAGGAGGAAATTCGGCAATGGATAAGCTAGAACAATACCGCAATGTTATCAAGAAGATATTGACTGAGTATTACGAAACTACTAATACTCAAGTTGTAAAAGATGCGGGAGTTGAAGTAAGCGATCGCTTGGCTTTTGATGAAACAAGATATCAATATCTTTGGTTTCGGTTTGGCTGGGATGACAAAAAGCAAATACAGTATATTATTATCTATCTCTGCATTAAAAACGGCAAAGTTTGGGTGGAAGAAGATGCAACTAATTTATGCGTTGTTGATGATTTGCTATCAGCCGGAATACCCCAAGCCGATATTGTTTTGGGTTTCCATCATCCCAGTAAACGAGGTTTAACAGAATTTGCTACTGCTTAAGGAGGCAGATGAAGAGTACTGAGTATGGTAAATCTTACTGGGAACAGTTGAGCAAATCAGCCTACTTTGGAGTCAAAATTACACCCCCTTAACAGGGGTAAGGGCGACAAATTAAGGTTAATGAATCCTATGTCTACAGTCGCCCTACATCAAAAATATCGACCCCAGACAATAGCCGAATTAGTTGGACAGCCCTACATCAAAACTGCTCTGACTAATACTGTAAAATACCTGCAAATTGCACCAGCTTATTTATTCACAGGTTCTAGAGGCACAGGTAAAACTTCAACCGCTAGGATATTTGCTAAATCCCTCAATTGTCTCAACACTAAAAAACCAACTGACCAACCTTGTGGTATTTGTCAATCCTGCCGTTCAATTGAAACCAGTAATAGCCTAGATGTCAGTGAAATTGATGCTGCTTCTAATAATGGTGTAGATGATGCCCGTGCTTTAATTGAGCGCAGTACCTTAGCACCAGTTGCAGGACGTTACCGAATTTTTATTCTCGATGAGTGCCATTGTCTAACTGGTAACGCCTTCAATGCTTTACTTAAGTGTATTGAAGAACCGCCACCTCATGTTGTTTTCATTCTTTGCACAACAGAACTGCACAAGGTGTTACCTACTATTGTCAGCCGTTGTCAAGTGTTTAATTTCCGCACTTTGTCTGTTCAGGCAATTGTGCAGCACCTCGGTATTGTAGCAGATGCAGAATCTATCTCTATTGATGATGAGGCACTAACAGCGATCGCACGACTCAGCGATGGTGGATTGCGGGATGCATTGCAATTACTGGGTCAAGTGAGTCTTTTAAATGAAGATATCACTGCTAATCATGTTATGGAAATCGCTGGTGGTGTGACAGAAACAGAATTAATGTCAATTTTACAGGCAATTTCCACCAACAACACCTTTAACTTGCTGCAAGTAGCAAGAGTTCTAGTAGACTCTGGTAAAACGCCCAAATTAATTCTCTCCAACTTACTGCAAACATACCGAGATTTACTGATTCTCAAGTCTGCATCTAAAGAGCAATCCTTACTAACTGGTTGTGTTAGCTATACTCAACTCAAAACTTTAGCAAATCACTGGAATTTCGAGACGCTGAATTTGTCCCTAGCAGAGTTACAAAAAGCAGAAAACAATCTGCGGTACACAGTAAATGCTGCTGTGTGGTTAGAAGTTTGCTTACTGAACCTGATGCCTAGTTTATTGCCTGTCAGTGCAACCAAGACGCTAGCTGTCAAACCTCTAAATGACAAAGGGCGTGATGGCAAATTGTTACCAACAGTTGCAACCAATACTCCTAACCTGGCTCAAATTTGGCTTTCTGTGATGGATACAGCTAAACCCAGCAATAAAAATCTGTTGGCTCATGCAAGTCTCGTTAAATTGCAAGGTGACAAGGCAATTTTAGAAGTTACATCAGCTTACCTCAAGAAGTTTGAGAGTAATAAAGAAGTGATCGCTAAAATGCTGCAACGAGCTACCCAAAGTCAACAACCAATGACTGTGTTAATTAAAACTGCCAACAAGAGCAGTAATGGGAGGGTAAAAGCATGATTGTCTTGCTGACAGGTGACGACCAACACACCATCCAGGAACAGCTAAATCAATACAAAGCAGAGATTGATGCTCAATGGCTCACACTTTGCTATCACCGATTTCCAGCCGATCGCCTTGACCAAGCTATCAGTGTAGCTCGCACTCGTTCCCTGACTGGTGGTAAAAAACTGGTGATTGTCGAAAATTGCCACCTCAAGCAGTGGGGTGATACTGAGTTAGAAACTTTGCAGCAGCTTGTTCAAGTGCCTGAATTCACAATTCTGGTGTTTGTCGCCACCAATGTAGATAAGCGCCTGAAGATTTACAAACATATTGTCAAGTATGCCAAGTTGTTTGAGTTTCCATTGATACCACCTTGGCGTACTGATTTAATTGAAAAAGCGATCAGTACTCAGGCTAAAAAAATCAAGCTGGTGCTGTCAAAGGGTGCAGTGGAATATCTAGCAGAAGCAATTGGTAACGACATGACTCGTGCAGCCACTGAGTTACGCAAACTGTATATTTATGGTAATGGCAGACAACTAGAGCTTGCAGAAGTAAAAGAGTTAGTGCCATGTCAGACTCAGAATAGCCTACAACTGGCATCTGCTATTCGCCAAGGAGAAAGCAATCAAGTTTTGCACCTGCTGGATGATTTACTGTCACGCTCGGAACCATTAATGGTGATTGTTGCTACTCTCCTAACGCAGTTTAGAACTTGGCTGTGGGTTAAGTCTGTGATTGTCTCTGGAATTAAGAAAGATAGTGAATTAGCTCAACTGTGCAGTATCAGCAATCCTAATCGCATTTACTATTTGCGTCAGGAGGTACCAAATACAAGCATCAATGCTTTAGCTAAAGCAGTGACTATGATGCTGGATTTGGAGATGTCTATTAAGAGGGGTGCTGAAAGTAACGATTTACTGCTAATAATTCTTAGTGTTAGCAGGTTATTTAAGTTAACTTAATCCACATAAAGTTGACTGATAGTTTTGGATTTTGGATTGTATATTTGATTCCAGTCTAAAATCCAAATTCACTAATAATGATATTAGTATCTAACATAAATTTCACGAGTTATGTTTACCCTTATCTCGCCTTAGACAACTTCAGTGCTATTAACAAACCAATTTTCAACCTTTAAATTATTAAAAAATTCAAAATCAGAAACATTATTAGTTACCAAGATTAAATTACTACAGTAAGCAATACTCGCAATTTGACCATCTATAAAAGCAGGAGTTTTACCAATCTTGGATAATCTAGCCCTTTCTTGGGCGTGCCATTGTGCCGCCTTTAAATCGTAATCAAGGACTGGTAAATTTAATACCGATTCATGAATATAATTCCAAAGAGACTCTCGCCGCTTAGATTCTGGCAACCGCAAACATCCATGTAAAAGTTCATGAATAACAACACTAGAAACGGCAACTTCTGATTTATGAATATCTAGTTTGTGCAAAACATTGGCATTAGGAATAGGGCGTGCTGGCTCTGAGAGAATATTGGTATCAAGCAAGTATTTCAAGCTCATAGATCAATTTCTCTTCCCACACTACGATCTCGTAAGTCAGCGAAATCATCATCAGTAAAGATAATTCCCTCGCTTTGGATTACGCTTCTAAATTTTTGTAATCCCTCCCAAAAATTATCCCCTCTAGATTCCTCCTTTTTTTTGCGGAGAAACTCAAACAAATAGTCACGTTCTTCTGTGGGTAAACTTTCAATATAATTAATAATTTCTTGTAAATTCATCATAGAACCTCCTAATCAAGTAAACCCTACCTTTGCTAACTCTATTTTAATCTCTAAATCTAAAGCCTAAGCTTCTTACATTTAGCCAATTTCCGTAAAAATATAATACTGGGCGCAGTGGCGGCAAATATGAAGTATATTCATCAAAACGAATCCGTAAAATCTCCAGCATTATGTTAGGATATCTTTAGTAGAAGCTCATGCAATTTTGAAGTGTGATAGCCCCTCGGCTAGAAACTTGTTTTGTATGGGCTTTTTTACTGTCGATCTATGCTGAAGGTTATTTCTACTCTTTCAAGGGAGACACAAAAACACAATTATTAGGTAAAATATGATACATCAGTCTAGACGAATACCTCCAAAGGCTAAATTACCATTTTACATTTGGTTATCTAGTACGTTAGGAGCGTCGGTTGTTTCCCAAACAGCATCTAAAGACAGACGCAGTAGCCCTTTAATGGGTACTATCGGTAGTTACGCTATTAGAAAAAATTTGGACTATAAAAAATTACGACTATTTGTGATTAAAAAACTTGAACAAGAAAAAATGGCTAAGAGAGAACTTGTCAAAAAAGTGAAGGAGAAAATCTCCAGGAGGAAACTGTAATTAAAAAATAAAAAAGCCGACCGATTTATTATCGGTCGGCGAAAAAAACTTCGTTAATTTATGAAATCACAAATTTTAAACATCAATATCAATACTGTGTTAAAACTGTATTTATACCAATTCTCTATGAAGATAGGCTGATAGGCTAAACTATATCAGATATTGAACTTGCAAGTTCAATATCTGATATCATGATGGTTTGAAATG
The DNA here is from genome assembly GCF_020829645.1 of Nostoc mirabile CHAB5784. GTDB lineage: Bacteria > Cyanobacteriota > Cyanobacteriia > Cyanobacteriales > Nostocaceae > Nostoc > Nostoc mirabile. Next base: position 4,558 of record NZ_JAIVFS010000153.1, on the reverse strand, counting down.
TTAATACATATTTTCAATTTCTTCTAAAATTTTGTGATAATTCTCCAGAGTATCTTGCTTTAGATATAGTGCTGCTGCTTTTTTTAAATCCTCAAGTGTTCCTTTATCATCATTATTTTGCAAACGACAATAAGCACGCTCTCGATAAAAATATGCCTCTTCTGGTTCTATATTAATTGCTTGGTTATAATCTTCAATTGCTTTTACATAATGTCTAATTGCATAGTAAGCATCTCCTCTATAGCTGTATAAATAAGCATTATCTGGTTCTAGCTCTATAGCTTGGGTATAATCATTAATTGCTCCTTTATAATCTTCTATTTCTAAACGATAATTGCCACGCTCTTTATAAACATAAGAATCTTCAGGTTTTAACTGAATTGCTTTATCATAATCCTTAATTGCAATTTTGTAATCTTCAAATTCTGCCCGACATCTACCACGGTATATGTACAAATATGCCCAATCAGGCTGCAAAATAATTGCTTGGTTATAATCTTTAACTGCTTCTGTGTATATATTTATTTTTGAATAACAATTAGCTCTATCTAAATAGAATATTGTTAAATCTAATTTATTTTTTTCTAAATAAATACTTTTAGTATAACTATCAATTGCCTTTTTATAGTTATCTAATTTTTCATAAAATTTACCCCTATATTTGTAATAGCAAGCTCGGCCAGGTTCAATATTAATGGCTTTATTGTAATCTTTAAGTGCAGATTTATAGTCTTCTATTTCACAGAAAGTATCAGCCCTATACTTATATAAAGCTGCATTATGAGGTTGCAGCTTTATCGCTTTGTTATAATCTTTAATCGCCGCTTTATAATCTTCTGTTTTGTGTAAATATTCAGCCCTATACTTGTATGAATCTGCATTAAGTGGTTGCAGCTTTATCACTTTGTTATAATCTTTAATCGCCGCTTTATAGTCATCCATCTCATGTAAGCATTCAGCACGACGCTTGTAAAAATCTGCATTATCAGGCTCTAATTGAATCGCTTGATTATGATCTCTCATTGCCTGTTGGTATTCTTGCCTTTTGCAGTGGCAACAAGCCCGATAAGAATAGGCATCACCATAGTTAGGATTTATCTGCAAAGCTTGGCTAAAATTATTAATTGCCGGTTCACAGTTGTCGATAACCCACATAGGAAAGCACATAACACCTGCATTGTAGTATTCTTCAGCAGTTCTCTCATCTATAGAATCATCTAACTCTAAATACTTCTCGTCATCTAGTAAAACCTGATTAGCTAACTCCAATCCTCTCTTAACCAGACCAGATGAATAGCTAGTTATCCCCTGTTTTCTAACTAAAATAATGCCATCATTAATTTTTTCTTCGTTACTAGCCATACTTATTTACTAACCTCAGATTTAAACTTTTCTAGCTTGATTTTAGCCTTTGCAATCTGCTTATCAATTTTAGAAGCCATTTCTGTTAATAAATCACGATTTTCTTGTTTTGCATTAATAGCTTTATTTCTAATTTGGTAAATTTCAGAGAGTTCAAAATCTTTTATTTCACACTTAATAACCTTTAATCTATCACTTACTTGAACTATTTCACGGATTACACGAAGTAGTTCAGTAGAAGAACTTTGATCTTTAACTGACTCTGATTTGTTTTGCCATCCTTGTAGAATTTCCGTTAGCCGCTTTTCATTGCCATTTTCATACGCTTGATTCACCTCAGCCATTATTTTCTGTCTACGTAAGCGTTCTACCTCATCTGTTGTTAAATCTGGGTGAATCAGTTTAGCCACTTCTCGATAGAGTTTTTTTAGACTTTCCCAAGGCTTAAAGTCTCTCGAAAATTCCTGATTTTTAAGATTATCTTCGGTAGCACGCTTTGATTCTTCTGCTCTAGTCCAAGCCTCCTCCGCTTGTTTTTGGGCTGTAGAGTCATTTGGATTCAAGACTGCTAAATATTTAGCAATCTCAGCCTCTATCTCATCAAGTTCAGCATATCGAGTACCAATAACTTGCAGGTATTCCCGCTCAAAAGCGTGTAACTCACCCTGAAGCGTTACCAACTCTAACTCACGTTCAGTCAGTTCTGCTTGCAGTGCAGATAGTTCAGCGAGTTTCTTTTCTAGCTCCTCTTGTTCGGAGGTTTTTTCGTAAGTGATTTTACTTTTCATATTGAAACATACTATACATAAATTTTATCAGATTATTTATTATCATATTTCTTTATAAAGGAAAACTTCAATCGTTTCTTTAACTAAAAGGCTTATCCTAATTTAGTCTCACTCCCCCAATGGGGGATTTTTTAGGGCAATGAGCGAAAAACACCGCCATGAACACGCCCAATTATAGTCTATTACTTCAGAGTTTTTGGACACCACCTCGTACACCCATTACAGAATATTCCAACTCAAATAACCATCCTACTGAACCTACAGATATTGCTGAATTTCTAGGTGAAGATTTACTATGGCAACAGACTATCTCTGCGAAAGAACCTAATCTGAAAAATATCCCTAATGACCTACCAAATAAATTAATTAAAGCACTTCACTCATTAGGAATCACCCAACTTTACTCTCACCAACTTCAAGCCTTACAAGCAATTAGACAAGGTAAAAGTTTAATACTCACCTCTCCCACAGCCAGTGGCAAAACTCTCAGCACATACCCCGCCATTCTGGAAGGTTGTATAAATCAAGAACATCGAGCATTAGCATTTTATGGACTACGAGCATTGGCGCTAGACCAGTTCCACAAAATCTCTGAACTCCTCTCTACCATACCAACACAATCCAGACCTATACTGGCAATGATCACTGGAGATGTCAAATCAGAAAAACGAGAACAAATCCTCAAGAGTGAACCGCATATTTTAGGTGTCACACCAGAATTAATCCACTTTCAACTCAAGCAAGCCTGGAAATCCGCGCATTGGGCAAACTTTTATCAGCGATTGCGCTATATACTGCTTGACGAAGCTCACACCCTCTCAGGTAGCTATGGCGCAAATATGTCCTGGCTGATTCGTCGCATTAAACTAGCAGTAGATCATTACGGTGGTGACTCCAAGAAACTGCAATTTATCTTTCTGAGTGCCACTTGTGGTAATCCTAAACAACTAGCTCTGAAAATCTCCGGCTTAAAACCAACTAAACTCAACCCCAAACCCCTAATTTGGATTCGCAAAAGTGGAGCTGCTTCACCATCTAGACAAATAATTATCACTCAGCCCAGTTACAATCTGACTGGTGATACCGCTCGAATAATTCAATTTTTGCTCAATCAAGGTAAATCAGGTATCGCCTTTTGTAACTCCCGTCGCAGCGTGCGGGAACTAACAGAATTACTCAAATCAAACCAAGTAGCCGCCTTCTACAGTGGCATTACTTCTGAGCGTCGGGCAGAAGTAGTTGACCAACTCCAGTCTGGTACGCTCAAGTGGATTATTGCCACAGAAGCATTAGAAGCTGGAATTGACCTACCAGAATTAGAATGTTGCATTTTGCGTGGCTGGCCTGGTTCCAAAATGGCATACCAGCAACGCAGTGGCCGCGCCGGACGTTCTCAGTCTGGACTGACAGTGCTGCTTCCCAATGCTCTCAACCCCATAGACTGCTATGTAGCAGAACATCCAGAAATGCTGGTATCGCCAGAAGCTGAAGAAGTGTTCTTTAATGACGAATATCCCATCTTTGCTGCTAAACATTTGATGTGTGCAGCCGCAGAAACTGGTATTCCTACTAATAAAATCAAGCACTACTTTGGCACAGCAGCTTACGAGGTAGCAAAACTCTTGTTAGCCCAAGGACATCTAAATAAAGGTCGTAATGGACTGTGGGCAAAGGGTTATCCCCATAAAGATGTTAACTTTCGGGGTGGCTTATCCCAAACTACCATCAAGCTAGTAGATGCAGAATCAGGGGAAGAACTAGAGGAAATCTCAGAAGATATTGCTCACCGCGAAGTCCATCCCCAAGCCATCTACAAACGACAAGATGCCAATGGACGAATGCTGACTTATCAGTGCATCTCCCTTGACTTGAACAGCAAGCAAGCAACTTTAAAACAAACAGCAGATAGTCCAGTGTTTACAGTTGCAGTTACAGAATCAGAAACCAGTAGCCGAACAGTGCTGACAGATCCGGTGAAGTTACCATTGCTGTTTTCTCAAGTCAGTGAAGTTGATGACTGTCAGGAATACTTAACCCTGGAACTTAGTTTTGGTGAAGTTAAGCACATTACCAGTGGTTACAGTTTAATGACCCAAATCTATGAGCAGACTTGTTTGAACAAACGGTGTCTTAACTACAAAGAGCCGCTACCTAAAGAACGTCGTTGTCCGCTTTGTAGCAAACTCACACGCAAAGCTGTAATTGTGAAAACCCTATCAGAAGAAAAGTTTGAGCAGCCTTTCCGTACTCAATTTTCAGCACCAATGGTCAAAATAGCAATTATAGCTATAGCCATGAAGATTAGGACGTAGACTATAAGAGTTCCAATTGCGTCTACCCCATTTCAATGGCCAAAGCAAGAGAGTGATGATTTCCGGCAAAAAGTCATGCAAGCGATTGAGTTGGAC
>NZ_JAIVFS010000152.1 GCF_020829645.1 Nostoc mirabile CHAB5784 | reverse complement strand
TTTGGTTAACTTGATAGCTGGTTTAACCGCCTACACCTATTTACCCAAAAAACCTGGTATTGACATTTCCCCGAAAGATTTACCTGCTCTACCTCCTGCGATTTTTTAGTTCCATCGAACTCACGTTGATATTAGGGTGCAAGTTTTTTGTCACCCCCAGCGATAGCCTAGCCATTTTAGCTGCCAATGCCAATTCGCTGAGTCTCTGATTAACTCAGCCCTGCTGGGTCGTTTCGCATAGCTTAGTCTAAACTCCAGTATGTAAAAAATAGTGCAACAAAATAAAACAGTAGCAATCAATTTAAAGCTCGCTGTATACTTCTGTTACCATCTAAAAACTTAACCGGATGCGTCAAAACCGATCTAAAGATAAATTACTCGAAACGGTCAGCCTTCTAGACGAGTTACCAGATCGGGCAGTTTTTTCGAGTAAATCGAAGGGTTGGAATGGTATTGTGACTGAATATTATCATCATCCCGCCAATGAATTAGTTTCGCCACCGCTGTCTCAACACCTGATTACCTTAAATTGTGGTTCACCCTACCACCTTGTGCAACAGCTTGATGGCCAAGTTTATCAAGGGCAAGTTTTAACAGGAGAGATGATCCTGACACCTGCAAACTATACAACCCAATGGTGTTGGGATAGCCAAGTAGATGTTTTACACCTATGCTTGGAACCAAAATTTATTGATAAGGTTGCACTAGAAGCAGTCGAAGTAGATGCTAATCGTGTGGAAATTCTTAATTGTTTTGCTGGGGCTGACCTCCAGATTCAACATCTAGGTAATTTGCTGCTTGTCGAATTACAATCGGAAAAACTGGGTAATCGTCTCTACACCCAATCATTAACCAATGCTTTAGCCGTTCATTTAATCAGAAAGTACAGCAGCATTCAGAAAACCGTCAGGCAGTACTCTGGTGGTTTACCCAAGTCTAAATTACAATGGGCAATCACCTACATTCAAGAAAATTTAAACCAAGACTTAAGTTTGGATGAAATTGCGGCAGAGGTAAATCTAAGTTCATATCATTTTGCTCGTTTATTTAAACAATCAACAGGTTTAGCACCCCATCAGTATCAAATTCGTTGCCGGGTTGAACGTGCTAAGGAGTTGTTGCAACAGGGTCAAATGGCGATCGCGGATGTTGCTACTCATGTTGGTTTCTACGATCAAAGTCACCTCAGCCGTCATTTCAAGCGGATGTTCGGCGTTTCACCGAAAGTCATTCAGCAAAATAGCAATAACATCCTCTGGATTAGCAAAAGCGTCCAAGACTCCACCGCGTAAGTCCTTTTAAAGTTGGAGTAGATAACAAACAGCGTCATTATTTACTCTAACTAGATTTTCAAGGCAGGGATGGTCATGGCTAGTTTTGATACCTATAAAGACAAATACGAAAATCTCCGCATGGAGCGCACCGACTCTGGTATTTTGACAGTCACGATGCACACTAATGGCGGCTCCCACATCCATACGGGGAAAGCACATCGAGAGTTTCCAGATGCGTTTGGTGAAATTGCCCGTGATCGCCAAAATGAAGTTGTGATTTTAACGGGTGCTGGCGACCAATGGATTAGCCACATTGACTTTTCCACCGTGGATGACATTACTACACCATCTGGCTGGTATGCCATTATGACAGAAGCGCGCCAACTTCTGTACAATTTTCTTGACATTAATGTTCCTGTGATCTCAACCGTCAACGGGCCGGCTCACATTCATGGTGAGTATGCGTTAATTGCAGATATTATCTTAGCGGCTGAGGAGGCATACTTTCAAGATAACCAGCACCTATCGGTTGGGGGCGGAGTTGTACCCGCCGACGGGGTGCAGATTCTCTATCCAGCCGCAATGGGTGATATTCGAGGGCACTATTTTCTGTTAACAATGCAGAAACTATCAGCAGCAGAAGCATTGCAAATTGGTATGGTCAATGAGGTTCATCCTCGTGAAAAACTCTTAGCTAGAGCCAATGAGTTGGCACAGCAACTTCTTCGTCTCGATCCATATACACGCCGCTACACCCGACTGATGTTTACCCGAAAGCTCAAGCGAAAAGTGATTGAGGAACTTTCCTTTGACATGGGTTTAGAGGGGCTTTCGGTGATCTCCGCCGTGAAACCTAAAAATTCATAACCAGTAGAGCATAGGCAGCATTTATCAAATCACTGACAAGAGAAATACCATGATTCATAATCAACAGCAAAGCAAAGGTATTGAGAGCTGTAAGGGTACTTTTGTCCTTTCCATGATGCGCTGCACAGCATCTTTGACGATTCTACCAGTTGGCACTTTCCCGCCAGCAAGTTCTACTGCCTGTTGCCATACCTCCCACTGTTCTTGAGGTTCTAGCTTTGTAATGGGTCGGACTTGCCCAACACTTGTGGGCAAAATTTGTGATCCATTTGTTGTCAAATTTTCAGGCGGCAAATTTTGACAACAAATTGTTGTCAAATTCTCGTAGACATCGGATGCTGCAATTAGATAATTTGACTTTTGGCGACTATGACCAAAGCGATCGCGGCAATAATCCTCAAACGTGCGGTGACTTGAACGGTAGAGTCGTCTATCTCTTAATTCCATTAGTGCCTTGCCCGCCTCAAAAAATGCCCGTTCCACCTTCCTCTCCAGGTGCAGGCGATCGCGCTGTTCTTCTTCTGTCAACTCTGGAACTTCAACAGCACTGACCGTAATTGTTGCTGTCGCTGGATTTACTTGCCCAGAGATATCTTCATTTGCAGAGTCAGGGGGTGTTTTTGAATCATCAGAAGCGGCAGAGGTGGATTTTTTACGCTTGAGGGGTGGGTTGTTCATGCATCCACCTTTTTTGGTTCAGTGGCATTGGCTCAAAATCGATCACAGATAGATTTTTGGTGTGCTAACTTGCAGCGATCGCTTCGCTTCTTTGGAAGAACTAAAGCTAGGGTCAGAGGATTAATAGGCTGGAGGTCAAGCATTTTCAGACTCCAGTTCCGCCTGTACTAGCTCATCAAAAGTACAGTTGTAGACCAAACTGGTAGCCAGCATTAGCTACGACCACGGCAACTACCAGAATCTATACTGGCGGGTACTGGTAAATAACGTTGAGATTTTCCGTGACCGCGTAATTCTCGCACAAACGAGAGCGATCGCTAGAGTTGTAACAGTTAAGCGATCGCTCATCAACTACTCGCTTATTCACCAATCCCCAATTAAATCAATGCAACCCTCCCGAACCCATCTATTTGTATGTCAACCAGGAGGAAGTAGATGGCGAATCTTTCGTTTGGTATAAGTTCAATATCAGCCAGGAGAAGAAAATCCCTGTTCCTCAAAGAGCGTTAACTGGGTATCTGGCTGAACTGCGATTAACCACTAAAGAGTTCAAAAACAAGGACAATCTAAAGCTAGATATTGTTGTGAGTGCCGATGAACTTTATGTTATCAGAACTGGTGTTGAAACTAATTTCGCCAAAAGCTTTCTTCTTGCTGCATCAGGTGTACAAGATTTTTCTAGACCACTGATTATTGCTGCTACTGCTGGTGAACAAAACACGGTTTTCTGTAATCTTTACGATGCAGCAACCAAGACCAAGATTTACAGGGAATGGAGTAGAGATTTGGATTGGGCAACAATGATTCGTGACATTCAATCTCTTTTAGGTGGTGCTTCATCAACTATTCCATCTACACCAAAACTTAGCGTAGTCCCCCAACCAGTACATCCTCAAGACTTACGAATTAAAAATATCCGCACTTTGCTTGATTATCCACTTGATTTAGTCAAAGAGTGGTTGCAATTTCAAGACACTACCAACACTGCTTGAAACTGGACTGGCAGCAGAATCAAATCAGAATGTTGGGTAAAACTCTGCCCGTCCCGCGCCTTGAGTGCATTTATGGTGATGCCGGATGTGATTACCTTTACTCAAAGTGCATGTTTTTGAAACCACTATGTTGGACAGAAGCTCTGTCTAGCTTGCGGGATCGCATCACCGCATTAACTGGCTACAAGTTCCGCATCGTCATTGGCAATCAGTACCGGAGTGGTATCGATTCTATCGGCTGGCACGCTGACAAAGAATCATCGATGGGATTCAACCCAGCGATCGCATCAGTCAGCTTGGGATCATGTCGCAAATTCCAAATCAAACCGAGAAATGGCAGACCAACGGACTTCTGGCTGGAACACGGCAGCTTGCTTGTGATGCACCCCGGTTGTCAGTCTACTCATCTGCATCAGGTTCCAAAGACCAACAAAGTCGTTAGCACCCGTATTAATCTCACGTTTCGACCGCACACCGGGGGGAGCAGATAACGCTGTAGGCTGGCTTTATGACTACTTCATAGCCAGCACTCTTGATTTCAAAAAGTTGAATCGGCGGCACGGGTGCAATGCCGCTTCCATCTTCATGCGTCAAAAAATAGAGGGAATATGCGTATAATCGAATCTGATTCTCAAGCAAAACATTTAACTGAATGGCTCAACAGTGGGGTTGACGAAGAAATCTTTCACCTGAATGGGCGATCGCTCTACGGGACTTTACCCTACGAATATCTGCTCTACAGTCCTAAAATCTCCCGTCGCAATGATGGACGATTGCGCGATCGCGATTTGAAAAAATACCAGCACATTGAACTAGGCGGCTGGTGGTGCAGTGGGATTGACCCGCTCAACGAATACGTCCTGATGATGTGGGGCTGTTTCAAACCCGACCACCCCCGAAGAGATCGCCAGAAGATCCACAAGTTCATCAAATACGAACACCCATACAGAGAAGAAACACGCGCTTTCTTCCTCTTAGTGCCGAATCGCATTTGGGTGAAAGTCTCCCTACGTTGCGGTATCCCTATCACTGAAGAGGACTTACAACACCCTGGCGGTTTCTGGCATTGGGTTTGGCGGCACAACGTACCAGTGACAATCGTGGAAGGTGTCAAGAAAGCGGGGGCATTATTAACAGCTGGTTATGCAGCGATCGCAATTCCGGGAGTAAACGCTGGATACCGCACCCCCCAGAATGAGTACGGTACTGCCACTTGTGTTGAGCGGAGTCGAAACATCGGTAAACCATCCCTGATTCCCGACTTGAAACATTTTGCAACACAGGGGAGACAGGTTAACATCTGCTTTGACCAAGATAATAAGCCCGAAACTGTACAGCGAGTCAGAACCGCTATCAGTCGCATGGGACGGCTGCTTGTGAATGAAGGTTGTTCTCTGCGAGTGATTGATTTACCGTTAGGGGCAGAAAAAGGGGTTGATGATTTTATTGTTGCTCACGGTCAACCTGCATTTGATGCACTCTACAACACAGCCGAAACCCTGGAGTTGTGGGAAATAAAGTTGTTTACTCTGTTAACCTATCCCCCTGCCATTGCACTCAACCAAAGATTCCTGGGTCAGTTGCTCGTACCCGAAGGCGAAAAACTGATTGTTCTCAAAGCGCCAAAGGGAACGGGTAAAACAGAGTGGCTTTCTGCGGAGGTTGCCAAAGCCCACGACCAAGGACGACGGGTATTAATAATCACCCATCGCATTCAACTGGGTGAGGCACTGTGCAATCGGTTTGGTGTTAACTATGTTACTGAAGTTCACACGAGTGAAACAGGCACATTGTTGGGATATGGGGTGTGTGTGGATTCACTGCATCAGGAAAGTCAGGCGCGATTCAATCCTAATGACTGGTCAAATGATGTCATTATTATTGACGAATGCGACCCCCGACTTTAACAAGGGGCAGATGTTGTCGTCGGTGCTATTGTTAGAAGAACTGAATCTGTTGCAGTTGCTCACGCCTGGGGAACGGTTACGCTCTTGTGACGAGGCAATGCAGGAATTTAAAGCACTGGCTGTAAAGCATCGGTATGTTATTAAGAATTATTTGAACGTGACTATGTCAGAAAAACTCACTTCCATAGCGATCGCGCAAAAGTTATTGGACAAGGTTGATTTGCGGTTATCTTATATCGGTCGCTTGGGGCCGCGAGGAAAACGGGAGTGTATTTATCAGTTTCTTCCTCCTGATGATGAACGTGATGCAATTTTCGATTCTTGGCTAAGTCGGGATGAAGTGTTAAATCGTGAATCCGTGTCAGTCACTAATAATATAGATATACAAACCCAAGTCAGTGACACACACGATATTCCCCAAACATTCAATGAAGCTGCCCAGGGCTGGAAGGGGTTGAAGTTAAAACTGCGCCAAGGACTAGAAAGTGCTGGTCAATTCTACCAGCAGCTAGTCTCCACAATAGGCACGGCTGTCGGTGTTGCTGATGGTGAGCCTTACTGGAATAGCTATCTGAACCAGTGGCAAGTTTGGGTTAACTTTGCTCTTGGGTGCAAGTCTGTGGTGTGCGATTGGCTAGTGGGGGTTTAGGTCAGGAGGAATTGCTTCAGTTTCGACTTGGTAATTGTGGACTATGTGCAGTTGATTGAACCAATAATCGAATTTTTGATTGAGCGCCAAACATCAAACACTCCCATAAATACATTGTCTGAATACATAAATAATCTTTCTTCGGGGGAAACAGTAGAAGCTATAGCACTGATGGTGCTTGGTCGTGGAGATTCTGGGAGACAACCATCGGATTTCCTTGAGTTAGTGAAAGAGGCTCAAGGAGTCGAAAGACATTATCTAGTTGAAAAGTCTTTATTAGCTAAATACCTACGTTCTGGATTGGAAAAACTAAATCTTCATTGAAATAAGGGTGAAAGAAATTGAGTTACGATAATACTGCCAAGTACTTAGCTGAATTGTATCCAGCCGAGTTTGCCAAGTGGTTGCTACCAAATAAAACTACAGAAGTTACAGTACTTAAAACTGAACTTTCAACAGATCCAATCCGCGCAGATTATGTCACATTTTTGCAAACAAGTAGCCGGATTTTGCACATTGAGTTTCAAACTCTCCCCAAATCTAATCCGCCGATTCCTTTGCGGGTATTAGACTATTACGTGAGATTGAAACGGCAATATAACACACCAGTAACCCAAGTCGTGATCTTCTTGCAACAAAGTAGTGACCCTATTGCATTTACTGAAGAATACACGGATGAGTTCACAAATCACCGTTATCAAGTTATACGGTTATGGGAACAAGATTCAGCTTTGTTTCTGAATAATCCAGCGCTATTGCCTCTTGCGCCTTTAACTCGAACTGATTCCCCAGCAGCTTTATTATCCCAAGTAGCTCAAAATATCGCTAAAATTCCAGATAGGGATGAAAGACAGAACATTGCTGGATGTACAGAGATATTTGCAGGTTTAAGGTTTGAAAAAGATTTAATTCGTCAATTTTTACGGGAGGATATTATGCAGGAATCTGTTATCTATCAGGATATTTTGCAGAAAGGGGAATTCAAATTTTTCTATCGCCAGCTAAATCGCCGTTTTGGAGAAATTGATATATCAATAATTGAACGAGTTCGAGAATTATCTACGGAGCAATTAGAGGCATTAGGAGAAGCATTTTTAGATTTTTCATCAGTTGAAGATTTAGTAGCTTGGTTAGACCAATTGGGATAAAAAGGATAAAAGCGGAGGAAATCGGATTAAAACCTCCGCTTCCCGGTTTACTATTTCTCTGTCTTTATCATTCCACACTCTACAGATAATTAAAGACTTGAGTAAATCTGTAACTGCTAAAAATAACAACAAAATAAATGTGGAGATCAGCGCATGATACTTTCCACTTTATACCATGAGGGAGCTTGCAACAGAACTGTATTTGAGACTTGGCTAAAAACTTGTTTAATACCAACGCTAAAATCAGGACAAATAGTAATTGCAGATAATGCTACATTTCATCGCGGTGGACATATTAAAGAATTAATTGAAGCAGCAGGCTGTCAATTAAAATATTTGCCATCCTATTCACCCGACCAAAACACAAAATTGAGCGGTGCTGGTCATGGTTGAAAAGTCGAATTCGTAAACAGCTAATTCAATTTGACTGCCTTCGCAGTGCTATGGAAGATGTTCTTGGTACAGCGTCCTAACCAGCCTGGCGGCTGCTATATTAGGCAGTTGCACAGTTGCATCTATATCTCTCATCTATATCTCTGGTGATTGCCGCATCAGATGCTTATGTTCAGTCATTGGAGTTTTAAAACCCATGAAAGCGCTATCTGTTCGTCAACCTTGGGCATGGGCAATTATTTATGCTCTTAAAGACATAGAAAATCGTGGCTGGCCTATCAATTATCGCGGCGACATTCTGATTCACGCTGCAAAAACCTGTACCAAAAAAGAGTACCAGCTAGCGAAAGAATTCGGTCATTGCATGGGGGTAGTAATCCCAGAATTAAAAAGTCTCCGTCGCGGTCAAGTTATTGGCATTGTCACAATAGTAGATTGCAAGTTTTCACAAGTTGCATCTGGCTGGGGGATGGCTGAACAGTACCACTGGAAATTGGCGAATCCACGAGAAATTACACCAATTCCTTACATCGGGCAGTTGGGGATTTTTGAAGTACCAGACGATTTGGTTATGGAGGTGGCTGCATGACTAAAACAGTCCCAAGTCATACGCTACCTCCGAAGGCAAAACCAGTAATACTTGCGTTATCTGCGACACCCGAAAAATTCTTAGAGGACGACCTTAAAAGCTTACAACTTCATAGTCAAGAATGCCTCTATCCGTACCTTGAAAAGAAAAACGCACTTCATAGGACTGAAGTACATTACCAAGCACCTCTCGGTTCTACCGCATCAGTGAAGGTTACGTTATCTAAGACACCCGAAAAATTCTTAGAGGACGACCTTAGAGGCTCACAATTTCATAGTCAAGGATGCCTCTATCCGTACCTCGAAAAGAAAAAGCTACTTGATGGTTCAATAGCTTTTTACCCACGAGTGATAGGTGAGCGTGACCCAAACAATCCGACTCATTGGCGATGGGGAGTGCGATTCGTTCACTCGAAATGAATAGAAATATTCAGGGATGAGTGACATTTGAGAGATAACCCCATTGGGTTGAGTTCGCACTTTAATCTCTCTCAGATGATAACTGAATAACCATGAGGGTGACTCCAAAGAAATTAAGGAGAAGTCCCTCTCCGTAGGTGCAACGGTAACAGCGTCATCCCTACGGTAGCGACTAGCCATCAATCCGTAAAGCGGGATGAAAAGGAGGTAAAACTGGTAGCCTAAGCTGGTTCCCTTCGAGCATGAACCTATGAATAGCGAAAGCAAAGATGCGCCGAACCATCGTTAGCCAAAACCAGCGAAATAAGGCTTAATGCGTTGGAGCCAAAAGGCAAGGGATAAAAGGGGGCTGGCAATTTCCCCATTGACCAGTTGCACTCCCAATAAACCCGGTGGAAAACATCATTCTAAGGGTTCTAACAATGGTTATTCGGAACGAAGTAACCTTTCGTTTGCTCTCAGCAAGGTCGATAACTGAGTAGGTGCTAACCGTATGCAACGATTAGGAGAGATTGAGTCAGAAGCTAATGCTTTGCTGTAATGGCAGGGATATGCTGACGGACTTACGGTGATTTGGAGTGTAAAGTTATGAGTAGCAATGAAAAAGTCTAATACACGACAAATTGCTCCCAAACCAACTAAAAACGGTTTTCTTCCCCCGAAGACTAACCCAATTAGGAAGGTTTTGAGTAATGAATCGATGGAGGAATGGAAACACATCAACTGGCGTAAGTTAGAAAGACGTGTTTTTAAGTTGCAAAAACGAATTTACAAAGCATCTCGTCGTGGTGATGTCAAAGCATTCCGTAGACTCCAAAAGACGCTGATGAATTCCTGGGGAGCAAAGTGTCTATCGGTTCGACGGGTTACACAAGACAACCAGGGGAAAAAGACAGCAGGAGTGGACGGTGTTAAATCACTATCCCCAAAAGCACGTCTTAAGCTGGTTGCCAAATTAAAACCTAACTCAAAGGGGAAACCGACACGACGGGTTTGGATTCCCAAACCAGGAACGGATGAAAAACGACCTTTAGGAATTCCCGTAATGAACGACCGAGCCTTGCAAGCGCTGCTCAAACTGGCATTAGAGCCAGAATTGCGTTGCGCGATTTGAACCTAACTCATACGGGTTCAGACCTGGGCGCTCATGTCATGATGCAAGAGAGGCAATATTTAATGCGGTTTGCAAAAAAGCAAAATACGTGCTTGATGCCGACATTGCAAAATGCTTCGACCGCATCGACCATGAAGCACTGCTAAGAAAATTAAATACATCCCCTACCATCCGCCGACAAGTTCGAGCATGGTTAAAAGCGGGGGTGATGGATGGAGGGCAGTTGTTTCCAACATCTGAGGGTACGCCGCAGGGTGGGGTCATTTCTCCGCTACTAGCTAATATTGCCCTTCACGGGATGGAAGAACGGATAAATAAGGCATTTCCAGAAATGTCTCAAACCATGAGGGAAACTTGGTATCACAAAAAAGGTACAAAGTTCAGAAGCCCCCAACTTATCCGATATGCCGATGACTTTGTGATTCTCCATAAAGACATAACCGTTGTCCAAAGATGCAGGGAGATAATCTCTGAATGGTTAATAGACATGGGTCTGGAATTGAAGCCTTCCAAAACACGTCTAACCCACACTTTAAATGAGTATGGATCAGAAAAACCAGGATTTAACTTCCTTGGTTTTAACATAAGACAGTGGAAAGTGGGTAAATACCACTCAAAACAAGGGTTCAAAACAATCATCACCCCAAGCAAGGAAAAGCAAAAGATACATTACGACCGAATAGCAAGTATCATCGATGACCATAAAGCAGCGCCACAAATAGCGTTAATCAACCGACTAAATCCGGTAATAACAGGATGGTCTAACTACTATTCAACATCAGTAAGTAAGGTTATCTTCTCTGACTTAGATAATCTCATGTATCCAAAGCTGAAGGCTTGGGCGCAACGCCGCCACCCCAAGAAATCTGGGGGATGGGTGTCAAAGAAATATTGGCAAACCATTGGCGGTGATAATTGGGTATTCGCAACCAGACAGGAGGGTAAAAACCCGGTGAGGTTACGTTCACACACGGAAACAAAGATTATCCGTCATGTGAAAGTCAAAGGCGATGCCAGTCCTTACGATGGCAACCTAATTTACTGGAGTTTAAGAATGGGAGAACACCCCGAAACGACTACGAGAGTGGCGACACTCTTAAAGAAACAAAAAGGGAAGTGTACCCACTGCGGAATGTACTTTCGAGAGGAGGATGTACTGGAAATTGACCACATAACCCCTAAAAGCTTGGGAGGCAAAGACGAATATAAAAATCTCCAGATATTACATCGACATTGCCACGATGAAAAGACAACTGATGATGGTTCAGTTGTGAAGTACACATGACAATGTGCCGATTCATTGAGGAGCCGTGTAATGGGAAACTATTAAGCACGGTTTTGAAGACCAACGGGGTTGGTGACAACCTCGTTGAGTTTACTTACAACTGGGAAGAACGAGTTAACCCGTGTGGAAAGGGCGAAGTATTGGTTCCATTCCTTGCAGTGCAATTTCCATGATTCGGACACTGCAACAACTCTTGGCAACCAGGGAAGATATTATCGCTTTTATCAAAAAAGCGAAAACCAAAAAGCCATCACCAAAATTAGATGTCTGCAAAAATTTTGATAACACAGATTTTAAACCAACACTTCCAGATGATGCCCCGATCGCTGTAGTACTATTCGCGGGTGGTGGTGGGATTGAAGCTGGGATGCTACAAGCTGGTATTCGCCCAGTTATTGCAGTAGAGTTTGACTCAAGCAAACCAGAACTAAGTCGGGCGTTCGTCGAAGACGTTGCCGAAGGCATCGCCAAAACCCATCACCACAACTTTAGCGAGTATGGCTGTAGAATAATCCAGCTAACAGTTCAAGAAGTAGCACAGTCAGGATTTCTAGGCTTTCCCCGCCGCCCCGATTACCTCCACGCCTCTCCAGTATGCACCAACTTCAGCCAAGCCCACACAGCCAAAGCAGGTAAGGGCGTTGAAACGGCTGATGACCTGAGTGCAGCGATCGCGGTAGCAGAAGCCATCCGACAGTTGCAGCCACGGGTGTTCACTCGGCAAAATGTTTCGGATTCCCTGATAACTTACTGTATTCTGGGATATCGTTCTCTGTGGAAAGCCAAATGATTCCTATAGATATGCAACGACTTATCAAAAAAACCTCTAACCCAGTTCGCAAGAAAATAGAAGTAACCCCACCATCGACTGAATCCATTGAGATGCCTGAAAGTCAAAATATTTCTGAACCAGTCATTGGACTAAATCCACCTGTGTACATTGAAGACTACGTTTCCGAATCCGAATACATTTCAGAACACTATTGCCCCCTAAGCTCTATTGGCAACTCTGGGTGGCAACCGTCTGACCAAACAATTCGCAATTCGCAGTTCGCAATTCGCAATTAACACTTACGTATAAATGCGCTCGTTGTGAATATTGATATGACATGTGCAGTTTTTTTCATAATTGAAATTAATTGCTCTGTAACCCCAATAACTCAATTCGCAATTTTGTCCCCAATTGCGAATTGCGAATTGCGAACTCTTTTTGCTGATCTACATAGCAGAGTATGATTTATTTCATGGAGCTTTCCTTTCTTGAAGGACGTATTGGGGGTGTGATTTATTTCGAGGATATAAAAATCGGGTTACTTGCAGTGTCTGTGGATTATCCCCTTACCGATGCAGTTAAGTATTCACGTTTTTCTGAGGTGATTCAACTGTCGGCTCCTAATGGCAATGATCGCAATTGAGATTCACTCTTTAATGTATATAGCGGTTCTCAGTTGGGTGCAATATAGTAACAACAGTGAGTGAACCATCCAATAATGTCTTTTTTACTCACTGCATCTAAGGCACTTGTGATGGCTTGATCTAACTCTTCGTAGGTTCTAGCAG
>NZ_JAIVFS010000151.1 GCF_020829645.1 Nostoc mirabile CHAB5784 | reverse complement strand
TATTTAACCAAGAAGCATGTTTTGGTGTATGGTGAATCTCTAATTTTTTGGCAATTCGTCTGGCCTCGGCAGGTTGAAACACTTCATACAATGCACCGATTGTATGAGTATTTAAGTTATCCATTACAATACCTTTGCCAAAATAAGAGCCTAGAAAAATTTTGGCAAAACTGGCAATAGTTTTATGTTTTAAAGTAGAAAATAGTTTGATCGAAAGTGATTGTTAGTACCAATGAAAGTTTTAAGGTTAGTCCTGCCAGTCCTGTTGCTGCTAGGCACGCCTGCAATGGCAGTTGAGTTCAAAGGGCAAAATATTGATGGTCAAAAGCTGCCTGCTAGAGCTTATTACTATGCAACTGGTGGTCTCTACAAAGTTCAGGTAAGCTTTCACAATAAGCGAGCCACAATTTACTTTGACGACGGCAACCAAACAACCATACAGTTGAACCAGCAGGTAATTACTGACTCAAACAATATTGAAGGTTTTGGAATTGTGGGCAATATCCTATAAATAGCACGTTCAGTGTTGGCTTGGTGTATGACAATAATTGGCTCGGCAGTAGTGATAGTCAATTGCAACAGTCAAATCCACTAGAAGGGTTGTGGAAAATTAGTTTGGAGTGAATACTAATGTTTCCTAATTTTCTATCATCACAAGTTAATCAACCCAAAGACCCAAAAGCGATCGCTTTCGGACAAAGTATTGAGAGAATTGCCCTTGCAACCTCCCTGAGCCAACACCCAATCCTCACAACCTACATTCGCAAAGGTAGCGGAGTCACACCAATTCTGCTGCTACACGGCTTCGACAGTTCCATCTTAGAGTTCCGTCTTCTGTTGCCATTACTTGCTACTCAAAATGAAACATGGGCAGTAGATTTGTTAGGTTTTGGCTTTACACAAAGGCAAAAAGAAATAAATTACAGTCCAACTACAATCAAAATTCACCTTTACGATTTTTGGAAAACTTTAATCAACAGACCGATAATACTAGTAGGTGCATCAATGGGAGGTGCAACTGCAATTGATTTTACTCTCACTTATCCTCAAGTTGTAAAATCACTAATATTGATTAATAGTTTAGGTTACACTAATTCTCCCGTCTTTACCAAATACTTGTTTCCTCCTTTTGACTTTTTGGCTGTGGAATATCTACGTCAACGCCACATTTTAGCTTTAAATTTATGTAGTAACTTTCCTAATTTAGAACCCAAAATACTTTTGGCTATTCAGTGTGCCATGTTACATCAAGAAATGCCTGGGTGGCATGATGCCATGATTTCTTATGTCAAAACTGGGGGTTATAGCAACTTGGCAAATAGAATTGCCCTTCTGGACAAACCAACACTGATTTTATGGGGAGAAGCTGATGACATGCTCCCACATAATGATGCAGAAAAATTCCAGCGCTCCATTGCCAATTCTCAATTAATAAAACTTAAAAATTGTGGTCATGCCCCTCAAATTGAACAGCCCAAAATTACATCTCAACATATTTTGCAATTTCTGAATATTGGAAAATTTTAATTTGGTTTAAGAGGATATTTTAAAAGTTTCACTAGGTATGATTTACCTGTTCTGCACTAGCTTAAGTGCAAAACAGCAAAATTGATACAAACATCAAATCTTTCTTTAGCTATAAAAAGTTATATGAAATCGTATTTATATTCTAAAAAGGAAAACAGATGACTGATAAAAATTGTTTCGATTTGGTGCCCACAAGCGGTTGAACCTGCCATAAATCACAGCTTCTATTAAACGCCCTTCAACCACAAAACCAGCCGATATTAGTATTTCTTCAACAGCAGGTGCTAATTTCGTAACGTACTCCAAACGTGGTTTTCGCCCACGCCTCTGATAAGCATGAATCAATGCATTCACTTCGTTGGGTGTTGGGGTAGCATTGTTATCAGGAATAGCATAATTAAGAAACGGGTTGACATTCCAGCGATTGAACGTTGCAAGAAACGAACCGATCTGCTCCGTCTCACGTTGCTGAATCGCTGCCAAGCGCAAGTATGATTGAATGCGAGAATCCATAAATGGTTAGCTCGATTTTGTACAGTTGCTCAGATAGAAAACTCAACAGAATCCTATGCTTAGAGAAAATTAGTACTATTAAAGTGACCCAAGAAAGATTTTTTCAAGTTGCTCAAGTAGTTGCATTGCTTGAGTTTTTGGATTTTGAAGATTTACGTCCCACAACCTGACCGGGATTCAATGATCACTATGCTGCAAGCGATTGTCTGTGCTGCAAGACAATGGTTAGCAGATCGGGACTGGAATCACGAACTCGACTTGGAAATCTATAGTTCAGCATTTAAAACTCTCTGATTTAAGGAAGCGAGTAACTATAGCAAGGAGGGCTTTTCAGAATTTTCAGTTCCTTGACAAAGAGTGCCAATCTGCTGAGATTGAGAGTATTGCTAATACAGCTAGAGATGAATTGAAAAAAATTCCCAAAGAAAAGATTTATTTTTCATATCGACTCAACTTCTACCGTTGCTATCTCCTCGCAAAACGATTGGAGTTAAGGCGATCAAATTCTCAAGGTAATATCGGTAATGCACAACAGCTTATTCAAGAAATTAAAGAAGTCCTTGAAGAAGACCAGCAAGTAAAAGAAGAGGTTATTCCTATACAGGCTCTAATTCAGCCAGATATCTATTTATATGAGCTTTCCTGCGGACATGAGTCAAATTTATTTGAATCCAGCAAGAGGAGTAAGTGGCTGGGATTGTCAGAATGGGATAGTAAAATTAGAGGTGCAATTAAACCTGGATCTTGTTATAAAGATGCTGGTTTGGATGTTTATAAAGCCTTGTCTGAAATTTATGGAAATATTGCACGGATAGAGCTTTACCTTTGCGACGATCGCAATATCCTAGAACAAGCCGCAGAATATTTTCTGAAAGCAGCTCATTATGGATTGCGTATTGGTTTAACTCAACGTATGACTCGATGGGTAGCTTTGGCAGGACGAGTCTGGGTCAGGCTTGGAGATGATCATTTGTCAATACAGGCATTACATTTTGCCAAAAAACTTGCTAATGAAGATCGAGGACAAAGAGCGATCGCCTACGGTGGGCGGGTACGCCATCGCAGACTTTTCAATGCAAGCGATCGCTTTTCCTCTTTGAACGGCGCACCTCAACAGTTATTCCCTCCATCCCCCCTGCTTTCCTAGCTTGAATGGGGCGATCGCTCTCCGGTTTTCCTCTCTACGAGACGGTGAACGCGAACGCTTGAATGAGGGCGATGTCTACTTTAAGGGGCTGCGCCTACGCTCAATTTCCAAGAGAACCATCGCAAGTATCCCCCCACACTGCCATAAACTCTTCCCACTCCTGATCAGTCTGGAGCAGTTTGTCTTGTGTCAGTCCCACTATTCGCGCTAGCTTCCTGGCTTGGTCTAAGCTTTCGCCAAGCTCAACCAACTGGTGTTCTAGGTTGGGGTCGTAGCCTTGGGCTAGTAGCTGGGCATATTCGGTATCGGTTATGTCGAGGTTGTGGATGTTGGTCATGGTTGGGGTGGGGGGCGATCCAGGGCGAAGATGTTCTTAATTCTATAAAATACTTTAGTTGAGACTTTCTTAATGCAATAGCAGTTTCATCAAGTTTATGTTCTTCTCCTGATGGGTTAGATTTTGTTTTAATATCTCGTGTTTTAACGCTCATATTCATATAAATTTAATTATTATAATTTTGACGTTTAACGAGTTTTGGCTTAGGAATTGGTTTAGGTGTGGAGGTCATATTTTCAGGAATCTTATAATTGGCAACAGCTTCAGCGATCGCCTCCGGCGGGCGGTTACGCCATCGCAAAGCCATATTTAAATTTATTTTCGATAACTAATAGCTCATAGAGCCTGAAAAGTCTTTAAAATCATACTCGTGATACAATCAAACTTAAAACTATCTATAAAAACGAAAGCGTACTTTTACAAGTGCAATCACTTATGTTTAAGTTTCTTAAACTTCTGATTAGATTGAAGTTTCCTAATGTTGAGGAAATTACAAGCAAGGAATTCGCTCAATTGCTATTAGATTCTGGAAAGCCGCGGCCATTAGTGGTAGATGCACGAAGTCAGACAGAATATGCGGTGAGCCATATCGAAACAGCAACACAGATAGATCCTCTTATACCTGACTTACCAGTACTTTCTACAGTGCCAAAAGACAACCCAATTGTCGTGTACTGTTCCGTTGGCTACCGTAGCGCCAAATTAGCCCAGCAGCTTAATGAAACTGGGATGAAGTGCATTTATAACTTGAGCGGTGGGATTTTTCAGTGGGCAAATGAAGGAAGGCTCATTTTTAGACACAATCAACCTACACAGGTTGTACATCCTTACAATGCAATCTGGGGAAAACTGCTAAAAGCTCGTTACCATGCTCTGGAGCATTAAAGTTGAATTTTACCGTTTTCCCGCAATCTCTATTTTTTGTATTTAACATGGTTAGGACTTAGGCAAAATTATGAAAAAACGAACCACGAAGACGCAAAGGACACGAAGTAATAAGAGTTTGAGAGAGTTTTTGCGTAAGTCCTAATGATATCTTGATCTAGACCAGCTTTTTGCGGCTGTGCGACAGAAGAATCTTTAAAAGAGATACCTAGTACGCCACGGCGGAAATAGAGCAAACATTTAAAATCCCTAAAAAGCTGATTCCATAATACTTTTGAATGCGTGAATGCGTGACTTCCGCCGTATTGTACTAGCTATCTCTGGGTATTGCGCCATAGTAGCTTCAACTCTGCTCCCGTTGTGTCCTGGTGTTTTATAACCAAGGCAAATAAATGAATTTAAAATCTGATTTAGATATAACAAATAATCACCAAGAAAGACACTATGACCTGGATTGGTTAAGAGTATTGGCGGTGCTATTGCTAATTTATTTTCACGCTGCCGCAGTTTTTTACCAAGGCGAATTAGGCGATTTTTATATTAGAAATGACTTACTAAGCCCTGTCCTTGGATGGTTTATTTTTTTTGTTCATCAGTGGCACATGCCATTGTTTTTTTTAATTTCCGGGGCTGCCTCTTGGTTTTCTCTCCAGTTGCGAACACCAATGGAATATGTGAATGAGCGTTTTAGACGACTATTGATCCCCTTCATATTTGGCACGCTGGTGTTAGTTCCTCCTCAAGTCTATTACAAACTTCTTACTCATCACACAGATATCGGTTCCTATTTACAGTTTTACCCACAGTTTTTTAACGGGATTCGTCCTCAAGGTAATTTTGAATGGGCGCATCTATGGTTTGTGATCTACCTATTTGTAATATCTATTGTTAGTCTCCCTCTATTGTTATTCTTCAAGCAAGAGATGGGGCGACGTTGGTATTCTACTATTGCAACTTTCATGAAACAGCCAGGAGTAATTTTCTTACCTGCTCTACCATTGGCTATGATTGAAGGTACATTCCGCCCCAAATGGTTTGGTTTTCAAAATCTTTATGATGACTGGGCAAATTTATTGCTGTACCTTTGTTATTTTGTTTACGGCTTTATTCTGTGTTCTGATACCGGATTTAGACAAGCAATTGCCCAATATCAAAAGCTCGTGTTGTTTATGGCAATAGTTACCATGTCCATTATCTTTGGAATACAGGTAACTGAGGTACTTCCTGTACGCGGCTATTCTGGGGAATATATTCTTTACCAAATGTTGCGAGGCTTCAATTCTTGGTGTTGGGTAACTGCCATACTTGGGCTAAGTCAGCAATATCTATCATTTACTAATAGTATCCTGCAATATACAACCCTTGCCGCTTATCCAGTTTTTTTGCTGCATCAAACAGTTTTGGTGGCGATATCTTTTTATGTAGTGCAATGGGATTTAGGCAGAACCGCAAAATTTTTAATTATTAGTACAGCAACCGTTTTAGTGACAAATGCTTTGTATAAAATGTTTATAAAACGTCTCAACATTGTCCGATTTCTCTTTGGGCTAAAGCCGAACGACATCAACAAGTAAAATAAAGATAACGATAAAACCACTAAATCGGTATGTCTCAAGTTTCTATTATCATTCCTACTTTAAATGAAGCAACTAACTTAGGGCGGACATTGCGCCAACTGACTTTACTTAATCCTCCTCCTTCCGAAGTGATAGTGGTAGATGGTGGCAGCCAAGATCAGACGGTGACAGTTGCAAAGCGAATTTTTGAGTCATTTAATCAAACTTTGAATGTACCTAATCCCCCTTCAGCAACGCCAATGGCAATAAAGGCAACTAATGCGATCGCCACCCCAATCCACATTATTAAATATTGTTACAGAAAAATGTTTTTTCGGTCTATCTATGAATTTTTCTAGTTAAAAACGCGCCAGATTTCCCACCAACACCCCACTCATAACTCCAATAGCCCAGATGAGAAGGGCTTTCGCTAATAAAAGAGAAAATCGATTAGGGAGGCGATGGACTACTCGCTGCCCAAGAGAGCGATGCACTTCTACAGTTAAAGAAATTGTCAAGGAAAGTCGTGCTTTTAGTCTACGTAATCTGTTAGTATTGGATCTTCAACAGTGTTATCTGAACCTATTGGGCGACTACCATCTATCTCTAGAGTATCCTGAACTTGAAAATTACTTTTAGCGATCGGACGTTGACCGTCTATGTCAATAACAGCTTCAATCTCTAAATCGCTAGGGTCAATTGGACGCTTACCGTCTACAGTTAGAATCTCATGTTCTTGAAAAGCGCTCTTCCCGATCGGGCGTTGACCATCTATATTAATTGTTTTATCATAATCGGTTTCATTTTTCCCAATTGGTCGCTCACCATCTATATTAATTATTTCTTTAATTTCAATATTACTTGGATCGACTGGACGCTGACCATCTATATTAATTGTTTTATTTGTCTGCCTCAGTTCGTTAGATGATGAGTTTATATCAGTTCCAGCCTCTATTTTATGCTGACCAAAATTAGTTTTCGTACTATCAATTTCGTTTGTGTTCTTCATATTTCCTAATCGTGATTCTAAAATTATTTATCTACTACCAATATGACCTGGAAAATTGTTTGTCTCTAAGCAAAATCCATTAATAATTAGGTAATCAAGTAGAAGAATTATAATTTTTATTACAATTGTTTTATCTAATCTAAATAGAATACTCAAGTATGAGCAAAAAATCCTCTATCACAGCACATAATGCATCTCTAACTTGAGAGGGATTTGTCATCTCTCAATAAACATACAGCATGAGAGAAATGCGGTTTTGTTGCAGACATCAATACAGGAGACTTATTTTAAAGATGGTGCATCAGCCTAAAAGAGCTACCAAACCGAATCTTCGCGCCAGATTTCCCACCAATACACCACTCATCACTCCTCTTCCTACATCAGCAGCGCTTTCGGCAATAAAAGAGAGAATCGATCGGGGAGACGATGGACTAGCCTCATAAGAGCGATCGCAATTAAGGAAAAACTTTTTGGTTTACTGTTTTTTAGTTAATGTGTCAGTTTAATTATTGTCCACTCAGTAAATACAACAAGCTTTGGGCTAAAATTACGTTTTAGTGTATGTAATTATCCAAATATCCAAATTTTAGATAATATTGCTATTGTCTAAAATTAGAAATACGAGGATTAGCGAGCGCACTGAAATTTGGTTGTTCACCAATCGTAAGATTTTCAGAGGGTACTACCATGCAAAACATGCTAAAACGCGCATTCCTACCTGGCTTGATGGCTGCTACTTTAGCTGGTACTAGCTTAATCCCGGTTCAACCTGCTTCTGCTGATGACCGAGTTCTTAATAATGCAGCCATTGGAGCCGGGGCAGGTGTATTAAGTGGGGTTTTAACAAATTGTGGTTCGGTATTAGACAATGCTTTTAAAGGTGCTGCTGCTGGTGCTGCTGTTAATGCTGCCAATGGTGCAAGACGCACCAGAGCCAGAAGAAGAAACGGACGTTTACCTGTTCAAGATATCGCTGTAGGTGCTGGTGCTGGTGTATTGGCAGGTGCAATTTCTGGTGGTTGTAGAACTACCTGGAAAAATGGTGTTAATGGTGCTGCTGCTGGTGCTGCGGTTAATTTATTAGATAACAGACCCAGAAGAAGATAATCTGTCATTGATAACTCGTAACTTAGTCACCCAGCACGAATTATCAATAAAAACCTTCAGGCGCAGAGTGAGCATACTCGCTGGCGGTACTCTTTAAAAAGTTGGGGACACGACCCGCTTAAATAGCCAAAGTTGCGTATGCCGTCTGTAATGCGGTAGTACTTAGCCCTGTTTTATCACTCTTGAAAAAGAATAATCGAAGCCAAAGTCTAAAACTTCGATTTCATCAAGACTTAAAGCTTTATTTTCTAATAGAAACTAAAATTTATAGACAAAAACTGGAAAACAAAGCTTCACAACTCTTTCGGTTATTGCATTCTCCACAAGTGGACAAAGCAGGGTTGAGTTTAAATATTCAAGCGACCTGTAGTAAACAATTGATATCCCCCAACAAAACAAGCCATTGAAAGGCAAAACTGCCATAAACTTGTAGGGGTGAGGACAGCGCGGCTACTAAAAAAAATGAGAACTATTCCTACACCCAGTGCCACCCAACCTAACGCCTTCTCCTGACCACTTAATGAAATTCAAAATTCAAAATTCAAAATGAATAGAAAAAATTTTGAATTGATTCATTTGGGATACAGAGCAACTAATTTCAATTAGGAAAAAAATAAAACACGTAGTATCAATATTCAGAGCAAGCGCATTTATAACTGTACGTTCGCTGATTTTTGAAGGGTGAGAGGAATTAATGCCTTGAGAGGAAAAGAATAGGGCAATTTTCCAACCCAATCGCTTAACACTTCCCATTTCTCGGTAGTGTGGAGAACAGCGATAAGGCAATTCTTGGCGCAAAGAGCGATCGCGCTCTTGATTCGGGTGCAAGTATAAAGATAAACAATGGAAATATATTCGGAGCGAATTGATGATATTCCGGTAATAGTGGAATGGCTAAAAAAGATGGAAATAGCCAAATGTATAGACCAAAAACTGAGTCCACCACACGGAAACTATAAAGGCATGAGCTATGGTAAATTGAGTGTATTGTTATTGACATACATAATCACCCAGTCAGACCATCTATTGTGTGCTGTGGAAGCCTGGGTGGCGATTGTATGTCACCAATGCACCTACGACTCAACTCACACTACCACATGTGATTTATTACCGGGATGAATGGCTTTTGGAGCGAGGTTTTCATTGTTTTAAAAGGGGTTCTTTGCCGGCTCTACCTATTTATTTCCTTTCATCAAGACCGAATTATCGGCTTGATGTTCTTGTTAAACTTGGCTTTGCGGGTGTTTACCTTGATGGAATTTGTTGTGCAGCAGGCTCTATTGTCAACTCAAACATATGCAGGCTGGTCTTTATGATGGCAATCCTAAGCGAAAAACTGCTCGTCCATCTGCTGAACAAATGCTTAAGGTTTTTTGTAACCTTACTCTTTACTTTCTCCCAAATTTTACTATCTTCCTTACGCCCATAAACGATCTTCAAAGACAGATTCTTTCTTTAATGAAAATGCCTGAGTCCCTTTATCAGCTACAGTCCAAGCTGTGCAAGACATAATTCCCTCTCACAAGGTGAAAATGAGCGAACGGACAGAACTAACGAAAAAATCTTTCCTTTCGCGTTTGATTATTTTTTAAGCCCCAAAGCGATCGCCTAAATCTGTGTCAATAAGCAGGCATTAATGCGACTATTTTTCAGCCTATTGAGAATAAAAGCTTTTCATTGACATGATGCGTTCGCCCTGGACTGTACGCCAGTTTATGCCCATATTTAGCTTTGATAAGTATTCGTTAAGATTGCTTGTGTGACTTATTACCATCTTTTCTGCTTTCGCTGATGGTTTTAGGAAACTTTTTCGAGCTTATTATCAGTTAATTTGGATAGCTTTTTACGTTTCAATGCTAAATGTGTGCTGAAAGTGCCCAGAGCGAGTAAGCTCACGATAGATGTGGGTTCAGGGACAGTGATTATGCTTGCAGAAAAACTAATGGGTAACTCACTATCTTCAGAACCCAAATTTTCAAAACCTGATACAAGTGGGGGCGCGGAAAAAACCTCTAAATAACCCGGCGTCGGCAAAAAATTCGCAAAAAATGGACTAGAATAGTTTCCTCCTGAAGTGGAATATCCAAAACCGTCACCTGTCAGCTGCACAGTATTAAGACTAATTAAATTGTCAACCTCAAAAGGTTCGTTTCCTGGTATTGGAGTTCTGGCGGCTTGCAGACCAGTAATTGTTTCACCATTTCGTATACCACTAATTTCAGAAATCAGGTAAAAGCCCAATTCGTTAGGGCTGTCATTAGTGGTGAAAGTACCGGTAGGCAGATAATCATAAGATTTCAAGTGCTTCAACCCAACTGTCAGCTCTCCATCCCAAAGTTTCACGGTGCAGCTGAAATCATTCACCTGATTAACAATAGCCCAGCATCCACCTTTACCCCTGAGTGAGGGGTTGTCTTTGATAAGGATTTGGCAGACTTCACCTATCTCGTAGGTGTTTGGTACTCTGGTACGCTCCATTATGCGCTGCACTACATCTTTCACGATTCTGCCAGTAGGCACTTGACCACCAGCTTCTTGCACTGCCGTTAGCCAGATCTCTTGCTGAGGCAAGTTACGACGACGCTATGCATGACACGCAGACAAGATAGTTTTTACCGTCCTGTTTCACCTCGTCTTTTCTGCATCGTCTGCTACTCCATTACGAAAGCGCACTTCTAAGCCGTGTTCTGGCTCCCAGTCACACTCAGCTATCAACTTAAAGGTAGGAATATCCAGGTCATACTCAATGTGAGGCGGTACATAGATATATGAGAAAGTGACCTCATCCCAGACCTGAATGGGATTAGCCAGTGGCGGCATTGACTCATCTCCAATCATCTCACGATATACATCATAATTTTGCAGCACAACAGGAGCAGTGATGCCTAACACATCGGCTGGCAAGGCTAGAGCTTTCCGAATAGCTTCACGCTGGAGCGATGAGAGTTCCCCAATCTGCCCCTGTTCAAAATCCACGCAAATCGGTACACTGCGATCGCCCAAAACAGCACATTGTGCTAAAGTCCAGTGGTTGTCTTCGATTCTCATTTGTCCAAACTCAGGATCGTAGTAACTCCTTGGGGGTTTCATCATCGAATGGTACTACCTTTATTCATCAAAATTATGAAAAACTATGTTGATATTTGTTCATAGTTACATATTCTTACTCAGTCCCTTATCAGTAATAAAATGCCCCTATGCACAAGTTCAAATTTTATTTTGTGCAATCAACCAAAGCATTGGTGCATTGTTTTTTGTGACATTAATCCTTGATTTCAGCCGACAGCAAGCTCAACACTTTTTCTGACAAAGCCGTTAAATAAGAACGGTTGAGATTTCCTAGCGATTCTAAAAACTTCTGCACTGATTCCTCCAACGCGCCCGAATACACTCGACTGATACGATCACCTACGGTGGGAGAAACAGCGCCATCGCTAATCTCCTGAACCTGCTGACATTCCGAAGGTAGATAATCGCATGATTTCAGGTGCTGCAACCCAATGCTAAACTCACCATCCCAGGTTTTCACGGTGCAAAGGTTATCTGACTTTGTTGGGCCAACTGCTGGTTTTGAGTTGTAAATTTTAGATCGTATACATTTACTATTTTTGTTCGAGTTGTTTTATCAACTCTTCAGCTTTACGGACATCATACTTGCGTCCTTGCTGCTCGAATAAATCTTGGCAGCGCCGCATATAAGCTAAACCCTCCGTCTTTTGCCCAGATAGCACTAGAGCGTTACCTAAGTTTGCGTATGCTTTGGCAAAAGTCGGATTGAGGCGAATTGTTTCTTTATAAGCCGCGATCGCGCCTGCTAAATCACCTTGTTGGTCAAGGGCAACTCCCAAATTGTAGTGGGCTTCCCAAGAGAAAGGATTGCTCTTGATTTCGCTTTGATAAGAGGCGATTTTATCAGCAAGTACGCCGCGACCTTCCGGCAATCCTAGTTCTAAACTGAGTGTAGAGCGTTTTGAATCTGGGGCGGTTGGGAGTTGTTTAGTAAACTCAGCAGTTGCAGCGTGTAAATCTCCTTTTTCGGCAATCAAAGTGAGAATCGATTGGGGAGGCGATGGACTATGCCCCGCCTAAAAGCGATCGTTACTTCAACGGGGCTGTTTGGTGTCGCTTACTTCCTCTACACCCAGATTTCCTTACTCAGCACCCTATCCCAGTAACTATGTCCTGCTGTCGTTGATTAAAATTACTTCTCAAAAGCTTGACAAACATTCTCTAATGCTTTCTGTCCTCAGCTAAGTCAATTATAGGAGTTGGTAGTCTTGAAATAGTTAACTGTAACGCTTGCATTTGAGGAAAATCGCGCTTAATAATTTCGATAGCTTTTCTTTGACTCTCTTGAGTTTTAACGATCAGTTGTGCAGTGCCATCGCCCTGAGAACCTACGCCTTTCCCTCCGAAGATATAAGGCTCAAGTGGCTCGTGATGGAGAAGGAGATGCAGCTTTTTTGCAGTTAATTGATCAGGACAAGCCGGAACTACGTACCGATCAAATTCCGCTTGGGCTTTTGTCATTAAAGCTCCAAGAAGTTGGGCATTTCCGAGTTGTATTGCTTCAACTGCTGCCTGGGTAATTTCAGAGCTAATATAACCAAAATATTTTTGGACATTTTGCTCTATTGAATTAGTAGCCAAAGGATAACACTGATTCAATCGTCTTAGTATTTCTTGTGTGTTTTTGCTACCGCCGAGATCGACAATCACAAAAAACAAATCCTCACTCACTTTCAATTCGAGTAGGTCGATTTTTTCACCATCAAATATCATCAATATTGGGCGATTTCCATAAGCACAAGCCTGATCCATAGTAAGGATTCAGGTCTAATATTTAGGAAGTAGAGATGGGGGAGACAGATAATTATTAGAATCAACCAGTAGTGCTTGTACAAAAAAATCAATAATAGACTTGCCTTGACGACGACAAGTCTGCACCA
>NZ_JAIVFS010000150.1 GCF_020829645.1 Nostoc mirabile CHAB5784 | reverse complement strand
GGACGCAGGTCTGGGTTGCCGAGTCGCGCTGGACGTTTTTTACTCATGATGTATCACTAAGAACATCAAACCAGATGTTCTTAGATTATATCTTTTGCATCCTTTTTGCTTAAGTTGACACCAATGATATATGATTGGCCCAAACTTTACAAAAAGTCACTGTATATTTAGGGCTTAACTGCTTCGTGAAAGATGTCCTTTGCTGACACAGATAAAATTAAATACTTATACAATCACAATCGTACTGTTTTTGCTGAAAAAGTAAACGCCTCTGGCAACATAATTTGCGATCGCACTGAGCCGCATAACGGTGCAATTGAGCGGTTGCAAGTAACAGTCTTGCTGATTGATGGGATGATTTTTGCTGGGCTACGCCCCGCAACTCTTGGAGACGCTTTGCGTAGCTTGCGTACCCCTTTGGGGTACGCTAACACGCAAAGCGCAAATAAGCAAAGAATTTACCTTTAGCTTTGTTCAAAAATCTCAATTTATCCCCCAAATATGCAACGCCCAAGCAACCCGTGCATACACACCAAGCTATCTCGACAGTCTGCTCCAAAAAAGCATAGCGTTTTCATTGATATTTGCCAAGGAAGTTTGAGCAATCATTCTGGGGCTTCAGTCTGGGAAAGCCAGACCAGTCATCGGGTCACGAATATACAATCCTAGCGTGAGACTACGCATCGCTTCATCCCAAACGGGTATTAGTTGTTCTGCTTGATCTGCCCAATAATCGAATGTAATCAAGCACTGAATATTCGACCCTAAAGCAATGCAAGTCCGCGAAAAAGCTTCCCGTGGTTCTTCCTGAGTGTCAATGAACTTCATCTCTGTCCAGACAATTTTCGCGGTTTGGCGCTTGACGGTAATAATTTCTCCCTTAGCAATGATGTTGCGGCTGTCGTTTTCCAGGACTTTCTTCAAGGTAGATTTTAGCGGAAACTGGCTCCAATCATTGGGTGGCAGAGGATTGAAAGATACTTCCAGACAGCAATCATCGTTGGGCGGTTTTTTATCGAGGAACTTGAAGGATTTTTCTTGTGGCTCAAAAACCCAATCCTGGGGAACATTGAAGCGAACAGCCCCACGATTCGCAACAAATATTTTATAGCCTGATGGAGATTCCCAACGATGGTCAGGCTTTAGTTCAAGTGTTTCTTTAATCCACTGGAGATTGCTTTTCTTACGCTTTGCCATAGTGTTTTTGCCAATCTGCTGAAGAGGGCGTAGGCGTTAGCCCGTCGTAGACATCGCCTAATTTGGGTCGTAAACAATCATCAACTTTGTTAATGTTATCAAATTGCTAGTATTTAGTAACGCTCTTGTATTACTCTTACCAAATAAAAATTATAAATCTTGATTTTCATTCATCGGCTTTATGAATCTATGGGTAGGTTGGGGAGCCACAGTCAAAAAAGAGGAAAGGGGGCAGTTCTTGCTGGGAGCAAGGGGGAAAACCCCATAAATAAATTTAGGGGCTTGAGACAAGGACGCATTATTTCTCGTGCCACTTTCCGCTCGAAATAAATATTTTTCCCTTGAGCATAAATAAATTTAGGGGCTTGAAACCATGAGGCAGGGGAATTTCAGAATCTTTCCCCAAGCTTTTAGCCCCCCGCAAGAACTGCCTCTTCGGTCAACCCAGCAAGTTAAGGTTCTGCTTCAGCGGCGGACTGGCGTTGAAGGTTTGGGCAACCCCCAAGAAGCAGAGGATTTTACTCAGGATATTTTTTTGAACCAGCAAGCGATCGTTAAGAACCTATTTGGCAATTTTGACGGTAAAACTCAACCTTATGATTAAATTTTCAGCTTTCACCATTAAAATCTTAGCAGCAGTGTTCATGGTTATGGATCATGTGTGCTATTTGCTAATGCCACACTTTTTAATATTGCACTTTATTGGGCGATTGAGCTTTCCCCTCTTTGCATGGCTTCTGGCTAAAGGCGAAAAACACACCCAAAATGTGTACCGCTATGGAAGCAGGCTATTAATTACAGCAATTATATCTCAGCCAATCTATACTGTTGTTTTCCAAAAGTTCTCATTAAATATTCTCTTCACGCTTCTTCTTGGACTTGTAATGTTGCGCTTAGTTAGGCTTTGTCCGCAATTATGGCAGCAATTCATAATTATTGGATTGTGTGCAACAGTTTCTGAGGTCTTGGGCTTTGAGTATGGCGGATATGGGATTGGAGTAATTTTATTGATGTCTTTAATAGACAAACTCAGTCTCAGAGTATGGTTGCTCTACTGGTGCATCTTGCACTTGATTTTAGTAATTCTATCTATGTATTATATATTTCAAATTTGGGCAATTTTCGCAGGATTCATTGTCCTTCGATTCAATGGTAGACAAGGTTCACGGGCTAGATGGTTTTATGTGTTCTACCCGGCTCATTTAATAATTTTAGGTGTAATCAATTATTTAATCCAGTCCAGGTAGGATTGTTACACAAAAAGATTGAGCCAGAACTATCCCCTAACTAAAGGGCGATCGCAAAAAATTTGCAAGTCGCATCTTACTAATAAACGAACCGAGGGCTTGCATTAGTCTGCTGCAACACATACAGTAATTAAAAAAACTAATTTAAAATTACCAACTTCTATTTTTATTGCCAAAAAAGTTCAAAACGTAGATAGATATATATCCATAGATAGATGCTATATAGTTAAATATATTTCTTGAGAAGGATATATTTTTCAAGAAATTACTTTTGTTTGATCAAAAATTGAAAAACAAATAGTAGATATACATTTCATTCAATGATATTCATCAGATAAATCTTATAAATCTTAGTCTTTTGTTAACGTTTGCCAGTTATGATACCAGAGTAGTGAATGATAATAATTCAAATTTGGATATCTAGGGATAATTGTGTCATGCAAAAAAAGTGCCCTAGATTTATCACCCAAGCTGCAAAATGTAGCCGAAAGCAACTACTGAATAGGTAAATCTTTAAGGTAATAACCATGAGTTATACTATCGAATCCGCACGGAATATTTTCTCTAGCACTCAAGTGGCAGATGCTGTTCCAGCCACTACAGCAAAGTTTGCTGAACTCAACATTGATGATCAGTTGGCATTTCTCTGGTATGCCTACGCTGAACTAGGTCGTACAATTACTCCAGCTGCTCCCGGAAAAGCAAATCTCCAATTAATGGAAGGTATATTCAACGACATTAAGCAGATGTCTCATGAAGAACAAACGCAATTAATGAGAGATTTAGCGAGTAATGCTGACACTCCCATCAGCCGTTCTTATGCATACTTTGGTGTCAATGCCAAGTTGGGATTCTGGTGGCAGTTAGGAGAGTGGATGAAACAGGGTATCGTCGCTCCTATGCCAGCAGGCTATCAAATGTCAACCCAAGTTAAAGCAGTGCTAGAAGCTGTTCAGAGAATCGATCAGAGTCAGCAAATTACTGTACTACGCAATACTGTAGTAAATATGGGATTTGATCCGTCTCTGGCTGATAACAAACAGGCAGAAGTCATAAACTTTAAGTTTCCGCGTGCATCCCTAAGCCCCCAATTTACTATTGAGGGAGTTACAGAACCAACAGTGCTGAAATACATTGAAGCCATGAATGCAGATAACTTTGAAACTGCTGTTGCTTTATTTGCTAATAATGGTGCGCTGCAACCACCTTTCCAAAAACCAATTGTTGGTCGAGAAGCGATTACTTCTTACCTACGAGATGAGGGACAAGGGTTAGTGATGAAGCCAACCAAAGGCGTTTCGGAAACTATAGAAGATGGTTATACACAGCATAAAATTACTGGTACAGTCGAAACTCCTTGGTTTGGAGGTAATGTTGGGATGAACATTGCTTGGCGATTTTTACTCGATCCTCAAGGTCAAATTTACTTCGTGGCTATTGACTTACTTGCTTCTCCCAAAGAACTGCTTAACCTAACCCGCAAGTAAAATTTCTTTGCTTTCTTAAATTGCGCTTCTTTAAGATGATCTTTTAAAAGGGTTTTTTGCTCTCATAGTTAGCAAAGCATTGCATCTTAGTACATAGCTAAAACCTAAATTTGGCGTTGTAATAACCCCGACAGAACTGCAAAATTATAACTTTCGAGGCTTTTAAAACATCCTCTAAGCGCCATAACGCTCATCAAATACAATCTCAATAAAAGCTCGGTTCACCTAGAACCGAGCTTCAGTCAAATGTAGGCAAACTAGTGTAAATAGGCTGTTCACTCAAATCAACGTTAACCACGCTCCCCAATTCAAAGGCTGGAGTAGAAACAGTGAAATTTTCTAGTACATTTGTTGTCTGAAATTTTCCCGAAGCCAAGTAGAGCGTTTTCGTTATCGTAAAAAGTTTATTGCATCTGGCTGCTTTAGATGATCGACTTCCCCTATTCTCTGCATCCAGTCTCGTCTAAGTTGGGTACGTTCCATAGTTGTGCCAAACTCATCAATCCAAACATCTGAAGCAACTTCCTGTAAGAAAATCTGCCATTCAGTACGGACACCTTCAGAGGATGTTTGAAAAGTCCTCTTGTCGGTAACAAAACGTTCTAGATCCCCCTAAATCCCCCTTGACAAGGGGGACTTTGATTCCGGTTCCCCCCTTTTTAAGGGGGGCTAGGGGGGATCAATAAGTGCCTAAAATTACAGCTAACCACTTTTCAAACAACCTTTCAGCACGTAATACCCGATCAACAAGCTTTTTCTAACTCAACAGCAACACTTCTTTGAAGCTGAATCAGTCTGTCTTGACATGCAGAAGCATATTGTCGGTCTAATACTTCAACTCTCTGTCCTAGATAATGTAAGACTCGATCTAATATTTCAGTTTGTGCTTGTTCTGAGTTAGCACAGTCTGCAATTATAAAATCTTGAACATCAATGTGTTTCTCAGATATTGTCGCAGCTAAACTTTCACAATTTCTTCGATTATCAGAACTTCCGCTGATCTGATTCAGTACCATGAAAGACCATTCTTTAATAGGAAGGTCAATTAGGGCACTATTAGCCATATCATAAAGTTCAACGTCCTCTTTTGCCCAGAAATCATCAGTGGATTTGGGCATTCGTACAAATAAAACTCAGAACTTGCATCAGTCCCGACGACCGCCTCAGAATTCATTCTGAGGCTTATAGCTAAAGTCTATCTATTGAAGACTGAGTAAGGGTTGTAGTCCACTTAAGTGGACTTGCACTATTAGCCTGAGAATTTATTCTCAGGCGGGATAGGCAGGTGCAAGATATAACTAAAGTCGAATTTAGTAAGCAAAATGAGCTTTTACTTTCTCAAAATGCCATTTGACTTTCTCATTTCGGTGTTTTCCGCAAGCAAAATCAGCTTTTACTTTCTCAAACCCCAGTTTGCTTTCTCATTTTGGTATTTTCCGCAAGCAAAATCAGCTTTTACTTTCTCAAACCCCAGTTTGCTTTCTCATTTTGGTGTTTTCCGCAAGCAAAATCAGCTTTTACTTTCTCAAACCCCAGTTTGCTTTCTCATTTAAGTAGTTCGCGCAATCTGCTGTAATTATCCCTATGTAGCAAAAGCTATTGCAGATTTGCCGGAATTCTCTCAGGCTGATCTATACGGAAGTCTTTTAAGGTAAAGAATATTAACAGTACTGGATTCCAAGGTGTAGATCATGGCTCGGAGAAAAAGAACTTCTGTAGTGTTAGAAAGAGCAGTGCGTCGTGCGGCTAGTATAAACTCAATTGATCCGAGGTTAGATTTAGGCAATGGACTCACTTTACCTGCCTTCTCAACCCTGATCGAGACGATGCGATCTAAAGAAAATGCCTACAATAGTGCCCTTTCTACCTTAGATAAGTTGTATCGGGAAATGCTAGAAACAGAAGACGAGTTGGGAGATATGACAGAACACATGCTCATGGCAGTCGGGACTCGATATGGCAAAAGCAGTGTAGAGTACGGCATGGCGGGAGGAGTTCCTAAGAACCAGCGTCGTAAGGGACTACGAGGCGAACCGCCAACTTCTAGTGATGAGCAACCGTCATTTGTTGCCAGTGTAGAAGGCAAGAATGGAAAGAAAACGGTAGCGACAAATTAAGATGTGCCCTAGTACTCAAAATTTTGTCAAACCCAAATAATTGCGTAGGCGCAGCCCGTCGTAGACATCGCTGTTTTATCAAAATATTTATACGCTAGGGACTTCCAAATAAAAAAATACCCAATAAATTTACGAAAAAGCTCTCTCTCCTCATTCCTCTGTGTTCTCTGTGTCTCTGTGGTTCGTTTATTTGGGTAATTTATTTCTTAGAAGTCCCTTAGTAGTCGCGCAGCATAACGCACCCTACTGGCGTGACAAGCTTAAAATAGTGCAT
Source organism: Nostoc mirabile CHAB5784 (assembly GCF_020829645.1). GTDB lineage: Bacteria > Cyanobacteriota > Cyanobacteriia > Cyanobacteriales > Nostocaceae > Nostoc > Nostoc mirabile. The sequence continues at coordinate 6,754 of NZ_JAIVFS010000150.1, read as the reverse complement.
TAAAAGTAGACGTAGGTTGGGTGGAGCGGAGCGCAACCCAACATATATCAGGATGTTGGGTTACGCAAAGCCTCCACCCAACCTACATTTTTTTTGCAACATTTTAGCCTTGCCACGCCACTACAACTTGACAAAAAAATTTAAACAAAGGTGAGTATGTGGGCATCTTGGGAACTATAGAAGCAAATCAGATTAGCATCAACTTGTAGTTTCCAATGAAAACTCCCTATTTTAGCAAAAGTAAAGCGTTCCCATTACAGATTGTTCTTGTTGTTCCCTTCCTGATCCAAATTTTTGGAGCAGTCAGTTTAGTGGGTTATTTGTCCTTTAAAAATGGGCAAAGAGCAGTTAATGACCTAGCAGAGCAGTTGATGGATCGCACCAGCGACGTAGTGGATGAACATTTGAAGTCTTATCTTTCCATTCCGCAAACGCTTAATCAGATCAATGCAGATGCTATCCGCAGGGGAATATTAGATGTGGGCGTAGGCGGAGCCAGCCGTAGGCATCGCCAAACCCTTGGTAAGTATTTCTGGGATCAGATGCAGGCGTATGACCTGACTTTTATTGGTATAGGACTAACAACAGGTGAGGGGCTTGGAGCGGCTCGTTACGACGGCAAAACCATTACCATTGAAGATTGGACTGCCAAGCCGCCTAACAATTCTACCAACTACGCCACGGATAACCAAGGCAATCGGACTCAAGTTAATAATCGTTTTAGTTGGAACAATTTCAGCGAATCTTGGTACACCCAACCCATCGCCGCCGATAAACCCATTTGGGCAAAGATTTATACTGTAAATTTTCCAACAGCCCCCTACATTGTTGCCTCTGCCAGTCGTCCCATTTATGATTCGCAAAATCGCTTACTAGGGATGATTGGCTCCGATATCCATCTGTTGAAACTCAGCGATTTTTTACGCAGTTTAGATATTAGTCAGTCTGGGCAGGTATTTCTTTTAGAGCGGGATGGCACATTAATCGCCAGTTCTGGCACGGAAAAGCCCTTTACCTTCGTCAATCAAGAAATCCGGCGATTGCGAGCAATTAACAGCTCTGACCCAATGATACAGAACATTGCCAGACACCTCCAAACCTCCAACGGGTTTAAGTCCATCACCCAAGACACAGATTTTCAGCTTGAGGTGCAAGGAAAACGGCATTTTGTTAATGTTGTACCTTGGCGTGACAAGTATGGTTTGGATTGGCTAGTAGTAGTGAGTGTGCCAGAAAACGCATTCATGGCGCAAATTAACGCCAACACAGACACCACGATCGCACTTTGTTTTGGCGCATTGGTGGTTGCCTCGGTGATGGGCGTGTTTACCTCTCATTGGATTGTACGCCCGATTCTGCGCCTGAATTGGGCAAGCGAGGCAATGGCATCCGGCAACTTAGATCAGACAGTAGAAACTAGCGGCATTCAAGAACTTAATACCCTGTCCAACTCTTTCAACCACATGGCAGGGCAACTGCACGAATCGTTTACTGCCTTAGAGAAAAGCAAGGAAGAACTAGAAGATCGGGTAGAAGAACGCACCACTGAACTTAAAAATGCATTAGAGGAATTGCAGCGCACTCAATCTCAAGTTATTCAAAGTGAAAAAATGTCTAGTCTCGGACAATTAGTTGCTGGAGTCGCACACGAAATTAATAACCCAGTCAACTTTATTCATGGTAACCTCGACTATGTGCAGGAATATACTCAGGATTTATTAGCACTTGTGCAGTTGTATCAGCAGTATAATTCTAACCCTGCTCCTGAAATTCAAATTGCCATTGAAGACATGGATCTGGAGTTTTTGCAGGGAGACTTGCCAAAAATGTTGTCTTCTATGAAAGTGGGCACCGATCGCATTCGCCAAATTGTATTATCGCTGCGAAACTTCTCCCGCACCGACGAAGCAGAATTTAAAAGTGTTGATATTCATGAGGGCATCGACAGTACCCTGATGATTTTGCAACACCGCCTCAAAGCTAAACCCGAACAACCTGAAATTGAGGTGATCAAAGACTACGGCACTGTGCCCCTAGTAGAATGCTATGCCGGACAACTCAACCAGGTGTTTATGAATATTTTAGTGAATGCGATTGATGCGTTAGAAGAAAGCAATGCCTTGCGTACTTATCAGGAGATCGAAGACAATCCTAGTAGAATCAAGATTCGCACATCGGTAGTTAATTCAACGTGGTTAGAAGTGGCGATCGCTGATAACGGAGTCGGTATTTCTAAAGAATTTCAGCAACGAATATTCGATCCCTTTTTCACCACCAAACCCATTGGCAAAGGAACCGGAATGGGTATGTCCATCAGCTACCAAATCGTCACAGAAAAACATGGCGGCAAACTGGAGTGCTTCTCAACTGCTGGAGAAGGAACCGAGTTTATCATTCAAGTTCCTCTCCAGCTAAAAGTTCATGGAGTGGTTTAACTTAATACTAGTTTGGAATTGCTTTTGTCTGCGTATTATCACCATATACAAATTTAAAACCAATTATATTATACATTTGTGGTTAGTAAAAACCAGTAGTTCTATTTGTTAAGGAACCTATGCAGATAAATCACAATACGCTTGGGTTAAGCCAGAAAAATAAATTTGCGTAGGTTGGGGAGCCACTGCGCCCTTGCGGTTTCCCGACTTGAAGCATGTGGCGTTTGAGGAACGAAACCCAACATTTTCGGGCATTTGTTGGGTAACACTAAAGTTCAACCCAACCTACAATTATCCTTAACCCAAGCGTATTGAGATAAATCATATCATGTCCGGTTGAACACAAGTCAATTGCAAACGTTGTGTTCGCAAAGCGTCTCTAAGAGTTGCAATCGCAGAGTCCAAGTGAATTGCTACTCTTCGAGAACGCTTTCAGCGAACGCTCCACTTCGTTGCACTCGCAATGACATATCATAAGCAATTTGCCGGACATGATATCAGGTGATTGAAACCTACGATCAAGGCGCAGTGGATTATGACGCAATTATGAAGCGTTACTGGCACATCGAGCGCGAACCTTTAATAGCTTGTAATTATATCACAAGTTGTTTTGAAACAGTTCTAGAACATGTTGCCAAGCATCAGGAGCCGCTTCTGGGTTATAACTTGGGTGCTGGGCTAAGAATGGGTACTTATCTTTGAAAAATCCGGCAAAGAATCCATGTCCTGCATCGTATCGGAATATACGATGATTTATTTGATGTTTCTTTAATTCTGCCTCAATTTGCTCGTTTTCTTCCTGGGAAACTAATGTATCTCTTGTACCAAAAAAGGCATAAATAGTACCTTTAATTTCTGAAGTACGATTAATAGTTGGAGTCTCTTCACCATAACTAGAAGTGGTAATTCCACCACCATAGAATGAAGCTGTTGCTTTGATATCAGGTAAAGTTGAAGCCATATAAGCAACATGACCGCCAAAACAGAAACCAATGACACCGATTGCATTATCCTTGACATTGGGTAAAGTTTTTAGGTAAGTAATGGTAGCTTGAATATCGCTGAATATCTGTTGATACTTTACTTGTTGATAGTATTCCAAGCCCAGCCGATAGCTTTCTGGACTATAGCCAACATCTTCTGAGCTAAAGTCAGCCTCAAAACCAGGAGCAATACGTTGATACATGGCCGGGGCTATTGCTATATATCCTTGTTTAGCAATTAGTTCAGTAATATCTCGAATATTAGTGTTGATTCCAAAAATTTCTGGAAAAACTATAACTGCGCCAAAGGTTCCGTTTTGTGCTGGTTGAGCTAAGTAAGCATCGATTTCTAAGTCATCGTTGGGTACTTTCACATAGTTCGTGTTAATTTCGATGTTTGTTTCTAGCATCTTTGTTTCGGCTGATTTTATACCAACTTATTTATTTTGACTGGTTTTCGACCTGACAATTCAGGTCATCTGGAAAACCTCACTTCTATTTCTCTCTTCCTTTAAGGAGAGAGACTTTGAATTTCCCCCTTCCCGCATCGGGAAGGGGGTTAGGGGGTTAGGTTTTTAGTGGACTTTTCCACATAACGTGAAAAGTCAGGTTTTCGACACAGACGGGCACAAACATCAGAAGTATTGCTCTCAATACGGTTCGGTTAAGAATATTTGTAGGTTGGGTTGAACATTCGTGTTACCCAACAAACCCCAGAATATGTTGGGTTTCGTTCCTCAAACGCCACATGCTTCAAGTCGGGAAACCGCAAGGGCGCAGTGGCTCCCCAACCTACACATTTTCATTTTTTGGGCTTAACCGAACCGTATTGGTATTGCTCTCCTCAATGAAGGTAAATCACTTACCCTCAACCATGACTTTACATCTGTGAGCAGATCAGATAAATTTCTAACTTTTGAATAGATACCATCTCAAACTTCTGGAAGATTCCAAGGGTTTTTGATTTGTGCGACCTTACATAAAGTAAGCATAAAGACTCAATATTAAAAAGCACAAGAAAAAACAATGCCCGATCAATCATTTAGGACAGACGTTCCAGAAATTGACCCAACGGAAATTGAAGATTCTCGAGCTGCGATCGCCGACGAACATCGCTCGTTCTTAGAAAAAGTCCAGGTCAGAGCCGGATTTGCAGACCCCTATGATGCAAGAGACTTTACCGAAGTTGTGTTTCGTGTTATGCGCGACTTAATGACCACAGAAGCCAGCGATCGTGTCGAGGCAGAACTGCATACAGAGGCTATACCTACGGATGAGAAAGCGCTCCAGTTTGAAGTGTCTGATCTCTGGAAAGACACCAATCCAATTGTGGGATTTTTGAGCCGGGTTCGTCCACCCTGGAAAGGCCCAGGTATCTTCAATATCGATTCCGATCGCTTCCTGTTCCGAGTTGCTAATGAAAGCGGAATGCCGCGATCGGTCGAACGAGAGCAAGCGGTTAAAGCAGTGTTTTCTGCCACCAAAGACGAACTTTCCGAAGAACGAATTCAGGAAATTGCTAGCTGGCTACCTGACTATGTACGTCAGCTTTGGGAGCAAGCTTAATTAGAACTCCGAAAAAGTCAAGTCTGTTTGCGAGTAACGATCGCAAACAGACTTTTTAATGTAATAGGTTTACCCTACAGCAAACTCTGTATAGTGCCGTACATGAGGTCTAGCAATATGCCTTATAGTCAGTTTACAACTATCAGTAAAGTTAAAGAAGCTTTCGGGTTAAAAACATAGGAAGGTGGGCGATTTATTCCTGCCACTGAACCAATTGAAGCATCTGCTACACTGAGGGCATATCTTGAAGAAAGTCTGTCACTTGTTTCTTCAGCAAGTGAAAAAGCGCGTTCAGAAGGAATTATTTACCCAGTATTATTAGAAGTTAGACGAATATTAAATCGCCAAATTAGCTTATTCTCTGGAGAAGATTTTACAGTTGATGAGGCCGTTGGGCTTAATGGAATGTGTAATTTTCTTTTAAGTCGTTCGCCGGAAGTGCTAGAAATTGAAGCACCTGCAATTGTAATTTTGGAAGCAAAAAAAGCTGACTTAAGAACAAGGTTTGGACAATGTATTGCAGAAATGGTTGCCGCACAAAGATTCAACGCCGCAAAAAATCGTCCAGTTGCCGTAATCTATGGTTCTATTAGCAGTGGTACACAATGGCGATTCCTGAAGCTGGAGGATAATATTGTCACCATCGACTTGATGGATTATCCTCTCCCACCTGTGGAACAAATTCTCGGATTTTTAGTTTGGATGGTTCAAAACAGTTGATAGATCAGTAAGCATCGCATTGCAGAATGATATCACCTCAGAAGTAAATCTGTGACAAAATAATATTGTTGTTTTATAGCCAGTGCGATGCCTGCCGGCGGGCTACGCCAACGCTTACGACCTATGATTTCTACCATCTCGCGCCGCTACAGCTTGGATGAATATCGTGCGATCGAAGAAAAAGCCGAAGGACGCAGCGAATATCGAGATGGAGAAATTGTACTTATGCCAGGAGGAACGCTCAAACACAGCCGCATCGGTGGGAACATTTTTGCCTTTTTCAAGTTTCTGCTGCGTGATACTCAATTTGAGCCAATTAACAGCGATTTACGGCTGTGGATTCCCGAACCTCGACGCGGAGTATATCCAGACGTAATGATTTTTGATGGCGAACCACAACTAAATGCTGAACGCTTAGATGAAGTTTTAAATCCGACGCTGATTGTTGAAGTCTTATCTCCTTCCACCGCAGATTACGACCGACTCAGTAAATTTCGGATGTATCGCTCAATTGCGAGTTTTAGCGAATATTTATTAGTCGAGCAGGATGAACCTTTTGTAGAACGCTATAGCAAGCAAGCTCAAGGTTGGTTACTCACTGATTTTAGCAGCTTAGAGTTATCTATTTCTTTGGATTCAGTTAGTATTGAATTGCCGATGGCGGAAATTTATCGCGGCATTGTTTTTGAGTAAAATAGCTCTGGCTTTTTGCAACAACGCACCCTATATTAGAGATGCGATCGCATTACGACTGTGGACACACATCAAATACCAGTTGTGAACGATAGAAACACACATCAAACTCCAAAAAGAAGTTCATACGTCCTAGCAACAAAGGTACATCATTAGACAAACTCCACGCAAAAACTAAGCTAACAGGCTCAAATGATCCAATCTGAGCAGATACAAGCAAACCTCTTGGTTCAACCTGACTTTTCCCGTTAAGTCTTGAAAGGCTTACTGATAAAGGATTTAACAAACAGCACAGCATATACGGTAGAGTAATTGAAATCGGGTGCTAAAGGTAACAAGCAATGCTGGACTGGTGGG
>NZ_JAIVFS010000014.1 GCF_020829645.1 Nostoc mirabile CHAB5784 | reverse complement strand
CAGCTGTCGGCATCGTCGGTTTAGCACTCAACCTGCGGGCTTATGATTTCGTCTCCCAAGAATTACGGGCGGCGGAAGACCCAGAGTTTGAAACCTTCTATACCAAAAACATTTTGCTGAATGAGGGCATCCGCGCTTGGATGGCTCCTCAAGATCAACCCCACGAACAATTTGTATTCCCTGAGGAAGTTCTACCTCGCGGTAACGCTCTCTAATATTAAAAGCCGACCATGACTTAAATCAGGGTTGTAGTTGCCAAAAATTGACACCAACCAGATTAAATAATCTCTTTGGCATAAGCCAATAAAGTGTCAATATTCCCCATTCTCCAGTCATCTCCCACCGAAAGGCGGGGGATTTTTTTATTTTTTATATATCGTTAATATCTCTAAATTTATGTGTTATCTTAGATGAAGATTATAAACCCGGAGCAAATGCTCTGCCCTTTTGAGACTAAGACCGCTTAGGCAACAAGGAGGTGATGCCCATGATAGAAAGTAGTAAATGCATGGGTCATCAGGTTGCAGTTAGCCGGCTGTGTGCCGGGGCTGTTCTCTAAAAGTTAGCCTTAGTTATCTTTGAGATACTAAGTTAGCTCAACTAGCTAGGCAAGCTCGGAGTTCCTTCCGGCAGTCTGGTTGCAACCTGAAGACCCGCTAGACCGCTCTGAATTAGATCATCTGATCTAATTCAGAGCGGATAGTTTTTTATGGGTAATTTTTATATGAACAGTCGTTTTTGACAGCTTCCATGGCGATGGCGGCGGCAAAGCCAACATGTTTAACTTTTATAGGACTTACGCATTGACAAGAAATATTAAATATGGATCAAGGTTAAAAACTATATCTTTCGTAAGGGCACAGCATTGCTGTGCCCTTACAGCATGGTCTATTTAGGGACTTCCAAGAAATAAATTACCCAAATAAACGAACCACAGAGACACAGAGAACACAGAGGAATGAGGAGGAGAGAGCTTTTTCATTAATTTTTGAGTATTTTTTTATTTGGAAGTCCCTTATACCAATTCTGTATGAAGATGCGCTAAACCATATTTAAGTACAAGAAAGAAGAAAGAGAAACGAACCGCATAGACGCGGAGCGGCTTCCCGCAGGGTAGGACGCAAAGGACACAAAGAAAGAAAGAAAGAAAGAAAGAAGTTAAAAGGGTTTGGCGCAGCCTCACAAAGAAATGGTATTATGATCGCAGAATAATTAAGAAAAGCCTGAAAACTTCCTATTTTAGGTAATGCACATCACGATGCATTTGTACAGTGCGTAACTCCTATTTTATTAAAAAAAAGAAAAATATCTTGCATCAAACCTTGGGTCTAAGCAGATGTGAGCAATAGCGTCTATTTATTAATAGGACTTACGCAAAAACCCTCTCAAACTCTCATTCCTCCGTGACGCGCCAGTTGCTTCTCCCTTGGCGCTAGCCTCTCCCTTTGGGATTCGGGGAGGCGCTGCGCGAACAAGTCTCTTAACCGCAAGGGCGCACTGGCTTCTCTGCGCCGCGCCAGTTGCTTCAAGTCTCTTAACCGCAAGGGCGCACTGGCTTCTCTGTGGTTCGTTTTCCGTTACCCGTGCGTAAGTCCTAATTAAGTCTGATTTAAATATACACACACGCATTATGCTCTAGTTGATCCTCTTATCCTTTCTCTATGGAGAATAAAAGGGATTTTATCTAATGAAATATATAATGTGGCCCAAATAATACAACTAGGAATTTTTTGGTATGGCACAACTACTCACTGAGGCGGAAATTCAAGAAAGTACAAAGGTTCTGTCAGGTTGGACTGTTGAAGGCTCCAAGTTGGAGATTACCCGCACATTCAAGGATTTTATCCAAGCAATTGAGTTTGTCAATAAGCTGGTGGAGCCTGCTGAGTCGGCAGGACATCATCCAGATATAGAGATTTCCTACAACAAAGTGAAGATTACACTCACAACACATGATGCAGGTGGGCTGACGCAGGCTGACTTTGATTTAGCGCAGGCGATTTCCCAAATTAACTAAGTGATTTCTTCTGACATCTTGCACTAGGGAACTGGAAGTCACCGTGAGGGGAGACGTAGCGCATAGCAAGCTTTAAGACTACAACTAGGGGTTTGGCTTTGGAGTGCGCGGTTTTTGAAACCCTTGATTCATTAGCTGGTGTTTGCGATCGCAATAGGAGATAAACTACCCTGCATGAAAGCTTTGCCTACATTTGTGTAGCTGAGTCAGTGTGGTTTAATTGGTGTGCGAATTTTAGTAGGGCTAAGTGCAAGAAGGGATTTTTACTGACAATTTGCGAGGTGTCTAAGCTTTGAGCAATTTAGCCTGCTTCGGGAGCGAATGCCCTAAAGCCTACTCCTTACTTAGATATTTAGATAATTACGTGTGACAGTTATTAAGGCGATCGCTCCAATATTGCCATCTAGATCAGATGTTTTATAATGTTATGATATAAAGATATGTTTTTGCATAAGTTAATCACATAAGTTTTTAACCCTAAGTTAATCGTTTATTAGCTTTGCAAAAACTAAAATTGTAGTAGTGGCAACTATGCCTCATCCACAGGTTTCAATGAGATGTCGCATTTGTGAGAATTAGGTGCAACGAAACCAATTATCTAAACAAGGTGTGAGGAGTAAAGAAAAGATGTCTAGTATATTGTGGAAATCCTTAGTGGTTAGCCCAGCAGTTTTGGGAGCAACATTGTTAGTTTCGGCAACAGCGATTGCGGCTCCAAACACAACCACTGAAGTATCACCAGCCGCACAACCAGGTGTAACTGAAGTTGCCCAACAGCCAGAAATGTTGGCTCAAACAACCATTGATCAAGTTAATCGCTACAGCAACGAAGGCAACCAAAATAACTCTCAGTCTCAAGTAACATCGGTTTCTCAATTTTCCGACGTACAACCCACTGACTGGGCATTCCAAGCATTGCAGTCCTTGGTTGAGCGCTATGGTTGTATTGCAGGTTACCCAAATGCTACTTATCGCGGTAACCGTGCTTTAACCCGTTACGAATTTGCTGCTGGTTTGAACGCCTGTTTGGATCGAGTTAACGAATTGATTGCCACAGCAACAGCTGACTTGGTGACCAAACAAGATTTAGCTACCTTACAACGGTTACAAGAAGAATTTTCCGCAGAATTGGCAACTCTACGCGGTCGCGTCGATTCCCTAGAAGCGCGGACTGCTGAATTGGAAGCCAATCAGTTTTCCACTACTACCAAACTAGTCGGTGAAGCTATTTTTGCTGTTAGTGATGCCTTTGGCGATAACACTGGTGATGCTAATAATACTGTCTTCCAAAACAGAGTCCGTTTAGATTTGCAAACCAGCTTCACTGGTAGAGACATTTTGCACACCCGTCTCGCAGCCGGTAATGCACAAGCTTTTTCACTAGTAAATGACGGTGGTGTTGGTATCAATAGTGCTGAAGGCACACAAACATTTCAAGTTGGTGCTGGTACTGGTGACAACAGTGTCAGCATAGATCGTTTGACCTATGAAGCTCCCATAGGCCCAGCTCAAGTTTACCTTGCGGCAAGTGGGGGACGACACAGCCATTATGCTGCTGTTAACAACCCTTACTTTTTCGACCAAACTGACGGTGGTAATGGTGCTTTGTCTACCTTTGCTTCTGAAAGTCCCATCTATCGTATTGGTGGAGGTGCCGGTATAGCGCTTAATCTACCCCTTGGCAGAGGTGGCGGTATCCTGGGAAATAGCTCAATCACTGCGGGTTACTTGGCATCGGATGCTAATAATCCTGGTCTTAGTCAAGGTCTGACCAACGGGGACTATGCAGCTCTTGGACAGTTGAACTTTAGTGTAGGCGATCGCCTGGCTTTAGCCGCTACCTACGTCCACTCATATAATGGCACAACTGGTAATTTATTCGACTCGGGTACTTCATCAAGTGTAAACAACACTTTAAGCAACACTTTTGGAGGAGATGTTGCAGTAGGTACTGAACAATCTAACAGACTACTAAATGCAGGTTCCAGCAACTCCTACGGTGTGTCGGCTGCCTTTAGACCGAGCGACAAGCTATCAGTTAGTGGCTTCGTCTCTTACCACGATGTCACAGGCTTTGGTGCAGATGATGATTATGAAGCTTGGTCATACGGTGCTGGGGTTGCTTTAGCTGATTTTGGTAAGCAGGGTAACGTTTTAGGTATTTTTGCTGGTGCACAGCCCTATTCCTTTAACCGGACAGGTGTTACTGCTGGTAATGATATACCCTATCACTTTGAAGGCTTCTACAAGTATCGCGTTTCAGATAACATTTCTGTAACCCCTGGTGTAATCTGGTTGACCTCTCCTGGTCAAAGCAACGATAACGACGATGCAATTATCGGTACACTCAGAACAACTTTCACCTTCTAGAGTGTTGACTATTCACTAATAATTTTGAACTCTATTGTTCCCCGCCATCAGGCGGGGCTTTTTGTTTTCGGTAGCAACAACAAATAAACACCAGTAGTTAACCGAAGTATACTAGAAAAGTTAGGAGTTGTGACAATACGGTTCGGTTAGCTTGTTTACCCTGCGAAGATCCCCCCAACCCCCCGATAAATTGGGGGGCTAGTTCCTCCTTTACCCCCAATTTATCGGGGGTCGCCACAGGCGGGGGGATCTTATCCGAATCGTATTGGGAGTTGTGAGTTATAAGTTATGACGGTTTTTATACAGCACTTTGCAAGTAAATGAAGTACACTCGTCTCCAACTCTCCTCAATATATCGCGGAGGGTGTGCGAGTGCTTGGGTGGGGTATTTTTGTACCTCACAAACTTGAAATATGCTGTATGAATAGACCACAGTAAGGTGGGCATTATATGCATACCTACCAGCGACGAACTTCTAATCATTACGAAAGTTAAGGATAATTGTAGGTTGGGTTGAACTTTAGTGTTACCCAACAAATGCCCGAAAATGTTGGGTTTCGTTCTTCAAACGCCACATGCTTCAAGTCGGGAAACCCGCCCAACGCAGTGGCTCCCCAACCTACGCAAATTTATTTTTCTGGCTTAACCCAAGCGTATTGGTTTGGAAACCCGCTTATCCTACGGGAACAGCAAAGCTGAACAGGACTGGACTCAATATGGTTCAGTTAAGGCTAAAACTCTTAATTTTTTAACAAACCGCAAAGGCACGCATACTCCTACAAAGAAGCAAGCAAGCTACGCATAGCGTCTGTCTGCGACACGCTGTTCGCGTTCGTAGAGAAGGACGCAAAGAGAAGGAAGAAATGCTTAACTGAACTGTATTGGGACTGGACTTACCGATGACTATTAACTAATGACAAATGACTTTTGACTAATAATTAAGGGCTAAATATATGCAAATTGCTCGTAACATTACAGAACTGGTTGGTTGTACACCCCTAGTGCAGTTGAACCGCATTCCCCAAACAGAAGGATGTGTTGCAAAAATTGTGGTGAAACTGGAAAGTATGAACCCATCGGCATCAGTCAAAGATCGGATTGGGGTGAGTATGATTAACACCGCCGAAGAAGAGGGGCTAATTACTCCTGGGAAGACAGTATTGGTAGAACCTACCTCTGGAAACACAGGAATTGCCCTAGCAATGGCAGCAGCGGCTAAGGGTTATCGGTTAATTTTGACAATGCCTGAGACAATGAGTGCGGAGCGACGGGCGATGTTGCGGGCCTATGGAGCAGAACTGGAACTAACGTCAGGGATGGAAGGCATGAGTGGGGCAATTGGGCGGGCGCAACAAATGGTTAATACTATGCCAAATACTTATATGTTGCAGCAGTTCCGCAATCCAGCTAATGCAAAAGTGCATCGGGAAACTACAGCTCTTGAAATCTGGGAAGATACCGATGGACAAGTAGATATGATCGTGGCAGGGGTGGGCACAGGTGGTACGATCACTGGTGTAGCAGAAGTGATTAAAGCACGCAAGCCTAGTTTTAAGGCGATCGCTGTTGAACCATGCAATAGCCCAGTTTTATCTGGGGGACGGCCAGGGTCACACAAAATCCAAGGAATTGGGGCTGGGTTCATTCCCCAAGTTCTCAAGATAAAATTGATTGATGAAGTGATTACCGTCACCGATGAAGAAGCGATCGCTTATAGTCGGCGTTTGGCAAAAGAAGAAGGGCTACTATCTGGCATTTCCAGTGGAGCAGCTTTATGTGCAGCAATTCGCGTTGCCCAACGTCAAGAAAATGAGGGACGTTTAATTGTGATGATTCAGCCCAGTTTTGGTGAGAGATATTTGAGTACACCGTTGTTCCAAGACCTGGAAACAAGGTTAGCCGCTAGCATCAGCTAACGATAAATTGAATTAATGGTCAATTCTAAGCACGTTTCTAACCATTACGAAACTCTCAAAGTTAGTCCAAGTGCAAGCCTTGCGGAGATTAAGCAAGCCTATCGCCGCTTGGTTAAGTTATTTCATCCTGACAGCAATCAGGAAAGTGCCGATAAAGAGCAGATAATCCGCATCAATGCAGCTTATGAAGTCTTAGGCGACAACCAAAATCGCCGCAATTATGACCAACAACTGCAAGATGACTCTCAAAAATTAAATAGCGATCGCCAACAGCGTACAGCATCAGCGCAAAAGCATTACCAGACAACACGAAAAACTGGACGCGATGTTGATGAGCAAGTTGAGGAATGGCTACGCCAAGTTTACCAACCAGTAAATCGCTTGCTTTGTACCATTCTTTATTCGTTAGAAGAACAAATGGAGCAATTAGCTGCTGATCCCTTTGATGATGAGTTATTAGATGAATTTCAAGAATATTTAAAAGCCTGTCGAGATGACCTCAAGCAGGCACAAATTACTTTTCGCTCCCTACCGAATCCCCCTAGTTTAGCAAGAACAGCCGCTCACCTTTATTACAGTCTCGATCAAGTAGGAGATGGACTCGATGAATTAGGTTATTTTCCTTTGAACTACGATGAGCGTTATTTACACACAGGTCATGAACTATTCCGCATAGCTACGAGATTACACTGTGAGGCACAAGCATCTGTTACATAGTCATTGGGAATTGGGCATGGGGCATGGGTCAATTTCGCTGCATGTCAAAGGACTAATGACAAATGACTAATGACTAATGACAAATGACTAATGACTAATGACACATAACTTAAGAATTAGTTTATGCTGGAAGCAGAGAAAGATTAAGAAATTTTAAATTCTGCTCATAGTTTACTCATGCAATGTACTGTTAATCGCCGCGCCCAGTTTTCAGCAAGTCATCGTTATTGGTTGCCAGAACTGAGTGAAGCTGAGAATATTGAGAAATTTGGTGCTTGCTCTAGATTTCCTGGACACGGACATAACTATGTCTTATTTATCTCCCTAGCCGGGGAATTGGATGAATATGGCATGGTGCTGAACTTGTCTGATGTGAAACACGTAATTAAACGGGAAGTTACTAGTCAATTGGACTTCTCTTATCTCAACGATGCGTGGGCAGAATTTCAACAAACTCTCCCCACAACTGAGAATATTGCACGGATTATCTGGCAGCGACTAGCACCTCATTTGCCTCTAGTCCGTGTGCAGTTATTTGAACATCCTGAACTTTGGGCAGATTATATGGGAAACGCAATGGAAGCCTACCTCACGATCAGTACTCACTTTAGCGCCGCCCATCGGCTAGCTCATCCTAACCTCAGTAACGAAGAAAACACGCTTGTTTATGGTAAGTGCGCTCGTCCCCACGGTCACGGACACAACTATCATTTAGAAGTCACTGTGAAAGGGGAAATTGACCCACGCACTGGGATGATTGTTGATTTAGGTGCTTTGAACCAAGTAATAGAAAATTATGTGATTGAGCCATTCGATCACACCTTTTTAAACAAAGACATTTCTTACTTTGCTGAAGTTGTGCCCACTGCTGAGAATATCGCACTTTACATTAGTAATTTACTGCGATCGCCTATTCAGGAATTGGGAGCTAAACTTTACAAAGTGAAACTTATTGAAAGTCCCAATAACTCCTGCGAAATCTACTGTACTGAGTCGGAATCAAATTCAGTCAGCGCAGCCGTGAATCAGCCAGTGTTGGCAGGCGTTTAGGTAATTTAAAATTGAGGCATAGGGAATTTTTAATAATTCGTAATTCGTAATTCGTAATTCGTAATTCGTAATTATTAAAATTAGTCCTTTCAAAGTGACCCGTAAAATCTATTTTGTTATGTCTGTGTCTCTGCGGTTTAAAAGTAATTTATTTAACCGCAGAGGCGCAGAGAACACAGAGTAAAAAAGATGGTAGGAAAGAATCCAAGGCTAAAAAAGTTTACTAACTAAGCAGTTGAAACCAGGTAGCAAAGGACTTGTTAACTCATCTTGACTAAATAAAGTAGCTGCTAACTTTAATGCAGCCTGTTCACGGCGATAAACCTCAACTTTCTTTTGTATAGAATCGCAAATCCAATATTCTTGAACCCCTTGCACGGAGTACAGCTTTAGCTTTGTTTCCTTGTCGCGTTTCTCGTTTTTTTCGCCGGGTGATAAAACCTCTACTACTAACTCCGGTGCGCCTGTGAGATGTCCAGCTTCATCTAGTAAGTTTTTTAAGCGTTCATGACTTGCCCATACCACATCAGGGATCACATTGTCAGAATCTGAGAAAATAATTCCAGGTGCGATCGCAGCTTTACCTAAACCAGTTTCATTTGACCAATTGTTAAGAACTGTAACAATATTGCCACAACTTGATTGATGATCCCAACTAGGTGATTTGGTCACAAATAGTTCTCCATCAATAATCTCATAGCGATTTCTGCGATCGCCAGCAAATAGTTCTAAGTCAGCAGTCGTCCAACGCACTGGAGTTGTTTGCATAGAAACCCCCTAGCATTTTTCTAAATCATATTTTAAAAATACCGACGACGAGCAGAATGTCGCAAATAGCGATAAATGCCCCAAGCTAAAACTCCGAAAAAGAGATTTAGGAAAAAGCGACTAATTATAAACCACAAAATCTCAGGATCAAAAAGCTTCGACGGACTCAAGGGACTAAGAATCCTGGCTAAGAGAAACAGCCCAAAAATAGCATTTCCACCCAGCACGAGGGCAAACAGCACTAAACTCCTCTGCCAGTAACGGTGTTGGGGTGTATGGCCTGAGATTAAGGTAATGGCGGGTTTGCCTTGCACTTTTCGCAGTAATTGTTCCAGTCGCCAAAACATCCACAAGAGAAACGGGAATAAACCATAACTCAGGAAACCTAAAGGTAGTGAGTAACGCCAAGCACTAGATAAAACATTAACTAAGGCATGACAAATTACAGAATTTAGCCAAGCCCTAAAAATGAACTTTTTGTCTCGATTTAACCGAGTGTTGGAGGAAATATAGATTCCTAAGGCATATCCCCAAGGTGCAGAGAACATGGCGTGGACTGGCATACCGATAGTACGGTCTAGAATTGATGCTGTATCGTGGAAAAAGTAAATCCAATTCTCTTCGGCAGTGAATCCAAGGGCAACGGCTATGGTGAAGAGGAAAACGGTAGATGAAAATAATCGATACTTGCGTTGCAAATAGTAGGTTGGGACAACAACCGCTAGAAACTTGCAGCCTTCTTCAATTGGGCCTACTTCCACAAGCTGCCGCAACGCTATTCCAGGAAGCGTAGACGCGTTGGCAAAGCCTCTCGTAGAGAAGCAGCTGATCGGCAGACATAGCTTGATCTGATTCGAGTCTACAACAACCCTGTTGGCTACAGTTTCAAAAACCCATTCGAGGCTAAGGGCTAAGATACCAGATATTGCGCCGATGATAAAGAACATCAGCAACTTTAACAGAGGTGGGGCAAATGGCACCCGACAGTAGTAGTAGCCTAGCAGCAGCAAAGGTGGTATTGCTGCCCAGAGTAGTAGAGAGAAATCAACCACTCACCTGAGCGATCGCTGTGCGGTGACGGTGGGTATTGTTAGTAATTGTGGGAGTTTGGAAACCCGCCTCAACAATAGCTTGCTCAATGTCCAAAGCGAAATATTCATCTAAATACGGTTCAGTACTTTTGAGCAACGTCAAAATGTAAGCTGGCATTTTCTGGTAAACTTCAGATTTTGGATTCATATCCATGATTGCCAAGTAGCCACCTGGACGCAGCAAGCGCCGCATTTGGGCTAAAATCTGTCGGGTTGCTGACTGGGGTAATTCGTGGCACATCAGGAAAATGGAAACTAAATCAAATGAAGCATCAGGTAGCCCGGTAGATTCAGCTTGGGCATGAAGCCAGTTAATTTTAGCTTGACGTTGCCCAGCGCGGTAATTGGCAACGGCTAAAAAGTAAGGAGATAAGTCTAAGCCTGTAATTTGAGCATGGGGATAAATTTCTTGTAGGGCAAAGGTACTCAAACCCACACCACAGGCCAAATCTAGGATGTCTTGGGGTTGATTGGGGATTTGCACTTTGAGGATATCGTGGTAACTTTGACGCAGTTTAGCATCTCCTTCTGCTCCAGCATCTTGCCAAATTCCGGCATGGACAGTACGGGCAGCAACTTCTAGCTCACAAGCTGCTTTCCAACTTAGGTTTCCACCTTCATAGGCATGGAATGACCGCAAATAGTATTCTGGGTAGGAAAGCTGAGGATTTTCTACTTGAGCTAGATCAGCCTTCCAATCACGCGCCTGTAGTGTTTCGACTTCTTGCGTCCAAGGCACGCCAATTCTTTCGGCACGTTTAATCATCATTTGTCTAGCTTGATGCTTGGCTAAGTTGGCTAACGGCTGGATTGCCAGTATGCCATTCACCAAGCGGGAAGCTAAACCAGGATTAGTGTTTACAGCAGCAGTCATAAATCAGTTTGCATTTAAAAGCCTTTTCTACTTATGACATACTTGTTGGACACCAGTCTAGAAGCAATTTGAATTGTGGGAGTGGGGAGTGGGGAGTAGGGAGTGGAGGGAGATGAGGGAGATGAGAGAGATGAGGGAGAAATAACTCATGCCCAATGCCCAATGCCCAATGCCCAATGCCCAATACCCAATGCCCAATGCCCAATGCCCAATGCCCTATTTTGCAGTATTTGGCTTGAGAGCTAACAACATCTCCAATTCACTGGTAGATTTATCAGGGCTAGTAGCGGTAAAAGCTAGACCACGAATGGAACCCAGCATAGTGATAGTGTTGGCGTCAGATGAGATTAAACTCTTGATTAAGGGCACAGTTTGAGTTTTGTCCATATCTAAATAGAAATAGCCGCCGTTGGGCTTTTGCAAAGAACCAGTGACGGCTTTGAAAGTATCGCTATTGTCGAGAGATGGATTATTGCGATCGCCGATCGCTTCAGCAACTGGGCCACCAAGAGCCACAAATACAGTGTCTTGATCGAGCCAACCATGTGACAATAAAGCTCCCTGTCTGGGGATTTGCCATTCCGTTACGTCTTTCCCACCGATATTTGTATTGGCGACGTTGATTTGTTGTGTTTTGGCAAGGGTATCCAATTTTGTCAAGGTGGCTTCGGCAGTTTTGCGATCGCTAGTATCAAATACTAAAGCACCTCCAAAACCAACATTTGCTAGCACCCCTTGATTAGATGGAATCGCACCAAAAGCAAATTCCCCATTCATCCAGCCAAAAATATCTTTATCCAGGTCAATATTGACAAATTTCAACTGTCCTCGCACCTGTTCAAGACCTTGCTTCATTTCTGGATAATTTTTTGACTCTTCTACTAGGGTTTCCCAGCCACGGCTGATACCATTTCCGCTAATCAGGGCAAAGGTACCAGTGGGAAATTGCCCGACTATATTTCCCGGACTTGATTGATACTGAAATTTATTTAGTTGCGGATCTAAATTAGCGATCGCTTTTACCCGCACTCCCCCATTATCAACACCAACGCCCGCCATCACTGATTTTATCTGCTTGAGTTGCGCCAGAGCTTGTGGAGGTAACTGCTTTACCTGCGGGTTTCCGGCTGCTAATTGCTGTACCATCCCTGCATAGTCTGGTATATAAATTTGGGCGAGGCTGTTTTTGACATCCACTCCTTTAAGAATGCTGCTAGCACCTTCTTTACTGGCAAAAGAAGACTGTCCCTTAAACGTGTCTATTGCTTTTTCTACAGCTTGCTTTTTCGGGGCTAATACCAAGTGATTATTATTTAAAACTACGCTATACGTCGGCTTGCCATTTTCTGTAGTTTCAATAATTTTTTGACCTTGATAGTCAGATTCCTGGAATTTCACTCCTTTTTGTGACTTCAATTTGTTAGCAAAATTCAACGCACTGAGTTTGTCCTTGATTTCTACCACTATCAGGATATTCGGTTCCTGCTGTAAATTTGTTATATTAGGTGTCCCAGAGGGCACGTTTAATTGCGCCGGTTTCACAGGATTTGGTGGTAGTACAGCAATCATTACACCACCAGCCCAAGGCTTTATGTCTTTTTCATAAGAAACGTTACCGTCACTGAACATTTGCTTATTGAAATCTTCCAGATTTTTTGCCACTAATTTTTGTGCTTCTGGAGTGCCAAATTGTTGTAGCTTTGCCCAGGCTTGAGGGTCAGTAGTAATATAAGTTGCCATCAATGCTGTTGAAGGTACTAGTTTAGCGCTGCCTATAGCGTCTGAGCTACCTCCTGATGGGGCTTTAAAATACGTATAAGCCGCTATACTTCCTGCAATAACTACAGCAGCACCAACAGCAGGAATGAGAAACTTGGATTTACTTTCAGGCATTTTGTTATCCTCTTTTGCTCAGATTGTCACCGAGATTTATACAAGTGTCACTGTAGAGTTTTCGGATTTATTAATAATTTCCGCTCATTGATCGGTATTTACTGATAAAATTAGTAGTCCTATAAGCTAGCAGTGTAAAATAAATACTCTAAAAAATACTTCCACGAGATGAGGAGCGAATCGGCAAATGATATGCTGTTCATTTCAAACAAAATAGCCTCCTCAACAGAGGCAAGCTATCCTAAGTTATAGGACTCCTGTCTGATTTGTCAGCAAAATTTCAGATAAAACCCTGATTAACGGGCTTTTCAGTCTCAGTATGTTTTCAAAAATCAAATCGGAGTCCTATATAAGAATAATTAGGAGTGTTTGTACTTAATAAAAATTTATCGAGGTGCAAGAGACTCTTGACTCGATGACAAAAAAGTGCAAAACATCAGTAAAAGTAAATGCGGGAGGGATATGGAAAAAAGTCCAAGGATCGGCAGCCGACCTTCGGAAATTCGGGTGAGATTAATAATCCCCCAATCCCAAAAGGGAATTCTCACCTCCATAATGCCCTGTTCATTTGGGAAATATATTTAGACACCGCTATTTTGCTTAACTACGTCCAGCCAAGCCAGACTTTTCAGGATTACAAGGTCAGTAAGGATCAATGTCGAAGTCTTATTTTGATACAGATAATAACGTACACAAACCTTTTGAGTTACCGGGAGCAAGACCACACTACAACCCCGATCGCCCCGGACAGGTAGAGCATATTTTTCTCGATCTCAGCTTGGATATCCCAAAGCTTTGCTATCAGGGCAGTTGTAGCATTCGCCTCTTACCAATCCGTAATGGCATTGACCGTTTGACTTTGGATGCTGTCAACCTGAATATCGAGTCTGTGCAGGTGGACGAGGTGCCACAAAATTTTGACTACGATGGGGAACAGCTTTCCATCCAACTTGCTGAGGTGACCCAAATTGGTAAACGCTTGCTGATTGCGATCGCCTACTCAGTGGCAAAACCGCAGCGCGGTCTTTACTTTATTCAACCAGACAAGCACTACCCAAACAAGCCAACTCAAGTTTGGACTCAAGGAGAAGACGAAGACTCTCGCTTTTGGTTCCCCTGCTTTGACTACCCAGGACAATTGTCTACCTCAGAAATTCGCGTTCGTGTCCCAAACCCTCTCGTGGCGATTTCCAACGGCGAATTGATTAACACCACAGAAGATGGTGATTACAAAATCTACCATTGGTCACAGCAACAAGTTCATCCTACCTACTTGATGACTTTGGCAATAGGTGACTTTGCCGAAATTCAGGATGAGTGGAACGGTAAACCAGTTACCTACTACGTAGAAAAGGGACGGGAGGAAGATGCTAAACGCAGCATGGGCAAAACTCCCCGCATGATCGAATTTTTGAGCCAAAAGTATGGCTATCCATATCCTTTCCCGAAATACGCTCAGGTTTGCGTCGATGACTTCATCTTTGGCGGGATGGAAAACACCTCCACAACACTGTTAACAGATAGATGCTTGCTAGATGAACGTGCCGCTTTAGATAACCGCAATACCGAAAGTTTAGTCGTCCACGAACTCGCGCACCAGTGGTTTGGTGATTTGGTGGTGATTAAGCATTGGTCTCATGCTTGGATTAAGGAAGGGATGGCTTCTTATTCTGAGGTGATGTGGACAGAACAGGAATATAGTCTAGAAGAAGCAGCTTACTATCGTTTATTAGAAGCTCGTCGTTACTTAAGTGAAGATAACAGCCGTTATCGTCGCCCGATGGTAACACATGTTTACCGAGAAGCTATTGAGCTTTACGATCGCCACATTTACGAAAAAGGGTCTTGTGTTTATCACATGATTCGGGCCCAATTAGGAGATGAATTGTTTTGGCAGGCTATCCAAACATTTGTTCAAGATAATGCCCACAAAACCGTAGAAACAGTAGACTTACTCAGGGCGATTGAAAAGGCTACCGGACATAATCTTTTATTCCTCTTTGACCAATACGTTTTTCGTGGTGGTCATCCCGATTTTAAAGTAGCTTACTCTTGGGATGGGGATGCTAATTTGGCAAAAATCACGGTAACTCAAACCCAAGCTGCTGAAGGTAAAAATGGCAGTAAGGATTTGTTTGATTTAAAAATACCTATTGGTTTTGGCTATACCCAACAGGAAGAAGTTAGGAATGAGGAGTTAGGAGTTAAAAATAATTCTAAACTCCTAACTTCTAACTCACAACTCAAAACTTTTACTGTCCGGGTAAATGAACGTGAACAAAGCTTCTACTTTCCCCTAGAAAATAAGCCCCAATTTATTAGCTTTGATGTTGGAAATAATTATCTAAAAACAGTAGCTTTAGAGTATCCAATATCAGAGTTAAAAGCACAGTTAGAATTTGATCCCGACCCGATTTCGCGTATTTATGCAGCAGTAGCTTTAGCAAAAAAAGGTGGGTTAGAAGCAACAAAATCACTATCTGCGGCGCTAAAAAATGACCCATTGTGGGGTGTGCGTGTGGAAGCAGCGAAACAACTAGCCCAAATTAATTTAGATCAAGCCTTTGATGGCTTAGTTCTTGGGTTAAAAGATAAAAATGCTTACGTGCGACGAGCTGTAGTGGAAGCACTTGCTGAAATTAAAACTGCTGAAAGCTATAAAGCTGTCAGAGGGTTAGTGCAAAAGGGCGATCCTAGCTACTACGTGGAAGCAGCAGCTTCTCGTGTGATCGGGGCAATCGCATCTGCAAACTTGGAAGAAAAACCCAAGGAAGACAAGATATTAAAGCTGCTGAAATCCGTTTTAGAAGAGAAGGCGGGTTGGAATGAAGTAGTACGGAGTGGTGCAGTTGCCGGTTTAGCTGAATTCAAAACCTCGGAAGCAGCTTTAAATCTGCTAATCGAATACACCAAACTCGGTGTACCACAACCCCTACGTTTAGCCACAATTCGCGCTTTAGGAAAGATTTCTGTAGGTCAAAGCCCGGTTAATTTGGAACGGATTTTAGAAAAATTAACAGAACTAGCCAAAGAAACCTTCTTTTTAACGCAAGTGTCGGTAGCAGCAGCATTAGGACAAATGGAAACACCTAAAGCAGTGGGGATTTTGCGATCGCTAGTTGAACAAACAGCCGATGGGCGTGTACGTCGCTATGCTGAAGAAGAAATTTCTAAAGTGCAAAAGAATATCGGTTCAGAAAAAACCCTGCGTCAATTGCGTGAAGATTTCGACCAACTTAAACAACAAAATCAGGAATTGAGAAGCCGTTTAGAAAACTTGGAGGCAAAATCTAAATAGCACTACACGATGGTTAAAAGTAGCTAATTGGTAATTGGTAATTGTGGCAAAATCACTACCAATTACCAAATTTATAGCACTTATAAATAATAATTCTGTTATGAGTCGCGGGTTGATTCTTCCACCTAATTATACAATTCTAGGACTAGTACAGCACGGCGTAAATAAACCGTTGTCGTTACCCACATTTTTGTAACAGTCAAAGTGTCGCACTCATCCGATATCCCACCCAGAACTTAAGTTCTGGGCTGATAGCTAAAGTCCACTCAAGTGGACTGAAATTTTCCCTTTTACATATAGCTTTTCCTAATCAAATGAGGTATATCAGAGCAAGCGAGGAGCTTACGCTTAGAAGGTGGGGTTCTATACCTACTCAACTGAGAACCGCTATAAGATAGCCTTCTACATGGCTGAAAATTTTGTATTTAGTCCTCTTGAGAGGACTTTAGCTATAAGCAAGAGGAATTTATTCCGAGGCGGGAATGGTAACGAAGATTAAATCCAAGGCAGTAATAGTACTACTACTCCATATAACTGTTAGTAAATAAAGTTACTTACGATCGCAGTCTATTTAAATTTGCATAATCAGACATAGGTAAATATTTATATTTTTATAAATAATAGTTAAGAAAAGATAAAATCATCTGAAAGTTGGATAAGTAGTTGTAGTTTTATAAAGTATAATTAAGAAAAAGATAAACAAATCTAGGCAGTAACATAAGCTAAAATCACCGCGAACAGTATCCCAAAAGGGTAGAGTTCTAGTTGTTTTAGATAAAAGACTACCGCTATCCTGAACTTGCAACTAACTTGTGGGTTAGGAGAAAAACAATCATTGTAAATTTTTCAGTTGAAGAGGCAAATAAAGGCGTGGGTCAGTATCAACCTGCTCTGCTAAAACTCTATAATCCAGAGGCGATCGCTCGCTACTATAGTTACCGTCCCTGGCTAGCCTGGGGGCGACTCCTGAGAATTATCTTCTCTTTTGCGGGATTTATACTCAGTCTCAAGTGGGACGAATGGCAAGATAAAGTTGAGCAGAACAAGGGTAAACGAGCAATCCAGTTGCGAGAACTGCTCACCCGCCTCGGCCCGACTTTTATCAAAGTTGGTCAGGCCCTCTCTACTAGACCTGACCTAATACGTAAGGATTTTCTAGAAGAACTGATCAAGTTACAAGATCAGTTACCACCTTTCGATAATGCGATCGCTTACAAAATTATCGAAACTGAACTAGACCGTCCAATTCACGAAAGTTTTAGCGAACTGTCGCCTAACCCAGTAGCAGCAGCTAGCTTGGGTCAAGTATATCGTGGTCGTCTAATCAGTGGCGAAGAAGTCGCAGTGAAGGTGCAACGCCCCAACTTACGCCCGACTCTCACCCGCGACCTCTATCTATTGCGGTGGGGGGCGAGTTGGGTAGCTCCCTGGTTACCCCTGAATCTCGGTCACGACCTAACTTTAATCGTGGATGAGTTTGGCACGAAGTTATTTGAAGAAATCGACTATATAAATGAAGGTAGCAACGCCGAAAAATTTGCTAGCAACTTCCGCAACGACCCCCAAGTTAAAGTTCCAGGAATTTACTGGCGTTATACCAATACCCACGTTTTAACCCTGGAATGGATTGACGGCTTCAAGTTGACAGATACTAAACGCATTCAAGAAGCAGGTTTAGATCCAGAAGCGATTATCCAAATTGGCGTTACATCAGGATTGCAACAGCTTTTAGAACACGGCTTCTTTCATGCTGACCCTCATCCTGGCAATTTGTTTGCTGTCCCCGATGGTCGGATGGCTTATATTGACTTCGGCATGATGGATCAGTTGGAGGAAACCACCAAAGAAACACTGGTGGATGCACTAGTGCATTTGGTGAATAAAGACTACACCGACCTAGCCGAAGATTTTGTAAAATTAGGATTTCTGACTCCAGACACGAATATTTGCCCGATTGTGCCAGCATTAGAAGCGGTATTGGGAAACGCCATAGGCAAAAATGTCAAGGATTTTAACTTCAAAACTATTACCGATGAATTCTCGGAACTGATGTATGAATATCCTTTCCGAGTCCCGGCGAAGTTTGCTTTGATTATTCGTTCCTTGGTGACTCAAGAAGGTATTGCCCTTAGCCTCAACCCAGATTTCAAAATTGTTGAAGTGGGTTATCCCTATATAGCACGGCGGTTGCTGACAGGAGAATCGCCCGCATTACGGCGACGATTATTGAATGTGTTGTTCAAAGATGGTAAATTTCAGTGGCAGCGGTTAGAAAATTTAATTGCGATCGCTCGGACTGATAACAACTTTGATGTATTGCCCACAGCCCAGATGGGATTCCAATATTTAATTTCGGAAGAAGGCAAGTTTCTGCGGCGGCAGTTGGTGCTTGCTCTCACCGAAGATGACCGCCTCCACACCGAAGATGTCCAACGCCTGTGGAACCTGGTTAAAGATGACATAAAACCAGATCGTTTATTAAATGTAGCGATCGGCATTTTAACAAACTTATCCAGGGAAGGAGCAGCTGCTATCCTGCCAAAAGCTACATTCCTTGGGCCTTTTGCTGGGAAGCAGTCAACAAACAAAAAGTAAAAAATCTTTATTTAATATAAATCAGGAGTTTTCATGTACTATTTTCCTCTGCAACCGCCTTATTTTCTGTTACTTGTTGGATTTCTGACAGCATTAACATCTGGTTTGGCATTATCTGGTACTTTGAAAGTAATTGTGCAGAAATGGCCAACCGAACGTACAGAAAATACTAAACCGCGTTCCTCACTAAAACAATTACTTGTGCCATTTATCGGCATAACCGGCGGTACTAGTCTATTTCTATCTTCAGGTTTAGCAATATTTGGCTTTCCCTCCTCTTTAGCTTTAGGAGTCGGTTTACCAATTAGTGTGTTTACTTGTTTATTAGTTTGGTTGCAGTTGGGAAGCATGATGACCTTTATAGAACGCGAAGGTATGCAATCTTTAGATTTAGATTCTTTTTCTTAGATAGTAGAACGCTTCACCAACATACAAATTACCGTAAATACTCACCGCCAGCAATGATGTTCCACTAAAAATGAAATCATTAGCTAGTGGTGAATACTTATTTTGTACTAAAATTTTATAAATCCAAAATTTAATTGCGTTAAGATTACGTACAAATACTGAAATTTCCATTCTCAGTATCTCTGCTAAAGAGATATCAATTATGACTCAAAGTATACTCAACTTTGTTTATAATTTTGGCGTTGCAGATTTTTATTTAATTAGAAGGAGTGTAAAAAGCTATGACTCAAGACAAAAAGGCATTTTGTTTTTGTACTTTAGCATGTGGGAAGAACTATCGTGATCTTGCATTGTTATTAGCAAAAGATATAGATAAATATTCGCCTAACACTTCTTTTGTTATTTTAACTGATTGTCCTAGCGACTTTAGCCAACAACCTAACGTTTTAGCATTTAAGCACAGACAACAAAGCGTTAAGTTTTACCATGACAAAAGATTTGCAATAGCCAAGGGTTTATCTCTATTTAATTCATGCATATTCATTGATGCAGATATGCGAATATTAGCGCCAGTTCCACAAAATCCGAAATGGATTTCAATACCAGGAATAACGGCAAGGGGTTGTGAAAATATGCCGAAAAAGTATGCCAAGGTTCTAGCTGGTAATCCTGATACCAAACTTCTGAAAGAGTTTAAAGTGGCTAAAAAGGCTGCTTCAAAGTTAAATTTAGAACTAGAAAATGAAAATATTAACTTTGTTTATGAATATTTATTTGCAGTTACAAAAGACTCTGGAAAGGAAATAGAATTTCTCAAACAGTGGGAAATCCTCGCATCTTATTGTGAGTTAAATGGACTGTATGATTCCGAAGGTAATGCAATAGGTTTAGCAGCTGCTAAAGCAGGTTTACCCGTTAGATGGAGTGCAATGGAGGGTATCTCTTTCTTTAAGAATAGAATTGAATTTGTCAGAATCAAAAAGGGAGAGTCGAAAATGGAGGATGTGGCAATATATTTTGAGCAACAAACAAAGCTAGAATACCCCAAACGCTTCATTGGGCAAAGAATTATGCTTAAAAGCAATAAAATTATTAAATATTTATATAATTTACTGCGCTTAAGAATTATAACTTTGAAAGACTTTGATTTTTATTACCGATAAGTGGGCTATAGATAAGCTACAAATTAAACAACTTTCAAGTCGGATTTTGTTTAATTATTTAGTAATTCTATCCTTGAAATTACGATAGTTCAGCTTAATATTGTTGACTTTTTGATTGAAAAAACTTGTAGTAGTCTTTTGCAGACGTATTAGTGGACTCTGACGCTTAAAGCTTGTGGGTCTTTGTTCTGGCGACTTTAAATATCTATAATGCAAAAACACATCTCGATATGGAATATTAACATCTTCACCAGCGCAAAGTTGAGTAAAGTTTGATGAATTTATACTCATATAGTGCAGATATGTCAGCCGCCGTCCTTGGTCATAAAGGATGTTATCTACTACATCAAATTGAGAACTCCAGTGATTACCAGTTGACTGTTTGCAGTCATGAAAAGCAAAATTATAATATGGAATTCCACTTTTCAATACCATATAGTTAAATAAAGATTGGTCAGGGCCTAAACAACACATGACTTCAGCTTCACCCGCTATTAATTTGTTGAGAAAGTCGGCTCTTATAGCTGGGGAAAAAATATTCTTTTTAGTGGCAAACCAACCAGCACAAAATACTTTAGATTGCAAGTTATCTGAGTTGAAAACTTGCTGCATCTGCTCTGAGGAACCATCAAAAACAAACTTTAAATCAGACTTATACTGAAAATCATTGACTACCCAATCATAAGCATCTAATTTTTCATATACATAATCTACGCGCCCCATTAACAAGGTATCTGCATCAAAATAAATAAATCTATCAAAGGGGCCATCCATACCACATAATTTGCGGTGCATTGGTAGCCGATAGAGTTCTGGAAAGCCCCACCCTCGCCAAGTTTTTTGTGCTCTAGGATAATTTTTCCATATCTGAGTAGCAAAGTCATCCCAGTAAGCTATGGAATCAGAATCTTCAAATAAGGTGACATTTTCTCTAGATGCAATCTCTGCCTTTACTTTGTCTAACTGCTCATTATATGGAATTATACAAACAGGAATTTTTCTACCAGCATTAGCTTCTATACTGTTGAGCAACGCAACTAATTGGTCATAGACGACATCATTGGCTAGGATGTAAATGCCATCAATCATTGGGATACTCCTAATATTAAGTACGGGCAGAAACAAAGGGAAATAAACGGCGAGTCAGTTTGGGGATAAAGGCGAATTTACCCTCATGGAGATAGCGATAGTGTTCCCACAATTGCCAATAGGGACTACCAGTTTTCATCCGTGTGCCAGCCCAATGCAGATATTTTAGTCTTTGTCCTCGGTCATAGAGGGCGTAGTCTTGCTGTTGGAAATTTTGCGAACCTGCCCAACTACCAGGCCCTCCTCCAGGGATTTTAACGAGATTTCCACGTTTGGCAATTAGTTTGAGAACAAGATAATTTAAAATGGGTTGGTCTGTAACTCCTTCAGAAAAATCAAAATATTCGCGATGTGCAGCACATTCGCGCAAAGCTTCATCCATCTGTTGTTCGGTAATAGTTCCTTTTCTCGAAGCCCAAAAACCGCTATTGAAAACGTCTTCAAGTTGAGCATCTGAAAAAATTTGCTGCTCTTTCACAAATGTAGAAAAGATATTTCGCAGCTTGTCATTGGCATGATGGTAATCACAACAGAAGAAATCAACTTCTGAAAGCTTGTCTAAATTGTCGGCAATTTTTTCAAAAACAACAATATCCGTATCAATATAAATAAACTCATCTAAAGGGCCAAACCACGCCACAAGTTTACGCATTTTGTTGGGTAAGGCAAGGAAATCTCGATCAAAAATTTCTCCGATGCGTTTGGTAAATTTATCAATAAGTTCTAAATCTGGAAAAATTTGTACTTTATGCAAAGTAGCAAGCTGTTCTGCTACCTTATGATAATTTTCATTAAAAGGTATGAGATAAACGGTAACTTCTGGATCATAGTAACGAATGCTATTGAGTAAAGCGATCGCATTATCGATAACCCGGTCATTGGCAACAATATAAATGCCCCTAGTCATAAATTATCCTTGGTTAATTAACTTAAGTTTTCGCAAAGCTCTTGTAAGTAAATTTGGTGTTGGGGCGTCATTATAACTTTTGGGAGGGTTCTTAAAAACTGGACGCTTTTCTGGTTCGTGTAAGTAACGATAATAGAGAAATAAATCTCGATAGGGAAACTCAATATTTTCTCCAGCACAGACTGCTTGATTGATATTAGGAGGAATACCAATGTAATGGAGATAAGTTAGGCGATTACCTTTGTCATAAAGAATTTTATCTTTTTCTTCAAAATGATCAGAAGTAACAGAATTACCTGTAATTTCATGATTTTGTAAGTTATGGGCAAAGTTATAAACTGGTATGCCAGACCTCATAAACATATAGTTTATAACTGGTTGGTCTCCTGTTGGATAGAGTATTTCTCTCTCCCCTGCTCTCAAATTAGCTAATAGCTTATTTAATTTATCTGGTTCAAACAAGCCTTTTTTAGAAGCGTAAAATCCTGAACAAAATATTTCTGTTCTGATCCGATTTTCATCAAAAACTTGTAGTAGTTTAACTGAACTAATGTTATAAACTTTATCTGGATGTTTAAACTGGAAATCGTAGACAACACAGTTATATTCATCTAATTTCTGAAAAATCAAATCTAGTGAATTCATCACTAGAGTATCAGCATCCAAATAAACAAACCGCTCAAAGGGCCCATCAAACGCACAAAATCGCCGATGACCACCATAAATTCTGTATTTATTTTTGTTCATACTAGCAGGACTGGCCTCTAGCATAAATTGATCCCAACGGTTGATTGATTCTTGATTATCGTAAAGGAATACATTAGGGCGTTTAGCTATTTCGTCAGCAATTCGCTGTGTCTGATCATCAAAAGGATAGATACAAACAGGAGTTTCCGGCCCCAAGATAACATCAATACTGTTGAGCAAAGCTACCAGTTGATCGAAAACATAATCATTGCCAAGGGTACAAATACCATTCATAATTTATGAGTGTTGTTCAACAAAGTTTGACAACCAGTTAAGCAGGTTTAATTTGTGTAAAATGATTTGACGTGCTTCTGCGATCGCATCCTTAGCCTCATACCAAGCATCAGGCGTAGCTGTCACTTCTTGAATGTAGGCAATGCCTTTTTCATCTAAACTAGGCAACCGCAAAAAACTACCCGGTGGCAATAATTTATCAGCAGCCGGGCCGCCATAGTATATTGGCAGACACCAGGCAAGTAAACTATCCCAAAGTTTCTCACTCACATACCAATTATTATCAGCATAATTTTCAATTGCCAGATTGTAATAGTATGGTGCCATGCCATACCACTTATTACCCAGTTCTCCCGACTTTTTCGCCCATTGGGGTAAGTTACGCCCATACAAATCAAATTTCATACCACTAGATTGTAGGGACTGTAAAAAATTTAAACGTTGGCGATGATTAACTGTACGGCTAATTCCTGAAGTAATCCAACTACATGAGGCAACCTTTTGGGGAGGTGGCATTTCATTTAAATCTTGAAATGAATTTGAATGATACCAAATAGCAGGCATATAGTCGGGAGTGGGAGCAAAATCATCAGGGCCAGAAACATAGCCGCAATACTGCTGGGCTTGTTGATAATTATGATTATTTATTTCTACAATTTCATCTAAAGGCGGTTCTCTTAGTAAATAAATAATTTGCTCTTTACTCACATCACGCAGTAAAGAATCAATATTTACTACTGATTTTTGCTGCCGTTTGCGAAAACTATCTAACCAGGATTTTTGTGGCGATGCTTGGGGAAAATCAAATTGATACATCAGCAGAAAATCTGGTTTGGCTGCCAGTGCTTGCATTTGCATATTGCCCCAAACTCCAAATTGATTCGGAGTTTGTTGCCACAGCCAATCGGCTCTAGTTTCTAAACCTCGATAGCTGCTAATCATACCTACAGTTTTGATAGTCATTTTAGTTATTAATCAGTTATTATTTATCATTATTTATTTTGCCCATTTTCCCTTATACAACAAGTTGGGGTAACAGAGATTCATCAACATAACTAAGAATTTTTGCCGCTCGATTTTCCCAGGAAAACTGCTTGACAAAATTGATACTATCTGTATAACCTTCTATTTTTCTGGGATGAGTTTCTAAAACCCGCTTTAGACATTCGGCAAATTTGCTGGGGTTATCTGGCTCACACCAAGCAGTAATCGACTGAGTATCTTGAAATTCAACTAATGATGGAATTTCTGTTGCTACAATGGGAGTCCCAGAGGCGAAGTAGTCAAACAGCTTTAAAGGAGATGTGAAAGTTGCCGCTTTTCCCGAACAATGAGGGTGAGTTAAAACATCAGCTGCTTGTAGCAAAGATGCTAAATCGTTATGTAATATATAGCCCAAAAATTTAATATTATAAACTTGTTTTTCTTTTACCAATTGCTGATAATATTCAACTTGTGTTGGCTTACCACCTGCACAAACAAATTGCACATTAGGCATTTCGTTAGCCACATCAATTAGTACATCAATACCTTTAAATTGCTGTAACGCTCCCGCATAAAGTACCAATTTTTGGCTTTCGTCTGGCAATAGTTTTTGACGCCATTCTGCTGCTTTTTCTGGTTGTCTCTCCATAAATAAGCGATTAAAACCATTGTGCAGTTTAATCACTTTTTCTGGTGGCATCCCATTTTTAATCATGCTTTCGCGGATAGTATCTACAACTGTGACAGCAAGTTGCAATAGCGGATTTGTAACAATTTCTGGCTCAAATGGTTTATCTTCGTGGTGGTGGTGTTCATAAATTGCCGGAATGCCATTTTTGATGGCAGCTTTGATAAAATTCCAGTTGCGACTGTGGACAATTTTAGTAGTTGGAAGTATGTGAAATGGTAAATAATACTTGCTGGCAATGGTATTAGAGTCAGTAAATTTACTCCGAAAATGGTCAATCGGCCAAGGCATTGGTAAGGGAGCAACTTTTAACTTGTCATGAAGGTTGTAATATTTAATAAGTTCTGTTGGTGTTTGTCTCGGTTGAAAAGGACGAGCTAAATTAGCTGGATTAATAGCTTTTGCTCCTTTTTCAGGATATACCAAAACTGTTGAGTATCCCAAGTTGGCAGCGCCGTTAGCTGCATTTGTAGACTGTACTAGGTGAGCCTCTGGCTGCGGCAACTCTTCACCAATGAAAAAAATATAGTGTTTTTTTAAAGCATAATTTTTCATAATTTTAAACATTAATACTATTCTCAAAAATTTCTAAATGGTCGAGCAAATATATAGCATATTCATAACTTTCAGTAATTAATCCCTTTTGTTCTTCTGTGGTGTATGTCAAATTATCAGCTAGAGAGCGGAGAGAGCTAAGTATGAGATTTAGAGAAACCCGAAACTCAATGGAGAGATGATTAAAGGTCTGATAATAGGTACTTATAATATCTTGATTTTGTTCAGAAATTGAGATAATTTCCCCCTTTGTTTGCAAGTTAATAACATCCTCAAAAACATCTATGGTGTTGAGAATCCTCCAAGCTGATTTGTAAGAGTCTTCAATTAATTTCTGCTGTTCTTGGGAATCGTCTACCAAATCATCAAGTAATAAACGTAGGAACCCAATCATCGAGTTCAACTGTGTCCGAATTTCGTGAGAGATGCGGAACAAGCTTTGCTTGTGTTTAGTAGCGGCTTCAGGATGTTCAACAAATTTATTTGAGTTTAGGCGCATTGCCTTAAGAATTTTTGTCTGAATCAAGTTTTTGTTAGGGCGATCGCTAAATTGCATTGAGTACAAACGCGAGTAGTAACCACCTTTTTGTAAAAGTTCTTCATGGGTTCCCACTTCTACCACCTGTCCTTGATCTAATACGGCAATTTGATTGGCTTTTTGGACTGTGGAAAGGCGGTGAGCAATTATAAGGGTTGTGCGATCGCGACTCAAATCATCAAGCGCAGATTGTACTAAGCGTTCGGAAACGGTATCTAAAGCGCTGGTGGCTTCATCTAAAATCAGAATTTCGGGATTTTGAAGCAGGGCGCGGGCGATCGCTAATCTTTGCCTTTGTCCACCAGATAACATCACGCCGCGATCGCCAATCAAGGTATCAAATCCTTGAGGCAATTTGCTAATAAACTCATAGGCATTTGCCCGCTTGGCTGCTGCAAGAATTTCATCCTCAGTAGCCTCTGCTCGTCCGTATGCGATGTTATTCTTTACCGAGTCATTAAAAAGAAAGGTATCTTGACTAACAATCCCCATTCGCTTTCGCAGGGATACAACATCGAACTCCCGCAAATCAGTACCATCAATGGTAATACTGCCAGCTATTGGATCATAGAATCTGGGCAAAAGGTCTGCTAAAGTTGATTTACCAGCACCAGAACTGCCTACTAATGCTAAGGTCGTGCCACGCGGTAAAAATAAATTCACATCTTTGAGTACCAACTTTTCATGACCAGGGTAGGCAAAGCAAAGAGAATTAAAAGACACGCCCTCAAGTAATTTTGTATAGGGAACCTTACCCTTATCCATGAACGGCTTATCGTGCAGGCTTAAAAACTCATTCGTCACATCTACACTGGCAGCAGTACTGGCAAAGTTGCTGCGAATACTATTTAACTGAGAAATTAATGGCAGCACTCGCAGCAGCACTAATAAATACGTTAGGAGTACAGTGGAAAGAGAAGAAACTTGAGAAGCAAAGAAGGTTTTGCTCAAAAGTACAATCAGCAGTAAAGCTGTAATACCCATCACCTCACTCAGAGGTGTAATCGCTTCTGAATTAACCTGAGATTGGAAATCTGCTAATTCGCGATCGCGAATTAATTTTTTAATCCGTTGATATTCTTTTTCTTCATTTCCCGTCGCCTTTACCAGTCGGATTCCGTTCAAAGTCTCCAGCACAGAGATTGAATATGCTCTAGACATCTCACTAAGCTGTTTCCCAAAATTTCTAGAGCGGGAAATTGCATACTGATTTATTAACGTCACCAACGACAGCAAAAGCGTAGCAGCAATTGTCAGCTGCCAAGAGATTGACAGCAATAAACTGACGAAAACTAAAATTGTGATTCCCAGGATAACCATCCTGACTGTACTACCTATAGCAGTTGCAGCCCGACCAATTTCTCCACCAAGACGGTTGATTAAATCACCAACCTTTGTCTTGGCATAATAATCTATATCAATTTCTAGTAATAACTTTAACCCAGTTTCGCGCATATCCGATGTCAGCTTTCGGGTTAAAGAACTCGATGCTAAGGCGCTGGCATAAGTAGCTAAGTTTTTTAAAAAAATTGTGAATATAATCGCCCCAGCCATTACTACTATCCGGTAAGATTCTGGAGTATTATCAAAGGGAGATACCAAATTTTTTAGGATGGGAGGGGCAGTACTTAAATCTACTTCTTGTCCCACAATTTTTAAAATCACTGGCACAATTAAAGCTGTGCTAATTCCATTAAATAAGGCTCCAGAAAATCCTAACAATATTGTCAGCAGAATCAAACCTGGATAGGGTTTAGCGAATCTTAGTAGTAGTTTTCTGGTAGACATTGCGTATTTTTATGCCACTTTCACTTATTAATATAATTCACAAATTACTTGTTAGATTGGCTAATTATCAGATAAATAAAACTAAATAATCTTCATTTCTCAACTCCGTTAAAACACAGTTAAACCTACAACACCAGCAATCGCGAGATTTTGCCAGATAGTATCTAGAATCGATTTGGCACATAAGGCAATGAAAATCTCTTTTTTAATGCCCAATGCCCTATTAATATTCACAACTGAGCAATTACCGACTTCAGTACAGAAGCCATAGCCTCTATGCTATAGTGTTCCACACATCTTTCTCTTGCCTTGATACCTCGCTGGTTTGCTGACTCTAAATTTTGAAAAATCAATTGAATTTGTTCAGCAATCTGTTCAGGGCAACCAGGCTCGACTAAATAACCAGTATCACCTAAAATTTTGGGAATATCTCCAACTCGTGTTGATAATATAGGTTTAGCCATTGCCATTCCATCTGTCAACTTTAGGGGAAATTGAGCACGAGTTTCTGGGGTATCTCGCTGGGGGACGACTACAATGTGAGCCGCCGCTACCAAATCAGGCATAACATCAGCTGGATACTTTGGTAATTTGATAATCCAGCGTCCCCACTTTTGTTGAAGTTGCTGATCATAATCATCATAAGGACTGCCACCTACAATGACTAGTCTTAAGTCTGGCTGATTAATTTTATCGAGTGCTATGAGAACATCTTCTAGACCTTTATAGGGTCTTGGCGCACCAGGAAACATTAAAATACGATATTGAGATAAACCATAACGGCTTCTACTAGACTCAGCATCATATTGAGTGGGATCAAATAAAGAGGTATCCTTGCCATTGGGAACAAATGTCCCGCCAAAACGTTGGTGCAAAAATTCAGTATGTACTGTCACTGCATTAGCTTGATTCACCAAAGCTTCCATCCATTTCAAGTAC
Organism: Nostoc mirabile CHAB5784; assembly: GCF_020829645.1. GTDB lineage: Bacteria > Cyanobacteriota > Cyanobacteriia > Cyanobacteriales > Nostocaceae > Nostoc > Nostoc mirabile. Next base: position 104,779 of record NZ_JAIVFS010000014.1, on the reverse strand, counting down.
AAAGGATGATTAGGTAATCTCAAAACACCGTCTTTTTTAAATAAGTCTTTTGCTAGCTGTTTGAGTGTGGGACGATATTGCCATTCATCGCCGCCATACCAGCTAAGTTCCCAATCATCGATGTCTAAAATTACTGCTCGGCGAGTGTATAGTTTCTTTAATAGTGCGACTCCAAAACTAGCTGGTTGAGGCTTAATTGCATAAATAATATCTCCATCAATATGTTTTAAAATTTTACCTACGGATTTAAAAAAACTTGGATAATTAATACCTTCTACAGCATATACTTCAGATTCTAAGGGAATTGCTCCGTACAACTCATTACCAAATAAGAAGCCCAGGATTTCTACTTCGTATCCCAGCCTAATCAAGGCTGCTTTTAATAACGAAGCACGAATAAAACCATCATTAGTAGATAAATTCCAGACAAGCAACGATACCTTTAATCTATCTTTCATAAATGCTAAATTTCCTACTTATAAATGCATCATTTATTACGCCAGGGATTTTGAACTTGATTTGGTAAAAAAACTTTAGCGAATCTGTCAAAAACCCTTGTATATAAGGAACGAGTAATGTTTTTAGCATATTGAGGCCTATAAGGATAGGTACAGTGAAGAACTTTAATTGTATCCTGAATATTGTAAGCATCCTGCCACTTACTGAGATAATTATAGGTTGGTGGCAGTATTTTCATGTGAGGGCGTACAGATGCGATCGCAGAAGCAAAAGCTCCTTGATCTTTTAGGAGTAATTTATCTTGGTTATTTTTGACAATCTCAAAATAACGTTGGAATTCTTCAAAAAATACCTTGGTTACTTCTGTTTTCCGAAAAGCCATAAAACCGCCATTATATTGCACACTATCTGCTTGTAATGGTAAACCTACAGATTGCAGAATTGGCAAAACATTTGGCAAAAGGTCTTCTTGTTTACCACGTAATAAATTTGTAGCTTTAAGAATAGAAGGTTGCACATCTTCAGTTAGTAAAAAGTCATATTCATCTAAATACTCAAATACATCATTGATATCCGAAAGTAAACAAATATCAGAATCTAGGTAAATTGTTTTATCAAACTCAGAAGCTGCATATAGAGCCAATTTTGCTTGGCGTGATGCTAAAACAGTATTTTCATTTGCAGGCGCTGGCTTTAAAATTACATTTTTGAACGCCTTTAGCAAGGGATAAAGAACTATTGGAACTTGGTCAATTAAAATAATGATCGGTTCTTGATGAAACTTTCTAACCGCCGCTAAAAAATGAATACAATCTTGAAAAGAGTATAGTCCAGTTAAAATTGTAATAAATCCTTTAGTTTTTGTTGACATAAATAAAATGATAATTGTTGTTTATTAGGAAATTAAATAGGGATTTTTTCAAAATTTTACTCTATTTTTAGTTATATTCAAATTAAATAGAGTAAATATAAACAAAATATTAACTTGAAAAATTATTATTTTTAAGTAAAAAAATAATAGAATAAATCTAACTTTTTATTTGTTGGTATTCCCAGCGAAATTTTACTGATAAATTCATCTGAAGTTGATTTAGTTTAAGTATAATTACCTTGTAAGCACGGTTGTATAATATCATCATGGTTAATATTGCACTATAGCTATAATAAACAAAGTATAAATACTTAATATAGCTTGTGCAGGTAGCCCTATTATTCACTGGAATGTAGGATTGCTACTCAATACCAAACATTTATGTTGTAAGGGAGACAGAGGTAATGCAGGTAATCCGTCTGGAAGCACTCTCAGACAACTACATATTCTTGTTGCATGACGAAAAGCAAAATATCGCCGCTGTTGTCGATCCAGCGGAGTCTCAACCAGTATTAAAGAAACTGGCAGAATTACAAGCTGAGTTAGTAGCAATTTTCAACACGCACCACCATAACGATCATGTGGGTGGTAATAAGCAATTAATAGAACAATTCCCCCAATTGATAGTTTATGGAGGAGCGGAGGATCGTGGTAGAATTCCCGGTCAGCAGGTGTTTTTGCAAGAAGGCGATCGCGTCGGGTTTGCAGATCGCATAGCTGAAGTTATCTTCGTTCCCGGACATACCCGCGCTCACATCGTTTACTACTTTCCCCCAGAAAAAGCTGGTGAGACAGGCGACTTATTTTGCGGCGATACCTTATTTTCTGGCGGTTGCGGTCGCTTGTTTGAAGGAACACCGAGCCAAATGGTGGACTCTTTAAGCAAATTGCGCTCTCTACCTGATGATACACGCATCTGGTGTGCCCACGAATACACCTTGAAAAATCTGCAATTTGCCCTAACTGTGGATGGCAACAATACCGACTTACAAAGACGCTTCAATGAAGTAAAAGCTTACCGTAGCCGAGGAGAAGCTACCATCCCCTCGCTGCTGGGAGTGGAGAAGCGAACAAATCCCTTTTTACGTTGGGATCAGGAATCATTACAATTAACTGTTAAGAGTAGCGATGCAGTCCAAACCTTTGCACGGATACGAGAAATGAGAAATAACTTTTAAGTATGGGCATTGGGCATTGGGCATTGGGAAGACACAAGGGGACAAGGAGAAAGACTTCTTACTTGTTGCAAGTTCTCACTTAAGTCACCTTGTCTCCCCTGCTTCCCCTGCTCCCTCTGCTCCCTCTGCTTCCCCCACTCCCCACTCCCCACTCCCCACTCCCCATTCCCCAATTCATTCAATTTTCTCTAATAGTTGCGATCGCACCCTTCCTTTCGCTACGATCTGTAAGCTTTAGGGTATAGGCAAAGAAGCTTGGAATACAGCACTGACATTGTGAGCTATCTTACCCAAACCCGAATTAATCAGATTTTACAGGAAAAACGATGGCGAAACGCGTACAGTTAGTTTTAAATCAGGATATCAGCAAGCTGGGAAAATCTGGCGATTTAGTGGAAGTAGCTCCTGGCTACGCTCGTAATTATCTGATTCCCCAAAAATTGGCAACCAATGCCACTCCTGGTATTCTCAAGCAAGTAGAACGCCGTCGTGAGCAAGAGCGTCAACGGCAATTAGAACTCAGACAACAAGCTCTTGAGCAAAAAGAATCTTTAGAAAAAGTTGGCAGCTTGACAATTGCCAAGCCAGTTGGTGAAAACGAAGCAATTTTCGGTACTATCACCACCCAAGATGTTGCAGATGCGATTAAGGCAGCCACCGGTCAAGAAATCGATCGGCGTGGAATTACCATCCCCGATATTAATCACCTTGGTACTTATCAAGCCGAAATCAAGCTGCATTCGGAAGTAGCGGCACAAATCGATATTCAAGTCGTCGCTAGCTAGGAGACAGCAGAGGGAGCAGGGGAAGCACGCTAACTCTTGTACAGACGCGATTAATCGCGTCTCCCTTGTACAGACGCGATTAATCGCGTCTCTAGCAAAATTTCAAAACTAAAATCGTTTATGGCTGAAGAACTGAGTTTTCAATTGTCTGGTAGCGATCGCCTCCCTCCACAAAATATTGAGGCGGAAGAAGCGATTTTGGGAGGTATTTTACTAGATCCAGAAGCGATTAGTCGAGTTAGCGATCGCCTCCTTCCCGAAGCTTTTTACATTAGCGCTCACAAAGATATTTATCAAGCAGCTGTGAGGCTCCACGCCCAAGGAAAACCCACAGACTTGCTCTCAGTCACCAGCTGGCTGACTGACCATGAAATGCTTGCCCGCATTGGTGGTAGAAATAAATTAGCAACTCTGGTAGACCGCACAGTGTCAGCCGTCAACATTGACGCCTTAGCAGGGTTGGTGATGGATAAATACCTGCGGCGGCGCTTAATTAAAGCTGGCAATGAAATTGTACATCTTGGTTACGAGACAGAAACAGAATTACCACAGGTTTTAGATCAGGCAGAACAGAAAGTTTTTGGCGTTACTCAAGAGCGTCCCCAATCGGGTTTAGTTCACATTTCTGATACTCTAATTAATAATTTTCAGGATATTGAAGATCGAAATCAAGGCATCGCCTTACCTGGTATTCCCTGCGGATTTTACGATTTAGATGCCATGACCGGCGGCTTTCAGCGTTCTGATTTGATTATTGTCGCTGCTAGGCCTGCAATGGGAAAGACAAGCTTTTCGATGAATATTGCACAATATATTGCCAATTACGAAATTATTATCAAGCATGATAACATTGACGAGCGGAAGAAACTACCAGTTTCTATTTTCAGTTTGGAAATGTCCAAAGAGCAACTGACGCAACGGTTATTAGCTAGCGAAGCGCAAATTGAAAGTAGTTATCTGCGGACTGGACGCCTGAGCCAAACACAGTGGGAACCTTTAAGCCGTGCTATTGGTATCCTTTCGGAGATGCCGATTTATATTGATGACACACCTAATATTACAGTTACACAAATGCGTAGTCAGGCAAGAAGACTGCAAGCTGAACTTGGAACACTGGGTTTGATTGTAATAGATTACTTGCAATTGATGGAAGGAGCAGGCGATAATCGCGTTCAAGAATTATCAAAAATTACGCGTCAACTCAAAGGTTTAGCGCGTGAACTATCTGTACCAATTATTGCTTTATCTCAGTTAAGTCGAGGAGTGGAAGCACGCACTAACAAACGCCCGATGTTATCTGATTTGAGAGAATCCGGTTCGATCGAACAGGACGCGGATTTAGTAATAATGTTATACCGCGATGAATATTACTCTCCAGATACTCCCGATCGCGGGATTGCAGAAGTGATTATAGCTAAACATCGCAACGGGCCTACTGGTACTGCGAAACTTTTGTTCAATCCACAGTTTACAAAGTTTCAAAATTTAAAAATTTAGCTATTGAATTGGGGGCTGGGGACTGGGAGAAACCAATGCCCAATGCCCAATTCTCAATGCCCTAGTTTCTACTTAACTCCCAGCAATTCCACTTCAAACAGCAGAGTTGCGTTGGGTGGAATCACACCACCAGCACCACGAGCGCCATAACCTAACTCTGGGGGGATGATTAACTGACGACTACCGCCCACTTTCATAGTGCTAAGTCCTTCGTCCCAACCTTTGATTACCTGTCCAGCACCGATTTTAAAGCTGAAGGGTTGGCCGCGATCGCGTGAACTATCAAACTTAGTACCATCTTCTAAAGTGCCGACATAGTGAACTTCAACCGTTTGTCCAGATTGAGGAGTCGCCCCAGTCCCCTCTTTTAACTCCACATACTTTAATCCAGAGGGGGTGGTTACGGCATTAGCATCAGACATAGTATTGCTCGCAATTAGAGTATTATTTTCAGTTACAGTTGGGGGCGCTGGCGGCGTTTGGGTTATCTGGGCAGCAATGGCAGTATTCTGTTTACTACCTACTTGCCCTACAGCCAAAAGTACAACACACGCCAGCATGAACGCCACGCTGAGGAAAATTGCTTTCAAAATCAGTTCTCCTTACTTAGGTATCCTGGCAAAAACATTACCAACAGGACACAATTAGTTTAAATCAGAAAGGACATTTTAACGCCAAAGCTTATTTTCTAAATCGCGCAATTGACGCTCTAAACGATCAATTCTACCGCGCAGTTCGTCTACTTCCGACTGGCGAGCTACCCCCAAATCTTGCATCATATTTCGCATTTGCCGTTGCATTTGGACATCGAAGTTTCCCTGCTCCGACTTTAACTGCTGGGCAATATCATCTATAACTGCCTTGGCTTGCTCTGGATTGAGCTTACCGTCTTTAACTAAATCATCGCTGACTTGGCGCAGTTTTTCTGCTACTAAAGACGTTGTGCCAAGACCCACCATCATAAGCTGTTGCAACCAGTTGTTGCTCTCCATACTCCCTTCCTCTTAAATTATTTCAAACCAGCCGATCCTTGCTCCTGAGTGTAGGCAATCAAGCTATGCTAAAAGCGTGGTTATTCTAGCCTACATCTCTATTTTGGCAAATTAGCAAACACAGAGATCGCACGGTGTGCTTATAGAACGACTCAAGTTTAAGGTTGCCCCGAGTTTAAGGGAAAATTTTATTCAGAAGGACGCATTAATTTGGACAATAGGGCTGGCTGAATATCCTAAATTTCTCCCTAAAGAGGTTTAGATTAGCCTCAATGACCACACAGAAGCTACCCTGATCATTTTTTGGGCAACACTCGAGCAGTGGAAAGCCTTACCCCAAGCAGATTTGCAGACTATTAAAGATAAATTCATCCAAGCACTGAGAGAATCTTATCCAGTAGTGGAGTCAGCAAAGTATCAAGTACGGAAATTTCCCCATTTCTAGGTGAAAGATTACTCTCGACTCCAAGAGTTGGGGCTTAACAACAGGCAAGCTTCCGCCACAGTTACTAGTGAAGCGATCGCCCCAAAAAATTATAGGAATCCAACTTGAGTTTTGCCAAGTATACTGAGAACCAAAACCTGATTTGGCAAGCTTTCAGTCAGCTTGGTTTTTCAAAAATCAAATCGGATTCCCATATCATAAAATGAGTTAGAGGTTAGATAAACTCATTGCTTTTAAAACTTAAAGCATCTTCTTTGTATCTCCATTTTTAAAAGTAGGGAGAAGTTAAATTTTTGCACGCCATTTCTGAAAGGATATCTCGTAATCCTCTGTTTTACTCTGATAAACACTCCACCAATGAAAAAATAGTCCTAACCCCCATCCTAATGCTGGGAAGATAGCCCAAAAATAACTAGGACTAGTTATTAAATTCAAAATAATAAGGAATAAATTCACCGCTATGAAGGAAATAAAGTGTGACCAAAAGGCTCTGCGTCGGAAAGTATTAAATGTGCGTCGCGAACGTTCCTCTTCTTGTTGAGCTAACCACTTTTTTTCAGTTGTTTCCAAAATATCAGAAGAGATACCTAACTCAGATGCCATTTCTATAAGCTGTTCTCGTGAAAATCCACCTTCCTGTTTACGAGCAAGTGCTATTTGAAGGATTTTTTGCACATCTTCTGAATCGTAAGTCATTTTAATTACCTTATAAGTTTGTGTGTAAATGCGCCTTTGATTTCACGAAGTTTTCGATAGGCTTCGTTCAATTCAGTTAGCGAATGCCTTCACATTTTGCACCCAATACTTAGTGACATTCACAAGCTTATTATTTTCTCACAATCGATTTAGGGCTACTGTATTTGTCAATACCTCTATATTGCTTTTATGACAATGCCGTAAGAGCGATCGCTCTTACGGCATTAAGCCAAACATTATTTGAAAGTTGAATGCTAGTCGGTAATTCTGAAGTGGTTAGGGGAGTTGCTTATTGGACATGAGTGGCCCTTATGGAAAGCGTAAGGTGATGTCTACGACGGGCATAGATACAGCACCTTTTCCATTAAGATTGTGTAGCGATCGCTTTCTTGTTTTCCGAGAGTGACAAAAAACTTTTTACCTAATTGCCTTCTTTTTCTTCAGCCATATTCCCAACAACCCAGCAATTGCTATTCCTCCAATACTTGATGGTTCAGGCACAGGTATTACACTCACATTATCTAAGTAGAAAAATGCGTATCTATCCACATACCCAAACTTTAACTCTGTAGATGATGCGTCTGCCGTAAAATTGAAATTATATTGTGTGTATGGCTGGTAAGAAATGTTTTTTTGATCAAAAATCTTATTTCCACCTACAAATGTCTGAAATTCATTATCAAGGTCAGGTGCCTCGGCTACAGATGCTAAAAAGTAACTAAGTTCGTATGTCTGACCAGGTTGTGTAGAAAGGGTCTGTGATATGTAGCTAAGGTCTACAAATCCACCAAGTGATAAACCCTGATTACCACTATGATGTAGAGGGAAATTGCTAATTTTAGTTAATGATGTATTTATCGGATCACCAGATTATTTTTTAGTGAGCTTCACGAAACATGACTCCAAATAGTTCAAATTTCACGACAACGACGTGGTGATTAAGGCGCGAGAAAGCCATAACCTTTAAAGATATTCTGGGCAGTAGTACCAGCTAAGTAGTTAGAAAAACTCCGTGCCGTCGTTAAAACTGTAGTTCTGGTGAGTATACCTAGTGGGTAGACAATTGCATCGCTCTCTCTTGTTAGAGCAGTTTGTACGACTCTTACCTTGTTAGAAATGGCAGCATCGGTTGTGTAAACAAAACCTGCATTAATAGTTTTATTTACACCGTTAACTTGAAGAGTTTTATTTTCAACAGCAGTTAAAACGGTACGCACATTACTAGCAAGGGATAATTTAGGACTAACAGTCGTGAAAATACCTCGACTAGTAAGAACTTGTTTGGCATAATTTCCTGCTGGCACAACTGGAGGAGTACCTGTGTAGTCACCTATAGCAATGCCAGTAATGTTAGCGTTGGTCAAACCATTAATGGTACTGAGACCAGCACTACCAGCACTAACAGGAGGTGTCGTAGGAGCAATCAAAGCTAGACGATTTTTGACAATGTTCTTACGGCTATTTGTCACCAATTTGCTTGGGGTTGCATTCTGTAATACATTTATTTGGTCTGTCGCAGCAGAAATAAAAATATCTGCTGGTGCGCCTGCTTGTATTTGGCTCAGTAAGGTACCAGAAGCACCAAATGTATACACAACGTTAACACCTGGGTTAGCATTTTGGTATCGAGTTTTAATGTCATTTAGCGCGTTTGTTAAGCTGACAGCCGCATACACGTTAAGTGTGGTTACGGAACTTGCTGGCGATAAATTGACAAACTGCAAACCTATTACCAACATCATGCTGGTAACTGCTGTAGCAATGCAAGCAATAAATCTTCTTCTGTTCATGAAAGTTATAGTTTGGGGAAAATATTACCTAGAAGTTTGATTAAATAAGGGGAACCCTAAAAACCAACTTTTTAAAGCGAGCCACTGCGCCTAAGTCCTATTGGAAATAAGCAGCTAATCACAATTGCTAAAAGCATTAATGTGATGGGCTGTTTATTATTTCCAAGTGAAATTACACAAACAACGAGTGAAATGTATTTAATGATGAAATAATACCAGTTAAATACGCTTACTACCAATTTTTTTGGTTAACAAATGCTGACACAAAGCTAGAGCAAGTACATTTAAATTTTCTAAAAACCCTATTTTGCTTACTCAGCAAAGATTTTACTATAAGATTGCCAGATAACTTCTAAATATCTAAAACTCTGCTTATACCAACAATGTACTTTTTGAGTATCAATTTAACTAATTTTATTGGTATTGCGAGTGCTGCACTAATAATCTTGGATGCGATCGCTCCTGCCTCTGTATAAAGAAGGAGCGATGCCTGCGGTGGTAAACTACACATCATAGAGTGCTTGTAACTCATCCGCCCAAACAATGTATATATAATTCTCTATTTGTATAAAAATATAGACAATCATTTATGATATCAATAAAAAATTTTATTCGGTATACGTCTAACGATAGATAGATTTTATTAAACAAATAGTTTAGATTTGTAACAGATTACACAGAATTAGGTAAAACACATGGCCAATATAGTTGATACCGCCGCTAATAATGGTTCTTTCAACACACTAGTTGCAGCAATCCAAGCAGCTGGTCTAGTAGATACACTGAAAGGCCCTGGGCCATTTACCGTCTTCGCACCTACTGATGAAGCGTTTAATAAGCTTCCAGCAGGTACAGTAGACTCATTACTTCAAGATATTCCAAAGCTCAAGAAAATCTTGACCTATCATGTAGTCTCAGGAAAGGTACTAGCTGCTGATGTAGTTAAGCTAAAGACAGCTACAACAGTTGAAGGTTCAGATGTAAAAATTGACGCTTCTAATGGCGTTAAAATCAATGATGCAACTGTTGCAACAGCAGATGTTGATGCTGATAACGGTGTCATCCACGTAATTGACACAGTTTTGATTCCTGCATAAGCAAACGTCAGAATAGCTAATGCTATTTCTGGGGCGGCGACTACCTGTAGTCGTTTCTCTATTACAGTCTGGTTGAATGTTTTTTAGTAAACACCAACTATCAACAAATCCATCTAGATACTGTCTAGATGGATTTATTGTTTCATAGGTTTAGATTTAATTAGGTGTAATCAAATTTTTAGTTTCGCCAAACCCAAATAACGAATACCTTCGGGGGAAATATCAAAACGGCAAGGTAAGACTTCTAAACCGAGAGCGATCGCATCCCGTAATAATTTACCATATATAGGATCTGTGCGATCGCCAGGGGAGAACTCAGTACAATCACCGCGATTGATAAAGTAAAGCATCACCGCACGAGTTAGAGGTAGCAGCGCCATTAGTTCTCGCAAATGCTTTTGTCCTCTTGTAGTTTCCGTGTCGGGAAATAAGGCTAGTCTTCCCTCAGACAAAGTTGTATTTTTCACTTCTAAATAAATCGCGCGTTCCTCATCACTCCCCATCAAGAAAAAATCCACTCGACTTTTTTTATCTAGCCCATAAACTACCTCGCCTTTGACTTGGCTATAGCCGCCCAATTCGGGGAAAAGATGTTTCGCCAAAGCTAGCTTTACCACCCGATTGGGCAAGAAAGTATTTATGCCTACCCAAGTCGGCTCGTTGTCATGTACCTGAATTAGTTCTAAAGTGTAAGCCAATTTGCGGTTAAGATTATCACTTTTGGAAAGCTGTACAGCACTTTGGGGAGTCGATACTCCAGTCATTGGCCCTGTATTTGGACAATGTGCTGTCACTATTTCGCCAGAAGTAAGTTGAACGTCGGCAAAAAATCGCTTGTAGCGTTTTAGCAGAATACCCGAATACAAAGGTGGGTAACGGTAAAGCCAATCTATCATTATGAAACCTTGTTGCTGCTAGTAAATATACGTCGATTCCTTATCCACCTACCTCTCAACAGCAAATCTTTTCAGCAGCTACTCTGCCCCATAACAGAAATTGAGTAACTGTGTATATCATAAAATGCGAATTTTTGTAGTTAAATTAACAACATAGTAATATAAAGTAGCATATACTAGGTATTATAATCCTCCCATAAAGAAAAATCCGGGAGAATTCCAACGTGCAAGGAGGTAAATCCTATGCAAAAAGTGTGGTCATCAACGGAATTAGAATATGCTTTTCTGTTTACTCTAAGAAAGGTAAATTCGATAAATGTAGAAGGTTTCAAGCCATTTTTTAGTAATATGCCTATTGACCCTTATATCAAAGGCAACTATCGTTCGAGAAGATTATCTCGGTTCACAGTTTCTGGAAATGAGTTAATCAAATTACCTCATGGCTACTTCTTTCAAAGTAAAGAGTATAATCCATTAGTGGGCGACGTAAAAAGAGAGTTTACAGAATTAGATGATGCACTCATAGAACTTGATATTTTTAGAAATCTTGTTTTAGCATTTAGCGATTCTTGTAAACTTCATCCTGAAGCTGAAATCGGAGTTCATCAAATTAGAATTATTTGTTCGCCAGATAATTTTGCTAATCCAGCCCCTGAAGGTATCCATCAAGATGGAACTGATTTTATTGGCGTTTTTTCAGTAGATAGAGATAATATTCAAGGTGGAGAAACACATCTATATACTGCCAAAAGAGAAAAACCTGTGTTTAGCAAAGTTCTAAATCCGGGGGAACTATTATTGGTCAACGACCATGAGTTTTTCCATTTCGCCAATCCCATAAAACCACAAACTGACGCTCAAGGAAGTTTTGATGTTTTTGTACTGACTTCTCCTAGCTTACTTTCAGAATAATTCTAGTTAACTGTAAATATTCTACAATCTACGAGATATGGGGAATTGAATGTAGTCATTTCCCCAGCTTTTTTATTTGTAATTGTAAATAATCAATCGTAATTAATAAACCTGCAATTTTTGCTATCTTTATATCACTTGGAATCGGAACTGTATCCAGATCACATCCACAAATTGCTGAATATAATAAGGAACTTGTAATATTATATGTTTGCTTGTTAGCCCTGTTAGCTAGTCCAACATCTTTAGAAATCGGAAGCATAAATCCAGAGTAACCACAGATTTTTATTGATACATTTTTTAATACACGAGAAACAAAGGCACGCTGAATACTTAAAATATTAAAGGTGAGTGTATAGGTGAGGCTACGAAACAAGCGTGCTGGAATTCAACTAACTGAATCAACTAAACAAATGCCATGAATGACGAATTCTACAATAGAGGATTGGAAAAGGCTAGGCGAAAAGACTACGCTGGAGCAATTGAGGAATTTAACCATGCTTTACAACTGACACCTTATTTTACCGAAGCTTACTTGCAACGGGGTTTGGCACATTATGACTCAGGTGCAATCCTTAAGGCTGTTTCAGATTATACCGAAGCCCTGAAGCTGAATCCTGAGAGTGTAGAGGCATATTATTGTCGTGGATTGGCAAGGGTGGCGCTGAAAAATTTACCGGGGGCGCTAGACGATGTTGAACGCGCTATTCGTCTCAATCTCAACTATGCTTCTGCTTATTATCTGCGGGGGATAGTGCGACGCAAACAGGGTTATATTCAAGACGCGATCGCTAATTTTAAAAAAGCTGCACAATTATATCTAGAACAACAGGATAAAGACAATTGTCGTCTGTGTCTGGAACAAATTAAACAGCTACAACCCCAAAAATTACCTGTTGTACAGCAATCACGTTCTCCAAATGCGCCCATTTTATCCACAAATGAATATTTCACGCAATTATTAGAAAAGGCTGAAAAGGGAGATACGCAAGAGGCACTAGCTGATTTAAACTGGGTATTAAAAGCCGATTCACAAGATGCCCAAGCTTACTGCTGTCGTGGGGTTGTGCGTTGCAAAATGGGGAATTATCGAGAAGCGATCGCAGATTTTAATCAAGCATTGCGATTAGATTTTCAAGATGCCATTGTCTATCGCAACCGAGGTAAAGCGCGTTCTATATTGGGCGATCATCAAGGTGCGATCGCGGATCTGAATCAAGCACTTCAGATGCAACCCGAAGATCCCTTAGTCTATATTGCCAGAGGCAATGCTTATCGAGCAATGGGTAACTATCTCGGTGCAATTCAAGATTACAGCTACGCACTACAAATAAACCCTGATGATGCTCAAGCTTACTACAATCGCGGCATTGCCTATACTTGCATGGAAGAAATGCAAAATGCCCTGGAAGATTATCAACGGGCGGCGAGTATTTTTTGTGAACAAGAAGACTGGGGAAATTATCAACAAGTCTTAAGTAGTCTAGAAAAAATCCACAAATTTAGTCCAGAGTCAAAAAAGCAAAAATATAACCTACTACGTCAGCGACTTTTGCGAATGGTTGGCGGATATTGGGAAATTGCCGAAAGATTAATTCAGCAGAAGCAGGATTACCATCCTGGGATGTCAGACGAGTGGTATTTGCAAAAAGTGATTGATGATTTAGAACGCGATCGCGGTAGATAATATCATGTCCGCCAAATTACCCATAATAAAAGAACCCCACCCCCAACCCCCTCCCCGCAAGCGAGGAGGGCAGGGTGGTTTCATACAACCACAGAAAAATTAAAACTGGGTTTCAAAGCCTCTCTCCGCTTCGGGGAGAGGTTTGGAAGTGGGGTAAAAAGCTATGTCACAAAACGAGAAATCAAGACTTATGTATTTTTCTTTTTTCGTATGAAACCACCCTGCTCCCCGCAAGCGAGGAGGGGACTATGATGTACCTCATTTGATTAGGAAAAGCTATAAGTAATCAAGCGGACATGATATCACTTGTTATTTTCCAATGAAACTAACTGACTACCGCTTCAGCTTTTTCCTCTACTTTTTCCTTCACTAACACATAAGGCGTTTCTGCACCTTGCGCGAGATATTCAGCTAGCTGACTTTCAATTTGATCGCGCACAATTTGGCGATACTCTAGAAAATGCTCGTTGTGGGCGCAAGCAGAGATGTAATGTTCAATAACTCCAGGGTTACGCTTGAGAATGCTGAACAAATGATGCCAGAACTTCCAACGGGTTTCCCGTTTGATGCCTTGTCGCCAAATTACAATTAACAGCGCTTTCACAACCACCCACTCTGGCATTTTTGCTGGCGCTTTCCAACTCGGCAAACCCATCATCAAGAAACAGCGATAGGTACGATCCAAATACTGCACTGGGTCGTATAAAGTACAAAACGCTTCAATATATTCTCGTGCAAGTTCTTCTAGGGGACGGGTGGGCAGGAAGTTCATCAATGTTGTTTGGTTGATGTTGCCATCTTGATTTTCCCGTAGTCGTCCTTCTTTTTTCAGGCGATGCCAAAGCGCAGTGTTAGGTAACGCTTGCAACATGGCAAAGGTAGTAGAGGGAATGGCTGCTTGTTCTGCAAAGCGGACAATGCGATCGCCTGCACCTGCTTTTTCGCCATCAAACCCGATAATAAACCCAGCCATTGGGCGCAATCCGGCTTTGATGATGGTTTCCACTGCCTCAGTTAGAGAACTGCGAGTATTTTGAAACTTCTTGGTCATTTGCAAACTATCCTCATCCGGCGTTTCGATTCCCAAAAACACCGCCGAGAAACCACACTCAACCATCAACTCCAACATTTCTGAGTCTTGGGCTAAGTCAATTGAAGCTTCAGTATCAAATCGGAAGGGATACTTGTGTTCTGCCATCCAAACTTTTAACTCTTTGAGCAACAATTTTACATTTCGTTTGTTGCCAATAAAGTTATCATCCACCATAAATACACCCCGCCGCCAACCCAATTCATAGAGGCAATCTAACTCTGCTAACAGTTGTGCTGGGGTTTTGGTGCGTGGTTTGCGCCCGTAGAGAACAATAATGTCACAAAATTCGCACTGGAAGGGACACCCACGCGAAAACTGCACCGACATCATGTCATAGGCATCCAATTCTAATAAATCAAAGCGGGGTATTGGTGTGCTTGTGACATCTGGCTTTTCTGTGGCGCGGAAAGTGCCAGATGTTTCTCCCCTTTTGATTGCCTCAATAAACATGGGGAGAGTGATTTCTCCTTCATCCAAAATCAGAAAATCTGCACCAACATTTTCAACTTCGTGAGGTACAGAAGTGGGGTAGGGGCCGCCAACTGCGACTAGCTTGCCACGTTTTTTTGCTTCCTGGATTTGTTCAAGTAAATCTTGTTTCTGGACAATCATCGCAGAGAGGATTACCACATCTGCCCATGCCCATTCTTCTTCTGTTGCTGGGCGGATGTTGCGATCTACCAGTTTGAATTCCCATTCTTGGGGCAGAATCGCCGCCACTGTTACTAAACCCAGAGGTGGTAATAAAACTTTGCGATTGACTAACTCCAAGATTTTTTCATAAGACCAAAAAGTTTTGGGAAATATTGGATACACTAACAAGATTCGCATGTAGTATCAATCCTCACACTTTGATTGTTATCCCACTCTAACGAAAATAAAGAGTTATTGACTTTTTATTAAAGTTGTTTTATTTTACCATTGATATTTTTCCCTCCAATGGACAAGTAGGGACGGGAATTCTTACAGCTAATCGGCAAAAAGAAAAGCATGTTGCAACAGGAGTCAGGAGATTTCTAGTTTCTCTAACTACGGCCAGGCTGCAAACTAAATGCATATCTGTAGGACTTACGCAACTGTCACAGGCGATCGCCAGATGTGTTCAGGATTATCACTAAAATTTATGAAGAATCTTAATCGCCTGTAATCCTGAATAGATATCCAACCTTTGATTTAAAGGCTTTACAGACTGATATTATCACCATCTGAGCGCGAAAACAGCTTTTCCTTAACTGTCACAGTAGACCCGATTAAATTCATCAGTACTTTTCAGCAGCTTCCTGTTTTGCGAGCTCGTTGGAAGGAAGTTAGACAGCAAAAAAGATTAGCTATTGTGCAATATTATTATGTTGCCTATCTCCAAGCACGTCAAGCAGCTCTAATTGCTACTTATCAAATACAAAAATTTACTGGAGGCTCCGGCATTGCCAGCCTTTATTCTCAAGCAACTTCTCCTAAGAATGTCAATCATCTTGCTAACCCAATACGCTTGGGTTAAGAAGAATCGTAGGTTGGGTTTCACTTCGTTCAACCCAACAAAGCCTTGATAATGTTGGGTTTCGTTCCTCAACCCAACCTACACCAGTTTTATTTTTTAGCCTTAACCCAAGCGTATTGCTTGCTAACCCTGATTACGTTGCAGCTGCAACATCTATGTTAGAAGCAAACACACGCAAACGATTGACACTAGAAGAACTGGCAGCTTGTGTCGGCTTATCTTTGCAAGAAATGACCGCTATCATTAGCAAAGAATAGATATTTTATCATGCACGTTTAACGCCACTAATTTTTAAAACATCACTCATAGTTGCACAATAATTTGGCAAGCCGAAACTATCAGGATTGATAAATTTTTCGTATGTGAAATGCCGATAGTTCATACAAAATCGATCCCAAGCGGCCATCTGAATGCGGAACAGAATAATAATCAAATTAGCTAATGCTAAAGATATGGGAATGCGAAAGTAAATCTTTTTGCCCAGATAAGCACAAACTTGTTTCACTGCTTGATTAGCAGTTAACGGTGCTTGACCTAAAACAAGCCGACGTGGTTGATCGTTTTTGGCAGGATGATCAATTAAATATCGCACGACAGTGGCAATATCTCGTCCGTGGATAAAGTGAAAACTACCATCTGCTTCCAAAAAGCGAATCAAATTAATATATTTCGTAACTTCTGGAATGCCAGAGGTGGCATGAGAATAGGGTTTATTGGCATCACCACCCAATACTAAAGTGGGAAATACTGTGGTAATTTTAGGTGCGATCGCTAATTTTTCTTTTTTCTGTAAGCAGTCATATTTGGAACGGATGTAATCTGTCCCAATTTCCCCAGCTTCTTTTAATGGTTGATTATAGCGATCCAAAACGCTAGCTGTCGAAAAATAAATTACCTGCTGGCAACGTTCTGGATCTAGCAGTTCTAGCAACTCTATAGTCTTGACAACATTAATATCAAATGTCTCATCACCACCCCAAGCTGTGGCTGTGAGTACTGCCGTATCAATTGTGGATAGCAAATCGGCAAACTGGCGAATATTTTGCATATCACCTTGCAAAACGTTGATACCTGAACGGGCCTTAGTATCAACTTGCAGTTTACTTGGGTTCCTAACTAGTAGATACAGTTCGTAATCTGTTTCTTTAATTAAGGCTTCTGTTAAATAATGACCTATACAACCACTTGCACCAGTCACTAAAATCCGTTTCTGGCTCATAGAGAATTTATCAAAAGTAAGGAGTTAAAAGTTAAGAGTTAAAAATGAAGTTAAAAGTTCCGAATCAGAAGCCATGAATCAAGTTAGGAGTGAGGAGTGAGGAGTTAAGAATAAAAAAATAACTCTGCACCTCGCAACTAAATAGTTTATAACTCCTAACTCATAACTCATAACTCATAACTCCTAACCCTTAACTCCTGCAAGATTCAGTTCTTTTGCTGTTTCAAAGAAGAAAGCGACATTTTCTTCTGGAGTTTCTGGGAGGACACCATGACCGAGATTGAGAATGTGACCCCAATTACCAGCTTTGCGAACGGTATCAAGAATGCGATCGCGGATAAACTGTTTAGAGCCAAATAGCACGCCTGGGTCAAGATTTCCTTGAACTTTGACTTGCTTACCCAATCTGGCTCGTGCGTCTGCCATATCCACTGCCCAGTCTACACTGACTATATCAGCGCCAGATTGTCCCATTCTTTCCAACACACCCGCACTACCGCTAACTAGCAAAATCAAAGGTGTATCGGGGTGGGTTTGCTTGACTTGTTGGAAAACTCTCTGCTGATAGGGGAGAGCAAAGGTGTCATAATCTTGAGGACTCAATTGACCCGCCCAAGAATCGAACATTTGCACAACTTGAGCGCCAGAGTCAATTTGGTAGCGGGCATAAATGGCGATCGCATCTGCTAATTTAGCTAACAATTGATGCAATATAGTCGGATCTGAAAATGCCATGTTTTTGATGATGGAATAGGTTTTGGAACCTTTTCCCTCAACTGCATAAGCTGCTAATGTCCACGGCGCACCCACAAAGCCCAACACCGTTGATTTATCGCCTACTTCAGAACGCAACGCTTGTAAAATTGTCTTGATAAATGGTAGAGCTGCTTCTGGTTCTAAAGGATGCAGACGTTCAATTTGTTCTTGAGTGCGGAGGGGCGAGTGAATGATTGGCCCTTTACCTTCGGCAATATCCATGTCAATGCCCAAACCAGGTAATGGGGTGACAATATCAGAAAATAAAATTACTCCATCTGGCTGGAAGGCTCTCCAGGGTTGCAAGGAAACTTCAATTGCTACATCTGGAATTTCCGAGCGATCGCGAAACGAAGGATACTTATCTCTTAAGTCTCGATATGCTTTCATATATCGTCCCGCTTGTCGCATCATCCATACAGGGGGACGATCTACTACTTCACCACGAGCAGCCCGTAAGAGATGAGGAGTCGTTGAATAAACACCCATTTATTACTTCATCCTATTTATGCCACTGTTTAGCTTATCATTCTGGGATTACGCTTTTCCAGCAAGTTCTCAGGAAAAGGTGAATAGCAGGGCATAATAGTAATATTTTATAATATTTTGATTATTGGATATGAGCGATCGGTTGGCTTGACTACAGTATTAATGCCAGCAAGTGCGACAAGTTATGGTTTTTTTGGCTTCTCCCATCAAATCATCGCTTTGAGTCCCACGTAGAAATGCACCTCTCACTTCTGCATCAAGGGAACGCATGAGGAAAACTCCATGACAAATAACAAATGTGTCTCTACGTCTGGCGTAAAGACACATCCTTAAGGGTTTTCAACGGGTATCTTGATAAATTTATGCTTTCACTGTCGCTTTATGTTGTGAGCGTTTGAAGAGTGACATCATACCACAAGCACCTATTGCTAACACACCTAACATCGCATTAGGTTCGGGAACGCTCTTGTTGGCTAGTCTATAGGCGTGGTTATCTGTTTCAAAGGCAACACCATCTGAGCGCATCACAACTCGGTTAAATGTTTCTCCTGTATCAGCTACAATATTGATAAACTTATTAGCATCAGAGCTAGTCCAGCTACCATTAGCTATAGCAGTTGGCACATTTGCACCACTAAAACTCTTTAATAACTTATCGCCGTTGTAAATGTCAAAATAGTTGTAACTATCCAATGAACCTGCATAAAAACCGAAGTAATTAACAGCTTCTTTGAAGTTAAGATTGACAAAACCACTGTTACCTGCAACAGCAGTATTTTTTGGAGCAATTGTTAGAAAGTTGGTGTTATCCCCATAAGGTGAGGCGTATTGACTATCTTTACTACCTTGAACAATGTTAGTAGTAATATTAGAGTAAGTAACAAATCCATTAGGATCATTTGCTGTGCCATCGTCAAAGGTAACAGTTTTCGCATCAGCATAGCTAGAAAACGGGCCAGTGTTGACTTGCAGAGTGAAGGCACTAGCTGGATTCGCACTCATGACTACAGCAGTTGTTCCGAGTAAAGCCAAGGAGATTTTTTGCAGCATTTTAGTAATAAACCTTGAAGAACGCAAAGAGAATTAAGATTGAACTTTTCTTGAAACCTAGCTATGAAAAACTGGTTTCATTACTTCAACAACATAGAAGAAAATCACAAAGATTATTAGGTCTTTGCAACTGACCGTTGTTGGGTAGAATAAGCCGAAGATGTAAGTTTATCTTGATGCTTTGTAATCCTATTTTGATTTTTATCAATCGCAAAAGATAGGGTGTATATACTAAAATATCTTTAAAGATTATGTGAAGGTTCTTGCGTAATTGTAGTGGGCAGGACAAACGCATCTAAATTACTCTTGATCGCAACCAAGGTTAAGAACCAACAAAAAAATCACCATTTCTCGTTTAGTTTCCAAGACTCAAAGCGATGTCTACGATGGGCTACCCCTAAATCTTTAGCAATATAGCGGTTCCCATTCAGATGCAAAACAACATCAATACGCTTGGCTTTGTGAAAAATTGCTTTGTTGGGTTGCCCTTTGCTTAACCCAACAAAGCCCCCGAAATGTTGGGTTGAGGAACGAAACCCAACCTACGCAACTGCTATTATTGACATAATATCCTCGCCTTGGGAAAGTGGCGAGTGGCCAGTGGGGAATGGAAAATAGGGACTGGCGATTGAGAAATAGGGTAAAACAAGAATCAATATTTAATTGAGGATTGGGCATTGGGCATTAGTTATTCTCCCCCTGCTCCCCTATCTCCCTGCTCTCCCTACTCCCTAGTCCCCTAACTTGATATGCAAACTGACTCTAACAGTCCGGATCATGTTGCATCTGCTAATAATGATCCTAACCCAGGAAAATTTTTGATTCCGCGATCGCAGCGACAGAGGTTCTTTATTCAGTTTACCTTAATGACCCTGATCGGATGGGTTGTGGGTGGCGTTGCCAGTATCGCCTTAGAGAAAATTATTCTCCAAACCTCACCTAGCGTTGCAATCCAACCACAAACATGGGGCATTTTGGTTAGAAGTCTCAGTAATGTTATATTTGCCGTGATTTTTGCTGCTGATCAAGCCCTTGTCCTTTACCGATATTTACCGGGTTGGCAGTGGATATTTGCTACTAGTGTAGGTTGGCTGATTGCCAACGGCGTTTCTACAGCTTGGATTAACTATATTTCAACTATTGCCATATCGTTAAATGAAACTTTATCTCCTGAACAAACTTTTATTTTTGGATTTCTGTCTGCGATCGCATATATAATTTCTGGTATTTGGCTGGGGCTTTGCCAATGGCTGGTATTGAGGCGATACACAACAGGCATTTGGTGGTGGAATTTTTTACCCTCAATCTCTTTCTTCTTGATCACTATTTTGGTTTGGTTGCTTTTTATTGTGCAAAATTTGATTCCAGAAGCCAACCGTACTTTTATTTTGTATTGGAGTGGACAAGGGTTTACAGCACTAATTTTGGGAATTATACCAGCAATTGGCTTGTGTACCTTGAAAATAAATTCAGATCGCCGGAGTGGAATTTCTGGTTAATCATAATTAAACATTGGGTTTGAAACCTAGTTTTTGCAAAGCTAAGTAAAAAGGAAGCCTTAGTTAGAATTTTAAATTTCATTTAGATTGTAGGGAATCCCAAATTGAATCGAGGTTTGCTTGAGCTTGTTTAAGTGCTGTTTCTGGAGATGCTCCTAGCATGGTGGCTTCGATGGCTCGACCTAAACTGTCAGACAAGCGACTATAGCCAGGAATGATTGGTCGAGAACCTGATACGGGCATTTGGTCAATAAAGACTTTCAAGACAGGTTTTTGCTGGAGAAATTCTTGATAAGCCTGACTTTGGGTAGATTTAATGTTAACTGGTAAAAAACCCGTCCCTATACTCCATTCTGTTTGGAATTCTTCACTTAAAACATACTCTAAAAATTTTAGTGCGGCTTGCTCTCTTTTTGGTGTAGTCTTCATCAAATACATATCTCCAGTGGCTGTCACCGTAGCAGGTTTCACACTTGCAGGTATGGGGAATACTTTAAAGTCAACATTAGACTTCATGATATAAGTCCAAGGGCCTGTGATCTGCATTGCAACGCGGCCTGAAATAAAAGCGTCTTCTTCATAACCTCGCTCTGGCGAAGAAAGGGTTGCTGAACCATCTTTTAATATATCCTGCCAAAATTGTAAGGCTGCGATCGCACCCACATTCGTCAAATTTGGACGGTTATTTGTTACAATCTCTCCACCAGCACTCAATAAAAAAGGAAACCAACTAAAGACAGTCCATTCTTCTTTTCCTAAAGGCAGCAACATTCCGTATTGTTCAGGTCGATTGTCGCCATTGCGGTCTATAGTCAACTTTTTGGCAACTTCCCTCAACTCTTCCCAAGTCTTAGGAATTTGCGTAATTCCCGCAGCTTGGAAAAGTTTAGGTCGGTAAAAAATCCCTAAATTGCTTGTAGAAAGTGGGATTGACCAAAGATGACCATCTAATTTTAGTTCCTCCCATAAGTTGGGGCTAATTTCCGACTTTAATGGAAAATTTTCCAGCCATTCTTCTAAAGACTGAATTGCCCCTAGTTCCATAAACTGACCTGTCAATTGAGGATCGAATGACAGAATATCTGGAGGCGCATTGCCCACAACTGCTGTTAAGATTTTTGGCAATTGGGGTTGACCTATGAAAATAGATTCCACCTGAACATCAGTATGAGTCTGATTAAATTTATCTACTAGTTTATCAAACACATACCGATTAGTAGGGGGATTGATTGATTGCCATAAACTCAGATGAATTACTCCATCATTCTTCTGGACTATCTTCTGACAACCATATAAGAATATTAAAAATATACTCAGAATAATTCCTATCAGCGAAAGCCGCCAAGGAGAATTGGTCAACTTGCGGAAAAAATTTGGAATTTGGGATTGAAAAAGGGTAACTTTCATGTCAATTTTTAGATTTGTTGGGCATTTCTCATTTCACCCTTCTTGAACTACAGTGCCGTGTAGTCAATTTTATGAATATTAAGTTGCTCTATTCTCAAACGTTCAAAATCATGTAAGGCTTTTGACAACCATCCCAATTATCGTAGTCATCCACTTGAATTATGCCATTAAGAACAATACCTTCATAAAAGATATTGAAGATATCGATATTTATTTTATCTATGAGTTCATTAACATCTTTATAGTTAAAAATCTCTATTGAATTCCCAATATTCTATAAAAAATATTTATCCTCTTGCATCAAAGTTAAAATATAATTTAATAAGGAAGGTGTAGAAATATAATCCCCAGCAACTAAGTAGGAAAATACATTAACGACGGCAAATGTACCATAAATTATTATTTATGTCTACCCCAATGGGTGCGTTAGGTTCAGGGTTGGGAGGTGGAGTAGAGTTAACGCTATCTAATATTGCTACAGAGATGCTCCGACGAGGACATAAATTAGAGATTGTTGCACCGCAAGGGTCTATTAGCAATTCATTACCTATTAGAGAAATTACAGGAGAACTAATACAGATACCAGCGCAAAATCAGAGTCGTAGTGATCCAATTTTGCTGCATAAAAATTCTGTTCTGGCGAATATGTGGGATTATGCTCGTCAAGTGCAAGCAGATTATGATTTGATTGTGAATTTTGCTTATGATTGGCTGCCACTGTATTTAACACCATTTTTTAACCGTCCGATCGCACATCTGATCAGTATGGGTTCTTTGACAGATGCAATGGATCAGATTATTGAACAAGTAGCAATCAATTTTCCGAATACTATCGGTGTTCACAGTCAAACCCAGGCAGCTACTTTCACATTTGCAGAACGATGTATATGTCTGCTAAATGGTTTGGATTTATCTATTTATCAATTTTGTCCCAAACCAGATCACAGCTTGGCGTGGGTAGGTAGAATAGCTCCTGAAAAAGGACTAGAAGATGCAGTAGCAGCAGCAGAAATCATCGGTATTCCATTAAAAATATTCGGATTAAAACAGGAAATATCTTACTGGGAGAAAATTTCTCAAGAATATCCTAATGCTCCCATCGAATATTTAGGATTTTTACCAACGGTTGAGCTACAAAAAGAGTTAGGGCAATGTCTATCTCTTTTAGTAACTCCTCGTTGGGTAGAAGCATTTGGAAATGTAGCAATAGAGGCGCTTGCTTGTGGAGTACCTTTAATTGCTTACCGTCGGGGTGGTTTAACAGAAATTGTCCAGGAAGGCAAAACTGGTTTTTTGGTGGAACCTGATAGTGTTCAAGGTTTAGTAGAAGCGATTAAGCATTTGGATGAAATTGACCGCCAAGCTTGTCGCCAACAAGCAGAAACTTTATACTCTTTAGAAGCTATGGGCGATCGCACCGAAGAGTGGTTTCAAAAAATCCTGAGAAACTGATATACTACTAATCAACATTTGCGCTCAACTATGGCGCGTAGCTTGCCGCCGTAGGCATCGCTAATATTCCCGCATCCCCATCTAAAATTACCTCTATACCCACTGGTAAAGCTGCATTGGGGCTATCATGACCAAAAGGCAAATCAGAGACAACAGGAATCCCCAAATCACCCAAGCGATCGCGCAATACTTCTTCTACACTAAAACTAGACACAGTTGGCGGCGCTTCACAGCGAGTAAAACCGCCCAAAGCAATACCGCAGACTTGAGACAAAGCACCACTTAAGCGCCACTGCGTCAACATCCTGTCAATACGATAAGGTGCTTCTGTAATATCCTCCAGCGCCAGAATTACACCATTCAGATGTGGCAGGATTGGTGTACCCAAAAGGTGAGTAGCGACTGTGAGATTACCTGGTAGTAAAGCGCCGGTAACCACACCACCACCCCAACCACAACCTTTGAGAGGGGCGAAAGAACTACTTTCTACCCAATCAAATAATCTCTCAATTGACCAATCTGGCTCATCTGCCAAAGTCGTCAGTACGGGGCCGTGAACGCCGGAAATTCCTGCTGTATAAAGGCTCCATAATAAAGCTGTGATATCAGAAAAGCCTATGAGCCACTTGGGAACCACTGAGTTTGGCCAATTCCAATCTTCTAGGATGCGGGTGCTACCAAAACCGCCTCTGGAACAGAGAATACCGCGACAATCGGGATCTTGCCATGCTGCTGCTAGTTGGTGACGGCGGGTTTCGTCTGTGCCAGCAAGATAACCCCATTTGTCATCTATCTGGGGGCTGATTTCTACTCGATAACCACGCGATCGCCAAATTTCTACACTCCGTTCAAATGCCTCAAATTCTCGCAAAGCACCACTAGGGGTAATTACTCGTAGTAAGTCTCCAGGTTTTAGGGGCGGTGGTAAGGTTTTAGATGGCATGAAAAAAGTTAGGAGTTAGGAGTTAGGAGTTAAGAATTAAGAACTATACCTCAGAACTCCTATAAAATTTTGTTGAATCATTTTTGAAATTACCGAGTGTTCCTATAATTAGCATAAGAATTACACAAACCGAAAGGAAACATTTGCAGTCAAAGGCTCTGGTAGTGGTTTTCCTTGTGCTTGGTAATCTTCAATCAAAAGTTCCAGCACTTCCTCACCATTATTGAGAGCATCTGCGTAGGTATTTCCATGAGTATGTGCATAAGGGCCAAACTCAGGTAGGCTGACAATGTACTTTTTATCTTCCATCGACCACTGAATTACAATACTATATTGTGGTTTCATTCCTGTTCTCCTTTATCTTCCTCCTCCAGTTGTTTTATTTCTATGAGCGCATTTATAACATCTTTTTCCTGGTAACGATCTGCATCTGCTCCGTCTTTTCCAGACAAAGTAAGGCTGTAAAATAGCAAAGGATGGCTCTATAGTGTATGACTGCCTTTGCCACTTCTATAAGTAAATCCAGCTTTGAGGAGCATTGCTTTTAGTTCCCGAATTTTCTTGGGCACTGTTAGAAATTTCTGACCTAGCTACAAATATTTTGTCATGATTATCAGGGAAAATCTCAGACCTACAGGGACGATACAGTAGATGTTTTCAATCAGGATTGCTAGCTTTTTGCGGCAAAAGATAAATACCCCCAGATATTAAAGTTAGGGCCACAGAAACCCAAAAGGCAATCAGAGAGGGAATTTGCCACACTTGAGCAAGAGGCGCAATCAAAAGTGCGATCGCAACTATTTGACTAACAGTTTTGAGTTTACCCCAAATATTCGCCCCCGTAATCGTCGTTTGATTCACCCGCCAACCAGCGATCGCTAATTCCCGCGCTAAAATCAAAAATACTCCCCAAGCCGGCACTTTTCCTAATTCAATAAAAACCAGTAACGGCGCAAGTACCAGAAGTTTATCCACTAAGGGATCAAGAAACTTACCCAATTCACTAATTTGGTTGAGTTTTCGCGCCAAATACCCGTCTAACCAATCAGTTAATGCAGCAATGAGAAAAA
The DNA here is from genome assembly GCF_020829645.1 of Nostoc mirabile CHAB5784. Classification (GTDB taxonomy): domain Bacteria; phylum Cyanobacteriota; class Cyanobacteriia; order Cyanobacteriales; family Nostocaceae; genus Nostoc; species Nostoc mirabile. The sequence goes on along the minus strand of NZ_JAIVFS010000014.1, from coordinate 78,998 downwards.
TCGCCAAACATATCCACTGAGCTTGAGGTGTGGGATTATATAAACCGTAAAGCAGAAATGGTATCCCTAATAGACGAGAGAAGGTAATCCAGTTGGGTATGGTCATAGAGGGGATGAGGGGGATGAGGGGGATGAGGAGGATGAGGAGGATGAAGAAGACAAAGAAAACAAGAGGGATAAACAAGTAATTTTTCTCCCTCATCTCCCCCATCTCCCTTATCTCCCCACTTTCCCCCTAAGCGTGGGAAAATCTGTTTTCTGTAGCTCTCCTAAAACAATACTATGACTGAACACACAGACTCTCAATTCCGCATCGAACGCGATTCGATGGGCGATCGCCAAATTGCTAGTAGCCTTTATTACGGCATTCAAACCCTGCGGGCTATCGAAAACTTTCCCATAAGCGGCATAAAGCCTTTAGCTACTTACGTAGATGCTGGTCTAATCATTAAAAAAGCTACAGCAATTGTGAATGGGGAACTGAATTGCATACCTCAAGATATTAGTCAGGCGATTGTCCAAGCAACTGATGAAATCCTGGCTGGGAAGTTCCGAGATCAATTTGTCGTGGATGTTTATCAGGCGGGTGCTGGAACATCCCACCACATGAATATCAACGAAGTTTTGGCAAATCGCGCCTTAGAAATTCTTGGTGAAGAAAAGGGCAATTACAAACGTGTTAGTCCCAATGACCACGTTAATTATGGGCAGTCTACCAATGATGTGATTCCGACCGCAATTCGCATTGGTGGATTATTAGCATTATCCAAGACATTACACCCAGCAATAGATGGTGCGATCGCATCCTTAGAAAACAAAGCTGTAGAATTTCAAGATATCGTCAAATCTGGCAGAACCCACTTACAAGACGCAGTACCCGTGCGTTTGGGTGAGAATTTTCGGGCTTGGGCACAAATCCTCACAGAACATCAAAACCGGATTTACACCGCCTCTGGTGATTTGATGGTGCTGGGTTTGGGAGGTAGCGCAGCCGGAACGGGGTTAAATACTCATCCTTTGTATCGCGCCCGTGTGGTAGAAGTTCTTTCAGAATTGATTGATACTCCTTTAGAACCTGCACCCCATCTTATGGCAGCCATGCAGAGTATGGCCCCATTTGTAAATGTTTCCGGTGCTTTACGCAACTTAGCGCAGGATTTAGTCAAAATATCTCACGATTTACGACTGATGGATTCGGGGCCAAAAACTGGTTTGAAAGAAATTCAACTCCCTCCAGTGCAACCCGGTTCCTCGATTATGCCAGGAAAATATAACCCAGTAATGGCAGAGATGACATCAATGGTGTGTTTTCAGGTGATGGGTTACGACAGTGCGATCGCATTAGCCGCACAAGCCGGACAATTAGAATTAAATGTGATGATGCCACTAATTGCCTATAACCTAATTCACAGTATCGAAATTCTTGGGTTAACCATCGCTGCACTCACCGAACGCTGCATCCAGGGAATTACTGCGAACCAAGAACATTGTTTAGCTTATGCCGAAGGCAGTTTAGCTTTAGTAACCGCACTAAATACCCACATCGGTTATTTAAACGCTGCTGCTGTCGCCAAAGAATCTTTGGAAACTGGTAAATCCCTGCGGCAGATTGTTTTAGAACGCGGGTTGATGAGTGAAGCAGACTTAGCTACAGTGTTAAATCTAGAACAAATGAGTGGTATCTTACCGCTCAGAACAGAATAATAGGTTATGAGGCATGGGGCATTGGGCATGGGGAATTGGACATAGTATTCTCCTTGTCCCCCTCATCTCCCTCATCTCCCTCATCTCCCTCATCTCCCCCACTCCCCACTCCCCACTCCCCACTCCCTCTATCCCCATTTATCTATGCAGACTCAAAAACCATCTGTTAGTCTTATTCGGGCTACATCTTACGAACGAGAGGCTTTACGAGAATCCTTAGTCATTCTCCTGGAACCTTTTGGAGGAATAGCAGCGTTTGTAAAAAAAGGCGATCGCGTTTTACTCAAACCGAATCTACTTACAGGTACGCGTCCTGGTAAAGAGTGTATCACCCGTGCCGAACTAGTTTACGAAGTTGCCAAGATGGTAATTGAGGTTGGCGGTAAGCCATTTTTGGGCGATAGTCCTGCTTTTGGCAGTGCCAAGGGCGTAGCAGTAGCAAACGGCTATCTGCCTATTTTAGAAGAACTCAATCTTCCCATCATCGATTTTCACGGTCAGCGTTACCAAACCATTAGTGAGAATTTTAACCATCTGCGACTGTCTAAAGAAGCAATGGAAGCAGATGTAGTGATTAACTTACCTAAAGTGAAATCACACATGCAATTGACATTAACACTGGGCGTAAAAAACTTGTTTGGTTGCGTCCCCGGTAAAATGAAAGCTTGGTGGCACATGGAAGCTGGAAAAGATGCGAATAGATTTGGTGAAATGTTAGTAGAAACTGCCAGGGCAATTAACCCTAATTTAACCATATTAGATGGCATCATCGGTCATGAAGGAAATGGCCCCAGTAATGGTGAACCTCGCCAACTCGGCATTTTAGCAGCCGCATCAGATATATTTGCCTTAGATCGGGCAATGGTAGAAATCCTCAATGTTCCTCCAGAACAAGTGCCCACAGTTGCAGCTTCCCAAAGGCTAGGAGTTTGTCCAGAACTAGCTGCCATAGAGTTTCCGCATTTAAATCCTGACTTATTAAAAATACAAGATTGGCGGCTACCAGACAAATTGATGCCCATCGATTTTGGTATGCCCCGCGTAATTAAGTCTACGTTTAAGCATCTTTACACCCGATTTATCAAGGAACCAATGAGTGTTTATGGAAGGGAGTAGGGAGTGGGGAGTGGGGGAGATTAGGCGGACAAGGAGACAATAACCCATAACCCGTAACACATGCCCAATCCCAATACGGTTCGGTTAAGATCCCCCCGCCTGCGGCGACCCCCTTAAAAAGGGGGTAAAAGAGGGTTATAAAGCCCCCCTTAAAAAGGGGGGTTGGGGGGATCTGCTGGGCAAAATATCACTAACCGAACCGTATTGTGCCCAATCCCCAATCCCTACTCCCTACTCCCTACTCCCCAATTTAATGCAAACTTCGTTACAGCAATTTGATTTATTAGCAGACTAATCTGTAATTACCCTCCGATTGCTTAACCAGACCGCCCTATGATAGTTAGTGGCGGTTTTTTTAGCTGATTAATTTGTTATACAATTTCTCGTCTTAGATCAATATGCTTGGGTTAAGCATTTTTTCTCTTCTCTCTGTTTCCTCTGCGCCTCTGCGGTTCGTTAAAAATTTGACTTTGATAAAGAGTTTTAGCCTTAACCCAAGCGTATTGCGTCTTAGATTTTAATTTATCCAAAAACTTATACGGATTTAGGGTTAGGAAATTGGGATTGGGTATTTTGTTCAGATATGAGCAAAGTTTGGCGATAACTCCTACACCTCTACGCCACCTTCTAATATCAAGTTCGGCAAATTACTTACGATATGTCATTGCGTTCGCCCTTGGCGTTCCCGTTGGCGCAGCCTCTCCAAGAGTTGGGTATGCAACGAAGTGAAATGAAGCAATTCCCTTGGCTTTGGGATTGCCGCGCAACTCTTAGAGACGCTGCGCGAACGCTCGCTTTTGACTAAGTACTAAGTCGGACATGATATAAAATATTTTTGAATCTACCTACATATAGATTGACAAAATTCCTGTGATATCACATAGGTTTTAAAATTTAAATTCTAAAATATTTGTTTAGTGGTATCACTGAATCCATGCTGCACACATAGTTGATGCATCTGTATTTATTCGGTAGCTATCCTTGGTTACAAAAATTATTCCTATCCATTTCTTCTCTAGCGTCAAAGATTTTTATGTATAACTACTGTATAACAATCAAAAGCACTGAATATCTATCAGTGCAATTGCTAATTTGTGTCCTGTATCACAAATAAGCAATTCAAGTAAAATGACCTTATCAAAGGCGTTTTAGGATGTTATAATCATGAAGTATCGGAGAAATATGTTTTGCTAATTAATCTTTAAGCAGCGAAAAAATGTAATTTATGATGCTGTCAAAGTTGGCTTTGCGTATGCGAACCATTACACCATACAGGGAAACATCTGAAAATATTAATTGCAAAATAAAACATGATTTGTTTACTTGTAACTTTGTATTAAGAAGCCCATGTATAAAAAGGCTACTATGACAGTTATAGAACTGGTTTAGATTGTAGGATGCTACACATTCTACAGTTTAAAAATAGCTAACATAGAATTAAGACTCTCAATCAGAGAGTAGACCTACACAGTGTTACGAAGAACTTCAATTTTGTATGAATTCAAATAGCCAGTCTGCCAATACCGACACATATTCCCAACGTTTGGCAGACATTGTGGGAACTGCGATCGCTCTATTAACTCTCATTCTACCCGTATTTGTTATCGCCCACTATTCTTCAACTGATGTTCAAAATAACCAGCAGCCCCTGGTTCAAAATTTCAAAGGAAGTCAAGATTGATAAAGCTTTACAGTAGCATTTCACCAACAGGAAAGCTACAGAAAAGGAGAAAGCTGATTTTAAGAAAATTTCTCTAGATTTGGATGTAGTTCATCAGGAATAAGCTGAAATCTGTATTGTGTGACTCCAGATTTCAGTTGTCTTGACAGAGTACGGGCAGAAATAAACCCCCCCAACAGCAATTAAGGGCGGGAGATAATAATACCCTCTTGGAAAAAGCGTTGCGAAGTTTCTTCACAACGCTTTTTCCATTTCAATAGGAGTGGCAGAGATGAAGGGGAGGCAGGGGGCAGGGGGCAGGAGGCAGGGGGCAGGAGGCAGGGGGCAGGGGGCAGGGGGCAGGGGGGAGAATAAAAAATTAGCTCTTTCCCCTCAGCAAGAGCAGCACCCCGCCCCTCTGCCTCTTTTCAATGCCCTATCTCGTGAAATGAATACGTTGGGAAGAGATCCATATTGCCCTAAAATTCTACACGGGGAGCGAAGCTGACTGAGTGCCCCCATGATTCATTGTTATCAGAGGAGTTTTTGTGGACTTATCTCGTATTCCTGCCCAACCGAAACCCGGTCTAATCAACGTTCTGATTGAAATTACTGGCAAAAGTAAAAATAAATACGAATACGACAAGGAACTAGAAGCTTTTGCTCTAGACCGAGTACTTTATTCCTCGGTACAATATCCTTATGACTACGGCTTTGTACCCAATACTTTGGCTGATGATGGCGATCCTTTAGATGGCATGGTCATAATTGACGAGCCAACCTTTCCAGGCTGTGTGATTGCCGCACGACCGATTGGCTTCTTGGAGATGATTGACGGTGGCGATCGCGATGAGAAAATCCTTTGTGTTCCTGACAAAGATCCGCGCTACACTCAGGTCAAATCCCTGAATGACTTAGCGCCACACCGCTTAGATGAAATTGCCGAATTTTTCCGTAGTTATAAAAATTTGGAAAAAAAGGTGACTGAGATTCTCGGTTGGCAAGATGTGGACAAAGTTGCAGCTTTAGTAGAAAAATCCGTCAAAGCTTACAGAGGATAATAAAAGAGTTAGGAGTTAAGAGTTAGGAGTTAAGAATTATGAGTTAAGAGTTATGAATTTTTATTTCTTACTCCTCACTCCTCACTCCTCACTGCTAACTCCTCACTTTGATAACTTTCGCTTGTTACGGATTTTAAAATCTGCCACCAACCCCAAACTCAAATGCAGCGCACTCTCCTTTTGGCAAAAATTCATAACTGCACCCTCACGGGGGCGAATATCAACTACGTGGGTAGTATCAGCATCGATGAAATGCTTTTGGAAAAAGCTGGCATCTTACCCTATGAGCAGGTGCAAGTAGTTAATAATGCCAACGGTCAGCGTTTTATTACTTATGCGATCCCGGCTCCAGCCCATTCAGGAATAATTGAGCTAAATGGGGGTGCGGCACGTCTAGGCATTATTGGCGATCGCTTGATTATAATGACTTACGGGCAGTTCACTCTAGAAGAGTTAAAAAGTTACTCTCCTACGGTAGTCATTGTGGACGAAAAAAACAGGCTGTTGGAAGTGCGGCACTACGATGACCTGCTCAGTAAGGTCTAATTTCAAGGAAAATGTCAAATTTTGAGTTGTCGGATTCCCAGAGCTACATAAGAGAAAAATCATCTACCCTGCCAAGTAGCCCAGCAGGTGAATTTATCGTGCAATTTTGGGGTGTAAGAGGTTTGATTCCCACTCCAAGTAGCAATACCAATCGTTATGGTGGTAATACCGCTTGTGTAGAAATGCATGTAGCTGGGAAACGCTTGATTTTTGATGGCGGTACTGGCTTACGTATACTGGGTAAAACTTGGCAAGAACTGCAACAGCCATTAGAAGCCCATTTATTTTTTACCAACTGCCAATCAAACAGAATTCAAGGGTTTCCCTTTTTTGCTCCAGCATTTATTGTGGAAAATTGTTTTCACATTTACGGCACAGCTGCATCAAATGGAGCCTCAATCAAACAATGTCTGTACGATCAGATGCTCCAGCCACACTTTCCTTACCCTTTACAGGTAATGCAGTCGGAATTGCAGTTTTACAATTTGACTCCAGAAAGTGACGTGAAGCTAGATGATGTCACCATTACAACTGCATTAATTAATCAAACTCAGAGGTCAGTTGGCTACCGAGTCACTTGGCAAGAGTATAGTGTTGCTTACATCACGGATTTGCACCAGAATGCCGATCAAGTCGAGCGAGAGCGGATTTTACAGTTTATTAAAGGCGTTGACTTGCTGATTGCCAATGCCACTTACACTCCTCCTACGTCTCATAACCATGACTCTGCTGATTTACTCTGGCAAGCTGCGGTGAATGCAGCTCTTTCTGCTGGGGTTAAACGGCTAGCCATTTCTCATCATCACCCAGATGACCATGATGATTTTCTTGACCAGGTTCAAGTCGATATTAAATCTGCCTTTCCTCAAGCAATACTAGCTCATGAAGGTCTAGTATTACTTGTTGGTAAGTGATTTAGACTACCTTGGCACTTTGAAATCGGTGTAGAGCGATGCCGGTACCTTTTTGTGTAAATATCAGTATTAAATGTTAAAGTCTTACAGTCAAATTTTATTGAACATTCTACTAGGGATTACTGCCCTTCTTTCAATAGGTGTTGGTTTCGTTTGGCGGTATCCTTTCGAGTTATTAAGTCACGGCAGAGTTTATTACTTTTTAGTCTCTTTACTCATCACTATCGGGATTTTGTGTGCTTGGTTCGCTGGAATTCGTTGGCAAGGCACACTGTTTTTTGCTCTTGCTTTGCTAGCGTTTAATAGCGTTTGGATATTACCTTGGTATCTGCCTAATAGCCACCAAGGGCGAGGCGAATCTCTTAGAATTATAGAATTTAACATCAACAAGAAAAATACTCAGTTGACATCTGTCGCTAATCTCGTTGAACAGCAAAAGCCTGACATAGCTGTATTAATCGAGATCAGCCCGCCAGCTATGAAGGAACTAACCGGGCACCTGCAAGATACTTTACCCTTTGCTTACCGGACTCGTGGTGGTAGGTTGGCTGTTTTTAGCCGCTTTGGGTTGGAAAATCCTCAAGGAAAGACACTAAGTGCAGGAACGATTTTAACCACATCTGTAAAAATTGGCACTAAAAATATCACTTTGGTAGCAGCCCACCCTTCAGTACCGATCAAACCTGATCTTTTTACTAGGCGTAACACCGCATTAGCTGAAGTGACTCAGTACTTGCAAACTCAAAAGGATAAAAGACTAATATTTGCAGGTGACTTAAACCTAACTCCTTGGTCGCCCTACTATAAAAGACTAGTTGAAAAAACGGAACTACACAATACAAAACTAGGCTTTGGAGTAGAACCTTCATGGATTGAACCGACAACTCAAGTTCACTTACCAGCCTTGATTATAGGCGTACTTAAGCTGCCTATAGATCATATTTTTGTTAGTAATGATATCAAAGTCGTAGATTGTAAAACTATCAAAGGTGGAAATTCCGACCATCGGATGCTATTAAGCGATTTAGTCATTTAAAAATGGTCATCATCCAGAAGAAACTCTTTCAAGAAGAAAATCCAAATTATCATTAGGATAATACTCTTTTTTTTCTCCAAACTTGAATAAATATATCGTTTTGTTGCCAATCAATCTGATAGATGAATCTTCAATTTTTAACATTGTTCCTTCCGGCAACCCTACAACATAAATATCTGGATTGAAAACTAAGAATTCTTCCAGTCTTTGTTCTCTTGTCTCTCCATTGTGATTTGGGATTACTGCATTTGTATAGTGTGGGTTTATTTGAAAAGGAACTAAATTCAATCCTTGAAAACTTATCGATTCAATTATTGGCATATCATTGTATTTTTTTCTTGTATGATAATGTCAAGTCTTCTATCGAATTGTCATTTTGTATACAACACGCAGTAAGGGCACAGCATTGCTGTGCCCCTACTATTCCACACAATTAAAATCGGCTATATTGCTCCTCTACGAAGCATTTTGCAACTCGGCTGTGCGGACTGAAAGCTGCTGTGTCTGATTACCTCGTTGCACTTTCACCTGTAATACTTGACCAAGACGACTGTCTTCCACAACGTTCTGTAATTGTTCAGCACTGGTAATAGCTTTACCATCAACTTGAAGAATTACATCCCCACGCCGGATACCCGCAGATGCTGCTGGAGAATTGGGGACAACTCGCATGACAAAAACACCATTAATTTCTGGTATCTGAATAGGAGAATTGGGATCGGTGTTATTTTGCTTGGCAAGTTCGGGTGTCAAAGTTAGCATTTGCACACCTAGATAGGGGTGAGCAACTTTGCCATCACGTTGCAGTTGGGCGGCGATCGCTTTAGCTTTATCAATAGGAATTGCAAACCCAATACCCATCGCGTCAGGACGAATGGCTGTGTTAATGCCAATCACTTCACCTTGGCCATTCAATAGTGGCCCGCCAGAGTTACCAGGGTTAATGGCGGCGTCTGTTTGAATGAAATCCAAGCGTTTATCGCTAATGCCGACTTGAGCGCTAGAACGTTTGAGGGTACTGACAATTCCCAAGGTAACGGTGTTATCAAATCCCAAAGGATTACCAACTGCGATCGCCCAGTCTCCTACTTGGACGTTACTGGAAGAACCCAAGGGCGCTACTGGTAAATCGTTACCAGCATTAATTTTGACTACTGCCAAATCTGTGACTTCATCAATGCCTTGAACTTTCCCTTCAAAGGTGCGACCATCTTTGAGCCGGACTGTTACTTTATCAGCTTTATCAACCACATGAGCATTAGTCAGAACTAACCCGCTCTTGTCAATAATGAAACCTGAGCCTACACCGCGTAACTGCTGCTCTGGAGGCATCTGTTGAGAGAAACCGTCACCAAAAAACCGACGGAAAAAGGGGTCTTCCAAAAATGGATCAACGCGACGAGTAATTGTCCGCTCAGTATCAATCCGAACAACTGCTGAACCAACACGATTCACTGCTGCTGTCACAAAGCTGGTGTTACCGATCGCAGCAGTGGCTGGTGATTGCCGTTGGGCAATCAGTTGTGAAGTATCTCTAACAATTACTGGGGGTGCTGGTTCGGCTTGCGAGGGCAACACTTGCAATGTGCTAACGGTTAGCAGAACCCCTAGCGCGATCGCTAAAACATGAGTACTGAGTTGGCGTAAAGACCTGGGTAATTTGAGAAATCGCATAATCACAACCTGATTTATAAGCTTAATTGTTGCTTAGTCGTGACAAATCTATTTACAGTTATTTTTACAAAATTGACGTTGGCTTTTTACTTGGGGTTTCGCCTGCTCTCCCCAATAATGGGGTTAGGGCATTTTGCGAACTACCTGTAATCAAGTTAATAGAAAATTTAACCCAAAAGCTATTATGGACATTTACCCTTTACAAGTTCGGTTTTTACCCATCAATAAAACTTTTGGATTGCGAATGAGACTGGCTTACTCTCTGTTCTAACGGTGAACTATAGATGAACTAACTTTTGAATAAAATTTCATTCCGATTAGCTGCGCCTAGTTGGGGTAAAGAGTTGATGGCTGAGTGGGGAGTTAGGGTAACAGGAACAGTTGGAGGTAGTTGTAATTGTTTTACAACACTTTGCAACAGTTGATCTTGTCCAGTCCGCAAACCCCAGACATTTGTCCCCCGGTTGATAATAGCAAACCAAACCAAACCGCGATCGCGTGTGGGCATCACTCCCGCCAAAGCGCTCACATCCCGCAGAGTGCCAGTTTTAATCACAGTAGCAAGGGGAATGTGTCTGGAATATAGTGTCCCCCTGTGATCAAATCCAGACATGGGGAACAAGTCAGCCAGATTCAGTTGATGGGCAGATGCTTCACCTTGAATAGCCATCAACATGGCACAAGCAGCCCTGGGAGAAATGCGATTTTCCGGCCCTAATCCAGAACCATTGATTAACTGAATTTCTAGTTGTGGCACTCTCGCAAGGTGAGCAGCAGTTGATTGCACTACAGTGGCTCCTCCCACTGAGTCTGCTAGCATCTCTGCCATATCGTTGTTACTATAAACATTCATTTCCTTGATTAGTTGTTTCAAGGGCAATGAGCGATGACGCAATAACAAAGTTTGTCGAGGGTTTGGTTGCGCCTCAACTTTCACCGCACCAGCAATGACAACTTGAGGCTTGGGCGTTCCCTTGGGCATGATTGAGTGTGTATAAATAGCGGGGCGGGCCCAAGTCGCACGATTTAGTGTTTGCTTGAGCATCATACCTGCTAGCATCGGCTGACGTTGGAAATTCATGGCAAAACTGCCATTAACGATCAAATTTCCCTTTACCTGCTTGATACCCATTTTATTGAGAGTATTACCAACAGCGATCGCTTCTTCCCAAACAAACAAAGGATCGCCACCACCAGTAATTACCAAATCGCCCTGCACAACCCCATTTACCACTGGCCTAGTGGCACTAACTAAGGTATCAAATTGGTAGTCTGGCCCCCAAGTTTTCAAAGCAACTAGTGAAGTAGCAATTTTGGTTAAAGAGGCAGCTGGCAGAGGTGTTGTACCTTGGTGATTTGCCATCAGCATCGGCCCCGACTGCATCCAAATTCCCTGACTCTGGGCCAGATTTTGCGCTATCAGTTTCGATGTTACTAGCTGTTTCAGATATTCCTGCACCGTAGTAGCTCCAGTTGGATTAGGATCAGGGGCAAGAACCAAGCCAGGGCTACTTTGCCAAGTCAAAGCATCTAAGGCATCTAGAGGTTTGATTTGTACCCCGGCCATCTCTAGCCAGAGCGACACCAAACCTGAACCCAATAATTCCAGCATGTTCTATTCCTCTGATAAGATGTGACACAGTGTTTACTGTGCTAATATACAAGCTTTTTTACAAGAATCAGTATTGAGTCATAATAACTGCTGTTTTTCTCATCTGTAAGTAGGGTGAATCATATTGTTTTCGCGGCTCCTTTGACAATGCCAAAATGCCCATTGCTCAGGAAGATAACCGCATGGGAATAAAAAATCTCTAGCTGAGGTAATGATATGAATTAGTTATGAGAAAAGTTTATGGACAGGTATGAAGCGATCGCATCTCATCAAAATAATTCGTAATTCGTAATTCGTAATTCGTAATTGAATTAGTTAAGGATTCCTACCCCGACTAATTATAGAGCAACAATTTTAGAATTTAATACGGGACTCAAACCCTAAAATTACCTTAGCGCAGCGCGTTCGCTCTTAGCGTCTCAAAGAGAAGGAGTCCGTGAGCGTCATTACAAATTACGAATTACGAATTACGAATTACGAATTAGCTAACACCTACTTTCTTTCTGGATGCGCTGCATCCTCTGCTGAAGGAGTACCCATCCGGTTAATTGTGGCAATCATCTGATACAAGCGCCCCAAGTCGCGTTGATTGAAGTACAAAATGAGCCGGGGTAGTCCAACAGTTTCATCTTGTGCTTCTTGAGGTAATGCCTGACTTTTTTCAATCCGTCCTTGAATAATAATGTCGCTGAAATTAGCATTCAGTTGCTCTACCTGAGCGTCTGATATATCTGTCTTCAGGCGGATGACTAATTTATCGCCTACATATCGACAAGAGTGATAAACCTGGTAAAAACGAGTAATGGCATCATAAGCCACATCCAAGTTGTCTGTTACCGTGTAAAGGCTAGGGTCTTCAGGACTGACAAGACCATTTTGCACTAGTTGCTTATGAATGTATTCGCTCCAAGACCGCCAGTAATCACCACCAGGGCGATCGATTAAAACTAGAGGTACTGGGCCAAATTTACCATTCTGGGTTAATGTCATGCATTCAAAAGCTTCATCTTGAGTGCCAAAACCTCCCGGAAATAAGGCTATAGCATCACTTTCTTTGAGGAGAAACAGCTTGCGGGTAAAGAAATATTTGAAGTTAATTAGCTTGGGATCACCCTCTATAAACGGGTTCGCTTTTTGCTCAAAGGGTAACTGAATGTTTAATCCAAAGGAATTTTCTCGCCCAGCCCCTTCATGACCCGCCTGCATGATTCCACCGCCACCGCCGGTCATCACCATGAATCCTAATTCAGAAACAGCGCGAGCAAACTCAAGGGCCATTTGGTACTCTGGTGTATCTGGCGCTAGACGAGCAGAACCGAAGACGGTGATTTTGCGAACGTGTCGGTAATTATAAAAGAGTTGGAAGCCGCGCTCCATATCTGCTAAAGCAGCCGACAATATTTTCCAGTCGAGACGCTCAATTTCGGTATCAGCTAGACGAACGATAGTAGCAAGTGCTTGCTGAATAAATTGCCGATTTTTTAATGTCGGTAACTGAGCGATCAATTCAGCGATATTCGCCTGTAAAGACTCTAATGTGTCAAACGACGCAGATGAGGTCATGAGAACTGCCGCAACAATGGCATTATATTTTACGTGAACTACTCACACTCTAGCAAGCGGGATATGCCGAAGAATGACGAACCGCAGAGGCGCAGAGGACACAGAGGAAGAGAAGAGGCGATCGCACTGTGCTAATAATTAGACATTTGCTGTTTCTGAGTTCATCATTCAAGCTGAGATATCCATAGATGGTGTTCAGAACTCGGAAGGTCGTGTTCAGAACTCGAACGATGGTGTTCGGAACTCGGAAGGTCGTGTTCAGAACTCGAACGATGGTGTTCGGAACTCGGAAGTTGGTGTTCGGAACTCGGAAAGTCGTGTTCGGAACTCGGAAGTTGGTGTTCGGAACTCGGAAAGTCGTGTTCGGAACTCGGAAAGTCGTGTTCAGAACTCGGAAGATGATGTTCACCGTGAGTTCGACGAACCTCTCCCTGTCTTGAACTAAAGTTCAAGTCGATCACTTTGTAAAAACTGCTTCAAGGCTGCGGTTTTCCCTTTATTAGCTGGTAATTCTTCCCACTTATCTAACCATTTTTGTTGGAGTTGTCCATCCATTTCGACAATTTCCACCCGCTCTAAATTGCGGGGCAAGTAAGGGATACCTTGTAAAGACATCGACCTACCAGTGATTAACACCCGATGTCCCATTTCCGGGTAATTTTTGCACTCCTGCTGAAATCCAGAGACTTGTTTGATAAATGCTTCTAGATTGACGTTGGTTCTAGCCTCAATATGCAATTCATCAAACCCGTCAAGGATAAACAAGAAACGGGTATTTTTATTCGTCAACCAGTTTTCATCATTTTGAATAAAACTAATTTTCAGTTTTGCTTCTAAAGTGTTTTCTAAACGCGATTCAAAAGAGTCTAGATCCCGTAACCCAGTGCGCCCTTGCGGTTAAGAGACTTGAAGCAACTGGCGCGACACGGAGGAAGAGAAAAGGCGATCGCACTGTGCTAATAATTAGACATTTGCTGTTTCTGAGTTCATCATTCAAGCTGAGATATCCATAGATGGTGTTCAGAACTCGGAAAGTCAGGTTCGGAACTCGAACGATGGTGTTCGGAACTCGGAAGGTCGTGTTCAGAACTCGAACGATGGTGTTCGGAACTCGAACGATGGTGTTCGGAACTCGGAAGTTCGTGTTCAGAACTCGGAAGTTCGTGTTCAGAACTCGGAAAGTCCTGTTCAGAACTCGGAAAGTCGTGTTCAGAACTCAAAAGGTAATGTTCAAAGCTTGGCTTTTCCCCTCATCCCCCTCAATTCAATCCCAGTTCTTCCTTCAACGCCTCCGGCACATTAACTGCTGTTTCTAATCCCCGCACACCTTCCCACTGCTGCTTTTTACCCCAGGTCATTTTTTCCATATTGGCGTCGCTAAGGTCAGCACCACCGAGAATAGCGTAGCTAAGGTTACTGTGGCTAAGATCCGCACCATTGAGGATAGCACCACTGAGGTTACTGCCACTGAGGTTAGCACTGTTAAGGTTGGCATAGCTGAAGTCTGTACCGAAAAGGATCGCGTCGGTGAGGTCGGCACCACTGAGGTCGGCTTCGCTGAGAATCACCCCACTGAGGTCGGCTTCGTTGAGGATTACCCGACTCAGGTCTACACCACTGAGGTCTGCGCCTAAGAACATTGCACCGTTGAGTCTGGCGTTGTTAAGCTTGGCACCGTTAAGTTTGGCATAGCTGAGGTCAGCGGCGATGAGGATGGCATCACTAAGGTTGGTACTGAAAAGAATTGTGTCACTAAGGTTAGTACCGTTGAGGATGGCGTGACTCAAATCAGCACCACTGAGGTCGGCACGACAGAGGTCGGCATGGTTAAGGTTGGTGCTGCGGAGGTTGGCTTCACTCAGATTTGCACCGAAAAGGATAGCGTTACTTAGGTCGGCATGGCTAAAGTTAGTACTGCTGAGGTCGGTGCGGTTGAGGTCGGCGCGGTTGAGGTCGGCGCGGTTGAGGTTGGTGCTGCTAAGGTCGGCGCGGTTGAGGTCGGCGCGGCTAAGGTTGGCACAGCTAAGGTTTGCACCGCTAAGGTTGGTGCTGCTGAGGTCAGCACCACTGAGGTTGGCACCACTGAGGTTGGCACCACTGAGGTTGGTATCGCCGAGGTTGGCACCGCTAAGGTTGGCACCACTGAAGTTTACGCCAGTTAAGTTGGCATCGCCGAGATAAGCAAGGCTTAGGTCAGCACCCCTAAAGTCTGCCCCAGTGAGGTTGGCATCGCCCAGGTAAGCACCGTTAAAGTTGCCGCCTCTGAGAAATTGCCCGACTATACTGCTAAAATTGCCAATTTCCAGGGCATCGCTATAGTTGATGATCCGCAGCAGTTGGGATGTGAAAAAATTGTCTGTGTCTGGTTGAGCAGATGGATAGAAGGTAATTTTTTGTTTGAGTTGATCTCGCTCTTGGGCGTAGCGGTGTAACTCTAACAGTAAAATTAGTACGTTTAGCCCTGTATATATGTCAACCTGTCTCAGCCCGATCGCAATATTTTGCGCCGCTAGCTTTAACATTGTTTTTTGAGGTAGGTTATCATCTGGTGTCCCATCGATAAATTCTCCCTGAGACCAGCGATGATAAAAATCTTCTAACCGCCAAAAAAGCAGTTCTGGGCGAATTTTTTGACCAGTCACAACCAATTCCATTAGTTGGTTGACTATTTCTGGTTTCAGCGCCCCATTGCCCAGTAAATCATAAATCTCTTCATGCATCTGGCGATCGCACACTCTAAAGGAAAATCCAGAAGATAGTGTGCCTGATGTCCCATCGCCGATTTTAGAAGTCAAACCGCTCTTTGGTATTGTCCATTTTTCTAAACTTTCTTCCAGCCTTTGAAACCATAAACTTTCCTGTAAATTATCTTGACCAAATTTAACGCTTTTATAGGGTTCTTTAATACTTTTTCCTAGAGGTAAAACTGCTTCGGTTTTTACAGATGTGGTCTTTGGCATCTCTTCTAACCTTATATCCCTCACATAATTTCTCAGCAGTTGCCAAACTTGAGATAAATATGTTGACATTTCTGTGTCCGTTGTTACATTTAAATTACTGCTTTGATAATCCGGAATTAAAAATTTTTCTATGGTAGTTTGCTTGCCATTGCCAAAAATTAATAGTATCAATAAATACTACACGAAAAATATCATGCCTTGGCGATTTCTCCGATGGGTTACACCAACGCTGTTCCTGAAGAGCAGCTTCTCGCTAACCTGTAGTAAGCTCAAGTTTATTCTCCTGATGCAAATAAAGTGTCATCAGAAAAATTCTTTCAAGAATCAAGTTATTTTCCGCCTTTGGCTAATTTGTTATACTTTTTTTCCAAGATATTTACTAGTCTGATGTAAAAATAATACTTACTGTTTGTGAGAGTTGCAATTCTTAGGAAGAATCCTACTGTACAACAGCGTGAACATTGCGGAAAAATGACAACTAAAATTGAAGTCTAAACTTTGCTGCTTGATCTAAAGCATCTGAAAGAATCGATAAAAAGCAGGCTATATAGCTTTGCAAAAGTGAAAAATTAACTACGGAATAACTATCGGGGATACATGGGATGAAGAACAGCTTAACTTTTTATATTATTTTGTTACATGGTTTGTTTTTAGGAATAGCAACGGCTAGCGCCAAGTCACCGTCTGTTAACATTGATACATTAGCAGCCAACCATAACGCTGTGCGGGTTCTAGAAGCCTTAGTTACAAGAAGTGGAGAGAAATCCAATAGTCAGTTAACGACAGAAACTTCTTCAACTAAAACCTCAGCATTATCGCCAAAGAATACCAATATTCCTCAGGAAAAGAGGCTACCGTCAGGGCAAGTTTGGGTGGTTAATCAAAATAAACACGCACAGCCTCAACCGTTTATTTGGGTAGTAAAAGACCTTAAAAAAGCAGGACAGCAACCATTCTTGCAAGTTGCAAAACCCGCAGAAAAGCCTAAACCTAGCAAAACACCAACAGCAAAGGATGATTTAGAGCCATTTGACGAAGTAATCAAAGACACTCAAAAGTCAGGGGGATTGTTCACCCTTTATCGCAATAAAGAAAAGAATAAAGTTTATTTAGAAATTAAGCCAGAGCAACTCAATAAAAATTACCTAGCTACAGCAACCCTGGAATCGGGTATTGGTGAACGGGGTATTTACAGTGGTATGCCTCTGCAAGATTTTTTGTTTTATTTCCAACGAGTGGATGATAAATTAAACTTTGTCATCCGCAATGTTAATTTTCGCACTCGTGAGGGAGATCCCCAGGTGCGATCGCTAGCCCGATCTTTTAGTGATTCTGTTCTCTACAGCATTTCCCTTAAAAGTATTCATCCAGAACGCAAAACTCTTCTTATCGACTTAGGAGATTTGCTACTGACAGATTTAGGTGGATTATCTGCAAGTTTAGGAGTTCCATCAACCACAGACCAATCTTATTTTGGTACTGCTAAAGCTTTTCCCCAAAATTTAGAAATTGAGTCAGTTTTAAATTTTTCTGGTGGCAGTGACCGTGACAGTGAAGTGGCAAGCTTTGCGTCACTAGCTGACAACCGTGGTTTTACCCTGCGCGTTCACTACAGTCTCTCCCAACTACCTGATAAAGATTATCGCCCGCGCATTGCTGACGATCGCATCGGTTATTTCATCACCGCCTACCAAGATTTATCCAAAGATGATCGCGGCGATTCTTTTGTCCGCTACATCAATCGCTGGAATTTGGAAAAACAAGACCCAAAAGCAGTAATTTCTCCACCCAAAAAACCGATTGTCTTTTGGATTGATAACGCTGTGCCCTTAGAGTACCGCGATGGTATCAAAGAAGGCGTTTTAATGTGGAACAAAGCCTTTCTCAAAGCTGGATTCAAGGATGCAATTGAAGTCCGCCAAATGCCAGATGATGCCACATGGGACCCAGCAGATATTCGTTACAACACGATTCGCTGGATCAACACAGTCGATGGTTATTTTGCAATGGGGCCATCTCGCGTTAACCCATTGACTGGGGAAATTTTGGATGCAGATATTCTCGTAGATGCTAGCTTTGTGCGGGCACTTAAGAGTGAGTATCGCAAAATCGTCCAACCTAGCCAAACTGAAAATCGCACTACTATATCAGCTTTGATGCAAAATCGTCTACTTTGCGCCAATGGTTTAGATGCAAAAAACAATGGTGTGCCCCAGCAGGTGCAAGGGCAACAGGGTTTGTTGAGCCGTTTATCGAAAATGGCAGGCGAGTACGATTTATGCTACGGGATGGAAGCTGCTAACCAGTTTGCCTTTGGTTCACTGGCGATGTCACTGCTGCCAGATACCATGGCCACTCCTGACCAGATGAAAGAATACATCAATCAATATTTACGTTTAATCATCGCTCACGAAGTTGGGCATACTCTTGGTTTGCGCCATAACTTCCGTGGTAGTACACTGCTATCACCACAGGAGATGAATAATACGGAAATTACCAAAGCTAAAGGTCTGACGACTTCGGTGATGGATTATATTCCTCCAAATATTGCCCCTCAAGGGACAAAACAGGGAGATTATTTTCCCAGCATGGTAGGGCTTTATGATGAATGGGCAATTAAGTATGGCTACATCCCAATTCAGACATCAACTCCCATAGCAGAAAAGCCAATTTTGTCAGAAATTGCTGCACAATCCTATAAACCAGAGTTGAGTTATTCTACAGATGAAGATGTGTATGACCTTGACCCAACTGCTGATGCTTGGGATAACAGTGGCAATGTCCTGCTTTATTCTCAGTGGCAATTGAATAATTCGCGGGTGATGTGGGAACGTCTTGATAAGCGTTATCCAATGGCTGGTGATAGTTACAGCGATGTGAGCGAACGTTTTAGCACAGTATTGGGTAACTATTTCCAGCAAATATATTACACCACAAAATACATTGGGGGACAGTCTTTCTATCGCATCCACCCCAGCGAAATACCATTTGGAGTTAGCCCACAGCGATTACCATTTGAACCAGTACCAGTTGAAGAACAACGGCAAGCTTTAGAAACACTGCAAAAGTATGTGTTTGCAGAAGATGCCCTCAGCTTTTCACCAGAACTACTGAATAAATTAGCACCTTCCCGTTGGCGACATTGGGGTAGTTCTGTGCAAGTTGGTCGTTTGGATTTTCCAATTCATGACTTGGTGCTATTCATGCAGGGTTCTGTATTACGGGATTTACTCTCAGGCGATCGCCTCTCTCGCCTCAAGGATATTGAACTGAAAACGAAGGCCGAAAATGCACTGACTCTGCCTGAACTATTTGACACTTTGCAATCAGGTATCTGGACAGAAGTAATCAAACCAAAAGGTCAACCAATGAAGATTGCCAGTTTGCGGCGAGGCTTGCAACGGCAATACCTGGATATTTTGACTGCTATGGTGTTGCGAAAAGAATATGTCCCAGAAGATGCTCGGACTCTGGCGTGGTATAAACTCAAGCAACTAGATGAGAAACTCAAGCGGGTTAATTCAGATGATGAATATACCAAAGCGCACTTATTAGAGACACGCGATCGCATTGAGAAAGTGTTGAATGCGCCGTTGCAAGGGAATTAAAAAGGGAGTGGGGAGAGACGCGATTAATCGCGTCTGTACTAGGGAGTAGGGGGAATAATTTTTAATTGTTTCTCCCTCTCCCTTTTCTTTTTCCATCACCACTTTGGCAAAATATATTTAGAATGCCCATACATACTAAGAAAAAAGTTTATTCCAGTAGTTAGATAGTTAAATGCTGAGGGCAACATAATAAATAGTTAAACTGCAAGCAAGAGGTTTATTGTTTGGCAACTGTTCAAGATTCTTTGGTAATAGCTAATCCGTTGCCATCGGGTGATGGATACACATGGACTCTTGCCTCTCGGTTGGGTGAGATGATTTCGGACATTGAGGCACAGTTTGGTAAGCGCGTAGTTTACCGCCGTAGGCATCGCTCTTGGACAATTCTAGGAATTGAGTTTTGTGATAGCGGCCCTCAAACATGGTTCCCAGGAGACTGTCATATCAAGACCATTCAAAAAATGATGATAAAAAACTATACTATGGTCAATGTTTAGATTAATATAAATATCACCGTCAGCATAAATATCAAATACCATTTATGCTCCTAATTCTTATATATACTGAACGGTGTGTGCAGTAAATTCCAGTGATGTCACCTAAAGAATTAGATAGGATATTAGCCAGTAAATAAATCCGCATAAATACCGCTTTATTTTGTAGCTTTTGCGTAAAACGAGGCAGCAGATAATAAAATCTAACTCTGCTACCTCTGCTTTCTCCTAACTACTCAATGCCTTTAAAAACCGTTGCAAACTCTTAAATACACTCGGCTTTCTCGCAGGTGCAGCATCTGTTGTTGTTTGCGGTTGTCCCTTCATGAGGATGAGATCCAACTCATCACCCGATGGTTTTGTGGGTAATTCGGCAATTCTTTGATATTCGCCGTTAGTTTCCAGCCAAACTTCCCACTGGCCTGGGTAGCAGCGACATAGGGCACTTTCATCGTCTATAGGGCGGAGGTAATAGGCAGATTCAATGGTACTGATAAAACGATCGCGGATTTTTCTAGCTGTATAACCAATGCCCACAGTTCCAGAATCTTCTAGACGGGGATTTAACAAGACTAAAGGGCGATCGCCTATTTCTTGACATAGCTTTTCCAACTGCGGTACTTCTACCGAAGTGGGCGCGATGAATAAGAAAATTTCATCCTCTGCCTGAATTTTTGTCTGCAAAGAAGCAGCCCTTCCCGTACCAATATCCAAAATTTGAAATGGTGCATCACCCCAATCGCGTCGGGCTAAAGCCGCAGCACCAGCGTCAGCAAAGAAAATCTTCAAACGGGAATCATATTCTGTAAACAGGGGCAGAAATTGTTCCGCCACCGGCATAAACTTGAGTTCTGGGAACAGGAACTCAACTTGTATGCGAGTACAGCCATCTGCAAGGGCAGCTTGGACGGCTACACGAGATTGAGCGATCGCATCTTCAAGAGTATTGGGAAGTTCACTCATAGTTTATTATGTGGGTTTAGCATTACTCCCATTGTTCCAGTATTAGCTCTTATTGAGTAGGCAGGCGATGACGATTAGCCCCAGGATATAAAGGCTCAATGGGCGTTGGGTTTTGCGACGCCGATAGCGAACGCGAGTGCGTCTCCAAGAGTTGCGTTAGCGAGTATTCGTACCCCTACGGGGATCTTGCTACGCGCAGCGTCTCGTAGAGAGCGTCATAGCCCGTCGTAGACATCGCCTCTGATATCATATCTGCTCGATTACTTATTCAACCCGGAGAACCCCACCCCCCAAATCTATGCTTTGTTTCCCCTCCTGCTTGCGGGGCTACGGTGTACACACAAGTATCACCAGCATAGGTTTCAATTCTAGTAGTTTCGTAGGGTGCGTTATGGACACGCCGAAATAACAAATGCGTACGCCGAAATAACAAATGCGTACGCCGAAATAACAAATGCGTACGCCGAAATAACAAATGCGTACGCCGAAATAACAAATGCGTACGCCGAAATAACAAATGCGTACGCCGAAATAACAAATGCGTACGCCCGACGAAATAACAAATGCGTACGCCGAAATAACAAATGCGTACGCCGAAATAACAAATGCGTACGCCGAAATAACAAATGCGTACGCCGAAATAACAAATGCGTACGCCATGATTGCAAGAATTTAGCTTTGTCACGCCAGCGTAACGCACCCTTCTCCTATCGGAGACGCTACGCGTAGCTTGCTTCCCGAAGGGTACGGGTGACGCTCCTGCGTCGCTCTAAGCGAAGCCATGCCGCAGGCTTTACGCTGCGCTAACAGCAGTCGCCTGCGGAGGAGCCAGTGCGGTCTTGGGGTCTCCCCAAGTGGAGCATCTGGCGTTGGAAACCCTCCCGCAGCGCTGCTTCACTGCAAATCTTTGGTAGATGAAGTTTTTCCGACTTGTGTGTACACCGTAGCCTGCTTGCGGGGAGGGGTTAGGGGTGGGGTGTTGACTTACGAGAGCGGCAATCTAGCTGAAATGCTTACTACGGTAGCGAATCTAACATTGTGTGCAAACACTAACTTGAAGGTTATCTATGGACGGGTTCAGGATTGATGTTGTCTGTTGGTATTGATATGGGAATCTTAACAATAAAGTATTAATATCAGCGTCTTTTATGAAACCTGTTTTGCGTAAAGGTCAACTAACAACATGGAAAGATGACAAGGGCTTTGGCTTCATCCGCTCCAGTGATGGCAATCAAGACGTTTTTCTTCATATCACTGCACTCAAAGAAACAAATCATCGTCCACAAGTTGGTGATGTAATTTGCTATCAGCTAACGATTGATAAAGACGGAAGAGTTCATGCTTGCAACGCCTTCATTGAGGGAATTGTATCCAAACCTATACTGAGAACCTCACCTTCTGTAATAGAGAAAGCAACATTCAAACCCACAGTGAAATATTCTTTAATATTTGAGGTGTTGCTTTTATCATTATTACCGGCTTTGGGAGCAATACACTTTGCATTTACGACTTTCAACCCAATCCCTTTGATTCTCTATCCTGTAATGAGTTTTATTACCTTTGCACAGTATGCGGATGATAAATCTCGTGCAAAGCAGGGGCGTTGGAGAATATCAGAAAAGAGATTACATTTATGTGAATTTATGGGTGGATGGTTGGGGGCATTCATTGCCCAACGAAGATTACGCCACAAAAGTAGCAAGGTTTCATACCAAGTTGTATTTTGGGTAATAGTAGCTATTCACATTGTATTTTGGTTGGATTGGCTTTTCTTGGGTAAAAGACTAGTAGGTTTAGTTTTTAGAGGATAGCAAAGAACCCTTGCAAAACAAACTGCTGAGTCGAGATTCCCTGACTGCTTGCCCATTTATTGAAGAAGTGCGAGCGCATAGAAGACACACTTAATCTGTACTCCAACGCTTTGTAAGTTGAATACGATAACCTGAAGCTTCAGTAAGCAACTCGTAGGACAATACAGTTCAGTTAACGCTAAAAACCTTAAACTATGTAGGTTGGGTTGAGGAACGAAACCCAACATTTGCCGGGCTTTGTTGGGTTGCGCTTTGCTTAACCCAACCTACAATTTTTCTTAACTGAACCGTATTGACTCGTAGGAGTGAAAATGCATAGGATTTCCAAGACGAGCATCTTGAATATGTTCAAAGGAAAATTCTCGTTGCATGTAATCAATAAGACAATCTTGAACTACCAAAACAAGATGTTTACTGAGATGTTCAAACGTGTGAATTTTGTGATGGAGTTGCATCAAGATTGTCTTTGCAGTCATTTTCCAGTTCATACCAAAACCTTTCCCCGATGCAACATCTACATCTCTCACTGAAACACCATGACGCTGGAGAAAACGTTGCCGTTCTGGCCAGACTGTGCCAGAAGATTCCAAGCAAGTTATTGATATAGTCTTCCCACTTATCTTCAAGACCAATTCCTCCATTAATGTAAGCTCTTTGTCCCCAATAGGGGGGAGATGTGATTACACAATCGATACAATCAGCAGGAAATAACTTTAGTAGGGCATAACTGTCAGCTTGCAAGAACAGTGGTGTGCGGTTTGATGAAGTGAGGTAATCCTTAACAGTACCTATATCCTTTAGAAGCTCGTTCTCCTCAATCATCGGAACACCTAGCGAATTCATCCTATTACTTTACTTGAATTTGAAAGAACTGTTGCTTTAATGATTCGCTTGTCAGCCTTTGCAAAACTTGCTTCAATACCATCACTGTCCAATCTATATCAGCTTCAGTCGTATCACGCCCCAATGTGATGCGAATTCCGCCCAAGGCAGCTTTTTCTGAATAACCCATCGCTAACAATATCGGACTAGGGCTAAGTTTACCACTGTGACAGGCAGCACCAGCACTAATGCCGATACCAGCAAGATTTAGCTGTCGCACCAAGGTTTTACCGCTAAGTTTTTCCCCATCGGCGTATTCTAAGCACATACTGATATGGTGAGGCAAACGATCGCAACCATCCCCTGTAGCAATTAAACCAGGAATTTCAGCTAATTGGGCAAAGGCGCGATCGCGTAACTCAATTAACCGTGGTGTTTCCGTAGCCAATTCTTCGGCTGCTAATTCTGCTGCTACACCAAATCCCGCTATTATCGGTACTGCTTGCGTACCAGAACGCAATCCCATTTCTTGTCCACCACCACCCAGTAAGGGCATCAATTCCACACCAGGACGCAGGTATAGCGCCCCTACACCTTGGGGGCCATATATTTTATGACTGGAAAGGCTAAGTAAGTCTACAGGGAGTTGTTGCACATCTATGGGTAAGCGTCCCGCAGCTTGCACCGCATCTGTATGGAACAAAGCACCATGCGATGGCTCCGCCCGCCGCAGGCATCGCACTATCTTACCCAGTTCTGCGATCGGTTGCACAGTCCCAACTTCACTTTGACCGTAAATTATAGAAACTAAAACTGTGTTATGTCGCAACGCCACCTTTAAATCCAGGGGGTTGACTCTACCTTTAACATCTACAGACAAGCGCGTAACTTCCCAACCCCACATTTCTAGCAATCTTACTGTTTCAGAAATTGCTGAATGCTCCACGCTGGAGATAATAATATGTTGAGGAACAGTATACAACCGAGCCACACCCATAATCGCCAGATTATTTGCTTCGGTACCACCAGATGTAAAGATTATTGATGCTGGATCGACAGCGTTAATTAAACCAGCAACTTGGACTCTGGCTTGTTCCACAACCGTTGCAGCCCTTTGCCCCCACTCATGTAAGCTGGAAGGATTGCCCCACTGTTCGGTGAGGACTGTTTGCATAACAGCGATCGCTTCTTTTCGAGTGGGAGTAGTGGCGCTGTAATCTAGATAAATTTGCATATAACCGATAATGGTGAGAACACACGTTGGTAGTAGGCTGCTGATCTTGTCAGCATATACAGTTTGAGTGGACAAATCCTGAAAAAATCTCTGTAATGCCTCTAACAGTGGATTTTTCCCTTTACTTGGAAAGTTATTTTTCTACTTAATTCAGAAGACAAAATTTTGGGAATGATAAATATGTTTACTCCCAATCCACTTTTAACAGATTACAGTGCAACTTATCTCTAGACAAAGATATTTTTTATATATCTTTTTACTGATATTTCCCCTTGCTGCTTGTCAACGAGTCCAGTCTTTCAATCAGCGTCTACAACCTTTACCACAAGATCCGTTAGTTCAAGTTTACTTTAACCATTCTGAGTCTTCAGAATACAAGGAACCTTACCGTCAACAAACTCGCCTTGGGGATGATTTAGAAAAACAGATTGTCGATGCTATTACACAAGCTAAGTCTACAGTAGATGTGGCGGTGCAAGAATTACGTTTACCCAAAGTTGCCCAAGCACTGGCTGATAGACAAAAAGCTGGGGTAAAAGTCAGGATAATTTTAGAAAATACCTATAGCCGACCTTGGAGCAGCTTAACATCTGCTGAAGTAGGTAAGTTAGATAAAAGGGAACAGGAACGTTATAACGAATTTCGCAAATTTATCGATATTAACCAAGATAATCAACTTAGTCTAGGGGAAATAAATCAAAGAGATGCTTTGATAGTTTTGCAAAATGCCAAAATTCCCTGGATAGATGATCAAGCAGATGGTTCAGCAGGTAGCAGTTTGATGCACCACAAATTTGTGATTGTGGATAATCGCATTGTAATTATTACTTCAGCCAATTTTACTTTAAGTGATACTTATGGTGATTTCACAAATTCTAGCAGTTTAGGCAATGCCAATAACTTATTGCAGATTGACAGCCCAGAATTAGCATCTTTATTTACAGAAGAGTTTAACATTATGTGGGGAGATGGCCCAGGAGGTGAGCCAGATAGTAAATTTGGTTTGCAAAAACCAATACGTTTACCTCAACAAATAACTTTAGGTAACACCCAAATTACTGTGCAATTTTCGCCTACTTCTCCAACTCAACCTTGGGGTAACAGTAGTAATGGTTTAATTGGCAAAACTTTAGATTCAGCAACCAAATCTGTTGATATGGCGTTATTTGTCCTTTCCGATCAGCGGATTGCCAATATCTTAGAAAATCGCCATCAACAAAGTGTGCAAATTCGCGCTTTAATTGAACCACAATTTGCTTATCGTCCTTATAGTGAGGCATTGGATATGATGGGGGTTGCTCTTAGTAACAAATGTAAATATGAAGTTGATAACCATCCTTGGCAAGATCCAATTACAACCGTAGGCGTACCTGTGTTAGCCAAAGGTGATTTATTACATCATAAATTTGGTGTTATTGATAGTCAAACAGTAATTACAGGTTCTCATAATTGGTCAGATGCTGCCAATAATGGTAATGATGAGACGCTTGTAGTGATTCAAAGTCCCATAGTTGCTGCCCATTATGTGCGAGAATTTACTCGTCTTTATGCCAAAGTTAAACCCGGCTTACCACCAGGAATTCAAGAGAAAATTAAAGTAGAAGAAACACGGTGTCCACAGATAAAAAGTTCTTCATCAAGTGAACTACAAGCAATTAAATAATTCGTAATTCGTAATTCGTAATTCGTAATTAAGTTTTGTAATGGGGATTTAACCCCAACACAAAACAAAATTTTTATTGAACCGGGGGACTTAAACCCACGGAACTAGTTAAACAAATAAATATTAACACTGCAAGTCTAGAAGAATTAGCAACTCTCCCTGGTGTGGGTAAGAAGTTAGCACAACGGATAATTATTAGCCGTCAACAGCAAAAATTTACATCTTTACAAGACTTGGAAAGAGTTCCAGGAGTGAGTGCTAAAACTGTAGAAAAATGGAACAATTGCGTAATTTGGTAGGGGCGCACAGCTATGCCTCCCTACTTAGTTAAAAACATGTAAGATTACACAAATGGCATATTTAAGTGCGATCGCTACCTAAACTAATCAAACTGCGGAAATGCCCATTCTGAGAAAATCGTTTTGCTATTATTTGTTGATAAACCGCCTCATAGCCATCAGTCATTTGCTCAACGCTGAAACAGTCTTCAACATACTGACGGCAAGTATAGCGGTCTAACTCTATCACCCGATCAATGGCGCTGATGCATTCTTGAGTATTATTGCACAGGAAACCCGTCTTGCCGTGAGAAATTATCTCCTCAGTAGACCCCAATTTCATCGCAATCACTGGTGTACCCGAAGCCATTGACTCCACCATCACCAATCCAAAGGGTTCTCGCCAAGTGATGGGGAATAGAGTTGCGACTGCACCTCCCATAAGGGCATTTTTTTGAGCATGGTTAGCTTCACCTAGATACTCAATTTGCTTCCCGTCAATGTGAGGTTTAATTTCCTTCTCAAAGTATTCCGCATCAACGGCATCAATCTTACCTGCCATTTTCAAACGCCAACCAGCAAGTTTTGCAATTTCTATTGCTAAGTGCCCTCCCTTCTCAGGAGACATGCGGCCCAAAAAGGCTAAGTAGGGCGGATCTTCTGGTTGGGCGTGAAAATTATAACTGCTGACATCAATTCCGTTGTAAACCGTTGCTATACAGTTCAACCCTAACCTTGGTTCTCGTTGTGAATCGGAAATACTAACGTAGGGTTGTTTTTTACCAAAACTAAACATCTTTTCATTATCAGGGGTAAAA
This sequence comes from Nostoc mirabile CHAB5784, assembly GCF_020829645.1. Taxonomy (GTDB): domain Bacteria; phylum Cyanobacteriota; class Cyanobacteriia; order Cyanobacteriales; family Nostocaceae; genus Nostoc; species Nostoc mirabile. The sequence goes on along the minus strand of NZ_JAIVFS010000014.1, from coordinate 51,461 downwards.
ATTCCGTGCAACGTGTGAACCGTAGGGGTTGTGACGAGATTCGCGTATGACAGCGCCCCACACCCCACATGGGAGTGAATAATATCAAACTCTTCTGCGCGTTCATAAACCGAAGCTAGATTCAGCATTTCGTAAACGCTGTAATCTTTAATAGTGCGATCAAGTCTGAGGGCACGGGGATGAACTGACACTAGTTTTGCCAGACTAATAGAATCTCCCGATGCAAATAAAGTTACTTCATGTCCGCGTCGAACTAATTCATCGGTCAATAACCCCACTACTAACTCTATACCACCATAAGCTGGAGGTGGAACTCTCTCCCACAATGGCGCTACTTGAGCTATTCGCATCACAAACCTCCTAACAAATAAAACTTGAATTAAAAGTTTTTTCTTTCTTTTCTTTCTGTTGTTGTAGTGCTTGTAATTGATTAACTTGGTATCATAAAGTCACTTGAGATACTAAGTTTGTTAACACTTCTCTCAAAATATTATGCTTTTACTTCTATATATTTTGTCTATCTTAGTACGGAAATTACCCACCCCTAAAGAGGTAAATCAATTCTAATTTATTAACTTATGTGTGATTTGGTACAATTTTAAATATAGATAGATTTTTTTATAAAAAATAATTTAGAACTTACGCACGAGTTACGGAATAACGAACCGCAGAGGCACAGAGGGCATGGAGAAATCAGAGTTTGAGAGATAATTTGCGTAAGTCCTATAATTTTATAAAATCCTAAAAAATGAAGCTAAATATGGATAATCAGCGAAAATAGTCTATTATCTGATTTTAAAATCTTATTTAAAGAATAAATTGCGTAGTCACTTTTTGGGCGGTTTTCCGTACTCTAAAGGAAAACTCATAGCCACCTAAAGAACACATTGTCGTAAAGTAGGTACTTTAAAATTAGAAGCGGCAAAGTTTATCAGGAGGCACAAGGAAGACAAGAGAGTTAAATAATTCGTAATTCGTAATTCGTAATTCGTAATGACGCTCTCTACGAGACGCTGCGCGAACGGGGACTCGCTAACGCTGCGCTAACGTAAATTTTGTTTTGTAATGGGGATTTAGACCCCACCACAAAACTTGCGGCTTGTTAGTTGTCGGGGACAAAAAAGCGCGGAATTTGGTTAACTTATTGACTTATTACATTAAATGTGTTATGTTCCTATCAATAAAAATCAAATATAAACGTGAATATCTCTCCTTCTCTCAAAAAACCGCGTGTCTCATGGCAGGCGGTTTTCTCACTGCTCATGTTTGTGTTCATGTACCTGCCCATACTGGTACTTAGCTTTTATAGCTTCAATCAGTCACCTTACAGTGCAACTTGGCAAGGATTCACTCTCGATTGGTATCGTAAGTTGTTCAGTGACGATCGCATTTTATCAGCTTTGCAAAACAGTTTAATAGTTGGTGGTTGTGCAGTGGCAATATCAGCAGTGCTGGGAACCTTGATGGCGGTTGGGTTAGCGCGTTACGAATTTCCTGGTAAGAGATTGTATCGGGGTGTTGCTTACCTACCATTGATTATTCCCGATATTGCGATCGCAGTAGCAACCCTAGTATGTCTAGCAGCCTTTGCAATCCCTTTGAGTTTGTGGACAATAGTTGCAGCCCATATCGTGTTTTGTCTGGCTTACGTCGGACTTGTGGTTGCTTCACGGCTTACCAATTTAGATCCTCACTTAGAAGAAGCAGCACTAGATTTAGGCGCTACACCAACGCAAGCCTTCATAAAAGTATTACTACCTCAATTGATGCCTGGTATTATAGCTGGCTGTCTCTTGGCCTTTGTTCTCAGCTTAGATGACTTTCTCATTGCTAGTTTTACTGCTGGTAGCGGTTATAACACCCTACCAATGGAAATTTTTAGCCGTATAAGATCAGGAGTCAAGCCTGATATTAACGCATTGAGTGTGATGTTGATTTCAGTATCTGCGATCGCTGCTCTTGTAGCTGAACTAATTCGCATTTCTGGAGAGAATAAAAGCTGAAAATAAGACTCGCAATTGGTAATTAAATAATTCGTAATTCGTAATTCGTAATTCGTAATGACGCTCGCGGACTCGCTAACGCTGCGCTAACGTAAATTTTGTTTTGTAATGGGGATTTAACCCTAACACAAAACAAAATTTTTATTGAACCGGGGGACTTAAACCCACGGAACTAGTTAAAATTATGCATGAGTTGGTTCCTTATGAACTTTTTCGAGTCGGAAAGAAAAGCTATATTAAAAGAGACGTTGCAATGTAATCTTTCTACATCTTTTGTACCCATGTATTGATATTTACTAATATTTATAAACGTCCCAATATCAACAAATATATAGGATTTATTCATCTTTCTGCCTTCGTTCGGAAAGAAGTTTATAGTTTTTCCTAATCAAATGAGGTAATCAGAGCAAGCTCTTGAAGAGCGGGGAGGGGGTTGGGGGTGGGGTTCAGTACCTACTCAACAGAAAACCGATATAAACACATGAATAAACTTCCGTGTTCGCTTCTCTACATAACTGTTTTCAATTAAATGATATTGGGGCTAACTTTGGAGAAGATGCTATTTCCCCCTGATTATGCAAATCTGCCAAAATCCCAATTGCTCAAATCCATTCAACTCTGATAGCAATAGATTTTGCGTGAGTTGCGGACAAAGCAACTTTGGCAAACTTCTAAGAAACCGTTACCGAGTATTGAGACTTTTAGGTGAAGGTGGATTTAGCAGAACCTATGCTACAGAAGATGTAGACAGACTAAACGCGCCTTGCGTCATCAAGCAATTTTTCCCCCAGTTTCAGGGAACAGGACAACGTACCAAAGCAGCAGAATTTTTTAAAGAAGAGGCTTTTCGGTTGTATGAACTGGGAGAAAATCATACCCAAATTCCCAGATTACTTGCTTATTTTGAACAAGGTGCTAGCTTGTATCTCGTACAAGAATTTATTCAAGGAAAAACTCTCTTACAAGAAGTTCAGCAACAAATCTATAGTGAATCACAAATTTGGGAACTTTTAGCTGATTTATTGCCAGTTCTGCAATTCATTCATACTCATAATGTCATTCATCGGGATATCAAACCAGAAAATATTATCCGCCGTGCAAGTGATGAAAAACCCGTATTAATTGACTTTGGCGGTGCTAAACAGGTAACACAAACCAGTATAGGAAGACAAGCTACAGTAATTTATACCCTTGGTTATGCCCCAACCGAACAAATGGCTGGATTTGCTTGTCACGGCAGTGATTTGTATGCTTTAGGTGTAACTTGCGTGCGTCTTTTAACTCGATGTTTGCCGTTGCAGGATGCTTCTGGACAGATTACTGACCCTATTTATGATGCCATGAACGCTAAGTGGTTGTGGCGCGAACGTTTACAAGAAAAAGGCATTACTATCAGCGACGACTTAGGGAAAATTTTAGATAAATTACTAAAACATCTACCGAGTGAAAGGTATCAAACAGCAGTAGAAGTTCTCAACGATTTGAAATTTGCAAAATCGAACATTGAACCTGTTGCCCTAAAAATTGTTTCGATGCCTCAACCCATATTACCGCCGCTACCACAAAAAGTAATAGTACCATTACCCCCCTTAGAAACCTTTGAATTTGACGTAGTGACAGTAGACACAAGTGGTAGAGAAGTAAACCGCATGAGTTGTAATGCAAACTTCTTTGCCGAAGAATTGGGTAAATCTGTCACATTAGAAATGGTATCGATTCCTGGTGGTACTTACATGATGGGTTCACCGGAGTGTGAAGGAGATGCTGACGAACGTCCTCGACATAAAGTTACCGTTGAACCATTTTTTATGGGAAAATTTCCCGTAACTCAAGCACAGTGGAGAGTAGTAGCAGCTTTACCCAAAGTCAAACAAGCTTTAAATCCTCATCCGTCGAAATTCAAAGGTTTAGATAGACCAGTGGAAAATGTATCTTGGTATGAAGCTGTAGAATTCTGTCTCAGACTATCAGAAAAAACTGGACGCGACTATCGTTTACCGAGTGAAGCTGAATGGGAATATGCTTGTCGGGCTGGAACTACAACATCTTTTCACTTTGGCGAAACCATTACCTCTGAGTTAGTCAGTTGCACTATCGAACCAAAAAGCAAATTCCGTAAAGAAACAACAAACGTCGGTAGTTTTGAAGTTGCCAACGCCTTTGGATTGTACGATATGCACGGGCTAGTTTGGGAATGGTGCGCTGATTCGTGGCACAACAATTACAGCGACGCACCCTCAGATGGAACAGCTTGGGAAATTGGCGGTGATATTAATCGCCGAGTGCTACGCGGTGGTTCTTGGAGTTTCAATGCAGAACTGTGTCGCAGCGCTAGCCGTAGCTGGAATGAGTCAGACGGTGGACTGAGGGTTTGTGGTTTTAGAGTAGTATTTTCCGTAGAGGAGATTATTTAGCAATTTAATTCAAAGGCTGTAGAAATTATGAAGGATAGAATTGAGAAAGGTGACATAGTACTTATAAATAAAAGTGGAAAATATCATAATCAAGTGGGTAAAGTAAGTGAGATTGATTATAATATTTTCTTTGTGAAAATATTAATAGTAAAATTATACCAATTCTCCAAAATGAGGTAACAGATGTAGATCAGGAAAGTCCTGCGGCATCTAAGTTTATTAATTGCGAATTGCGAATTGCGAATTGCGAATTGGTATTAGGTAATCAAGAAGAAACGTTTGAAGAAAAAGATTTACAATTACAAAGTAAAAAGCCGAGCCTGAAAGAAGTCATTGCATCAGTAGACAAAATTTTAGAACTAGTTGAGCAGATTCCTCACTTAGCGACAAAAGAGAAAGTAGAGTTATCCAACCGTCTGAAATATCTCAAGTTAGATATCCCTAAACTAGATAAGCAGTTGATTCTAAAAAACTTCGACAGTATAGATAAAATACTCGCAGCAACAAGAGAAGCAGACTCATCAGCAAGCTTTTGGCAGGAAATAGATTCTAATTTGGAGAAAATAAGTTGGTGGATTAGAACAAGCCTGTAAAACAAAAAATAAGTCAGCAATAATAAATCAAACTATATCTTTTGCAAGCTTAAAGAGACGTAGCTGTGAGACACCATTTATAGCGCTTCTCGTTTGCATAAAGCAATACGCTTGGGTTAAGCATTTTCTCATTCTCTCTGTGTCGCGCCAGTTGCTACCCTACGGGAACGCTAAGAGCGAACAAGTCGGGAAACCGCAAGGGCGCACTGGCTTCTCTGCACCTCTGCGGTTTGTTCTGGCGTTATGTTATACCAATTTACGAAAATGAGATTGACGCTTACACCCACCAAATTTGGGCAAAATCTTCTTAAGTTGACACCAATGGGCAAAGACAAGCCCCTACGAGAAATCTATATGTATTATCAGGATTTTCGTGAATTGGTATGAGACAGCAGTTGGGCCATTTGCTGATTAATAATTGCAACATCAAAACGCCGACTAGCAGTAGTCCGGGCATTATTAGCTATAGTTGCAGTTATTTCCATCTCCTGAAGACAGGTAATAATTATTTGTGCAAGTTCCTGGGGTTCTCCTGGCGTCACTAGAAAACCATTAAGTCCATGTTCTACTAATTCCATTACACCCCCAGCTTTTGCTGCAACTACAGGTTTTCCACATAGCATTGCCTCAACAATCACTCTACCAAAAGGTTCTGGGGAAGTAGAGGTATGTGCTACCAAGTCACAAGCTGCCATTAACTGAGGAATATCAGAACGAAATCCTAAAAATTTGACGCGGTTTTCTAATCCCAGTTCAGCAACTTGTTGGTGTAACTGTTGGACGTAATCTTGTTCGCCAAATAGTGCATCACCCACTAAAATTGCCGTCACCTCTGGCGGACATTTGGCAAGGGCATCAATTAAAATATGCTGCCCTTTCCAAGGGGCAAGACGGCTAAAGTGTCCGACTACAAATTTTCCTTGCAATCCTAACTGTTGCTGTAATTTATTAACTTCAAACTCATCAGTTTGATAAATTTTTGAATCAAAGCCGTTATAGACAACTTCGATAATATCTGGGCGTCCTCCCGCTTGTACAAAGGCTGTTTTACTAGCTTGGGAATTGGCAATTACTAATGATGCAAAACGATTAGCTAAGTTAACAGCAATGCGAAGATTAGTTTGGCTAAAATGTTCTTTGGAAAGAATATCATGTAAATGATAAACTAGAGGGCGACGGCTGAAGAAACTTGCTAATGCTCCGACAACTAATGCTTTTTGGGTGTTGGCATAAATTAAATCGTATTCACGCGCTATTTTAACTACCTTAGTAATCAAAGGCGCAAGTTGTGCCAAACTCTTTAATCCTTGCACCAAACTGCTTTCTTTGCGAACTTGGATTGCTTGAGTTGCGAGAACTTCTACTGGGATATGATTTTGCTGTAGTAAATCTTTAAATGACCCATCTGCAAATAAACCTACCAAAGCGCAATCACCATAAGGTTTAGCAATATCTATTAAACACAATTCTGCGCCGCCTGGTTTACCACTTTGGTCTAGAAAAAAAATTCTCATTAAACCTCTATTTTAGCTAATTTGACTTACGTAGCACCCCTAATATCTATTACAATCACTTGTTTCTGACTTTTCTTTTCACGGTATCTGGAAAACCTCACTTCTATTTCTCTCTCCTAAGAGGAGAGAGACTTTGAATTTTCCCCCTTTCCGCGTCGGAAAGGAGGTTAGGGGGCAATACGCTTGGGTTAAGGCTAAAACTCTTTGTCATAGTTAATTTTTTTAACGAACCTTATTAGGCGCAGAGAGCACTGAGAGAGGAAAGAAACGCTTAACTGAACTGTATTGGGTTAGGGGGTTAAGTGTTTCGTGGCTTTTCCACATAACGTGAAAAGTCAGTCAATTGTTTAAGCTAATAAAATATTCCGTACTTGTTGGGCGATTTGATTCCAGTTGTAGTGTGTGGTAGCGTACTGGCGACAGGCTTCTCGTGAAGGTATGGGGATATTTCCCAAAAGCACTTGCTCTAATTTTTCAGCAATGGCTGAGGCTTCTGTTGAAGTAGTAATTAAATCGGGTGAAAATCCTGATAAAATTTCTGGCATTCCACCAACTGGAGTACATAAAACAGGAGTACCACAGGCTAGAGACTCAATTATTACTAATCCAAATCCTTCAAAAGATTGGCTAGGCATAACAGTTAATTCAGCAGCTTGATAAGCTATAGGCAATTGCTCATCAGGTAGAAAACCTAAAAATTTAACGTTGTCGTCTAGTCCTAATTCTGTAGCCTGTTGTTGTAGTGAAGTTTGGATGTGACCACGACCTGCGATCGCTAGCCAAATATCTGGTATTCTGGGCTTAATTATAGCCAGTGCTTGCAATAATTTGTCAACTCCGGTTCGATGTACTAAGCGGCGTGATGTAAATATAATCCGGCGATTACTTGGCCAGCCTAGTTTTGTACAAGCCTCCTGGGGTGATAAATTTGGCTGAAACCATTTAATATCAACTCCACCCGGAATAATATTAATTTTGCTCCACGGTACTTGATATTTATCATGTAGAATTTTACCAAATGCTTTGCTCAAAACAATAAAGCGATCGCAGCGATTATAAGTATTTTTTTCTATTAGCCAGTGCTTGATTAAAAGACTAAGGTTTTTATTAACCACTTCTTGCTGACTCTCAGAAGCCCAAGGGCCATGAAAGTTAAAAGTCACTGGTACTCCTTTTGGTAAAATATCTAAAATAGGAAAGCTATATAATGCAAAGTGCAAATTAATAGCATCTGGTTTGCTTGTTCTTGTTTTCTGGAAATTAGTGCGAATCGACCATAATCTTTGCCAAATAGCACTATCAACAGAAGCCAAATTAGTCAGCTTAATCGGCGAATTTATTTCAATCTCTGGTAGACCGACTCCGCATAATTCAACCTGGTCTTTATTTGCAGCTAATTTATGAGTTAGTTCATAAATATACCTTTCTAATCCTCCGGGACTTTTGGGAAACCAGCCTAATCCAAGGGTGAGAATAGATGCTGATGATGAAGCAAAATTTTCTGGTTTCTTTTTCACTGATATATCTCCTATAAATATATTAAAACAAACGCACATCTATCATTGGTGTCAACTTAACGTGAAAGCTATGTCCCGCAAGGAACTAAAGTTCCTTGCTAATAGCGAAAGTCATCTAAAGATGACTAAATAATCCGAAAAATCTTTAGTCTACTTTAGTAGACTTTAGCTAAAAGCCAAAGAACTTTAGTTCTAGGCGGGTGAGTCAAGCCGAAAGTTTTGCTATTTGTAACTTAAGTTGCCACCAATGCACATCTATGTACTCCTACATCTGTATCCAAACCTGAATCACTAAAATTTCCAAATATACATTACCAATAAAAGTTTTTGTATAGAACACCAATTTATAAACTATTTATATGTCAACGTCAACAAGGAATTAAAACTGTGTTTTTAGTAACTAAACAACACCGAGCTAGATATATATGATACCTGCCAATCAAGAAAGCTGAATGCTATATAGGGAGAGACAAAAGCTGATATAAAGTAATAAATATAAAATTATTTTGTATTAATTTTTACCACTATTACTAAACAATCAGTAAATCTTAATACCTTAAATGTATTAGCTGAAAATTCAAAGAATCGGGTGAGCTTTATAAAGCTTATGTAAAACTTGCTATCAAATGTCATGTCTATGAATAACCTGTATCTTAGCCACTTCAGAATAGTTATATTTTTTGCGGATTACCGAAAAAATGATTGTATATAAATAATTAAAAGCTTAAAAAGTATATAGCAATCCTATCTGAGTTGTGAAAATTACTTTTTAATCGAACCACAGAGGCGCAGAGAACACAGAGAGAAGAATCAACAGAAACTTTCACAAATGATTTAGGACTGCTATATGAAAAATAAATTACTGGCGCAGTTAATAAAACTCCGTCACCAACTCAACCAGCACCTCAAAAAAATATTTAAGATTAGATATATACAAAAAAGTAAAACTTTCAACTTTTTACTCAGTCTGACTGTTGGAGTAATTGTTACTACTCTTGGAATTACAACAGACTGGGCGACAACTGGAACACGCACTCTTATCTACAAAACATCGTCGATAAATAATACTATTGGCAGTGAAAACCTGCCGCTACAAAACAATACCGAAACATCCACGCTTACACACAAAGAAATCTCGATAAGTAATACTATTGCCAGTGAAAATCTGCTAGTACAAAACAATACGGCAACATCCACATCTACTTATAAAACATCGTGGATAGGTAATACGATTGGCAGTGGAAATCTGCGGGTACAAAACAATATTGAGGCAATGTATGTTGCCCCTGATGGCACAGTTTATACCAACAGCCATTGGGATGAGGCGGGAATGGAAGCAGCCATATATAAGGATGGTAAGGTTATTAGTGCTATTGGGGATACTCACGGCTGGAGTCGTGGAGGTGGCAAAGCTGTAACAGTAAATAGTAAATATATTTACATTGCCATGACTCAGGGATCGAAGGGCAAAACCAATGAAGATTACCCAGCAGAAGGAACAACTTGGCATTGCGTTAGACGTTATGACTTGTCGGGAAAACCTGCGCCTTTTCCTGAAGGGCGTGGCTGGGATAAAAGTATGTTGATTACCAGTACTAAAAGTGAAGTCACGGGATTAGCAACTGTGGGAAGCGAGTTGTATGTGAGTGATTTTGCTGCTAACCGGATTCGTGTTTATGATACTGATACGATGAAGGAATTACGCAGCTTTACCGTTGCAAATCCGGGAGCAATAACTATTGATCCACAAAAAAATCTGTGGATTATTCAAAGTAAAAATGGAAGTAAGCCTGCCAAAATTCTCCATTATTCGCCGAGTGGAAAGCAATTACCCCAACAGATTGCAGATATCGTTGAACCAACTGCAATCGCAATTGATCATCAAGGTAAGCTGTTGGTGGCAGAAAATGGGCCACGTCAGCAAATGTTGATTTATGACATCAAAGATAAGCCGGTGCAGGTGGGTAGTTTCGGCTGTAAGGGTGGTATCTATGCAGGAGTTGCTGGTGAAGTTCGAGATTTGAAACTTTATGGACTTACTGGAGTTGGTACAGATGCTTCAGGTAATATCTATATAAATAGTAATGGTTTCAACAAATCAGGAACAGATTTGCGGAAATTTTCGCCATCGGGAAAATTAATGTGGCGATCGCTGGGATTGATATTCGTCGATAATGCAGATGCTGATCCTAAAACTGATGGTGTAGATTTATTCACCAAACAAGAACACTATCTCATGGACTACAGCAAGGCTGCTGGTAAGCAATGGACTTACAAAGCCTACACTTTAAATGCTTTCAAATATCCTCAAGATCCCCGTCTGCATACATCGCCAGATGGAACCTTTGTTCGTCGCATCCAAGGAAAGCCGTTTTTGTTTCTCACAGATATGTATAACAGCTTTCTGCAAATATATCGTTTTAATCCAGCTACAGATGGGAAAGTAGCTATCCCAGCCGGAATGTTTGTCGGTACTAATGGCGATAAAAAATCAATAGCGGGAAATTGGCCACCGAATCAACCAAAACTAGGGGAATGGATCTGGCGCGATCGCAACGGTAATGGCAAATTTGAAAACAACGAATATGATACCAGCAAAGATTATCCCTATATCGGCGGATGGTGGGTAGACAGCAAAGGAGATGTTTGGAAAGCTTTGCGAACAGAAGATGGCATTCGACACTATCCTTTACAGGGAATAGATGCTAAGGGCAACCCCATCTACAGCTATAGTTTGATGGAAAAGCAAACTACTCCCAACATATTTAACGACTTGCGGCGGATCGAATATTTCCCCCAAACAGACACCATGTATTTGTCAGGCTTCACAGTAGATCACCCTGCATTCGGCGACGATACTGGAGTTGCTGGATCTGAGATTGCCCGTTTTGACAATTGGAGTAAAGGAAATCGTACTCCCCGTTGGCGAATTGTAATCCCTTATGACACCACCGGTAAACGTGAAGTGTCTACGGCGGCTATGAGTGTGGCGGGAGACTATGTATTTGCCGTGACAGTCAAAACCGCACAGGTATATGTCTATAATGCCAAGACGGGAGCGCAAGTACAACAGTTAAAACCAGGCCCAGAAGTTGGCAGCGAAAGTGGCTGGATTGATATACCCTACGGTATCCGCGCTTTTCGTCGTTCAAATGGTGAGCATCTGGTATTTGTGGAAGAAAATTGGAAAGGAAAAGTAATTATGTATCGGCTGGCGGGATGAGCGTTTAATATCGTGTGCGCTTAAAAACTTATCATCAGGTTTAGGGAATAGCTATAGCAATCCTATCTGATTTGTAAAAATTCGCAGTGTCCAGATTCACGACTTATCAAAGAAGTCGAGGAGCTAACTTTTCACAAATAATTTAGGATTGCTATAGTAATCCTATCTGATTTGTGAAAAATAATTTTTTTTGAAGAAGAAAACATTCGTCAGAATTCAGGAGCAAAGCCGGAGACGCTCTGCGGCTTGGCGTCAGAATCAAGACGCTCTTTACGAGACGCTAAAAGCGAAGGCAAACTCGCTCTAAGCGAACGCGAGTGCGTGTCGCAGACAAGCTATCCATAATGGCTTTTGTTTGAGTTTTTTCAAGTATTTTTCATCGTCATCTCCATAAAATCCTATAAATATAATATCACCGTCTATCTTTGATAGTTCTTCTTCAGGAATAAAAAGGTATCCGTTTGGAGTAATAACATCTTGTAATTTTGTGCGTTGCAGTCCAGCATCATTCAGTATTGAACCAGCAAATACATTTTTAAGTTCGCTAATGAATATAGAGCCATTACTACTTTGAAGATAGACATAAGAAAATTTTTGATTTTGATAGCGATCGCCCAGCGCAATTTTAAGTTCTTGAATTCGCTGATAATAACGATTCCATGCCTGTTGATAAGCGTCTTCTCTGCCTAACACTTTAGCGACAAAGCTAAAATGTTCCTTATCTGTAAGTATTGTCCAAATCTCCAGCGCGATCGCCTACGAAAAACAAGCCTATTCCAGCCCCCGCATCAACTTGCCCATTCCTGAGCAAATTATTATTCAATGCCTCAAATCCACGAATTCTATAGGTGGCGTATGGACCAGAGTTAAAATCTTGAGTTACACCAGGAACATTTCTGAGTGCATCGTCTAAACGAGTTACCTGTTGATCGCGCAGCACCTCTTGGGGTACGACTTGAATTGATTGGGGAATGTCACGCAAAGGTGTGTCGGTTCTTGTCCCAGTCGTCGCGGATATTTGTACACCACATCCATCACATCATCTCGATCTGGGTGTTGGGAACGTTCCACCGTCTCCTCAAATAGTTCATCAAAGCCTTGCTGGGAAAGGGTGATTGTCATAGCGATCGCTTGAGATCAAAACTTTTACTCTTAATAAGAAATTATCTCATTAAAATAATTCGTAATTCGTAATTCGTAAATTTTGTTTTGCATTAGCGAACGCGAGTGCGTCTCTAAGAGTTGCGTTAGCGAGTCCGCGTTCGCTTTTAGCGTCTCTTCGAGAGCGTCTGGGGATTTTAACCTCACCGCAAAACTTGTCGCGATTTAGAGGCTGTTTGAAAAGTCCTTTTGTTAGTAGCAAAAAGTTTTAGATCCCCCTAAATCCCCCTTTTCAAGGGGGACTTTGATTCTAATTCCCCCCTTTTTAAGGGGGGCTAGGGGGGATCAACGAGTACTTAAAATCACAGCTAACCACTTTTCAAACAACCTCTTAGAAGCGAGGGACTTAGACCCCTCAAAAATGTTAAAATTAGTAGTTTGATTTTGGCGTTCCTGCTTCAGGTTGCCGTAGGCATCGCTTCTGTAGTTTACGAGCCAAAAATCATACCGGAATTTCCATAGTCAATTAATTTAACTTATTTGGTTTCGGGATTAATTAGAATATTGGCGGGTTTAATATCTTTATGAATAATGCGCGAACGATAAAGTACATCTAAGGTATTGCATAGTGCGATCGCTATTTCTAAAAACTCTATCAAAGATTCTAGATTTCTCCCCACTCCCTAGTACAGACGCGATTAATCGCGTCTCCCCATTCTTTAAGAGAAATCCCCCCAAAGTCTTCCATCACCAGCGCATAGCCATTTTGGTAGGCTTGGAGGCTGTAGGTTTGGATGATTAGCGGTGAGTTGAGATTTTTAGCAATGGTGTACTGATTGCGAAACGACAAGAGTTCAGAAAAGGTGGGATAAGGATTTTTCAGCAGTTTAATCACTACCAGTTGACAAGATGTACTCCTGTTAACTCATTACCGTGGTTTCCTCCAACGATCGCAACTCGTTTAATCTGACTCATAACAACCTCATCTTTAAAAAATTACCCTACGGTTATTGAGAATGGTGCAAGATACAAGATAGAAGTATACCTGCTACTGACTAAATCTTGTAAAAGGCTGACGCGATGTCTACGACGGGCTACGCCTACGCTCTATGTTAGAGCCAAAATATGATAACTGTTAAGCTGTTGGTTTGAGTACAAAAGGGGAGGAAATTTATGGAGTATAATTTTCAAGCGATGCCTCCGGTGGTCACTGAGCGGCTGGTGAGCGGAGTCGAACCATGTCGAAGTGCGGGCTACGCCTACGCTGAACTTTACAAAAACGCCCTCCTCAACGACGTACTCCCCTTTTGGGAAAAATATTCTCTCGATTGGCAGCAAGGCGGCTATTTCACCTGCCTTGATCGCAAAGGTAAAATTTATGATACCGACAAATTCATTTGGCTGCAAAACCGCCAGGTGTGGACTTTTTCGATGCTTTACAACCAGCTAGAAAAACGCGAAAACTGGTTAAAAATTGCTAGTAATGGCGCTAATTTTCTCGCCCAACATGGCAGAGATAGTGATGGTAACTGGTACTTTGCCCTCACTCGTGAAGGGAAACCACTGGTTGAGCCTTACAACATCTTTTCTGACTGCTTTGCAGCAATGGCATTTAGTAAATATGCACTCGCTGGCGGCGAAGAATGGGCAAAGGATGTGGCGATGCAGGCTTATAATAACGTATTACGCCGCAAGGACAACCCCAAGGGCAAATATAATAAAACCTATCCCGGCACACGCCCGATGAAATCATTGGCTGTACCAATGATTTTAGCCAACCTGACTCTAGAAATGGAATGGCTTTTGCCAAAAGAAACACTAGAGAATGTCCTAGCTGAAACCGTCTGCGAAGTGATGACCGATTTTCTCGACCAAGAACGGGGGTTAATGTACGAAAATGTTGCCCCTGACGGTTCTCACATAGATTCTTTTGAGGGACGGCTGATTAATCCAGGTCACGGTATCGAAGCCATGTGGTTCATCATGGACATTGCGCGTCGCCAAAACGACACCAAAACTATTAACCAAGCCGTTGATGTGGTGCTAAATATCCTAAATTTTGCTTGGGATAACGAGTACGGCGGATTGTATTACTTTATGGATGCAGACGGTCATCCCCCACAACAATTGGAATGGGATCAAAAGCTGTGGTGGGTTCACCTAGAGTCTTTAGTTGCATTAGCAATGGGCTATCGTCTGACGGGGCGTGAGGAGTGTTGGGAATGGTATCAAAAAATGCACGATTACACTTGGTCACACTTTGCTGATTCAGAATACGGTGAATGGTTTGGCTATCTCAATCGGCGTGGAGAAGTATTATTGAACCTTAAAGGTGGCAAATGGAAAGGATGTTTTCACGTACCGCGTGCATTGTACCAATGCTTACAGCAATTTGAGGCGATCGCTACTCCTTTGCAATAGACTTTTTAGAAAAATTCATATTCATAACCACAACTTAAGCTGTGGTAACGACAGCTTCAGCATTAATAACAACAGCTTCAGTTGTAGTAACAACGGCTTTAAAGTTACTTATGAATGCTTCAGTTGTAGTAATAACGGCTTCAGCATTGATAACAATACCTTCAGTTATAGTAACAACAGCTTTAAGGTTACTTATGAATGCTTCAGTTATAGTAACAACAGCTTTAAGGTTACTTATGAATGCTTCAGTTGTAGTAACAACAGCTTTAAGGTTACTTATGAATGCTTCAGTTGTAGTAACAACGGCTTAAGTTATTGCGATGCCTGCGGCGGTAAACAACGCAGTCAGTTTAATATCTGTTAGTGTACAAGTAAAAGTAGAATCAGTGCCATTGGAAGGATGTCTCATGAATGCTGTGACACCTAAGCGATTTACGATCGCAGAATACCATCAATTGATTGAACTCGGATTTCTGACAGAGGCCAATCATATTGAATTGATTCGAGGGGAACTGATTCAAATGACAGCAAAGGGAACACCTCATACAGTTTGTAGTTCTATCCTGTGCCGTCAATTAGATCGGCTATTAGGCGATGGAGCAGTCATCCGTGGACAAGATCCCATCACCCTTCCCAATCAGAGTGAGCCTGAGCCGGATGTTGTCATTGCAAGAGGAAGAGATGAAGATTATCTCGCTCATCATCCCTATCCCGAAGATATTTTGTTAGTGATTGAAATTTCAGATAAAACTCTAGATTACGATCAAACAACCAAGCTTTCATTGTATGCAGAAGCCGGAATTTCTCATTACTGGATTGTGAATTTACCGGCTCGTCAACTTGAGCGTCATAACCAACCGTATCAAAATGCTCAAAATAAGTTTAGCTATCTCAGCAAGCAGATTTCTCTATCTAACCAGTCAGTGGCGATTCCTGGATTTAAAGATGCATTATTAGACTTGAATCGGTTGTTTCAAAAAGGTACTTGTGAATGATTTTGTTGGTGCGATGCCTACGGCGGGCTACGCCTACGCGTAAAAAAGTGTTCTATTCTCTGAAATATGTTTAAATACTGATACGTTATGCTTTAAATGATTTATCTTATACTAAAATACGCAAAAAGTATGCTGTTAGTATGCACCACATCGAACTAATTATATTAATTTTGGATTTGTTTCCGAATTACATGGGTTCAGACAAGCTATTGAGAATGCTAAAAATGCTTGATAATCATTTTAATGTAATTGATAGGCAGATAAGTGAAATAAAATCTCTTCTGTCTATGCTGTAAGTAAGCATTTTTCAGTTTTCTAATACATAACTACAAACTTTTGTTTGAGCCTGTGTTTGAGATTTGGGTTTCAACTTCACCACTATTTCCACATCACCCTTCGGGTTCAGCAGTAAAGAGCGACGGGAAACCCGTCTTCAGGGCTGCTTCACAACCTAAAGCATTTAGAAATCTGAAAAGTCGCTCTGTTGAAAAACCTGATAGTTTTCCCCTTATTAAAGCAGAAATCTTAGGTTGATCAACTCCCAATAGTGCGGCGGCTTCTGATTTAATTAAAGGTATTGCCCAAACAAAAAACTTTTAATATGAGAAAACTGTCTCTGATTCTCCCCTTAGCTATTCTAGGTTTTGGCAGTGTAGTTGTTAAGAGCCAAGAAATCTCCTCACCCAATACTTACACTCAATCTGTTACCCGTGAAGTTTTAGCGAGTGGTTATCCAACTCAAGATAAAAAGCAGATTCTTGAACTTGTACGCTATATCATCGCACCAAGAGCAAAACTCCCTACTCATACTCATCCGGGAATGCAGATTGAACGAGTAGAGGCGGGAACTTTAACTTATACTGTTGTGGAAGGAGAAGCTAAAGTAACGAAAGCTAACGGCACAGAATTGATTCTTAAAAAAGGGAAAACTATACAGCTTACAGTGGGAGATTCTTTAGTTGAATCTGCCGGAATGGTTCATTATGGAGAAAACCAAACAAACAAACCGATTATTCTGTTGTCTGCTTCTCTATTTAATGCTAATCAACCAAAAGCTATTTTAATCAATCCTGAAAGCAGATAAATTTGATGAGAGATTTCGACTTTTGTCAGAGGTTTACTCATTAGTATTTTAAATGGCATCACACAGATAACGATATGAGTCACCAGAGTTAGCTCGCCGCAGGCATCGCCTCCGTGGTCGGATAGGATTGAACTTGGTTAGCCCTACCCCACACCATACCCTGTGTATTCTCTGGCATAGACAGGCTGCAAGCCCAATACAATATCTTGTTTTAGTACACCCATTGCGACCAATTCATCAGCAATCAACTTATCAGTCTGATTACGTTGAATCCAAATTTTATGGTTCTTAATGTCCAAATGAATCACACAATTATAAATGCGGCGATGTTTATCCCATCCCAAATCAACAATTTGATAATGGTCGTGTTCTGTATCAAAAATTATTTGTGTATCAATTTCGCCGTTTATCGGGATAACGTCGCTGTATTCGGTCAATAGTTTTTGAATACACTGACGATAAAATGCTAGTTTATCCATTTAACTATCACCTCATCCACTGGATCATATACAATCAACTTAATTCGGTATTGCCGCACTGATGCTTGGGGTAAATCCCGTTGGAAAAACGATTCGTAAGCAGCAATTGGCACTGCTAAGTATAATATGCGTTCTCTTTCACTAGCTTCTAAAACTAAACGGTAGTTCAAAAATTGACCCAACGCCAGATGAAAATCAAACAATGCTGAGTCACTCAAAAAACTTTTAATCTCAACCGCAATCTTTTCTCCTGCTTTTTCAGCCGCTAAGAGTCTTTCTGCACCCAAATCTATTCTAACTTCATCCTCCTTACCAAACTCGATCCTTAATGGGTCATGTGTAATTATCCACTGCTCTTTCTGAAGACCCTTCTTGACTGCTTCATGGAATAAGTCTTTGGCTGACATTTCTGTTTACACACTTTTTTACCTCAATACAGTTCAGTTAGCGCCAAAAATCATAAACTGCGTAGGTTGGGGAGCCACTGCGCCCTTGCGGTTTCCCGACTTGAAGCAAGTGGCGTTGGAGGAACGAAACCCAACATTTTCGCGGGTTTGTTGGGTAACACTTAAGTTCCACCCAACCTACGATTATCCTTAACCCAAGCGTATTGTTTTTTACCTGATTTAAAATCAGTATAGTAGTATCTTTATCATTAATCACAAACTAAATTCGGCTGCACCATCCTCATCCACATCTGCATCTTTATCCATAGCAGTAGGCTTAAATTTAGAGCCATGAATTAATTCACCAAACACAATTCCTGGATTTTGGTGAAGAATATTCAGCACACTCATAAAATCTCGGACAATTTCCCCTGGTGTAAGTAATGCTTCTGCACCCAAGCGATTAATAATTTCTTGCACAAACTCCTTCAACTCACGATTTGTCAAAGTCTGTTCATACCCAAAATTGAGTGCATGAATCTCAGCTAAACGTTGCAAAAGCGTTAATATTTCTGCTTCACTCAACGGATTTAGGCGAATCACTGGCCCTAAATGTTCCTGAACATTAGCTTGTGCAACAAAACGGCTTTCCTTTGTACGTCTTTGCCAAGCTTGGTCTGCAAAAAGTCCCCGTTTGGGGTCTTCTAAAAATTTAGTTGTTCCACCAACAACAATACCAAGATGTTCTGCTTTGCACTGCATGGTATCGTTAAACATTGCCAGGAGTCGATTATAATTCTTTTCCCGCGTGACTGTAGTAGATATTTGATATAAATGTACGGCTTCATCAACTAAAATTAACAGTCCTTTATAGCCAATTTCAGCTACAAATTTAGCAAATAGTTTTATATAGTCATACCAACTATCATCATCAATAATAACGCGCACTCCTAAAGCTGCTTTCGCCTCAACTTTAGTAGTAAATTCTCCCCGCAACCAGCGCATTGCCGCATTTTTTAAATTATCATCATCCAATCGGTAGCCACGCCAATAAGCAATAATCACGCTACCAAAATCAAAACCGTGAACTAAGCCTTCAATATACTGAACTACTTCCCTAATTTTCGATTCAACTTGGTCATCAAAACCATCGTCATTCGGACGCATTTCAGTTTCTTTAACCACTTCTTGTTGAATTTTATTAATCCATCCTTCTAAAATCGAGACTAAAGCACCACCATCAGGACGAGTTTTTGTAGCTAGGTGGCTCATTAATTCTCGATAGGTAGCTACACCTTCATTGCTGCTTCCAGCTAATCGACGTTCAGGGGATAAATCAGCATCAGCTACTACAAAACCTTGCTCCATAGCCCGGTTGCGAATTAGTTGCAATAAAAAACTCTTGCCAGAACCGTAGTTACCAATTATGAAGCGAAATGCTGCTACACCTTCTGCAATATCATTGAGATTTTGTAATAGGCTTTTTAGTTCTTTTTCTCGCCCTACTGCTATATATTCAACTCCCACTCTTGGTACTACCCCCGCACCAAGGGAATTGATTAAAGCAGTGGAGATTTTTTTCGAGATTTTGAGCTTTGCCATGTATTACACTTCACTTTATTCTAAACGCAGAAGCACGCAGCAGTAATTAGCCTTGGCGAATAGAATTCGCACGCCAGTTGCTTCAAGTCGGCAGAGCCGGACGCCAGGTGCCTCAAGTCGGGAAACCCGCCCATAGCACTGGCTCCCCAACGCACTGGCTTGGCTATACAGACAAAACCCACCTCCGTGGGTTTCAAATTCCTAGAGTCCGCGCAGGCGGACTACCCTGCGGGAAGCCGCAAAGCGTCTATGTTTGTGTAGCCGCAATTTATATATAATCGCCAGGTATATTTGCAAAGGTGAGATACTCGCATAGGTTAAAGTACATATTTACATTAATAATAATTTAATTTGACGAAGCATGTTTAGCCATTCGCTCTTCATACATTGCAATCATTTTTTTGACATCCTTCATATATTCAGGGTAAACTTCTGGGCTTTGAGAATTTGAATCAATTATTAATTCACCAATAGTATCATTTGCTCGTTCATTGATAGAATCGATTAATAGATTTGGCATAGTAATGTTTGCTTCGGCAATTTTTTTAATAGCAGCATTAGGATTATCTTGTTCGACTATAGCTTTTAATACTTGTAGTTCGTATACTGGAATATTTTCTAAAAAATTAGTCCATTCTTCAGGTAAATTATCTGATGTATCAGCTTCGGAAGTGTTTCTGATTGCTGTATCCATTATCTCAGAAAAAGGAAACAATTCATTATCATCTTCATTGGAATTATCAGACAAATGCTCTGGATTGAATGTTTCTATTTGTTGGAGTAATTCCCATACTTGATTTTGTAATGAATCTCGTTCTTCTTGCAATAATGAAACTTGCTCTTGCAACTGCTGTAATTCGGCTTTGTGTTCTGCAAGTTGGGTTTGTGAAGAATTCACGATAGCTTGGATATTTTCTCTTTCGGCTTTTACCGCTACCAGTAATTGATTTTTTTGGGTTGTCTCAACTTCTAGTTCTTGAATTGCAATTCGCAGTTCGTATAATTTTTCTTCTAATTGGGGTTTGAGTCTGCCTAAAAGAGTTAAATTGCTTTCAACTTCTTGCTTCTCTTGCTGGAGTTCGGAAATTTGACTTTGCAAATGGGTGATTTCACTACGAGATACATTACAATTAGACTCTAGACGCCGCTTTTCTGCTGTGAGGACAGAAAAAGCATTGTTCAATTCTGTTTGATTTTTCTGTAAGTTATTAATTTCACTTTGCAGGGTATTGACTTCCGTTTCTAACTGTTTTTTTTGTCCGGCAAATGTTCTTAATTCTCTATGTAGGCTATCCCTTTGCTTACGGCTTTCTGTGACTTGATTTTGCAGTTGTTGTGACTCTGCATATAATAAATTATGATGTTCTTCGATTTGATTTATTTCTCTGACAACGCGAGCTTTCAATCCCTCCATTTCTTTAATTCGCTTGCGGATAGAACCTAAAATAAAGATTTCATAATTTCTGCGTCGCTTATCTACGAATAATGCTGCTGCATAGATAGTAACGGCAGTAATTAAACCTGTGAGAAAGGCTTTATTAAAATCCCAGTTTGGGACGAGGCTAAGGCCAAAACTCACACTAAAGGCAACTATGCCTAAAATAAATCGATTGCCGATCATTACTGATTGCATATTGCTGGTTTTTAGCGTAGTTAAATTATCAGAATAAGTAGCTCTCATACTAATTCGTAATTCGTAATTCGTAATTCGTAATTCGTAATTAAAATACACATAGGTAAATGTTTAATGCTCAGTGTTGGATGTATTGTTATTTGTAGCAAAAAGTCTTAAATCTGCTTTTAAAAAATCAACAAACTGCCGTGCTGTACGTCCAGAACGACCATTGTGGCGAGTTGCCCATTGTAATGCTTGAAATTCCAAATCTTCTGGGGTAATATTAATTTCAGCTTGTGCTGCTAGATGGTGTACAATTTTTAAATAAGTTTTTTGATTGGCTGGTTCAAAGGTCAAGGTTAAACCAAAGCGATCGCTAAACGAAAGCTTTTCCTGCATCGTATCCCAGGCGTGGATTTCCTCGTTATCCTTGGGGGCAGGTCTATCCACAAAAAACTCCCGAATCAGGTGGCGGCGATTGGAAGTAGCATACACAACTACATTTTGCGGCCGCGCGGTTAAATTACCTTCTAAAACTACCTTGAGCGCTTTAAAGGCATCATCATCTTCTTCAAAGGAAAGATCATCGACAAAGATGATAAATTTTTGTGACACTCCCCGTAAATGTTCCACAATTTTTGGTAAGTCTTTTAAATCAGATTTTGCCACTTCCAATAAGCGGAGGCTGCCTTGGGCTTTGTCCTTGCCGGAGACATCGCTATATTCATTCAACAAAGATTTCACTAAAGAAGATTTGCCAGAACCGCGACTCCCGTAAAGTAATACATGCAGTGCCATCTCTCCTGATAATAAAAACTCTGTATTTTTTAGCAAAGCATCTTTTTGAGACTCATAACCTACAAGCGCACTCAGCTTAATTGGATCAGAATACCGAATACCGATAAACTGCCCAGCTTGCCAGCGTAAAGCGCGATATTCTGCAAATAAACCAGAGCCACATTGCCGATAATAAGCCGCTAACTCTTCTACAGCATCACCCCAATTATCTAACTCTTGTAGATATGTAGCAAATGTCTCTACTCCTACGAATTCTTGCTCTTTATACCACACTACTGGCGAAATCGGCATGTGAGCTACGCCTTGTATCCACTCACTTAAAGAAGCGCTGCTACATTCATAGAGACTTTGCAATACTTGTAAATCATGGCGAACTGCTGCTACTAAAGCTGGGGGTAAATCCTCAAATTCTTGCACTTGAGCCAGCCTTGTAAAAGGATTCTCAGAAAACAGAAGTTGAGTAATTAAATAGTCTTCCCAATTTTGATTTTTAGCAGCCAAAGCGTGGAAGTAACTACCGTAGGCTTGGAGACAACCCCGGGCATCGGCATCAGTGTAACGTATAGCTTGCAACAGTTCCAGAAATGCCATCCCTACTTCGCCTTGCAGAACAGACTGGTACAGTAAAAGTGACGCTGCTTGGCGCTGGAGATATTGAACCTTTGTATATGAGGAAGTACTTGCTATTGGCATCGCTTGATTATCCATCAATAAACTGTGTGGTATAGCTAAATAGCTATGGTAAATTGTCTGCTGACGCTGGCAGTAAAGTCAAAGTCTACATAGGTTTTAACAATGAATTTAAGTATAATTGCTGCTTTTGCCTACGGCATATTAGCGATCGCTGGTGGCATTATTGGCTACATTCAGGCTAGAAGTAAGGTTTCACTCTTAAGTGGTAGCATTAGCGGTTTATTACTAGTACTTGCGGCTTACTTTCAACTCCAAGGGCAAACCTGGGGTTCGATTTTAGCACTGATAGTTACTGCTGTTTTAGTAGTCGTCTTTGCAGTTCGGCTGGCTAAAACACGCAAGTTTATGCCGGCGGGATTAATGACGATTTTGGGGATGTTGGCTTTGGGGGTGATGGTGAGTCAAATGGTGGGGAATTGAGGGGTGAAATTTAAACGCAGAGGAGCGCAAAGGGAAGCGCGGAGGTACGCAAAGTTGTAGTTAGCGTAAAATTTGGTCAATCATTCGGTTCGCTTGGGAAGCATAACTGCCGCCAAATAAATTGAAGTGATTCAAGATGTGATATAGGTTATAGAGCGTTTTTCTTTGCTCATAGCCTGCATCTAAGGGAAAGACTTCGTTGTAACCTTGGTAAAATGCTGCGGGGAATCCACCAAATAATTGTGTCATGGCAATATCAACTTCGCGATCGCCAAAATAAGTTGCTGGATCAAAAATCACCGGTTCTCCTGAGTTAGTACACCCGGCATTTCCGCCCCATAAATCGCCATGTACTAAAGATGGTTGCACCTGATGATTCGCCAATAGTTCAGGGATTGCTGCTAGTAATTTTTCTGAAGAGGGGAAATTTCCTCCCTTTCGCCTTGCCAACTGAAATTGATAACCCAGGCGATGTTTAATATAAAATTCTGTCCAGTCTGCTATCCAAGTATTGATTTGGGGTGTGGAACCAATGGTATTGTTAATTTTCCAACCAAAACCTTGGCTACTGCTAGCTTTATGCATCGCCGCCAACTTGCGCCCCATCTCTTCCCACGAATTGCTGTTACCACTACCAAGTTCTAACCATTCCAGCACGATGTAGCTAGAATTCTCAGCTACACCCCAGCAAATGGGATTTGGGACGCGAATACTAGCTGTGGCTAGCATTTCCTTTAAACCCAATGCCTCAGCCTCAAACATCGCAGCTTGGGATGGTTGGTTAATCTTAAGGAAGTAGGTTATCTCACCATTGGAAACAGCATAACCTTGGTTGATGCATCCGCCACCAACCGATCGCCGTTGCTGACTCTGAAATTTTTCGCCAGTCACCTGGCTAATTTGAGCATCGATTTGAGTCCACATGATTGAATTGGGGAGTGGGGAGTGGGGAGTGGGGATGAGGGAGCAAAGGGAGCAGGGGAAGAAGAATTATTGATTAATGCCCTACTCCCTACTCCCTACTCCCCATTTCTAATTTACGGCTTGACGACAACTACACCATAAGCATCTGGAGAAAGAAACTCTTTGGCTGCTTGCATCAAGTCAGATGCATTTTGGCTCTGAATGTGATCTGGGTAGTTAAAGGCGGGTTCTAAATCTCCCACCAAGGAATGATAGTAACCATACAACCCTGTGCGATCGCTTGGTGTTTCATTGCTAAAAATAAATTTGTTCGCTACTCGCCGCCGCACACGGGCAATTTCTGATTCTGTGACTAACTCGGTTTGGACTGTGCGAATATGTTGAGCGATCGCATCTTCTACTTCTGCTAAATTTTCCACTGCACATTTAGCTGAAATATAAAATGTCCCTTGCAGCTGATTGCTCATGTTGCTCACAGAAATTGAAGAAACTAATCCCCGTTCTTCTCGTAAATCCCTCACCAGTCTTGATGTCCGTCCATGTCCCAAAATTCCTGCTAAAACATCCAGTCCATAGGTGCGATCTAATTGAACCATTCCTGGAACCCGCCAAACCATCACTAGTCTTGCTTGCTGGAGACTTTCATCTACAAATTCTCGACGGACAATTTCTGTAAATGGTGGCTCAGTGGGCAGAGACGCGATTAATCGCGTCTGTACTGGGGAGTGGGCAGAGACGCGATTAATCGCGTCTGTACTGACTTTTGTAAATCCTTCAGCAACGGTTGCAATTAATTCTTCCACAGGCAAATTGCCCACAGCTACAGCAGTAATTGACTGGGGTTGATACCAACTAGTATGAAAATCCCGCATCTGCTGAGGTTTAAGTTCGGCAATCACCGATTCAGGCCCCAACACTGCACGGCGATAAGGTAGCTCATCAAAGGCTGTCTCCATCGCCCGTCGAAATGTACGCCGTTGGGGATTATCCTCTGAACGCCTAATTTCTTCTAAAACTACTAATCGCTCACGTTCAAAAGCATCATCAGGAATACTAGCATTTGATACTACATCTATTTGTAGTGGAGCAAGCTCGGCAAAATCTTTGGGGGCTGTGGTTATATAGTAATGAGTATAGTCTTGGCTAGTAGCGGCATTGGTAACAGCACCCCGTTCTTCAATTCGACGTTCAAACTCACCGCTAGCCAGTCGTTCTGTTCCCTTAAAAATCATATGCTCTAAAAAGTGAGCCATGCCGTTAATGGCATCAGATTCTACGGCTGAACCAACTTTAATCCATAAGTTGAGGTTTACAGCTTCAACTGGCATCTGCTCTGCTATGATTGTCAAACCATTGGGCAACTGATGCAGGGTTGGGGTATTAAGACGAGGAAGTTTCCGCAGGGTTGAAGTCATTGCTACTTGTGTGAGGAGCTATATTACCTCTTTATCTTATCCGTCACCGAAAATCAAAGAGCGCAAACCCCTGCTTTCAAGTAGCGATCGCTAGTTTATCCAGTGTGCCAAAGTTGCTTGAAGAGTGTAGCAATTATACTGTAGAGGCAGACTGCTGTCATGCGTGTCAACTTATATGATGTCCGGGTAATTAACCATAATACCCGGAACCCCACCCCGCAAAAGCTGCACTTTACCTCCCCTCCCCGCGCTTGCGGGGAGGGGTTGGGGGTGGGGTTCTTTTATTATGGGTGATTTGGCGGACATGATGTTAGTACAGTTTTGCATAAAAGCGTAGCGTTTTTAATGTAGGGGAACGCATTGGCATTGTAAGCTGACGCATTAGCATTGTAAGCCGACACATTGGCATTGTAAGCTGACGCATTGCCATTGTAAGCTGACGCATTGCCATTGTAAGCCGACACATTGGCATTGTAAGCTGACGCATTGGCATTGTAAGTTGACGCATTGCCATTGTAAGTTGACGCATTGCCATTGCAGGGTATTGCCTTTCTTTAATTTGCTACGAATTAATGAAATGCTGTACTTAGAGCCAGGGCGAATGGAATTCGCGGCTACAAAAACAAAGCCCACCGAGGTGGGCTAAGAGAAAATTAAGTTTTTTAAGCCGCAAAGGCGGGTAAAGCCTCGTGTAGACGAGCCAGCGCTGTGCGTATTTTCCCCCCGTTGTTCGCGCAGAGTTTACCTTTGGAAGAGGCGACTGGCGTGCGGTTTCTAACCGCCCTTTTTTCCCTACATTAGTCTCTACGCATCACCCAATACGCTTGGGTTAAGGCTAGGACTCTTTTTTTTAACGAACCTTATTAGGCGCAGAGAAGCCAGTGCGCCCTTGCGGTTAAGAGACTTGAAGCAACTGGCGCGACACAGAGAGAAGAGAGAGAAGAGAGAGAAGGAAAAATTGCTTAACTGAACTGTATTGACGCATCACCCTATTTAACGAGAGTAAGGGTTATTGAAGGTTTCCCAAGCAGCAATAGCAGCTTTTTGCAGGCGGAAGCTGAAGTTTAGTAAGTCTTTCATCATTAAGTGCCAGTTTCTTTCAGCTTCATCCTGAATTATCGCCCAAGAGTCTTCTAAGCGATCGCGTTCCTTCACTTTCCTACCTTCAATCAATTCTCGTGCTTGTCGCACAGCTTTCAAATAAGTTTCACGCGTGAGAGTACCTGCTGACTCCGCTTGGCTGCGTCTTTCTAGTGCTTCAATCAGCGCTTTGGTTTCGCGCTTCACTTCATCACTTTCGCCAGCCATTTCGGTTTCTACTAATTTGTCGGTTTCAGGACTAATTTCTATAATTACTATGGATTCAGTAGATTCAATTACTGGGGTTCCAAAGGATTCGATGTTGCTAGCAGTCATAGTTAAAACATCCTTAAATTACAAAGCTTACTCTCGGATGAAAACTGCACCCTGTACTGATAGTCATAAGTCACAATAATTCGTAATTAATAATTCGTAATTCGTAATTACCCCAGAACTAAAGTCGCTTGCTCTGAAAGAAGGATGCTACGCCTTTTTTTTGTTTGACATAACTAAGTTAGAGGCTTGTCTGACTTTTCACGGTATCTGAAAAACCTCTCTCTAAATCTCTCTTCCTAAAAGGAGAGAGACTTTGAATTTTCCCCCTTCCCGACACGGGAAGGGGGTTAGGGGGTTAGGTTTTCGTGGACTTTTCCACATAACCTGAATTGTCAGAGAGGCTTGTACCTTGAATTTATTAATTACGAATTACGAACTACGAATTACGAATTATTTGGTCATTGTCAATTCCACTAATGACTAATGACTAATGACTAAGCTGTCGTTGGCAGTTGTTGCTCTAGTTTCAGTAATGCTGCAACTCGCTCCTCTGTAGCAGGGTGACTAGAGAACAAGTTACCCATAAACTGTCCAGAGATAGAATTGATAATTAATAACGGCTCATAAGCTGGATTGGCATTTAAAGGCATCTGCCTTGCTGAGGCTTCTAAACGTTGCAGTGCCCTGGCTAAGGCGCGGGGATTACCAGTTAATCTAGCTGAACCTGCATCAGCAGAGAATTCTCGTGTGCGCGAAATTGCTAGCTGAATAATCGTCGCAGCCACTGGCGCAAGCATTACTGTTAATAAGATACCCAAAGGATTTGCACCTCTGTTGTCATCTCGTGAACTACCGCCAAACCATAAGCTGTAACTAACCATTTGCGCTAGGAATGAGATAGCACCAGCAACGGTAGCAGCAACAGCTTGTGTAAGGGTGTCACGATTAATAATGTGGGTGAGTTCGTGGGCGATAACGCCTTCGAGTTCGTCCTCTGGCAATATATTCAAAATGCCTTCGGTGACAGCAACAGCAGCGTGTTCTGGATCGCGCCCTGTAGCGAAGGCGTTTGCACCAAGGCTAGGGACAATGTAAACTTTGGGCATGGGGATGTTAGCGCGATCGCTTAATCTCTGCACAATCCGATAAAGCCCTGGTGCTTCCCTTTCACTCACAGGCTGGGCTTGATATACTGCCAGCGCAATCTTATCTGATTGATACCAGGAAAACAGGTTTGTTACTGCTGCTAAACCTATCCCTATTATCAAGCCACTAGTACCGCCAATTACCCAGTAACTAATTGCGATCAAAAGACCACTTAAAGCAGCTAGCAAAACAGCCGTTTTCAATTGATTTGTCATATTTTCGCTCTCCTGCTAATGCTGTGTAGATTTTTTAGAAAACAGCATTAATTAAGCCACACTTTGATTGTATCCAGGTAAACTTAGCTATACGATACAGAAAACCTATCAGACAAGTACGGTTTTCCCACCTAACTTTGATAAATACTAATTATAGTTGTTTTGGATACTTGCTCTATTGGGAGAAAATTTAACATTTATAGATAACATAAACGCATCTATCTATAGAAGTAAATCGTCTATGGTTCTAATTAATAGATAATTGCGAAAGTGCGTAGTTTACCGCCGTAGGTATCACATATAGGACTAGTATTTGATTTTTGAAATGCACGTAGTGGACTGTCTACGCAAAATAGTGCATTAGACGTAGGTTGGGTGGAGCGGAGCGCAACCCAACATATATCAGGATGTAGGCAATGGCTTAGCCTCCACCCAACCTACAATTTTTTTGCAATCATTAAAGCCTAGACAGTCCATTACAAGACTACCGAGATTTTTTCAGAAATCAAATATGATTCCTATAGTTAGAGTAGTCATGTATGGGCGATCGCTATTGATAAAGTAAAATAGCCACTCAATCAAAAGGAGAGGAGGAAATCGTACATAAATTTGCTGGGCAAAAGGTGTCTGAAATCCTGAAGTACAAGAAGGGTAGTATAAAACAGGCTCCACTCCCGGAAGAATCGCCCAGTTGGGATGAGTTTTCTGAAATGTTATGGGAGGAGATTGAAGCGGGAGCAGAGGTAAATTAACCGGGTTTTAAAGTTGTTCGCAAGTTATTAAGCGATAAAAGGTTTGACAAATGAATAATCATGGATTTGGCAAACTAGTTACCTTTTTAAATCAATTACAAAAAGAGAGAATTAGTTACACCTTAGCCCATCATCGAGATGAAACCATTATGGTGAATGTGGCGGTGGCTGGGGAACGATGGGAAGTGGAATTTTTTGAGGATGGTTCGGTTGAGGTAGAACGATTTGTTAGTAGTGGAGAGATTAATGGGGAAGAGGTTTTTAGTGAGTTATTTGCTATGTATTCAGAGCCAGAAACTAATTCTGCCAAACATACCCAGAACCCTAACTTAGCAAGCACAACGTGAAGCGATCGCAGCTTCCAGCAGATTGGTTGCTACTGCATATTGTGCCAAAATTGTCAGATCCACATTTGACAGTAACTCATAATGAGCGATGCCTAGTTGAGCATTTACTAAATCATCCCTTCCAATTCTTCCAAAGCTTGAAAACTTCCTACTTGCCAACTACGTTCCACGGCAGCAGGAATAATCTGAGTAATAGCTATATCCTCAAAATTAGGACTGGTATTAGATTTTATATATTTCCCATCTCTGAGCAAATAAATAGAAAGGTTTCCACTGTCGTAAACCCATAATTCTGGGACTCCAATGGCTTCATAAGCATCGAGAGTAGTTTTTGATGTGACATCAGTCTCAATTGCTAAATCTGGCGGCGGATCATCAGGTTGTAAGCGGCGATGACCAATCATTTGTTGATAATTCTGAATATAAAAGCAAGCATCAGGTTCAACTCCTGCTACACCTTGCCGTTTAAAAGTGGTGGAACCAAAAGGTTGGTATCTAATATTTTTAGCCTTCAGCAATATTTTGACAATATCAGAAATTAAATCTTTGGGTATTTCATGTTCTGGTAAAGGAGCCATAATTTCTAAAGTCCCCTGGCTATAGGTAATTCGTGTAGTTCTTTTTTCTCCCAATTCTTGTAAAATAGATTCAAATTCTTCCCAGCTAACATCTGGAATTGTCACTGTGCTACCAGGTGCTAACTGCATCTGGCTAACAGGTTTGAAAACGGGGATGGCAGCAGTCACGTCGCTTCGCTCCAATTCAAAATTCAAAATTCAAAATTCAAAATTCAATATCTATCAGGTTGCGGTGGATAATATAGCCCACCGTAACCTTTAGATTAATAGAATGAGTTTAACAAAAGCGGCTAAGGGACTTCCAAGAAATAAATTACCCAAATAAATGAACCACTCCAGACACAGAGAACACAGAGGAATGAGGAAGAGAGAGTTTTTCGCCAGTTCTTTGGGTTTTTTTATTTGGAAGTCCCTAAAAGCGATCGCCTACACCTTAAAATTCTCGGTAATCCGCTTCATCGCTTCTTCGACATTCTCCCGGCTGTTAAACGCCGAAATGCGGAAGTAACCTTCACCCGCAGCACCAAAGCCAGAACCAGGGGTTCCAACAACGTTGACAGTTTGCAGCAACTTATCAAAGAATTCCCAACTGGATAAATCATTAGGAGTTTTCACCCAAACGTAAGGTGCATTCACCCCTCCATAAACTGATAATCCGGCGGCTGTGAGTTTCTCGCGGATAATTTTGGCGTTTTCTAGATAGAAATTCACCAATTCCTTAATTTGTGCCTGTCCTTCTTCAGAATAAACCGCTTCGGCTCCCCGTTGAACGATGTAAGAAACCCCATTAAATTTGGTAGACTGGCGACGATTCCACAGTTTCCACAGTTCCACATCGGAACCATCGGCGGCTTTTCCTGTGAGTGTCTTCGGTACTACAGTTAACGCACAACGAGTTCCTGTAAAACCTGCGTTCTTGGAGAAAGACCGAAATTCGATGGCAACTTCTCTAGCACCTTCAATTTCATAAATTGAGTGGGGAATCGACGCATCGGTAATGTAAGCTTCGTAGGCTGCATCAAAGAAAATAATCGAGTTATTAGCTTTGGCATAGTCCACCCATGCCTTTAAATATTCCTTGGTTGCAGTTGCGCCAGTGGGGTTATTGGGAAAGCAGAGATAAATTAAATCTACTTTCTCTGAGGGAATCTCGGCGGTAAAGTTGTTATCAGCCGTAATTGGCAGATAAACTAAGCCTTCAAATTCGCCTTTATCGTTGGCATTTCCCGTATTTCCCACCATGACGTTAGTGTCTACATATACGGGATAAACGGGGTCAGTAACAGCTATAGTGTTGTCATGTCCAAAGATTTCCAGAATGTTGCCGGTGTCGCACTTGGAACCGTCGGAGATAAAGATTTCGGAAGCATCTATATCGGCTCCCCGTGCTTGGAAATCTTGAGTAGCAATTTTCTCCCGCAACCAAGCGTAGCCTTGCTCTGGCCCGTAGCCTTTGAAGGTATTGCGATCGCCCATTTCTTCCACAGCTTTAATCATAGCTGTGCGGCAAGCCTCCGGCAGAGGTTCGGTAACATCGCCAATGCCCAGCCGAATGATTTTAGCATTACTGTTCGCTTCTGCAAAGGCATTCACCCGCCGAGCAATTTCTGGAAACAGATAACCTGCTTTCAGTTTCAGGTAGTTGTTGTTAATAGTTGCCATGTGTAAATATGAAAAACGCCCTAAAATAGCTTACTGCTAATTTATGAGGGCGGGGAGAAATCAATTCAAAATTCAAAATTCAAAATTCAAAATTCAAAATTCAAAAAAAGACTGGAGTAGATATAGCTTCAGCTTCCCCCACAGAGGAAATAACTCCTAACTCCTGTACAGACGCGATTAATCGCGTCTCTACTCTTAACTTAACAATGTCCAACTAGACATTTACTGGTTGTTTATTATCGGCTGATGCGTAATTGCGATCGCTAATTCCGAACTGCGTGATTGATTCTTGTCCTGTAATTAATCTTGCTCCGCGATTACGGGTGAAATAGTTCCATCCCCACTGAATGATTACTACTAATTTGTTGTCAAATTCAATTAAGAAGTAGATGTGAATTACTAGCCAAAACAGCCATGCAAAGAAACCTTTCAGCTTGATAAAGCCCAAATCTACCACAGCAGAATTGTGCCCAATCATTGCTAAACTACCATGATCAACATAAGCAAAGGGCGGTAAACTGTTACCTGCAAGCCGCTTTTGGACTAGTTCTGCTACATATTCACCTTCTTGCTTCGCTACAGGTGCAACACCAGGTAGGGGTTTACCATTTTGATGAGAAAAATTTGCTAAGTCGCCAACTACAAAAATATTCGGATGTCCCTTAATACTCAAGTCAGGTTCGACGATAATCCGTCCAGCGCGATCGCACTCAGCACCTGTGCGCTCTGCTAGCACTTTTCCCATTGCTGAAGCTTTTACACCTGCTGCCCATAATACCGTTTTTGAAGCAATTTCTTTAACTTCATCGCCTTGTTTGAGGGTAACAATATCATTTTCAATATTTGTTACCAGTGTTTTTGTCTGCACAACTACCCCCAACCGCGTCAGGGATGCTTCCGCTTCTTGTGATAACTCTGGTGCAAAAGGTGGCAGAATCCGATCTAGACCTTCTAATAGCAAAATCTTGGCTTCGGATGTGTCGATGTTGCGGAAATCTTCTTTGAGAGTTTGATTTGCCAATTCTGCGATCGCACCAGCTAACTCTACACCAGTTGGGCCACCACCAACAATTACAAAGGTTAACCAGGCACGGCGTTTTTCTGGATCGGTTTCTTTTTCTGCGGCTTCAAACGCTGTAAAAATCCGGCGACGCATTTCTATAGCATCTTCTACAGTTTTCAAGCCTGGGGCAAATTCTTCCCAGTTGTCTTTGCCAAAGTAGGAATGCTTCGCACCTGTGGCAACAATTAACGTATCGTAAGCTATTGCTTCGTCGCCCACAGTCACTTGTTTTGCTTCTGGATCAATATTATTCACCTCTCCCAGCAGCACTTTCGTATTCTTGCTCTTACTAAGCACAGAACGCAACGGTGAAGAAATATCAGCAGGAGATAGCGCACCTGTGGCGACTTGGTATAGGAGGGGTTGAAATAGATGAAAGTTACGTTTATCAATCAGAGTGACGTTTACTGCTGCCTTGGCGAGTGTTTTTGCCGCATAAAGTCCACCAAAGCCACCGCCAACAATAACTACTTGATGAGGTGGATTATTGTCAAGTGAATTTACCATAAGAAATATTATCGTGTATGCCGACTATTGTAACTATTCTTAACAAATTTGTATCAAAATTGTCATCACATATTTTGTATTCCTGCTTACATTTGACGAAGGATTAAAGTAATCAAAACTACAAGACAAACAGAACTTTTCAATATGGAGGCGCAGATAATAAGAGTTGGCAATATTTGAATCACTCTTTGCCTGTGTAGATTTATCAAGGGTAGATGTAGGATTTATGCAAGTTCACTCAGAACTACTTGATTCTGGTGTTTGTGTCAAACGTGGTGAATGAGTTCGCCGCCAACGGGTAAAACCATAGATAAGAGCAGCAAAAATTAACAAATAAGGACTGTAAACAATTAACCAAATACCCAGCTTGAGTAAGCCAACGGAAAATGAACTAAGGGAGTGGGTAGATTTGTTCCAAGTCTCCTGAACTTGCAAACCAAAGGCAGGTTGTGAACTGGTGCTAGAAACTGCTGCTTCTAAATTCAGCGTAATAGTAGAATAAGCAACTTGATTTTGTAGGCTTTTGAGTTGGGCATTAATTTGTTCTATGGTTTCTCGGACATTACTCAGTTCTTGGGCAACACTAAGCACATCTCTAACAGAACCCGCCCGATCCATAATTTTTTGCAAATTGGCTTCAGTTTTTTGCAAATTGGTTAATCTAGCTTGGAAATCTACCAGGCGATCGCCCACATCTTCTGCTGTGATATTACGGCTCTTAACAGTGCCCAATTTAGCTAGTTCTTCCAGGGTAGATTCCAGCAGGTTCTCTGGTATCCGCAATTGTATTGTGGCTGTGTAACGCGGGTTGTCGTTTTTGGGTTGTTGTTGTTTCAACCCGATCAAATCCCCTTGCTGTTTATTGATAATTTGCGAAACAGCATCAATAGTCTTCTCTACAGAGTTGACAGTCAAAGATATAGCTGCCTTTTTGATGAGTTGGGGACGAGAACGGGCTATAGGTGCAGTTTCCGCCTTTTGGGAACTGCTTTCATTAGCAGGTGCAGATGCTTGATTTGCCGCGCCATCAGCTGCCATTGGAGGTAACTGCTTATTTGCTAACTGATGGGAAGAGGCACAACTGGTGAAAATCACCCCTCCTAATAATGCACTTACAAATAAAGCAGATGTGCGCGGTAATTTAGTTGAAACGTACATAATCTACCCCTAGATGGATGAAGTTAAACCCAGTATTACTGAAGTAAAACTCAAAGCCTGTATTGTTGCGATTTATGTAACAGGGGTAAAGTAATTCGTAATTCGTAATTCGTAATTCGTAATTCGTAGTTCGTAATTAATGACGCTCTCTACGAGAGGCTGCGCGTAGCTTGCTGATATTGTAGGGGAGGGGTACGCGGACTTTCTACCGCTACGCTAACGTAATCATGTTACAGATGGGGATTTAGACCACACCCGTAACTGCACGACCTCAGGACTTACGCAAACAATAGCCGAAATCCTTATTTCACGTAGGGGCAATTCATGAATTGCCCCTGAGCGCGTGTACTTTTGCGTAAGTCCTAGACCTATAAAGATAGGTCGGCGACTCTGACCCTTGGTTTAATTACGAATTACGAATTACGAATTACGAATTATTAATGGCTCATAGTTCATTTGTGGTTACTCAATTTGAGGTACAATCTTAAGCCTGCTAATAAATGACGATGCTTGCTGACAGGAGATGCTTCTATGGCCCGGATGTATTATGACGAAGATGCCAATTTAGACCTTTTGGCTGGAAAAACTATTGCTATCATCGGCTATGGTTCCCAAGGTCATGCCCACGCTCTCAATCTCAAAGATAGTGGTTTGAATGTGATTGTGGGACTATATCCGGGTAGTAAGTCAGTCGCAAAAGCTGAGGCATCTGGGTTAACTGTGAAAAATGTTGCAGATGCTGCCAATGCTGCTGATTTCATCACGATTTTGTTACCTGATGAAGTCCAAAAAACGATTTACAAAAACGAGATTGAACCAAATCTCGAAGAAGGGAATGTGTTAGCCTTTGCCCACGGCTTCAATATTCACTTTGGGCAAGTTGTACCACCAGCTAACGTAGATGTGGTGATGGTAGCACCCAAAGGGCCGGGGCATTTGGTACGGCGGACTTATGAACAGGGTGAAGGTGTACCAGCGCTATTTGCCGTTTATCAAGATGCTAGTGGTCAGGCACGCGATCGCGCCATGTCGTATGCTAAAGGTATCGGTGGTACTCGCGCTGGTGTTCTCGAAACGACTTTCCGCGAAGAAACCGAAACAGATTTATTTGGCGAACAAGCGGTATTGTGCGGTGGTTTGAGTGCTTTAATCAAAGCTGGATTTGAAACTTTGGTAGAAGCTGGTTATCAACCAGAATTGGCTTATTTTGAATGTCTGCATGAAGTCAAGCTGATTGTTGACTTGGTTGTGGAAGGCGGTTTAGCCAAAATGCGCGACAGCATTTCTAACACTGCTGAGTATGGCGATTATACTCGTGGGCCGCGGATTGTGACTGAACAAACCAAAGCTGAAATGCAGAAGATTCTCAGCGAAATTCAATCTGGACAATTTGCACGAGAATTCGTTCTAGAAAACCAAGCTGGTAAACCAGGATTTACTGCATTGCGTCGCAAAGAAGCTGAACACAAAATTGAGGAAGTTGGTAAAGATTTACGCGCTATGTTTAGCTGGTTGAAAAAAGCTTAAGCAAAAGAGAGAGCCAAAGGACTAAAGTCGTGGCTACTACAGCAAAGCCTACGTGGTACGCTTTTGCAAGCGTACCACGTAGGCTGGGAAATTTACGTTAAAAAACAAGTGCAGTTTTCCTTGTTGATTGTGGATTTATCATTGTAAATTCGTAAATATATACCAAGTACCATTATTGGGTCGCCAGACAGCGAAATCATTTTTCCTATCACCACTATAATCGCCAGGGGCTGGAATATCACCAGTTAATCCCCATTGTTGAGTAACAATTTGACCTGTAGAGCTTTTAATTACATACCAAGTACCATTATTGGGTCGCCAGACAGCGAAATCATTTTTCCCATCACCATCATAATCGCCAGGGGCTGGAATATCACCAGTTAGCCCCCATTGTTGAGTAGTAATTTGACCTGTAGAGCTTTTAATTACATACCAAGTACCATTATTGGGTCGCCAGACAGCGAAATCATTTTTCCCATCACCATCATAATCGCCAGGGGCTGGAATATCACCAGTTAACCCCCATTGTTGAGTAGTAATTTGAGCTTTTGCTTTAAAATTTGATATCCCAATCAAGAACGGGACAGTTAAAGCCATCATTAATAATCTATAACCAACTTTCATGGAAGTATTCCCCTGTGTAGTGTTTAAATATCTTGCTTGAGGCTGGAATTACCTTGGTACACCCGAATCTGTATCTGTAACCTTAGTATCAAAATCTCTGCTTTAACCTTTATTGTGTTTGTGTTTTTAGACTTATACCATTTCACTTTATGATACAAATACGCTGGTAGGGGCTTGTCTTTGCCCATAGGTGTAAACTTAACGTAAAAGCTATGTCCCGCAAGGAACTGAAGTTCCTTGGCTTTTAGCGAAAGTCTTCTGTTGATGACTAAATATAGCCAAAAATCTTTAGTCTACTTCAGTAGACTTTAGCTAAAAGCCAAAGAACTTTAGTTCTAGGCAGTTGAGTCAAGCCGAAAGTTTTGCTATTTTTAGCTTAAGTTGACACCAATGGGCAATGCCATGCCCCTACGAGAAATCTATATGTATCAGGATTTTCGTGAATTGGTATTACTCGTTGTCAATTAGCAACTTTATAATACATAGTTACTTGATGATTATTAGAGCTTTTAATCATTCTTAACTAGATGATGTTCATGAATTGTCAACTCATCTATTTTAATAAGTTGTATTTTCATAAATTACCACCCCATTGTTCCTGGGCTACCTTTAAATGGCCCGACAATATCAGCAGTAATCCATCCCCCGTAGAAATCGCCAGGTTGAGACATAACTAGCTGATCATTTACATAGCAAGCATCCATTAAACTAGGGTAAAAAGCATAGTATTCTTGAATTGTTACAAAATCAGGTGTGGGTTCAATATATCGCCAAGCAGCGTTATTTATATACTTATCACCGATGCTGATATCATAATATTGACATTTACCTTTCCATTCACACCAAGTTTTTTTAGGTGTTTCTATCAGATATTCTAGTTTAATGTCTTCTGAAGGAAGGTAATAAACCGGAGGATGGCTAGTTTCTAAGACTCTTTTAGCTTTAGTTGTTTCTGCTAAAACAATACCATTACAAATTATCCGAATTGATTTGTTGCTATCTTCTAAGCGAGCCGGACGGGGATAATCCCAAACTGATTCTTGACCGGGTTCTGGTACGATTGGATTTGGTCGCATTCTCAACAATCTCCTTTCAAATCTTGAGCAATTCTAAAACCAGCGTGTTGATAAAAGTAGGGACGAAACCAGTTGCGATAGGTTGGTAATGCCATTGAACCATTAGTAGCCCAAGAACCGCCAAGCATCATCTGATGTTTACCATCAAAAAAGGGTGCTGCTTGATCTTCGTAAAGCGGATGAGGTTGAAATCCTGGTAGGGCGTTGAATGTGTCCCCCAACCATTCCCAGAGGTTTCCTCTAAGATCGTAAAGTCCAGAGGCGGTATTAGCTGGTTTGAACATTCCCACAGGGCTGGGGGAAATGAATTGTAAGTTGAGATTATACTTAGTTGATAAGTGCTTATCCTCAGAGGTAAGTAAGGCTTGATTCCATTCGGCTTCAGTCATCAAGCGAATTTCTGAGCCTTGAGAACGACAAAATGCGATCGCTTCGTAGTAATTGACTTCTACAGGCCAGTCTAGGGGTAAGTCTATTTCGTCGAATGTGGCTCGATAGCGATAACCATCCTGGAAGGGTATCCAGAATTTCGGATGTTGGACGTTGTAGAGTTGCTTCCAATCCCAAGATTCAGCATTCCAGTAATCTGGATTATTGTAACCACCAGCTTGAACAAATTTCAGATATTCGCCGTTAGTGATGAGATATTGACTAGCTAAAAACGGTTTCACTTCAACAGTGCGATCGCCATATTCGCTATCCCAACCATAAGTAAGATCATCCTTGGGTTTTCCTAATTTCACTACACCACTTGGAACCCGGCGCATTTCATTGTTGGGAATTTTACCCTTACTAGGTGCGTAATTCCAGCCTTGGGGACGTTTTAGGCGATCAGTAGGCAATTGACGCACCAGCATCGAAGAGGTTTCAAAGTGAATCCGACTATGTTCTATTCCCATCAGCAAAGCCCAGAAGGGATGCTGTTGATGAATCGGGAGATCCAGGGGAGTATTTTGAATAACTTTTGCGATCGCTTCTCGCGCCTTGTCTCGATATTGCCAAACTTTTTCTACATCAGGCCAGCTAACTCCTTGCATAGCTGCGTCGAGTTCTGTCGGTGTTTGTGGATCAACTCCGACTTCAAATAGGGTTTCGTATTGTGAATTAATTCCAGCTTTGATTAAACCAACGCCAATTAACTTATTGATAAAAAAAACAGCTGAGTGACCAAGATAAAAAATTATCCGGTTTCTTAAAGGATCGGGGTTAAAATAAAAAGTTTCTTTCTCAACCAAACTTTTCATGAGTGTTTCTTCAAGTTCCCAAGAATTCTCAAAGTAATTGAGCAGGTTTTGTGAACTGCAATCATTGAGTGTGGGGACTTGAGTTGATGTCAGTTTATTTATGGTTAGAACTAAAGCCATGATATTTTTGACAGAGCATTCCTAGCACAAATTACATAAACTACGACTTCTTACAAAAAAAAGTGTTGTTCATTACATTTTGTCTTGTGTCGTTATGATCAGACAATTTACTCAATTTGTAAATAGATAAAAAGTGTAGTTAAAATTACTCTAATTACGGCTTGTCAAAATAATATAAATAATGTATTAACGTTGAACAAGTATAGGCGAGGTTAAAACATTTATTAACTGTCTTATTGCTATCAAGTTAAGATTGCAACTAATTAGAGAAGCATACGGCGATGCCTTCACAGTAGGCATCGCGGATTTTAGATTTTATCTAATCTAAAATCCCAAATCGTTACCGATTCACCGCCGCAGCTTCCCGTGCTGCTGTTGCTTGATCTGGGTGGATACCCAAGCGAGTGAGATTAATCCGACCTTTGTTATCAATTTCGCGCACTTTGATAATCACTTCATCGCCCACTGCTACTTCATCCTCAACTTTGCCAACGCGGTAGTCAGCTAGTTGTGAGATGTGGATCATCCCTTCTTTTCCAGGCAGAAATTCCACAAATGCACCTATCGGTATAATCCGAGTGATGCGTCCTGCGTAGACATCCCCTTCGTGTAACTTGCGGGTCATGCCTTGGATGATATTTCTGGCTCTCTTGGCCTTGTTCTCATCCACAGCAGAAATTGTCACAGTGCCATCATCTTCGATGTCAATTTTTGCACCAGTTTCCTCTGTGATCCCCTTAATCGTCTTACCTCCAGGCCCGATGACCAGACCAATCATGTCTGAATCAATCTTGATTGTTAACAGACGTGGGGCATAAGGTGAGGTTTCAGTCCGTGGCGTGTCAATGCAGGCGAGCATTTTCTCCAGAATGTGCAACCGGGCTGCTTTGGCTTGGTGGACGGCTTGGGCAATAACCTCCAACGACAAACCGGAGATTTTCATATCCATTTGCAAGGCGGTTATCCCAGTATCTGTACCGGCAACTTTGAAGTCCATGTCGCCCAAAAAGTCTTCAATGCCCTGAATATCGGTGAGGACTCGCACTTCGTCCCCTTCCTTAATCAGACCCATTGCTGCGCCACTGACGGGTTTGATAATTGGTACACCAGCATCCATCAGGGCTAGGGTGGAACCGCACACTGAACCCATTGAAGTGGAACCGTTGGAGGAAAGTACTTCCGAGACAATGCGAATCACGTAGGGAAATTGTTCTTTTGACGGTAGCACAGGTAGTAGCGCTCGTTCTGCTAATGCGCCGTGACCAATTTCACGCCTTCCTGGGGCCCGCATTGGCTTGGTTTCCCCGACTGAGAACGGCGGGAAGTTGTAA
Source organism: Nostoc mirabile CHAB5784 (assembly GCF_020829645.1). Classification (GTDB taxonomy): domain Bacteria; phylum Cyanobacteriota; class Cyanobacteriia; order Cyanobacteriales; family Nostocaceae; genus Nostoc; species Nostoc mirabile. The sequence continues at coordinate 11,558 of NZ_JAIVFS010000014.1, read as the reverse complement.
TGATGCAGATAACGCTTGTGTTGATCTAGCTGCATGTCATCGTTGAGGTTTTGGGCATCCCCAGGTGTACCCAGAGTACAAGCGGATAATACCTGAGTTAGTTCCCGGTTAAATAAACCGCTCCCGTGGACTCGCTTTGGTAAAACATCAACTAAACAAGAAACAGGTCGCACTTCATCAAGTTTACGACCATCAACGCGAACGTTATCTTCAACGATTTGCCGCCGCATGAAGTATTTGGTAATATCTTTAAAAGTGTTACCAAGTGCCTTGCTATTTGCAGTTGCGGCAACTCGAATTGGATCTTCTTCTGGCAGTTGGGTGATCGTCGTGGCAATTTCATCCTTGACGACATCTAAAGCGGCATCGCGTTCGGGTTTGGTAAAATTAAATTGTGACAGGATTTTCTTAATCTGGCCACTAGCGCGATCGCGGATATAATTTTCTAGCGTTTGGTCTGCTTCTGGTGGTGCTTCTTGCACTATTACTAGACCCAGTTCTGCTACTAAATCTTGCTGCGCTTTGATTAAGTCCCGTACTGCTTCATAACCAAAGTCAATCGCCTCGATAATATCTCGCTCTGGCAATTGATTGGCTCCCGCCTCCACCATGATTACGCCATGTGGTGAACCTGCTACTACTAGATCCAAGTCTCCGGCTTCAATTTCTGCGTATGTAGGGTTAATGATAAAATCATCTCCCACTAAACCAACCCGCACTGCTGCCATTGGCCCATTAAAAGGAATTTGGGCAATTAGGGTAGCGATGGAAGCACCTGTAACAGCTAACACATCGGGTGGTACTAACTCGTCCATCGACAGCGTTAAGGCAATAATTTGCAGGTCATCCCGTAGCCATGAGGGGAACAGGGGACGCATGGGGCGGTCTATAAGACGGCTGGTGAGAATTGTTTTTTCTGGTGGACGACCTTCTCGGCGCATGATCCCTCCGGGAATCCTACCAGCGGCATATAGCCTTTCTTCATAATCTACTGTAAGGGGAAGAAAATCAATGCCTTCTCTGGCTTGCGATCGCGTAGCCGTCACTAAAACGGATGTGTCCCCTGATTCTATCAAAACCGACCCACCAGCCTGGGGAGCTAGTAGGCCTACTTTCAGTCGAATATCCCTTCCATCGAAGGATATTGACTTATCAACTTCTGCCATTCAGTTTTTTTTCCTTCTCTTTCGCTATTCTCTTTCTGTGGCAATCCTAACATTTATGCACTATGACTGACTTCTAGTACATACAAAGATAACTGTTGACTGATGACTGTTGACGGTTAACACTCATCAGTCAACAGTTAAGGCTGCAAAAGGCATCTTTTAAGGTAAAGTGCGATAAAACATTAGCGCGTCTGCCATCTGGTCATTTTCCAGCTTCGCCGCACGCGGAATGCGCCCAATGATCTCAAATCCTAACGACTGCCAAAGTGTAATTGAAGGTATATTAGTTTCAAAGACCAAATTGAACATTACTGCTTCATAGCCCAGGTTTGCTGCTATTAAGAGCATAGCCTCTCCCATGAACCGCCCGATCCCCTGACCACGTAACCCAGGTTGTACAATAAAACCAGCGTTGCAAATATGGCAACACCGACCCGGGAAGTTTGGTTTTAAATAAAACGCCCCTAATATTTCTTTTGGTTTGTGTGTAGCATCCTGACCAGATGTCCTGACAACAAAGGCATCCTTACTCAACCAGTAAGCTGAAAATCCTGCCTGAGATAGAGGTTGCCTTTGGGGATAAGTTTTACCTTCAAAAATTACAACATTGAGTAATGCTCTTACAACCTCCTGTTCTTGAGGATGCATATAATCTAGTTCAACTATTATCCCATTGTTTAAAACTTTAATTAGGGGAAAAATCATTATTAAGAATTTTTAGGAAAAATAATTGTTTAAATATTATTAATTATATGCGATATTGGGTCAATAATTTTATTAATAAGATGCAAAAAGTAGAATAATTGCAGTTTAGATTCTTTAACTTTGGGAAATCTGAGTAGTGAGCAAATGGCGATTTTACACTGTAATTGGTTACTAAAAAATCAAAATGGTTGTTTATTTATTTGGGGGGAAACTTGGCGATCGCCACGAGTGAATTTCGAGCCTAATGGATCTGGAGATATACCACTACATCCATTGGCAATGACATCGGTTGAGTTGAGTGAGTGGTTGCGTTCGCGAAGCGTCGCCTTTGGCGATTCGCAGAACATGGCAATTACCAACTTCATCCAGCAACCTCAAGTTGCGATGGCTACTACTGGGCGAACACGGAAAGCCGCCAGTGTCACTGAGATCAGTTTACCAACGCATTCGCAAATCATTGCCCTACCAACTTATATCCCAGAGGGCAGTGGCGAAGGAACAGCAGCGATTTTCCCTGTACATTCTGCCAGCTTGGGGCTAGACACAGACTCCCCGCAATATTTACAACCGTGGCGAGTTGAGGGTTTTTGTCTTAACCCCAGCGAAGCAGTAAAATTTCTCGCTGCTATTCCCCTAAATGCTGCTAAAGGGGAAGATGCCTTTTTAGGAGGAGATTTACGTTTTTGGTCGCAGGTTGCCCGGTGGAGTTTAGATTTAATCTCGCGGTGTAAGTTTTTACCAACAATTGGGCGACAATCAGACGGTGTATTTGCTGCTAAATGGCAAGTACTTCTAGACAGTGCTGTAGATGGAACTCGCCTAGAAAAATTTTCTGCGGATATGCCGTTGGTTTGTCGTACTTATCAAGAGGGAGTGGGGAGTGGGGAGTGGGGAGTGGGGGGAGACGAGGGGGACAAGGGGATTAGGGGACAAGGGGACAAGGAAAATAATCATGCCCAATGCCCAATCTATGTAGACTTTCCAGGCGAACCTCAAGAATTATTACTGGGATTTCTCAACAGTACGATAGATGCCCAAGTGCGAGGGATGGTAGGTTCCCAACCTCCAATGGAAGCCAAAGCGATGTCTACGACGGGCTACGCCTACGCATCTTTACCAGCTGCGGTGCGTCAGTGGTTGCAAGCTTTAACCAGTGCATCTGATACAGTCAATGCAGATGCAATTGAAGTGGAACGGTTGGAAGCGGCACTGAAGGCTTGGACTATGCCGTTACAATACCAATTAACTCTTAAAACTCTATTTCGTACTTGTTTTCAACTGCGTTCTCCAGAGTCTGGCGAAACAGATTGGACATTGGCGTATTTGCTGCAAGCGGCTGACGATCCTGAGTTTTTGGTGGATGCGGCAACTATTTGGAACAATCCAGTTGAACGATTGGTTTATGAAAATCGAACAATTGAGCAACCACAAGAAACATTTTTGCGAGGTTTGGGGGTAGCTTCCAGATTATATCCAGCGATGTCTGGCGACAAGGCGCAAAGCGCCTACGCACCCAGTTTTGAAACCGAATATCCCCAATCTTCTCGTATCACCCCCATGCAAGCTTATGAGTTTATCAAAGCTGTAGCTTGGAGGTTAGAAGACAGTGGTTTGGGAGTAATTTTGCCTCCCAGTTTAGCGAACCGTGAAGGATGGGCAAATCGTTTGGGTTTAAAAATTACTGCAGAAACCCCAAAGAAAAAGCAGGGACGTTTAGGGTTGCAAAGTCTACTGAATTTCCAATGGCAATTGGCAATTGGTGGACAAACTATTTCCAAAGCTGAGTTTGATAAACTTGTGGCTTTAAATAGTCCGCTAGTAGAAATTAACGGCGAGTGGGTGGAATTGCGACCCCAAGACATCAAAACAGCCCAAACTTTTTTTACCACTCGCAAAGACCAAATGGCGCTTTCCTTGGAAGATGCCTTGCGTTTCAGTACAGGGGATACCCAGGTAATTGAAAAGTTACCAGTGGTCAGCTTTGAGGCATCTGGGGCATTGCAAGAGTTGATTGGGGCGTTAACAAATAATCAGGCGCTTGAACCTTTACCCACACCAACAGGCTTTAAAGGACAGTTGCGACCTTATCAAGAACGTGGTGCTGCTTGGCTGTCCTTCTTGGAACGTTGGGGCTTGGGTGCGTGTCTCGCCGACGATATGGGATTAGGTAAATGCGTAGCAAATGATACCCTAGTAAATGTAAATGGACTGTTACGCACAGCCGAGACAATCTGGACAACTCACGCTGGAGAAACAGAGTTTGACGGCGAAGGATTTTGGGCTAAACCCACAGAACAATTACTAGTTAATTCCATAGATGAAAAAACTGGCAAAATTGTCCAAGCGAATGTCAGACGGTTGTATCGACAGCAAGTCCGCGAGAAATTACAAAAAATCACGCTAGAAGACGGTAATAGTATCACTATCACTCATCGTCACAAGCTGCTGACAAGTAAAGGTTGGACAAATAACTTACAGGTGGGCGATTACGTTTGTGTACCAAGTAAAACGCTTTGGAATGGAAAACCACAAGACCATGATTTAGTCAAGTTTCTCGCTTGGCAGATTGCCGAAGGGCATGAACTACCCGATGTGGGAATCACAATATCCCAAAAAGATACCAGAGTCCTAGAGGATCTACTCCAGACTTGCCAACGTATTCAAAACCGTTATAACCTCAAAATTAACAGCCCTAATATCTCTAACTTCCCTAACAGAGTTTCTGATCTTCGAGTTAACAGCCAAGCCTATCGGCAATTCTTAGAAGCTAAAGGTTATGTTTGGGGTAAGCTCTCGGCAGAAAAATCTATTCCGCCCTTTATTATGCAAGCAGACTTGGATAGTGTGCGGATATTTTTACAAAACTATTTCGATGCTGAATCTGCTGTTGTTTTGAGCATGGGGAGTATTGAGATTGCTACAGCTTCAGCTTTACTGATTCAGCAACTTTCTGCACTGTTGCGTCGTTTCGGCATTTGGTTGCGAATATCGCCCAAACTGAAGTGTGCCACTAATGGAACTCGTACTTTTCGCACCTACTATATCGGTGTGATTGGAGGAAATTCTGCCCGCAGATTTCTGCAAGAAATTGGTTTTAATAACTCAGAAAAACAGCAGAAATTAGAACAAATTTGTCAACTGGTCAGTAACACAAATATTCAAGGAATTCCTGCTTCTGATATGGTTGCCCAAACAGTCATAACAACAGGACTCCCGTTGCGGCATTTTGGGATGCACAACACTGTTTACATTAATGGCTCACAGCAATTTTCTAGAGATAGTTTACAGCGAGTAATAGCTGGGATGAGCCGCATGATTAGTGGAGAAGCTCAAAAGCAGTATCAACTGCTAAAACCTTCCAAGTGGACAACTCAAACTTTGTCAGCCTATGGCAACCTAGATGTAGAACAATTGAGTTTAACAAGGCAGTCTTTGCAATGTCTTCTCGACCAAGAGGTATTTTATTGTCGGATTGAGGCTATTGAGGATGTGGAGTACGAAGGGTGGGTTTACGACTTTGAAGTTAATAAACATCATAATTTCGTTGCTAACAATATTATTTGCCATAACACTGTCCAATTCATTGCCTTCCTTCTCCACTTGAAAGAACAAGATGCACTAGAAAATCCAACTCTATTGGTTTGTCCAACTTCTGTTTTAGGCAACTGGGAAAGGGAAGTCAATAAATTTGCACCTAGCCTGAAAATTTTGCAATATCACGGCGACAAACGCCCAAAAGGGAAAGCATTTTTAGAAGCAGTAAAAAAACATGATTTAATCGTCACCAGCTACTCACTTCTTCATCGAGATATCAAGTCATTGGAAAGTGTCTCTTGGCAGATAATAGTTTTAGATGAAGCCCAGAATGTAAAAAATCCAGAGGCGAAGCAGTCAAAAGCAGTGCGGCAATTAGAAGCGACATTTCGGATTGCATTAACGGGGACACCAGTAGAAAATAGACTGCAAGAACTCTGGTCTATTTTGGATTTTCTCAATCCTGGGTATTTAGGCAATAAGCAATTTTTTCAGCGTCGGTTTGCCATGCCAATTGAAAAGTATGGTGATAGTGCTTCTTTAACTCAATTACGTTCATTAGTGCAACCATTTATACTGCGGCGATTGAAAAGCGATCGCGACATCATTCAAGACTTGCCAGACAAGCAAGAAATGGCCGTATTTTGTGGTCTAACTGGTGAACAAGCTGCACTTTATCAACAAGTCGTAGAACAATCTTTAGTAGACATAGAATCTGCTGAAGGATTGCAACGCCGGGGGATGATTTTGGCTTTACTAATCAAACTCAAACAAATCTGCAATCACCCAGCACAATACTTGAAACAGGCGACATTAGAGCAACATAATTCAGCCAAACTTCTGCGGCTAGAAGAAATGTTAGAAGAAGTTTTATCTGAAGGCGATAGAGCTTTGATCTTTACACAATTCGCTGAGTGGGGTAAGTTACTTAAACCCTATTTAGAAAAACAGCTTGGGCGAGAAATATTCTTTTTATATGGCAGCACTAGCAAAAAACAACGTGAGGAAATGATCGACCGTTTCCAACACGACCCCCAAGGGCCACCGATTATGATTCTTTCTCTGAAAGCGGGTGGAGTAGGACTAAATTTAACACGAGCAAATCATGTATTCCATTTTGATAGATGGTGGAATCCAGCCGTTGAAAATCAAGCAACAGACAGAGTATTTCGGATTGGTCAAACCCGGAATGTCCAAGTACATAAATTTGTTTGTACAGGCACTTTAGAAGAAAAAATTCATGACATGATTGAAAGTAAAAAACAACTAGCCGAACAAGTTGTGGGTGCTGGTGAAGAATGGTTGACAGAGCTGGATACAGACCAACTTCGCAACTTACTAATACTTGACCGCAGTGCAGTAATTGACGATGATGCAGAATAAGTTCGTAGTAAGGACTTTAGTCCTTGATTTAAACGCTAAATTCCTCACTACAAACCCTCAAAATTAGTGTGGCACACTACTAAGTTTTTAAATTAATTATGACTAATTACACATTACAAGCAAGTCGAGAATGGTGGTCACAACAATGGCTAGATTTGCTAGATTCCTATCGTTTTAAAAAGCGTTTAGAACGTGCTAGAAACTATGCCCGTCAAGGAAATGTTCTGAGCATACAATTTAAAGGTGCGAAAGTATTGGCTAGGGTGCAAGGTAGTGAAGTTGAACCTTATAAAGTTTCCCTTTCCCTTGAACCTTTTAGTGATGAACAGTGGAGTTATGTAATTGAAAGCATGTCCCAAAAGGCAATTTTTGCTGCCAAGCTACTAGCAGGAGAAATGCCACAAAATATAGAAGAAGTATTCACGGCTAATGGTCTTTCGATATTTCCATTTACCCTTGCTGATGTCCAGAGTAAATGCTCTTGTCCTGATAAAGCAAATCCCTGTAAACACATTGGTGCCCTATACTATCAGTTAGGCGATCGCTTCAGTGAAGACCCCTTTGTATTATTTCAATTACGCGGACGCACCAAAGAGCAAATTATCAGCGATTTACGTCAATTACGTAGTGCCAAGATTAAACCTAATACCACAGAAACGCCCGATATTCAACAGTCAATTCCTAATAACAAATACTCAGTAAAAATTGACTCTTTCTGGCAATACAATGAGCCACTAGAGTCATCATTAGTAGTGATTGCACCGTCCACTAATGAGATGGTATTAGATGTATTAGGAGCAATTCCCCTAGCGAAGGAAGAGGAAAATGCAGTAAATTCAACTTCCAGTGATGTAGTAATGAAGTATTTAAATACAGTTTACAGAGACGTGAGCCAGAAGGCTTTTTTAGCAGCAATGAATGTGGGAGGAAGTTGATATTAATTCGTAATTCGTAATTATTTTTCGTGAGATTGTTGTAATTTTAGTTTCAGACCAAAGTGCTGTAGCACAAAGAGCCATCTGCGAAGATAAAATTCTCAAAGCCCGTAGTAGAGAGTGTAATAACATCTCCATTGTTATTGAAGCTGATGTTAGCTGGGTTTAGGGCATTGCCCGAAATTACACCAGAAAAAGTGAGTTCAGAGCGATTGAAAGCACTGAGGTCTAAGGTGTCAAAACCTTTTCCACCATCCACAGTCCCAGTACCAAACCCTTTGAAGTAGTCATTTCCAGTACCTAGATCAATACCGATACCGCCACCAATAGTAACTTTTTGTTGAACTTCATTGATGGTACTGGTGGCTGTAATTTTGTCATTGCCATCACCAGTCCGGATCGTTCCTTGTCCATAAATACCATAGGCAGTACCACCAATTTTTGCTGTAGCCTGTCCGGTAAGAATGTCACAACCATTCCCAGTATCAATTACTCCGTCGTTGGAGATGCCTATAACCATGAGGTCGCTGTAGGCTAAAGGGTCGTCAATAGCACCAATTTTTGCTGTAGCCTGTCCGGTAAGAATGTCACAACCATTTCCAGTATCAATTACTCCGTCGTTGGAGATGCCATAGGCGATGAGGTTGTAGGCTGAACCGTTGCCAGAACCAGTAATTGTGTCGTTGCCCTGCCCTGTGGTGATGGTGGCACCTTTCATGTTCTGGATGCCAGTTCCATCACTGTTTATGCCGCCAGTACCTGTGCCAGTGCCTATGATCGTGTCTTCTCCGTCTCCGGTATCCAGTTTCTTACTGTTACTGATACCAGTTCCAGTACCGCCGATACCACCTTCACCACCAGTACCCGTGCCAGTGATAGTGTCATTTCCGTCCCCAGTATTGAGATTGCCATTATTGCTGATGCCAGTCCCTGCACCGTTATCGCCGGGTCCAAGTCCGTTGCCGGCAATGCCGCCGATACCGATGCCAGTGATCGTGTCATTTCCGTCTCCGGTATCCAGTTGCCCAGTGTTGCTGATACCTATCCCAAATCCGCCGTTGCCGCTGGCGCGACCGCCACCACCAGTGCCGCCCTGACCAGTACCAGTGATCGTGTCATTTCCGTCCCCTGCATTCAGTTTGCCACTGTTACTGATGCCTGTTCCAGTAGCACCACGGCCGCCACCGTAGCCACTTTCGCCATTGCTGCCAGTGCCAGTACCAGTGATCGTGTCATTTCCGTCTCCTGCATTCAGTTTGCCACTGTTACTGATGCCTGTCCCTGCACCGCCACCGCCGCCGTCACCGCCGCCGCCCTTGCTGCCAGTGCCATTGCCGATGATAGTGTCATTGCCCAACCCAGTATTAAGGATGCCAATGTTACTGATGCCTGTCCCTGCACCGCCACCGCCGCCAGCAGTGCCAGAAGCCTCTTCCGCACCGTTGCCTCCACGACCCCCAATACCCTTGCCAATGATAGCGTCGTCGCAGGGCCCAGCATTCAGATTGCCATTATTGCTGATGCCGATTCCAGCACCGCTTTCGCTGCCATTGAGGTTCTTACCGATAGCACCATCACCGCCTTTACCGCCAGTACCGATGCCTTTAATGGTGTCCTTTCCTAAGCCTGTATCAATGAAACCTCCAGTTAAAATATCAATCCCAATTGCTGGAAATTTATTTAAATCTTCCCCAATTAAAGTATCGGAACCAGCAGTGCCTGTGAAATTGGGTGGAACCGTAAATCTAGGCATAATCAAAATCCTCTAAATTTAGATTAGTATGGTCAGTTCGCTCATTTGGATTGTCGCTTGGCTCTGACTTTTGACGGCGACAACTACTTTTCTTCAACTAACCTATTACCTCTTGTAAAGCATTACTCGGTCTGCTGGATTTTTGGCGACTGTCATTGTTACGACCTCCAGAATGTTTTATTGTCCAAACTCAAGCCTAGCCTGTTCTACCAAATCGGCTGTTACAATCTCTTGGTTTGCTTCACGAGCCAGTTGTTCAATTCTGGCTCTAGCTTGAGCGCGGACAAAAAAGGGAATATTTTGCAATTTTTCCTTAGCTTCATCTGTCCATCGCAAAGCATCAATAAAATTGGAATCGCTCATATTATTAATTATCTTGGTAAGTCACTCAGTTAATCAATAGATTATTAATTTTCTTATAAAAAAAGCCCTTGCTTTTATGCAAGAGCCTCTAAATGATTTAATTATCAGTTATGAAAGAAACTTTACAACCTAATCTAGGTCGTCCATGAACATCACTGGCTCAGTATCACGGTTAATTCCTTTCTCAAAACCACCAGCCGCAGCCCGTGCGCGACCAGCGTGCCACAAGTGACCAACTAGGAAGAAGAATCCTAGTACGAAGTGAGAAGTCGCCAACCAAGCGCGAGGAGATACGTAGTTGAAGGAGTTAATTTCAGTAGCCACACCACCCACGGAGTTCAAAGAACCCAGAGGAGCATGGGTCATGTATTCAGCAGCGCGACGAGCTTGCCAAGGCTGAATATCGTTCTTGATTTTTTCCAGGTCAAGACCATTGGGGCCACGTAGAGGCTCCAACCAAGGGCCACGGAAATCCCAGAAGCGCATGGTTTCACCACCGAAGATGATTTCACCAGTTGGAGAGCGCATTAGGTATTTACCTAGACCTGTGGGGCCTTGGGCAGAACCAACGTTAGCACCCAAGCGTTGGTCACGAATCAAGAAGGTCAAAGCCTGAGCTTGAGAAGCTTCTGGTCCAGTAGGGCCGAAGAATTCGCTGGGATAAACGGTGTTGTTGAACCAAACAAAGATCGAGGCAATGAAGCCCATCAGTGAGAGAGCGCCCAAGCTGTAGGAGAGGTAAGCCTCACCAGACCAGATGGATGCACGGCGTGACCAAGCAAAAGGCTTGGTAAGGATGTGGAAAATACCGCCAGCAATACAGATAAAGGCAATCCAAATGTGACCACCGACCACATCTTCCAAGTTATCGACGCTGACAATCCAGCCTTCCCCACCGAAGGGAGACTTGATTATATAACCGAAGATAACTGCTGGGTTCAATGTCGGATTGGTAATAATCCGAACATCACCACCGCCTGGTGCCCAGGTGTCATACAAACCACCAAAGAACATTGCCTTTAGCACCAACAGCAGCGCACCGACTCCCAAAATAATCAGGTGGAACCCGATGATGTTGGTCATCTTGTTCTTGTCTTTCCAGTCGTAACCAAAGAAAGAAGAGTATTCTTCTAAGGTTTCTGGACCACGAACGGCATGATAGATACCGCCAAAGCCAAGGACGGCTGAGGAAATTAGGTGGAGTACCCCAACAACAAAGTAGGGGAAGGTGTCGATAACTTCACCACCAGCACCAACACCCCAACCTTGGGTAGCAAGGTGAGGTAACAGGATCAAGCCCTGCTCGTACATGGGCTTTTCAGGAACGAAGTGAGCGACTTCAAACAAAGTCATCGCTCCAGCCCAGAATACAATCAAACCAGCATGGGCAACGTGAGCGCCCAGTAGTTTGCCAGATAGATTGATTAAACGTGCGTTACCAGACCACCAGGCAAAGCCAGTGGATTCTTGGTCGCGTCCAGTGCCGCCTAATATATTTGGTCTATTAGAGAGCGTTACCACGTGGTAATACCTCCTCAGGGAATACAAATTGTTCGTGGGGTTGATCTTGAGGAGCCATCCAAGCGCGGATACCCTCATTCAGCAAAATGTTTTTGGTATAGAAGGTTTCAAACTCTGGGTCTTCCGCCGCCCGTAATTCTTGGGAGACGAAATCATAAGCCCGCAGGTTGAGTGCTAAACCGACGATGCCGACAGCTG
>NZ_JAIVFS010000149.1 GCF_020829645.1 Nostoc mirabile CHAB5784 | reverse complement strand
ACCGTCGCACTAAGATTTCCGGTGCACAATGGAAGCGAGACAATGTACCTCAAGTTCTAGCCCATCGTTGTGCCTACCTCAATGGATTATTGTCGGTTTGAGCCACTTTAAAAACTGAGATGCTCCCGAAATATAAGCCTGACAACCACTCCCGCGCAAATGATTTCTCAGCATAGCAAACAGATTTCCGCTAATAATTACATGGGTATTACTTGCTCCTGCCATTGCATAAACCTGTCCCTGTCTATATTCATGCTTGATAGGACTGGTTTCAATACGGTTCGGTTAAGGCAAGAGACGCGATAAATCGCCGTCAAGACAAAGGACTGATTATTGTCAGGACTTACGCACAAGGAATGGAAAATCGTAGACGCTGCATCGGCTTGCCGCAGGCTACTACAGAGAAGCCAGTGCGCCCTTGCGGTTAAGAGACTTGAAGCAACTGGCGCGACGCAGAGAAGCCAGTGCGCCCTTGCGGTTAAGAGACTTGTTCGCGCAGCGTCTCCCCTTGGGAGAAGCAACTGGCGCGACACGGAGGAATAAGAGTTTGAGAGTTTTTTTGCGTAAGTCCTAATTGTAAAGACGGCGATTTATCGCGTCTTTGCGATTAGCGGCGTGTCATCAAAAAACCTTATCCGAACCGTATTGGGACTGGTTTCTTCTCCTTTGAGATAGTCTTCTGGGGAAATATAGCTAGAATTTGGAGTTGCAACCATCTATAATGACCTTGTGTGATGCCTTGTATCTAGTTTAAAAGAAGCTTGACGGCTAAATCCCCTAAACACGTCACCATAAATCTAGCAGTAGCTAGATGCTGCAATTCTCTCAAACGCTATAATCTACATCTGTTGCACCGAGAGATTAACTTGTGGATGTCATATTAGAACGATCGCACCAATTAAAACAAGCCTTAGTTGATTTTGTTCTTGATGCTGAAGGCGAACTGGCACAAGCACTGGAAACTTATGCAGCAGAACAGTTGCGCTGTGGAAATGGGGATAGTACACAGCAGGACTTAATCATCGATAGCTTTCTGACAGCCGGGAAAGTCGGTGATAAATCTCCATTGGAGTTGTTTATCGAAAGCCATCCAGATTTAGAAGAAAGCGATCGCAACCTGATCAACAGCTGGCATCATAGTTTTATTGGCTTATTTGCCATTACAAACATCTTATCTGATGGCTTTGAATTGACGAACTGGTTGACAGATAAACACTACATCGTCAAGCCAAATAATACTCAAACATTACAGGCAATATCTCGATTGAAAGTAGGAGAAATTTTACTAACTCGCATTTCTCCTGTTACCGATAGCTACTGGATGTTTTCTGGCCCATACACAATAATGGGGAAATTAGGTAAACCAAAACTTGCTGTAGCAATTGGTAATTTCAAAGAAAACTATAAAAGTAATCTTTACAGCGATGCTCCAGACTTGCTAGAAGAAGCTTGGCAGTCAGTAGGACAGTATCATCAGCAGTTTGTGGACTTTTTTGGCACTGATGAAATCACACTACCTGGATACCAGCTTAATAAAAAAATAGCTGAATTCCAAGAATTAATCACTGAAAAACGCTTTGCAGAAGCAGGAATTGATACTTCTAAATCTTTGGCTGAAGTAGCAAAAGCAGCTGGCATTGGAGACGATGAGATAAAAGCAGCAGCAGAAGAATTTGGTGCTGATTCCAACGTAGTTTCTCAGATGTTTAACAGCAAAACCAGTAATAGCAAAATGGTTATGCCAAAGGTTGATTTGCCTCCTGAACTCAAGAAAGCAGAACAGGTAACGGCTCTTTCTCATCCTCGTTGGGGACAAATTTTTTTACCAACATATAGTAAAATACAAGTAATTTTATCGGCAGAGGACTGGCAAAGTGTTCAAGGGGCTGAAAAACTAGTTCGCTACTACCTTGAAGATAAAAGTATTAATGCTTTTATTTGGCATCGATTAGCGCAACAGTATCCAAGTAAATTAGAAAATGTGTTGCAAACAGTTCTGCAACGTCCAGAGTTTCGTCTTGAAAGCGACTTAGACGCACTTTTGCAAGAATTCAATAAACCTATTGAGCCAGAGTTACCAGAAATTGCTAGCGTCCCTATACATTTACACAATTTATTTCAAGAAGCTTTAGGAGAAGTTAACAAATCCAAGCCTAAGAGCAAAGGGCAAAAAAAGCCAGCAAAGGGTTTTCAATAAAGTTAACAAATATATCCAACATCTCACCCTACCCACTTAGGGTTTGGTTTTCAAGGTAGAGTCATTTGTAGGAGCGTACAGTTAGCTGTACCTCCCAGCGCCTATTAGAAAAAATCAGTGTCAAAAACGACCGAGTATTTATATTTAAAGATCGGTAGATAGCAGGTGAACAATCTCACCTACGATTTCCTCTGGACTCTCAAGCTTGACTAAAAATCGATTAAAGCCAGCATTCAAAGCCTTATGACTTGAGACTTCCCGTGTATAAGAAGTGATAGCGATCGCAGGCAACTGTCTTATAGATGAGCAAGAATGCACTCGAATTTGCTCAATTAACCAATTTCCATCATGATCGGGCAACTTCACATTGCACAGCAGAATATCGGGATGAAGCGATTCTACCAAGGCAAGGGCTGCTTCTGCATCGGTTAAAGCGATCACCTCTGCACCTGCTGCTTCCAAAACGAAGGTGAGCAAATCTGCAATATCTGGCTCATCCTCTACCAGTAAAATCAGGGTTCCAACAAGCGGCTGGAGCGAATTTAACTCAGTTTCTTGATTGATTTTTTGATCTGTTGTCATGCCGTCCCTTTATTGCCCGCTATAGTCTGCTATTTCTATTGCAATGCATGGAGCGGAATAAGTATTCACTCTAAATACACAAATTTGGGGTGAAAAGCACTTTTATACAGTTAAATTTCTTAACATTTTCTTTAATATTTTTAGGTTTTGGTGATGGCGTTTTTGTAGTATTCACAAAGTTGACTAATATTTTTTGGTAATAGGTAGCTGGAGAAAAGCTATTACCCATTACCCATAACTCATTACCGAGGTTCAGCTTGAGTTGAAACTGTTAATACTTGTGGTGGAGTAGCATCTGGCGGATAGAGAAAGTCAACTTCTACTAAAGAGCGATCGCCTGCTTTCATATTTAATAAAACTAAGGGTTCCCCTGGTTGACCTCTCTTTTGCACTAAATGCACAAACTGAGTCTGCGGCTGATTTTGCTCATCTTTGTAACGTACCCGAACTGTCCCTCGGAAGAATACTTGACGGGCTGGTGTACTAAGAAAGCGTAACCCCGGTTTTCCTAATTGATCCTCCTTGAGTGGTGTTTGTATCGACACACTAACAATTTGAGGACTTTGAGTATTGTTGTATAGCGGCAACTTGAGATTATATTGAATCCCATAGTTCCCATGAGCGCGATATGCGGTGTCAGGATAGCGCACCAGCATAGTAGCACTTTGAATTTGACCAGTTCCTAATGTCCCGCCATGCAGGCTACTCAGAGGGTAGGAAAACATTTGACCAGGCTGGGGAATAGTCAAATACCTGGCTTTAGGATTATCTACTAATAAAGCTCTCCATCGTGAACCACCAGCCACTCCAGCAACACGCCCATAAATTCTTGGTTTGCCAGTTTCCTCTAAGGGAGTGGGCGCTTTATCCCGTGGCCCAGCCAAATCACCATTATCTAGTAAATTTTGCCACTCTTCTAAAGTAGGCGTTCGCTCACTGCCATCAGGATTAACCCGTGCAAACATGGCTAGGCTAGCTGCATAGACAGTGCCATTACTTTGCAGTCGGATCAATGTAGACCGACCATTGAGGGGTGGTGTCAGTCCCTGCACAGGAATTGGCAGATTGAGTAACATTCGACTTTGCCCTGCTGGAATCTCAATTTGGGCAGGAAAAATCTCTTGTCGCCGTCCCCTTAGTACATCAGACATGACGCGATCGCCTGGGCCGGCAAAAATTGTACCCAAAAGATTTTGGCTAAAGGATGGTAGCTCAATAAATGGTGCATCCGGTTGACTCAAATAACTCGCCGCCTGCCAAATATTCACCTTCACTGGTTCAGAACTAGGATTGTGCAAAATTATCCCTAGATACAGCGATGTCTCCGACGGGCTACGCCTACGCAAATTCTCTGCTGGTTCAGCTTTAGCAATATGGTGGGCAAAAATATCAAATCGTCCTCGAAAGGGAAAATTCAGATGCGCCCTTGGCACTTTTTTGCCATCTGGTGGAAACGTAGAGAGTAAAATTCCTTCTTTCAAAACCAATTCTGGACTATTGCTGTTAAACGTTGGTACTGTATCCAATTGGTCTGGTAAAGGACGCACTTCTTGTGGTTGTACGACTTCTTCAGGTGGTGGCGTGGCAGGAGTTAATTGAGCAATTGGGAAAATTAGTAACAATGGCAACATACACTTAGATATTTCTTTCACCATACAGACATTAACAACTTGATGAAAGTGCCAGTTTGTTAATAATTAATACGGAATCTGCAAGAATCCCCATCAAATTTTCTTGATTGAGAACCGGAACGTGGGCAAAGATACAACGTACCGTGAGTTGCCTTTGGCTTAAGTACTCTCTGTGAGACACTACGCGAACACAGACAAATTTACCGCAGTCGTGCCTAATCTCAATTGCTGTTGCTCCCGCCACTAATTTTTCTAAATCAACTGCTCTGTGCAAAACAATTTCTCCATAGTTAAGTAGAGCAGCGTAAATAATTAAAGGTTTGTAGTGTTCGCGCAGCGTCTCGTAGAGAGGACTTTAGTCCTCAAATGAGGGCTGAAGCTGTGACTACAAAATAATCTCAAGATTTTTTACATTACTTAATCTAATTTGATTTATTCTCGCCTAGCTACTTAGCAACTGCTTCCACACTTAATTATGTACGCCTTGCAGCCATGCCACAACAGACGATGTAATCAGGTTGAATTGCATTGATTTTTTTCATTACCTGAGTACTGGCAAGTTGCACATCTACGGGTAACTGGCGTAAAAAACTTAAGTCATCTGATATCAGATCAAGTTTGGTAACTTCAAGTAAGAAATCATCAGAAGAATTCGACTGTTGATCTTTTAGCCAAATGTCAAAAGAAGTTAATAGAATTCTTTTCTTCATAACAAATATTATTTAGAATAGAAAAACCCTCCATAATAAATTTACAAGGAGCAGGTGAATGCCAGTAATTGCGGTCGTAGATTACGAGATGGGAAATTTGCACTCAGTCTGCAAAGGCTTGGAAAAAGCTGGAGCAACTCCTAATGTTACTTATTCTCCAAAGGAATTACAGCAGGCAGATGCAATAGTTCTGCCGGGAGTGGGAGCATTTGATCCAGCAGTCCAACACCTGCGATCGCGTGGTTTGGAACAACCTATTAAAGAAGCGATCGCATCTGGTAAACCTTTCTTAGGAATTTGTTTAGGATTGCAAATTCTTTTTGAATCAAGTGCAGAAGGTACCCAACCAGGACTAGGAATTATCAAAGGAAAAGTGCGGCGGTTTCGCTCAGAACCTGACATCACTATTCCTCACATGGGTTGGAATCAGCTGGAAGTGACTCAACCAAAAAGTATTTTGTGGGAGCATTTACCGTCCGATCCTTGGGTGTATTTTGTCCATTCCTACTATGTTGACCCAATAGACCCGCTAATCCGTGCAGCAACCATCACTCACGGTACTCAAACCGTCACAGCTGCGATCTCTCACGAAAACCTGATGGCAGTCCAATTTCACCCCGAAAAATCCTCTAATATCGGATTGCAAATTTTATCTAATTTTGTTGCTCAAGTCCGCGAAAAAATTCCTGCCTAATACTATTTTTGTCATTTGTTCTTTGTCCTTTGTCTAAAACTAATACTTCGGCTTCTCTACGAGACGCTAGGCGAACGCTCAGTACAAGTGACTAATGACCAATGACTAATAACCAATGAGCCTGAGAATTTACGGAAATCGCCAGCTAAAAACTTTACCAGGAAAAGAAACTAGACCCACCAGTGGGCGGGTAAGGGAGGCAGTGTTTAATATTTGGCAGGGAGAAATTGCAGGTTGTCGCTGGCTAGATTTGTGCGCCGGTACTGGTTCAATGGGCGCAGAGGCTTTGTGTAGAGGAGCCAGCCTAGTAGTGGGAATTGAACAATCGAGCCGAGCCTGTGCCACCATCCAACAAAATTGGCAGCAGGTAGCGAATGCCGAGCAAGAACTTCGGGTATTGCGGGGAGATATTGTCCAACAGTTAAAGACTTTATCAGGCAAGCAATTCGATAGAATTTACTTTGATCCACCTTATGCAAGTGGATTGTACCAGCCAGTATTAGAAGCGATCGCTCAATATCAACTTTTAGATCCTAGCGGTGAAATCGCAGTTGAACACGCCTCACAAGGTTGGACACCGCCAGAGATTCCCGCTTGGGAAATTTGCCGCGAGAAAGTTTATGGCAACACATCACTTATTTTCTACAGAATTGTGCAATGAGAAAAGAGGGGGCAGACAAAGGAGCAGGAGGATAAAATTCTACTTTGTCCCCCTCATCCCCCTCATTTTCCCACTCAAAACTCAGCACAGGCTAAAACACATAGCTATCCGCTAACAAAACTCAGCAGTGCTTACCCCCCCAACTGACTGGGGCGCTTATACTGCTTATAGGCAGCGTAAAACAGTCCGGCGAGGGTGACGAAAACTAGACCAAGGACAATACCTGATAGTAGGGGTTCAACCACTGTAAATCTCCTCTTTGAAATTATTAAATATTCGTTGCCTGTTTTTGATTTTACCAAATTTCGTATGAATCCTGCGCCCTACAGCCTTTTTGAAGGGCGACTGCCCACAAGAAAATAGTCTTCTGTGCTTGCAGACACAATCAAGAACTTTTAAGCTATGTGTAGGAAATGAAAACTTTTTAGCACACCTAGATTTTCACAGCAAACCTTTTGGATAACCAGATTACCAAACCTGAAATTTTGATTCAGCGGATCGTTTTATTGACGCTGGCTATACTGCTAGCAGTCCCTTTGGGCTTTTTTGGTGTTCAGTTGGTTCAAGCCTCCGATCCATACGTCAAGAGTGTTCTATCCTTAACAGGAAACCCAGTTCAAGGACACGCGATCTTTCAAATTAACTGTGCTGGTTGTCATGGCTTGGAAGCAGACGGGCGAGTAGGGCCCAGTTTGCAAGCTGTCTCAAAGCACAAGTCTCGATATGGACTGATTCGCCAGGTGATCAGTGGGGAAACCCCGCCAATGCCCAAATTCCAACCTAGTGCCCAAGAAATGGCGGATCTTTTAAATTACTTAGAGTCGTTGTAAACGTTAAAATTTTTGGTTGCAGGATACATAGTAGGACTTTTGGATAGAGGTATAGTGAGCGTAGGCGCAGCCCTTCGTAGACATCGCTCTACCAAAAAGATAATGGGAAAAGTCAGATTAAAATGAGACTCGCTATAGAGTGAGTATTTCTGGTTAACTAAAACACCTTTGTTAGGAGAAGGTTATCTCAAAGCACCCTAGCTCAGTCTGATAACAACGCCCTTCTAAGTTGCAGTGGCGAGAAGTGTCATTAGTCATTTGACCGAGAGCATCCCAAATCTGTAAAAACATAATTTGTCATTGCGTACTCCTTTGGAGAACCCGCAGGGTACGTAACGCAGTGAAGCAAAGCAATCGCAATTAACTGGTAACTATTTTGGTAAAATTGCAAAATTGGGATGCTCCCATTTGATCTTTGTCCTTTTTTTTCACATCTGGTCGTATTTACGTAGAATCTTTGATAAAAACTCATATAAACTGTATATTTTAAAGTATGTTAAAGCCACTATTTAATTATTACGAAAGTGAAGTTAGCGTACCTAACTCGGTAAAATTAAGACAAAAGCTCCCAGTGAGTGGGCTACGGTTTAGCTTCTTTGACAGACCAGATATTCTTAAGATGCCCGAAAGCTAATGACTGAAGCGATCCAAATCGGTAATCGTACAATCACAGCTAGTGAACTGATTTCCTTACTGGCAAGTTACCAAATGCTGCCACATTTGCAGCGCGAATTGATTATTGATGAGGCAATAGAGCAAAACTCACGCTCCGCCAAGGTAGCAATAGAGTGTACACCTGAGGAAGTAGCCCAAGCTAAACAGCAGTTTTACGCTGAAAAACAGTTCAAAAATGAAGAAGACATCCAGGCTTGGATGGCACATCAAGGGCTGACTCCCGAACAACTAGAAGTTATTATCACTCGTAAGCTTAAAATTGAAAAATTCAAGCAAGCTACTTGGGGTAATAAACTAGAATCCTACTTTTTTCAGTCCAAGACAAAACTAGATAAAGTAATTTATTCTCTACTGCGAACCCAGGATGTGGGAATTGCTCAAGAACTTTACTTCCGCATTCAGGCAAAAGAAAACTCTTTTGCTGACTTGGCGCGTGAATATTCACTCGGGCCAGAAGCCCAAACAGGAGGCTTAGTAGGCCCGATTGAACTGAATGCACTACATCCGGTAATGGTGCAAATGCTATCTAGCAGTCAACCAGGTCAGATATTGCCCCCTACCCGCATCGCCGACTGGTTCGTGATTTTGCGGTTGGAAAAATTTATCCCCGCACAACTGGATGAATTTATGAAAGTGCGCCTGCTGAATGAACTCTTTGAAACCTGGCTACAAGAACAGCAAAAGCAAATCATGTCTGCACCACGATCAGAGGCGGGGACGAGACAACAGGGAGAGGGTGATCAACCTTTAACCTAAATATGGGAACTGACTGCCATACTTGGCTTCAAAACCGAAGGTAGCGATCGCTCTTTTAGGTTTCCAGGCTGGACGAGCGATCATTTTTGATGTTTGGTAAAATGTTTGGAGACCGAGGATATATAGCGGTTCTCAATTGCATGAAATAAAGACCTAACAAGAACAGCCCCTTAAGAGCTAGCGTTGGGGAGTAAGACTCAAAGCCTCTCTCCTTTTAAGAGCTAGCGTTGCAAAGAGGTTAAAGTGTATTGCATCCAAACGAGAAGCGCTATATTTCGCAAAA
Source organism: Nostoc mirabile CHAB5784 (assembly GCF_020829645.1). Lineage (GTDB taxonomy): Bacteria > Cyanobacteriota > Cyanobacteriia > Cyanobacteriales > Nostocaceae > Nostoc > Nostoc mirabile. Next base: position 4,183 of record NZ_JAIVFS010000149.1, on the reverse strand, counting down.
ATTATTTGAGGAGTTATACGAGCGAGGTTTAGAGTTAGTTACAAAATCCAAAAATAAGATGAAAAACCGTTTGGTTTAACTGATTGATAAAATTATTTTACGCAAACGGGCGGTAATTGAGTCGGTCAATGACTATCTCAAAAACATGTGTCAAATTGAACACTAAAGGACGCCGTAGTGTTTTTAACTTCTAGGTCAATCTGATGGCTGGTTTGGCTGCTTACACCTATTTGCCCAAAAAAGCGTCGATTGACATTTATCCAAAAGATTTGCCTGTACTACCTCCTGCCGTTTTTTAGTTCTGTCGAACTGACGTTAACTAAAGACATCTGGTTTTATCTAGCAGACTTTGGTGGTGCCCCTCGTAATTTGGGATTTGACTGAAAATCAACAGTCGGCTTAAAACTTTCTCATTTATTGAGTGAATATACTGATCTAATAGAATTGCAACAGGATGAGTCCTCTGAAATTCCTGTCACGCTTGCAAGCTTGGTTGAAGAAGCATCGCAAGTTAACGTAAATAGCGAAATACACTTGTTACACCAATACCAATAGGACTTACGCAACTGGCACAGCGCGATCGCCATCTAATAGTACAAAAGTATTATCAAGATGGAATTTCAGTGATTGGCTCTTGCTTGAATTACTAATAGTAATCAATTGTGCAAAGTTGTCTGAGAAATTTTATGAGAGAATTAATAGAGGGTGGATCAAAAAAGTCGTATAGCGATGAAATTTACTAAACTTAACTATTGCCAATACTTACTGAGTAGTCAAATTAATTATACTCTGACAAATTTGGCAGAGCATTTAGAACAGATTAGCCACGATCAAATCAATCGCTATCTCAAGATTGATTTGTTAACACCACGTTTACTTTGGGATAATGTCAAAGATGTCATTGAAATAAATGCTCATGCATATCTAGTTTTCGATGACACAGTAATTGATAAACGATATGCTAAAGAAATAGAGACAAGTAAACGACAATATAGTGGCAACGAGCATGGTGTAATCCAAGGGATTGGATTAATAAATTGTATATATGTCAATCATGAAACCGGAAATTTTTGGGTAGTTGACTATCGAATTTATGACCCAGATAGTGATGGTAAAACAAAAATAGAGCATGTAACAGAAATGATGCAGAACCTTGTATATCACAAGAATTTGCCATTTAAAGCTGTCTTAATGGATAGTTGGTATGTGACAAATAAATTAATGTTATATATTGATGGTTTAGGCAAATATTATTATTGCCCTCTGAAACGTAATCGACTTGTTGATGATACGGGAGATCGAGAAAATTATAAAAGAATTGAATTGTTATCTTGGGATGAAGAGGAGCTAAAATCAGGTAAAATAGTTAAAATAAAAAAGTTTCCAGGTGCAAAAAAAGTGAAACTGTTCCGGGTCACTGTCTCCACCAACAGAACGGATTTTATCGCTACAAACGATTTATCTCAAGATTCTACGGACGTTGTACAAAAAGTGTGTAAAGTTCGATGGAAGGTTGAGTTCTGTTCATAGAGAATTAAAACAATTGACTGGTATTGAATCATGCCAATATCGCAAAGGTCGTATTCAAAGAAATCATATTGCTTGCGCTATTTTAGTTTGGCTTCGGCTCAAAAATTTAGCTTATAAAAGTGGTCAAACAATTTATCAAATTAAGTATGGATTATTGTCAAATTATTTAGTTAAGCAGCTAAAACGTCCGGATATTGCCATGTCTATCGTTTAGTTGTTAGGCGCTCGGCGAGAATGCAAGCGCTATCACTTGTGCCAGTTGCGTAAGTCCTAACCAACTTGACGAGGTATAAGCTGTTACGCAGCTTGATTGTATAATATGAGATTAAGTAATTAATTTATTATCAGCCACCTATGCCAGCAAAAAACCATCTTTCTAAAGAGCAGAAGGAACGGTTACTAAAAACGCTAAAAGAGCATGAAAATCCCTACGTAAGAGAAAAGATTCTGATTTTATTATTAATGAATGATGGAAAGACGTATCAAGAGATTAGTAAGTTTTTAGACGTTGCATATCCAACAGTAGCATATTGGGCAGTTCACGGCGATCCAGATAACTTAGAAAGTTTTTTAGATGGAAGAAGAGAAGGTAACTTCCGCAAAGTTACCAAAGAATACGAGAATTTATTATTAGAAATAATTGAAAAAGAACCAGTAGAGTATGGATATGAATTTGGCCGTTGGACAGCAGCAAGACTAGCCACATACCTTGGAGAGATAACAGGAATTAAGTTAAGTGGTTCGCAAGTTGGGAGAATATTAGAGCGAAAAAAGTGGTTCTTCAGTACTTGGTATGCTAAACTAATAAATAAAATGCCAATTTAATAAGCATCTAGCTCGGAAATTTTCAAAGCTTCTAAATTCATATCCAGAACGTTTAATCAGTTTAAGTTTGTTATTAATTCCTTCAACCATCCCACTATTTGTCCCATTATCAAAGTAAGCAATAATTTCATCAAACCAACGAATAATAGTATTATTGCTATTGGGAAAATATTTTTTAGCTCTCGATAACCACATACCTAGTTTAAATACTCCCGTATACCAATCATTTGTCTTATTAAAAATTTTTCTAATCTTTTCTTTTAGTTCATGCATTACTTTTAAAACAGGAGATACATTTTTAACTTGGATAAGTTTATGCACTTGCTCCTCATTTAAGTTGTCTTCATTCTTAAGCAGGGATATTTACTATTTTTCAATCCTAATAATATTTCTTCGTATTCAGCTTTTTGTGCTGTTAGTTTTGCTTTTTTATATTATTTCTTCTATATTTCGTTTTTCTCTTTTTCTTTGTGTATCTAATTCCTTATTCACCTGTGTCATTACATGAAATCTATCTGCTACTACTTGAGCATTCGGCATTAATTCTGTTACTAATGTTTTATACCCACGCCACAAATCTATACGTACTTATTTTATTTGCTATAAAAGCTCACACCCCCATTCTAAAAGGGTTTTCTTGATTTACAGCTAACAACAAATATTCATTATGTGTCAATTATCACAGTGCTTTTAGTAATTTTTTAATACAATTTTTAATATTATTTTACGTTTCTAGCTAATAATTTGGCATAGTAAGTACTGAAGAACCAAAAAAGTATGTTTACCTTTGGGCAAAATACAGCCTAGAGGACAAACAGAATCCGGAAACACGTAAGGCATTTAAAGAAAAATTATCAGAATACTTAAGAATAACAAAGGAAGCTCCAGAGCGTTTACAGGTATGGTTTTGGGATGAGAGTGGATTTAGTTTAAGAGTGATAAGAAGAAAAAATTGGGGTAAAAAAGGTACAAGAAAACAAATCACAGGGCTTTGAAGTTGAGGAAGAGCGGAGCCGGAGACGCTCCGCCTCCGGTAAATATTATGGGAGGGTTACGCGTTATCACGACAAGAGGAGAATGAATTTTGTGATTAAAAAAGGAAATGCAGATGTATTTTATGAGCAGCTGAAATCTTTAAATAATTTTCTCATTCCTTGAATGGATAGAGCAAGGAAATCCAACTGAGACTTTCAAGAAATGTTCGGCGAAAATAGTGATTATTCTAGATAATGCAAGCTTTCATAAAAGAAAAGATATTTTAGCTCATATTAAGACAGAAATGCCAAATATTATCCGGGAATTTCTACCACCTTATAGTCCAGATTATAATTTAATTGAATTGGTTTGGCATTCAGCAAAAGAATATATAGCTCATAGATTATTCGAGTCTGTATCACAGCTAGAAGACTTGTTAAATAAATTGCTAAATGAAGGAGGTCTTATTATTAAATGGGAGCGCAAGATTAAAAATAAAGGTAATGCTGTTTATTAAATTTAGCTGCGTATCAGCTTAGCTTTTGCACTCCTCACTTCTTACGACTTTATCCTTGAAGCCTTATTTAGCGTAGCTTCATAAAGAATTGGTATAAGTTCTGCAATAATAAATGAAAACGATCTGCAACGTGAATGGATAAGTCATAGCGATTTATCCAATACTAAATTCATGATAAACAAAAGCCCCAAGCTCTGATATGAGCTTGGGGCTTTAGTTAGAAAAATGAATCCTGGCATCGAGCTATTTTTGCGTAGGGCTACCCCTAAACTATCGTGGCCGCAGCAGCGTTTCACCTCTGAGTTCGGGAAGGGTTCAGTGTGGTTCCACCGCGCA
>NZ_JAIVFS010000148.1 GCF_020829645.1 Nostoc mirabile CHAB5784 | reverse complement strand
TATATTTGATTACTTCTCAATATTTCCGACATAGCAGCGCCTGTATTGTTCACAGTCTTCAAGGAATTTCAAAAATCTCAGCAAATCAGAGCATTTTTCTCTCACCAGAGACATAAAAGAGCGTTAGAGGTTTACCCCTATCCCGCCGACTGGGACTGGGAAACACCGGCTGATCATTGCTGGCATCGCCACGATAATCCAGTAGCACCGCACTGCTTAATACGGGTAAATTTTCCATAAGAGAAATCCCCAACCCACACTGATAATTATGATGCCGAGAACTATAATTCCCGGTATCTTTATGATAGTTGTTTCCCAGACACGATCAAATTGCCCATCTAGAATCATCTATATCATATATACGCGGATATCCCGTATGCGATGATAGTAGTGGGAGATAGAGAGGTAGGGGGAGTGAGTAAATATTAGACTCGAAGCAAATGCTTAAAGAACTGGTTAGAAATCACTTCTCCACAACAAAAGCGCGAGGGACTGGTGGAATATCCGCAGATAAATATAAAACTTCTGTCAGAAGAAGACCGGGAGTTGGTGAAGCAGGCCAAGCAGCGTGCTGAGGATTTGCGCTTAACTTTTAAAGAGTTTGTGTTGGATTGTATTAGAAATGCACTCTTTGAAGAGAGTCCGGATGATGCAGATAGTGCAACTGCTGCCAAAATTGAAGCGTTGAAAGCTCAAATCGCCACCTTGACGGAGAAGGTGAGTATCCCTTCTGCGACTAAAACGGAAGTACATACCCTCCAGGAACGGTTAAATCAATTGCGGGTGGGGATTTCAAATGAAATTAAGAAGGATAGGGAGCAACTTGCTTCTTTGGCGCTGGCGCTCTCCCGACTTGAAAGCCATATTGAGCAGTTGATGCCTTCTTTAAATCTTCAAGTGGATGGCGAAAGTAATTCTAAGAGTAATAGCGATTGGCTTTTTGGGGAAGGCTCTGGTGATGTAGGAGCAGAAGATGTTGAGAGTTTTTGAAATTTGTGACTGAAACTATAAGTTTGCCGCGATAGCATGTTTATGGTTTCAAAACTGAATGCTAAGACGCGATCGCAGCACGGTAATGTGACTTAGAAGATGCGACTTCGCACCACTGTTGCTCAGCATTGGCTCAAAGTGATTGTTTAGGGTTAGGCTAAAAAAACCCATTTTGATAGTACTCCTGTTTTAGTTGTTACTAGAGCAGGATAATTGGGAATCACATAAACATAACTCTTTTCAGATTTACTGTTCAAGGTTGGAGAAAAAATGGCAATAGATGTAGCAATATTAGCTAAGGATTTAGTTGATTTCCTAGCTCCCTTAATACCTTTTCTTGAAGAAACTACTAAGAGAGTTGTTGCAGGGGAGGCTATCAAGAGATTTGGTGCTACAGCCTGGGGGCAAGCTCAAACCCTATGGACAAAACTCCAGCCTAAAGTGGAAGCTAAACCAAGCTTGCACGAAGCTGTGAAGGACTTAGCGCAAGATCCTGCTGACGAAGATGCTCAAGCTACGTTGCGTCACCAATTGAAAAAACTGTTAACTGAAGATGCAATCTTAGCTGCGGAAGTAGCGCGGTTTTGGCAAGAGGCAAAGCCAGCCAATGTATCTATCATTGCTAGTGGTAATAACTCCGTAGCTGCCAGTGGAAGCGTGAGCGGCATTATCAACACAGGTGATAACAATACAAACGTTATGGGGGCGAAATGAGCAATCGATGTTTTTGGCAAGCGTACTACAATAATGTAAATACGGACGCTACAATCGAGAGAATTCTAGCGATCGCCCAATAATTCCAAATCATGGTGATCGTGACAACGTAAGAACCATCTGTAAGGCTTGAGCCAAAAGGCAGACTCTGTGACAGATATTAATGAGCTAAGAGGAATCCTCAACCGACTGGCAGCAAACACTTGTAATGATGCTGATTTTGAGAGACTATGCCAAATCCTTGACAGTAAACAGATTATCCTCGCTACTGGTGAGCGAGCTGTAGCTGTGGGCGGCAGTATAAGTGATGCTGTCATTATCACTGGTGATAACAACGTGGTCTATAAAGGCCCCAATGCTGAAGCCGTTTACCAAATCGTTCAAGATGTTTTGAAATCGTCTAAGGTTTCTGCCTTACTTACACATAGCGAATTCTCCGAATCAGCGGTAATAGCAGCAAAAAAGCTAGCTGGTTATTGGGAAGTTGTAGTAGGACGGGACGGATTACTTGCTCAAATTAAATCCCTCCTTGCTAAGTCCCTAGATGTGATTGTATTGCATGGATCTGGAGGGATTGGCAAAACCCGTTTTTTGTTAGAGCTTCCTAAAATTATTCCCAGTGGAACATCTCTGCGGTACGTTCGCATTCGAGCCGAGTCTATAGAATATGATTTAGCTTCATTGGATGGTAACAGCCGCCATGTAATCGTTGTAGATGATGCTCACCGCTTTGGACTTTTACACCAATTGGGTGAAATATTAGTAAATTCCGAATTAGCTGGTAAAGTCACACTTATCCTAGCTACGCGCAGCGTTTTCAAAGATTCAGTTACCGACAAATTAGGCTACTTGGCTGGCTATCAAGTGAGTGAAATTGAGGTGAAACCTTTAGAAAACATTGATATAGACCAACTCCTACAAACCCCACCCTACGAAATTACGCACGATGATACACGACATATTTTAGTTCGTATTGCCAAAGGAGATCCACTGATTGCTGGTGTCGCTGCTCGTTTAGTTCAGCGTGGTGAGTCAGTGATAAATCTCAACCGTGAGCAAGTACTTACCCGCTATTTGAATGAAATCATCCATCAGCTAGCTGAAGCTGGGTATGACGAGTGCTATATTAACTACCTGGAGATTCTTGCAGCTTTAGGGACAATTGATCTAAATAATCAGGAATTACGAGAGAAAGTTCAAAAAGTTGTGAATATCTCGCAATCTGATGAAGACCGAGTAATTTCTCGATTAATAGATGCTGGTATAGTAGAACGTTACTGGAAGACTATAAAAATTACCTCTGAAGTTCTGGCTGACCATATTTTGCTTCATCACTTCTTCCAGACTAAACAAGCAGACTATCAAAAAAAAATTATTGAGCCATTTTTTGAATTAAAACCTAAAGAAATTTTGACAATTTTAGCAGAAGCAGAAGTCAAAGGAGAGACTCAGGCAGGTCTATTACTAGATCATAAATTAGAGGAATTGCATAAAATTATAAATCAGGGAGGCAACATTGCTCGTCTGTCTGTATTGAAATGGCTACAAAATTTAGCTTATCTGCGTTCGGAAGATGTGCTGTCGCTTGTGGCAGATATTGTGGATGAACCAGAAAAGCTTCCTGAGTTTTATCAGGATAGTTTAATGGGTAATTGGGAAATTAAACATGAGTGGGTATTGAGCGAAGCTGTAGAAATTTTGCATTATACCTACAAAGGTAGTTTGGGAGATTCTATAGTTTACTTGCACAAACTCGCTAGATATCGACCATTAGCAATAGAGTATGCTAAAGTTCGTGAAAAAGCAAGTAAAGCACTAGTTGAAATTGCTGAGATTAAAATAGGCAAGCTATACGATGTACAACTAACCATTCTTAATCAGATAGAAGAGTGGCTACAGGAAGATTTTACAAACAACTTAGACTTGAGCATTTCATTGATTAAAACTATGCTCAATATGGTGGTTGATAGTACGAAACAAGACCCCGCTAAGTATATGCAAATAATTATGCAGCGTGGATGTTTACAACCATCTGAATCCTTACGCACAATTCGTGAGCAAGCTTTAAGGATAATTTACCAAGCATATAGTCAAGCATCCAACTTACCAGAGCGATTAAAAATTATAAAATCTCTAGAATTAGATATATTGTTACCTAGCTCAATTGATGCTAGAGAAGTCGATGCTGATACTTGCAGTTGGTTAAAGCCAGACTGTCAAAACACAGCACAATTTTTCTTAAATGTGGTGATTCCTAACACAGAATTACCTATTTTAGATATTGTAACAGAGTGGTTAAGGTATGCACTACGCTTCAGCAGTTATCAATTAGATGAATTTGAACAGTTGAAATTGCACTTAAAAAATAACAACCTGTATCAACTATATCGAGTTTTATTTAGAAATCGGTTGTGGGATGATTCAGAAGATGATTACCTGGATTTAAAAGCGCTAGGAGAACGTCATCAGCAGGCAATTGAGCATTATCTAAAACGTCTTTCTCCTACAACAATAGAACAGGTAGTTTTTGAATTAGAAATGATATTATACCAATGTACAATTGTTGGAGAAAGTATTACATTTTGGTTTGAAAATTTGTTTTATAAGCTGGGGGAAAATCATCCTGAACTTGCACAGCAAATGATAGAAAAGGTACTATCTGAAAATCTAACTATCAAACAGCAATTTGGTTGCGTAATTGGAGGATTATATCGGAGTAATCTAGAGGTAGCTTGGTCTTACATAAAGTCATGGGTTGATAGTGACGATCTGGTTCTGTGCCTGGCTGTTGCAGGTAGTTATCATTTTCTAGATTGGAGTATATTTCAGGATAAAGAGTGGGAAGTTTTGTATTGCCTTATAACCAAGCAATCTTCACAAGTGGATTTGAAAATTCTTGAGATTACATCGCGGTTTGCACCACATAATCCCCTACATTCAATCGAGTTTCTCAAAATAATTGCTAATCGTGGTGATGAAGGTGTGTTACTGCGTTTAGCAGAGGTGCTATCTTGGTCTTTTAAATATTCTGAAGATGGATGGGGAAAAAAGTTCATAACATCTGAAGATTTTTTAAACATTGTCCAAAACTTTGAACGCCTTTCACACCTGAACTATGCGGCTGAAGAATGTTTGACTATTCTGGGAAAAATTGATCCCATGAAGGTTATAGATTTTATAGAACGCCGAATCATAATTAAAGCTGAACAACATGGGATAAGTGAGTATTATGAGGCAATCCATTTACCTTATTCTCTTGTTGCAAAAAGCATACAGTCTAGTACTGAATACTCTAATGTACTGCGTCGAGTGCGTGACTGGATGTTGCGAAAAGATGTTTGGTTCTATAAGACTCCCAAAGTATTAAAAGAAATTGCTATTAGTTTATCAGAGCCTTTATACAGTGTTTTAATGGAGTGGGTAAAATCTGGTGACGTTCAGAAAATACATGCAGTAGCTAAAATTTTACGTGTTTTTAATAGTGGTCAACTTTTCTACTCTTTAAGTCGAGAAATTATTTGTAATACAAATGATGAAATTATACTAAGTTATATTCGTACTTCTATTGGCTCAACACCAGGAGCGATTTTTGGGGGATTTTCAAATCACGCCAGACAGCGCCAAGAAGAAATATCTTCTTGGCTAGAAGATGAAAACTTCCGGGTTCGACGCTTTGCAAATAAAACGAAACAATCACTACAGCAAGACTTAGAACGGGAGTTGGAAATAGAAGAATTTGAGGAACGCAATTGGTAGCTACAATCAACTTTCTCTGAAAAGTTATTGCCGGATAAAATATCAGAAAATTTGGAAAATACTAAGTTTGCAAACACGCGCTATGTTTCTTTGCAAGCAGTAAAATGCAGTTTTGGCTATTGTCAGCTATATTAGCAATCTGCTGTATTAATTATTTCTGATTTTTCTGATTACAGTTATGCACCCGACATTTGCACATGGTTATGCTCTCCTCATTGGAGTGGGGCAGTCAGCAGAACGTCGCTTGTCCCTCCCCGTAACAGTGAAGGATATGCAAGCACTGCGGCAGGTACTGGTAAATCCCAATCTATGTGCTTATCCAGACAATGACCAGCATATCCGCCTACTACACGACCAGAGTGCAACTAAACAGGCAATCTTGGCTGGGCTGGTGTGGTTGAAACAACAGGCAACAGCTGACCCAGAAGCAACAGTAGTAGTGTACTATTCCGGTCACGGTTGGCTGGACACCAACAATAACCGTTACTACCTGTTACAGCATGATGTTAACGCCTTCGACTGGCAGGGTTCGGCCTTAGCATCTGAGGATTTTAACAATGTCCTACATGAGATTCCCGCAAAACGACTGCTGGTAATAATCGATAGTTGTCACGCCGCAGGCATGGCAACTACCAAGGATGGAGAACAGGAACTGATACTGCCTCCTGGTGTAGTGGCAACTGCGGAACCAAAAGGTTTAATTGAAGACCTAAAGCAAGGTGAAGGACAGGTAGTGTTTACATCTTGTCGTGGTGAACAACAATCTTGGATTCGTCCTGACAACTCCATGAGCGTTTACACCTATCACCTGATTGAGGCGTTAAAAGGATCTGCCAATAAACCGGGGGAAACAGAGGTGAAGGTGTCTAACCTGATGAACTACCTCGGTAAAGCAGTGCCTGAGAGTGCCAGAGCAATGGGCAAAGAGCAAACACCAAGATTTGAAACTAATACAGAAGATTTTGCAATTGCTCTCCTCCAAGGTGGCAAAGGACTGCCTGCCGAGCGGTGGGATGCTGTACAAGATAATACCACCGAGCAAATACAAGCTCTAGTTCAGGCATCAGGCGATCGCAGTATAGCTGCTGGTGGGGTAATGCGTGATAACCAGATAGTTCAGGGAGATGGAAATACTGTGATACATGGCATCAACATTGGTAATGCTAGAGATGTGAATTTAGGCGGTAACAAGTAGGAGCCATAGTAATGCCGGAAAACCTGCAAGAAATTATCAATTGTATTGAAAATGGTATGGGGACTGAGGCAGACATTCAGGCTTTAGCATCTGCTGTTCAGTCAAAACAGATTACTATAGCTACGGGAATAAAAGCAGTGGCTTTGGGTGGCGATGTCTCTGATGTGGTTATAGTAACTGGAGACAATAACATCGTAATTAAGGGTACGAGTGCTGAGGAAATTAAGCAGGTCTTTTGTAAAATCGAACAACTTACAGTATTATTTGAAGAAAAGTTATTGTCTGCTGAAGAAAGATTATTGTCTGCAATTTCTCGTATTCCAGTTGATACTTCTGCTGTTTTAGTCACCGAGCATCAAGCAGAGCTTGACTATGCGAAAGATTTAATTAATGGCTATAACTACAAACAAGCTTTGGAATATTTGGAAAAACTGAAGCGACGGATATGGGATAACGCGCAACCTATTGTTAGATACAGACTTTTGGCTAATATTGGTATAGCCAAGCTCAGTTTACATCAGTATCTAGAAGCTGGTAAATATTTTATCCAAGCTCTACATCATAACTCAAAAGATGAAAATGCTCTTTACTTTGCTGCTGTTGGTAATTTGTTACTAGGGCAACAAAAGGAATCTGAACATTTAATACATAAAGTTTTAAAAATCAATCCTACAAATGAAAGTGCTTATGCGTTATTAATTCAAGTTTTTCCAGATGATGACATAGAACTTTTAATGAATAAAGTTCCAGAAGCTTATAGAAATTCAGCTAGAGTAGCTGATGCTTTAGGAAATATAGCAAGACAAAAATTAGATTTTGTTCAGGCAGAAAAGTGGTTACAAATTGCAATTGATAATGACACAGAAAATTTAATTGAGATTAAAGCCGATTTAGGAACACTGTTACTAGAGTCATTTAGTACAGATTCTCTATTAATTTATAATCAACAACTTGATGACTCAGACAAAAACAAGATACAGAAAGCTATTGGGCTTTTAACAGAAGCCTGGAATCAGATTGCGAATACCGACTTTGGCAAGCTGCGTTCTGGATGGGTTTTTAATCGCGGTATAGCTAAAAGAATGCTTGGACTTTGGGAAGAAGCTATTAGCGATGTTGATATCGCATTACAAATTGAGCCAGAAAATCCAGTTTTTATCAGAGAAAAGGCTATGTTACTTCACTATTACAAAGGTAATAATAGTCAAGCCATTAATTTACTCGAAGGTATTCGAGTGTCAAAAGAAGTTCCAGAAGCACCTCTGTTAATTGCAAATATTTTAGCATTAACAAAAAATTACAGCCAAGCGAAAGAAGTTGTGAGCAGTTTTATCGAAGAAAATCATGAACAACCATTACTCGAATGGGCGCACAGAATTTTAATTAAATTATATGTAGATACTCAAGATGTATCTAACGCAGTTCAAATATATAACTCAATTCAAGATAAAGAGCTAAAAACAGTTAATGATTTAATAAATTTGGCTTTATTGGCAAAATTTCTAGATGAGAAAAATGATGCTTTAAAGTTTCTGCAAGAAGCCAGAGACAATATTAATGTATCAACTCCAGTACAATGGGTTTGGGAATTAGCAAATGCTTTATCATCCATTGGTGAATATACAGAGTAGATGACGATAATGCAGAAGTTAAGCAGGACGAAATTAATTTAAAAGATTTTTTAGCGCAGAAACTACTTGGTAAAGTTATAGGGGATGAAGTCACATTAAAAGATGATTACATTACTGAAGATACTAGAAAAATAATTGATATCAAAAGTAAATATGTTTACGCTTTTCAAAAAAGTTTAGAATTACTTGAGAGTAGATTTCCAGATACTCCTGGTTTCTGGATGGTACAAATAGATATTAACGAATCCAAAGATCAACTGCCTAAGAGTATTCAAAACGTACTTGATAAGAGTAACGAGAATTTTTTAGAGGTTGAAAAATTATACAAGCAACACGGACTTCCTCTAGGTGTATTTACCAAACTTGTCAACCGGGATGTATTGTCAGTTTGGGGTGGGTTAATAAGCAAAGAAGATTTAGGTATACGCTGTTGTATTGGAACTGCTGAAGAGAGGAATCACGCTAACTCGTTACTCGTAACTAAGCCTATTAAATTAGTAATTGACATCGTTTCAATCCTAACTTTACATGGCTTAAATGCTGCTGATGTAGTAGTAAACGCATTTGGAAAGTTGGGAATAGCACAATCAACTATAGATATTTTACAAAAAGCTCTTAAAGATTACAGAGAAAATGAATTAAAAGAGTCTGCTTTTTTCAGAAAAGAAGGCAATAAATATTTCATTCACGAAACTCCTCCCGAATCAGTAAAAAGTTTTGCAGACTATTTAGAAAAAATTATTTATTGGATTAATGCTAATTGTGAAATCTTACCTTGTAACGCAGCTCTAGATATACCAAGAGATGAAAGGCTAGAGTTAGAAGAATTAATTGGTACTTCTTTCTCTGACACAATACTAATCGCAAGCGATCCAGGAAACTTACTCTACTCAGATGACTGGACATTACGACAAGTTGCAAAAGCTAAGTTTGATATTGATGGTGTATGGACACAGTTGGTTTTAATGCACTGTCGAAATATCAATATTCTTGAAAAAGATAATTATAATGAGATGATAATTAAGCTATAGCAATCCGGAATCATTCATGAGAAAATACTGAGAGAGCCTAAAAGTAATGTTTGGAACTAAGGTGTAAGTGTGGTGATGTGGATGCAATTATTAGAAGATTTTATCAAAAATAATAAAGAGCCGCGTGAAATCAAACGAGCTACAGCAGTAAAAATGCTGTTATGTGGATACAAGCATGAGGAGATAATGCCAATATTAGGTGTCTCATCTGGCTTCATTAGTACCTATAAAAAAGCATTTTTTAAACTGGGGCTGGAAGGGTTAAAACTAGGGCATAAAGGAAGTAAAGGTTTTCTGAATGATCTTCAACGTGCCGAGGTAATGGAATGGTTGCAAACCAAAGACAGATGGACTTTAAATGAATTAGAGTACCATATCGCCTCAAAATATGGAGTGACATTCTCCTCGAAACAAAGTTACTACGATTTATTGGATGCTGCCAGTATTAGTTGGAAGAAAACTCAAGCAAATAATCCAAAATATAACCAAGAATTAGTGGACTCAAAAAAAAAGAGATTTGTGAGTTGTTGGAGACGCGACGGGCTGAAATAGAGTCAGGAGACTTAGTTGTGTTCATGGTAGATGAATGTCATTTGCTTTGGGGGGACATCTGTGGGTATGTTTGGGGGAAAACTAGTGAACGAGTAACAATACCAGTAGTAAATGCTCGTGATAAACAAACATATTTTGGTGCATTGGATTATAAAACCAAAGAATTTCTCACGTATAAAGCTGAAAAAGGTGACTCTAAAAACACAATTATTTTTTTAGAATATCTTCAAAAACAGCGCCCTGGAGCAAAACTTTTAATAATTTGGGATGGTGCAAGTTATCACCGTTCACAAGAAATTCAAGATTACCTTAATTCTTTAAATAGTGAACTTGACAAAGAACAATGGTTGCTCACTTGCTTGAGATTTGCCCCAAATGCACCACAACAGAATCCTGTAGAAGATATTTGGCTGCAAGCAAAACGATTAATTAGAGAGTTTTATTTTTTCTGTCATTCTTTTACCGTAGTCAAGGCGTTATTTGAGCTATCGATTCATTGTCAAGTTTTTGACTTTTTCAAACTTTATGAGTATGGTGTTTTCTCATAAATCATTTAGGATTGCTATAGTTCTCTCTAATTACCATTATACTGCCATAGATGCACAGGTTTTAATTGAAGCAGCTAAAAAATCTGATTGGTTAATAAAAAGACCCTTTACCAACTTACTCAATCTTCTTAGGAATAATGGAAGTGTTAGCTTACTAATACTAAATGAACAAATTGATAGAATGTCACTAAATTCTATTATTACTGTAATTGTCGAGTTTTTATATGAATTATGGCGAGAATATAAAATGCAGCAAATATCTAACGAAAGACGAGATAGTTTAGTGATGGAAATGCTAAATGCAATGGTTCATCACAGACAAAATCGGAACGCTATTATAAGAAAATAACAGGTTGGAAATGTCTTATGAGTATTGCTTCTCCCCAAGCAACCAAGTCCACTGCCATTGCTACAACCGTAAAGTGAAACTCGGCAACGTCAAGATTTGGTGCTTGGCGAATGGAGTTCCTATGTTCTCTTAACCGACCAACCAGACCGCCAGCAATAGTTCCCTTGCCAGTACGCTTGCCAGGATTCTCAGCTTTCCCGATATAGATTGGCATACAGCATTTTGCTTGGTTGGCATAAGTAATATTTGCGTACAAAGGAAACTGTCCCCGGTAGTAAAGTAAGTAAACGCCAACATAGCCAGCCAACTCTTCTTTATGCTGTTCCAGTTCACTGAGCGGGTAGCATTGCTGTCTAGCCTGAAATTCGATTAACTGCTCGCGTAAAGTAGCAGGAGCTTGGAAAACCTCTAATGGCATGAATGATCATTGCTAGAGAGCAACTATCATTTTCCTGCCAGTGGTAGTTCCTGTAAATGGCTGCGGATACTGCTAGCAATAAGATGGGCAAGAGTAACGGGTACAGCATTACCAATCTGACGCATCGACTCGCCCCAATTACAGGGAAAGTAATAATCATCAGGAAACGTCTGTAACCTCGCAGCTTCACGCACTGTAAAGTAGCGAACTTGTCCATCAGGCAAGGCAATCATATTCTCCCCACCGGGGACACCATGCACCCCAGCTTTTAAGGTTTTGGCTGGTTCATCTAAAGGACTGCCAGTATGTCCTGGATAACTTCTAGCTCCTGGAATATAAACGTGATTTGGAATTTCTACTGCCACATCGGTGTTTTCGGGTGGTGGTAAATCAGCGATCACATCCCTGACAGTACACCAGGGGGCAGTCACGCTACCTAACAAATTTGCGCCAGTACGTTGCAAGCGACTACGAAGTAAGGGTGACATCTCTGGGCGTTCTTTGCTAGCTATAGCGTGGCGTTCCCAATATTCACCAGTAATCCATTTATGCCAAATAAGCGCTTCTTCGGTATGTGTTGGTTCAGGGAAAGACCAGTTTGCTTTCAAATCAGAGCGAAAACCAACAATAAAAACCCGCTCCCGCTTTTGCGCTACTCCATAATCCGCCGCATTCAACAGCCTGAAGGTAACGCGATAGCCAAGGTCATCACTCTTGCCACTATTATGATGACGCTCCAAGCGTGCCAAGTGGTCAACCCAAGGCTCATCCGGTTTGGGCAATAGCTGTGGATGGGTTAGCTGTAAAATAATATACTCAAAATAATTAATAAAATTACGACGCAGTAATCCCCGCACATTCTCGATCAGGAAAGCTTTCGGGCGTAATGCACGTACTGCACGAAAAAACTGGGGGAACATATCTCGCTTGTCAAGAAAAGCACCATGCCTGCCACCAATTGAAAAGGGCTGACAAGGTGGCCCACCAGCTAAGAGGTCTATTTCTTCCTCAATCGTAGAATAGTCAAAATCCGTTACATCCATCTGGTGAATATGCCAGTCGCTAACAAGGGCAATCCCTCGCTGTTGATTTTCACGAATGGTGTAACAACTGTGCTTATCCTGTTCCACAAGTGCCAGATGATGAAAGCCCGCCTTGGCACAGCCCATCGCCAACCCTCCAGCACCTGTACATAACTCTATCGATTTCACTGGTTCCAATTTAAAAACAGTCACTGCAAAACATCTTCATGATATATCTAACACAACCCAACATAGTGCTGTAAAGCATTTGCAGATTGCAAGGATGTTGAGATGCATCTCTACTCTGTTATGTGGTAGTTTCAAAATGTCTTGTACAGATTAAATCTTTGTACTTATACTACTCTTGATTTTGGTTGCTAAGTTTTTAGCCTGCCCTATTTGACAGGCTATAGTGATGTAAGTTATACCCCTTATTTTAACTAGCAAGTGGCGCTATTTCAGGAGAGAATAGTTTGTGATTTTCAACAGCATATTTATAACTAAACAGTCCATTGTTTGACAAAAAAAATTTATCTTCACTACCCGATATTTTGAGTACGGTGATAACGCATGGGGATTGAATATTGTTATTGCGAATGAATTTCCTTGCAGTTGTACAGGTTTTCTCTTGATAGTTCTGTTGATAGCAACTAAAGCTTGTAACCTTTGATAGCAAAACTTTTCCATGTAATCTGCGTCTCAAATGGTATCTACCTAGTTTTTGTCGAATTCGTTTTGACATTTTGTACTCTCCTTAATAATTGTGCGTGGTTTTTATAACGCTTAAGTTGAATTTCAAGCTGACGGGCTTCTTGTTTACTTGAAGTCTTCCACACATGGACAATTTTGAATTCGATGCCGCGTTCTATCGCAGCACGAGTAAATGCTGCTCCAGACCCTTGTAGATGCTGCTGAAATCTTTTCTTGAGGTTCGCGCATGAACCTAAGTAATAACGAGCTTGATGTTTCTCATTTCCGAGCGGACGAGATAGCTCAATCATGTAGCAGCAAGGAATTGAGGGAATTTCTCCTGACAATTCCATATATGCTTTTTTGGGATTATTTTTAACGTGAGTTCGATGGAACTAAAAAATCGCAGGAGGTAGAGCAGGTAAATCTTTCGGGGAAATGTCAATACCAGGTTTTTTGGGTAAATAGGTGTAGGCGGTTAAACCAGCTATCAAGTTAACC
>NZ_JAIVFS010000147.1 GCF_020829645.1 Nostoc mirabile CHAB5784 | reverse complement strand
TAACTCCACCACGTAAAGAAGCATCTGTTGCTGTTTAATACCTTAGATTATTCATACTTTTGCTAAGTCTCTGATTAACTCAGCCCTGCTGGGTCATTTTGTATAGCTTAGTCTAAACTCCAGTCCCTAACACCCCACCCCCAACCCCTAAGAGCTCTTCGGGAGGGGAGCGTAAGTTTACTCAAATGCGGGGTAGGGTTCTTTATTTTTGATTTATGCAAGAGGTCTGTTTATTTTCGTGCTATTCGTACTCAGTTATTTCATAAAACTAAAAATATTGGATGTGAGTTTAATAAGAGTCGCAAGGATAAAACTTGCCGTATCCGATCTTAGTGAGATAGCTGTGATATATGAAAAAAGCTATGTACTGGTTAATGGGTGAAAAAGCAGGAAGAACCATAGTTGGTACTTGGAATTGGCTATGGGGAATGCCTGTTGAATCTGGTGGTAAGGTGGCTGTAGCCGTAGCTGAAGAATCACTGCAATCAATGCAAGAATCGGTACAAAAGCTAGCTCAAGCTGTTGCTATGCAAGAAGGTTCTTACAAAACAGCCAAAAATAAATACGAGACAAAAGTTAAAGAATTACGGACTTTGGAGCAGCAAGCAAATATTGCCCAGCGCAGTGGTAATCCAGAGGCAGCAAGGATGGCAATGGCTAAGGCAATTCAAACAGAGCAGATTTTGCCCAAATTAGAGGAAATGGTCAAGCAAGCTGAAACATCTGTGAATGCTTCCAAAGACAAGCTGAACCGTGAGCGTATGAAGCTAGAAACCTACAAAGCCGATATGCAAAATATGAAAGATATGTCAGAGGTGAATGAAGCACTAGCGATGATTGCCAAAGTCAATAATGAATTTGATATTGGTTCGGCGAAAAGTGACTTTGAAAAAGCTAAAAGTGCAGTTGAGCGCCGAAATTTACAGACAGGTGCTTTAGCTGAAATCTCTGAAAATCCAACTGAAAAACTCCAGGCTGAAATAGAACGCATGACTGTAGATGATGAAGTTTCTCGTCGTTTGCAAATGTTAAGTGAATCGAGTCTTGAAAAACTACCAGAGTAAAAAGTTATGAGTCAAAAAAGCGCTCCTCCTCCAATTGTTTTTATCCTGATTTTTCTAGCTTTAATCGGTGGTGGTTACTGGTTCTTTGTAGTCAGACCAGGTAATGTTACCCCTCCAGTTAACACACCCTCTGCTGGTAATTCGACTTTTTCGCCCCCAAGTTCAGTACCAAGCGGTACTACTGTGAGAATAGACGGTTCTACGAGCATGGTGACAATTAACCAAAATCTCAAAAGAGCTTTTGAGAGGCAGTTTCCTGGTACAAATGTTGTCACTAGTGCTAATGGTTCTCAAAATGGGATCGCGGATCTAGTAGCAGGTAGAGTAGATATTGCGGCGGTATCGCGATCGCTAACTGCACAAGAACAAAGTCAGGGATTGATGGCGGTATCTGTGACAAAAGATGCGATCGCGCTTGTGGTTGGCAAAGCAAATCCTTTTAATCAAGGATTAACCAGCACCCAAGTAGCAGATATTTTTCAGGGCAAAATTAACAACTGGTCAGCCGTAGGTGGTAACAGTGGAACTATCCGAGTCATTAATCGACCGGCAATTAGTGGAACGCATCAAGCATTTCAGGAAATGGTGTTGAAGGGAGCTAATTTTGGCACAACATCAAACATTGCAACACTACCACGAGATGCGACAACTCCTCTACTCCAAGCTTTAGGAACTGATGGCATCGGCTATGCAACCTTTGCACAGGTTGCCAATCAACAAACAGTGCAATTTATTCCAATTGATGGATTGACTCCTGATGCAAGTGGTTATCCCTACCAACGGCAACTGTTTTATGTCTATAAAAACCCTGCTAGCCCTGGAGTTCAAGCTTTCTTAGGCTATGCAACTTCGCCTCAAGGGCAGCAAGCTATGATACTGGAGAATTAATTAATCTAGAGGACAATTAACGATAATTGTAGGTTGGGTTGAGGAACGAAACCCAACATTTCTTTTCGGTGGTTTGTTGGGTTTCACTTCGTTCAACCCAACCTACGCAGTTTATGGTTTTTGACTAACGTAGTAAATTTTTAATATATAAGCCTCACTTGATGAGGTTTTGATTCTCAGTATTCTTTTAAAACTTAAGCCAAACTGCTATGGAATGTTTAAGTAAAATTTATATCTTCACTAGTAAATTTACAGTTGAATCTGGCAACAAATCTTAAATATATTTATTAAGTAGCCGTATTTTGCATTTACTAAAATAAGGCGAATACATAAATAGGGATGTATAACCAAAGGAGAATCTCATGAGCGAACAAGAAAATAAAAAACCAAAACGAGAATGTCCAGTGCCGAAAGAGATACGAGAAACTATTAAAGATGCTGCTGAAATAGTTGACAAGCACAAACAAGTTGCTAAAAAGCTATACCCATTCAACTGAAGTTATAATTAAACATAACTCTTGTGGTGCGGGCATCTTGCCCGCCTTCTATATGCCAATTAAATGTGCTAGAGCTTATACCTACGGTCTGGACTTAATTAACCCTCTTTAATCACTCTGAAGATAAAAGAATCTAGGCTAATAATTTTAAGGATTGTTATTACCAAGATATTTGGCTTTTAACTCTTCTAATTCTTCATCTATTTTGTTTGTACTAGAAGGCCCAGATGTGGGCTTTGGTGGTTGTATTTTATTTGGTTGAGGTTTGTTGCTACCCAAAAATTGGGTTTTCATTTCCTCTAGTTCTTGATCAATTTGACTAGGAGATGGTGATACAAATGTGGGTGGATAATTGGGTGGCGATTGAAAGATAGCTTTTGGTGCAATCGCTGGCGTGGCTGCTACTTGCGACTGTTGATTTAAATCTTTGAGAACTTCATCTACTGTTTGATAACGCCGAATTGGAATACTTTCTAACATCTTGTTGAGAATGCGGCTAAACTGATTACTGACGGGAGTTTTCAAGTATTGCTGCCAAACCCAAGTATCGTTGTTGGTATCATAAGAATCGAAGGGCGATCGCTGGGTTAATAAATTAATACAAGTAGCACCCAAGCTGTAAATATCGCTGGCGAAAATAGCCCTACCTCTCATTTGTTCAGGAGCAACATATTCTGGACTACCAATACTTGTACCAGTTTTATTTAAGGCAGTACCAGTGGCAGATTTAGCAGCACCAAAATCTACTAAAACTAGATCCCCCCAACCCCCCTTGTTAAGGGGGGCAACATTTTCTTCCCCCTTTTTCAAGGGGGGACTGAGGGGGGATCGACGAATAATATTTTCTGGTTTAATATCGCGGTGAATTACGTGTCTAGCGTGACAAAATTGCAAAACTGACAATAAATCATTTAATAGTTGCCGGATTTGTATTTCATTGAAAGCACCTCTATGTGCTAATTCCTGAGCTAAGTTTTGCCCGTCGATAAATTCTTGTACAAGATACTGCCGGTCTTCTTGGGTAAAATATGCCAGTAGTTCAGGAATTTGGGGATGTTTGCCCAATTCATCTAACTGCACCGCTTCTTGGTTAAATAACTCTACGGCTTTGGCAAGAGTGTTAGTGCCTTGAGATTGGGGATAAAATTGCTTAATTACGCAGCGTGGTTTTGAAGGTTTATCTTCATCCACAGCTAAGAAGGTTTTGCCAAAACCACCTTGTCCGATTGGTTTTATAGCACGGTAACGTTCTTTGAGGAGTAACTTGGAACCGCAAGTCCGGCAAAACTTGACATCATTAGGATTTTCAGGCTTGGGACAATGGGGATTAAGGCAGTAGCTCATACAGGCGATCGCTCTTATATCTCTTTATTTTACTGGCGTTGAGGGTGGGGACTTCCGCGAATGGGTTAAACTATGAGCGATGTCTACGACGAGCTACGCCTACCCACTACTAACTAGTACAGCGCTGCGGAAATCAAGCTACCATTTTAAAACTTGCAAAAGCCTTGATATACAAAGATGCGTGACTTTTGAGAGCCAGTTGCTAAAGAGCGGGAACGCTAAGAGCGAACAAGTCGGCAGAGCCGCAAGGGCGCACTGGCTCCTTTTGACTTCCGCCTTGCGGTACTACCTCATACCTTCCATAACTGGATGGAAGTAGAAGGCGAACCCCAACACTGTATAGGCAGCTAATAATAAAGTGCCTTCCAGCCAATTGGACTTCCCATCAGAACTAATACTGTTCGCAATCAACACTGACACAACCACAGCTACTAATTCAAAGGGTTTGAAATCCAAATCCATTGGTTTACCTAATACCCGCCCTGCTATCACCAACACAGGTGCAACAAATAGGGCAATCTGCATACTTGATCCCACAGCTACCGAAAGGGAAAGATCCATCTTATTTTTCATCGCTACGGTGACTGCTGTGGCGTGTTCAGCCGCGTTACCGACGATGGGAACCAAAATTACCCCTGTAAACAGCGCCGTCAAACCTAGCTCAGATGTGGCCACTTCCAGAGAATCGACCAACATTTCTGATTCAATTGCCACTAGTAAGGTACATACTAGCAGTACGCCAACCCACAACATCATATTTGGTTTAGCATGAGGGGTTTCCTCTTCTTCTGTCTCTGCTACACCCACATCATATAGATAGGAGTGGGTTTTCATTGAAAATAGCAGTGTTAGGGCATAAACCAGAATTAACACCACAGCAACAGCAATAGAAAAATTTTGCAG
Source organism: Nostoc mirabile CHAB5784 (assembly GCF_020829645.1). Classification (GTDB taxonomy): domain Bacteria; phylum Cyanobacteriota; class Cyanobacteriia; order Cyanobacteriales; family Nostocaceae; genus Nostoc; species Nostoc mirabile. Next base: position 9,439 of record NZ_JAIVFS010000147.1, on the reverse strand, counting down.
TGTTTCTTGATTAATTCCTTGAGAGGTATAATTCATCGCCGTTGGCATCAAAATGGCAATCACTGCCAAATTCATCGAAGCAGCATTTACCCGCGCCACAATTGGCTGAAATGTCTGTTCTTTGTAGCGTAGTCCCCCCAAAAGCATGGAAAAACCCATCACCAGTAATAAGTTGCTAATAATTGATCCCGTGATACTGGCTTTGACTACATCTATTAATCCAGCATTCAACGCTACTAAGGCGATAATTAGTTCCGTAGCATTGCCAAAGGTGGCGTTCAACAAACCCCCCAATGATGGCCCCACTACAACAGCAATTTCTTCTGTGGCTGTACCCATCCAAGCTGCTAAGGGCAGAATTGCTAATCCAGCTGTAATGAAAACTATCAATTCTCCCCACTCCAGAAAGTGGGCTGCTAGGGAAACTGGGATAAATAGTAATAAAACCAGAAGAATAATGTTTTTAGTTGACATTTGTTGTCTTGGGTTGAGGGTATCCTACGGAGTTATGAGTTAGGAGTTATGAGTTATGAGTTATGAGTTATGAGTTATGAGTTATCAGTAAAACTTCTAATCACTCTTCACTCTTCACTTCTAACTCCTCACTCCTCACTCCTCACTTTTAACTCAGCACTCCCATAGGATACTCTCAACCACCTGTAGAGCAATTCAGAAATTGTACTGTTTTCAGTTCACAACTGTGTATGTAAAATAAGATTGCGATATAATGAGTTTTTGTAATCTTTTGTTGCAAAAGTATGAATGTGAGCCAAAATTTTACATCAAAAATGGGGTTTAATTATTAAAAGACAATTAAAATTTTGATTAGCGCCCAAGAAGAAAAAACCCCTAACTCAGGCTTTGTTCAATGGCTAATTACTTTAAGCCTTCAGGGAAAGGGCTGTGCGAGAATGCAGATTTCCCAATACAATAAAACAGCTTTGTCAAAATTTAGTTGGATTCTATAGTTGTCGTTTATACCGGATTTTGTGTAAAAACTATTGTAGAAAGGTTTACGCACAATGTTTTCGGTGCAACTGCAAGTTTTTTGTTTTGGATAAATATACATGACTTCTGCTGCTGAAATGCCAGCTAGCTCTGGCTCAACGTTAACATTACATTCAGATCCAAATAACACAAAAGAAACCGATCCCCTGAGAAAGGCTAATGGTGTTTATGTGACGGTGCATGGTCATTTTTACCAGCCACCAAGGGAAAACCCTTATCTGGACGCAATTGAACGCCAACCGAGCGCTGCACCGAGCCATGACTGGAATGAGCGGATTCATTGGGAATGCTATCGTCCAAATGCCTTTGCCAGAGTCTTAAATGACCAAGGCGAAGTGGTGGGGATCGTCAACAATTATGAGTATTTCAGTTTTAATATCGGGCCAACGCTGATGTCGTGGCTAGAACGCTACGATGTGGAGGTTTATCAGCGCATTTTAGAGGCGGATGCCAAGAGTAGCGATCGCTTGCATGGTCACGGTAATGCGATCGCGCAAGTATACAATCACATCATCATGCCTCTGGCGAATGAACGCGACAAATATACCCAAATTCGCTGGGGTAAAGAAGACTTCCGCTCCCGCTTTGGACGCGATCCCGAAGGCATGTGGCTAGCAGAAACTGCTGTAGACTACGCAACCTTAGAAGCCCTAGTTGCTGAGGGTATTCGCTTCATTGTCCTTGCACCATCTCAAGCACTGCGTTGCCGTCCCCTCCCCACTCCAGATCATCCCCATCCTGAATGGATCGAAGTCGGCGGTAGTCAGATTGATTCTACGCGTCCCTACCGTTGTTATTTGAAGCCCACATTAGATACTTCATCTTCACCTCTGAGTGCGATCAATGAGGGGAGTAGGGAATTGGGAGTAGGGAATGGTGATACTAACCACTCCCCACTCCCTAGTACAGACGCGATTAATCGCGTCTCTCGCCCCTACATTGATATCTTCTTCTACGATGGCCCGATATCGCGGGATATGGGTTTTAGTGATGTCGTTTATAATTCCAGTCACTTTGCCGGACGTATCGGTTCGGCGGTGCGTGGGGATCATCGTCTAGCACAGTTGATTTCTGTGGCGACAGATGGGGAAACCTTCGGACATCACAAAAAGGGAACTGAGAAAACTTTAGCCTACGCCTTTACCAAAGAGTTTCCCCAACAGGGTTGGACAGTAACGAACTTCGCCCACTACCTGAGCTTAAATTCTCCCAGTTGGGAAGTGGAATTGAAGTCAGTCACAGCCTGGAGTTGCGCCCACGGTGTCGGCAGATGGGAAGATAACTGTGGTTGCGGTGGGGAAGGTGGTGTTTGGCATCAGAAATGGCGTCGTCCCTTGCGGGATTCCCTAAATTGGCTGCGGGATCAGCTAACTGAGGTGTATGCAGAACATGGTAGACAGTTATTTCGTGATCCCTGGCTAGCACGAGATGAATATATCCAAGTAATGCGCGATCGCTCTGCTACCAATGTCAACCGTTTCCTCGCCCGTCATCAAACCCACAAACTAACCGCAGCAGAACAAGTAGACGCTTTGCGCTTGTTAGAAATGCAGCGTCACGCTTTGTTGATGTTCACTAGTTGTGGTTGGTTTTTTGAAGAAATTTCCCGTCCAGAGGGGACACAAATTCTGCGCTATGCCGCCCGTGCTTTGGAATTGGCAGGCGATGTGGCTGGTGTGCAGTTAGAAAAAGGCTTCGTCAAACGTCTTGGTTTAGCCCCCAGTAATGTGGATCAGTTCAAACATGGTGCGGAAATTTATCGGCAACTCGTGTTAACTGCCCAGCTTGGCTTTAAGCAAGTAGCAGCCCATTACGCTATTACTTCCCTATTTACCAATCAGAAACCAGCAGAGGCGCACAATTCCCTACCGAAAAAAGATGCTGCTGACAAACAATCTCAGCGTTACCACAAAAAGGTTTATTGCTATGCTGCCAATGAGCTAGATTACCAACTGCAACGCATGGGATCGCTAACTCTGGCTATAGGAAATTTAAAGCTGGTATCAGAGATTACTTGGGAAAGTGAGCATTTGATATTTGCGGTTCTGCATTTGGGAGGCTGGGATTTCCACTGCTGCATTCAACAATTTACTGGGCGGCGTAACTACAGCCAATTAAAAGAAAAGCTGTTTGGGGCGCTAAAACAAGCTAGCGCGGCTCATACCATCTTGGCGATGACACAGCTATTTGGCGAAGAAGCTTTCAACTTACAGAATCTATTTGCTGAAGAACGCCACCGGATTATGCGGCTGCTTAGTGAGGAAACACTGACACGTTTAGGACAGTTGTATACCCAAGCATACCGTGATAATTATGGTGTGCTGATGGCGTTTCATCGAGATGAAATAGCAGTACCGCAAGAATTGCAGGTTGCAGCAGATATTGCTTTAGGGCATCGCTGTCTGATGACATTGCGATCGCTTGAGCAAGATATCGCTGATCCCCAAAAGAGTTGGAGTCACATCTTAGAATTGGAGGCGATCGCTACTGAAGCAAAACATCTGCGTTGTCGGCTGAATATTCCCGACGGTAAGCAAATGTTAGAACAGTTAATTGCGCGATCGCTTTGGCAATTGTTGCACGATGCCAATGGTAGTTTTAATGCAGATATCCAACTATTGGAACGATTGATTGATGTCGGGGATCAACTAAATATAGATGTTTCCCTACAGCGATCGCAGGAACTATACTTTAGTTGTCTGCACAGTCAGATAGCGCCGGTGTGTATCACTAGCCTTGATAATGAAGCAGATAATCAGTGTCTTCAGTTGCTCAAGTTGGGCAAAAAGTTAGCCGTTGATGTCAGTATGATCTCAAGTCAGTTGGGATAGATGTAGTAGGGTAGCACAGCTGTGTTACCCTACCGTGTGGTCTATTTATGAAAATTGCTGTAATTCAGTTGGGGTAAAAATATCGCACAGAGAGAAGGGGAAAATTTTCCCCTTTTGTTTTTAAGTTATATCTTGCACCTGCCTATCCCGCCTGAGAATAAATTCTCAGGCTAATAGTGCAAGTCCACTAAGCGTGGACTACAACCCTTACCATCGGTGAGAGTTTAAGATAATCTTACTTTTGTCAATTAGAAATTATGCTTAAAATTTGGCAAAAGGCGAGGTATTAAATTAACTTTTGTACTGAAATTATGTGTTAAGAATAAATGATGCGTATCAAGATGACGCGTAGGCGTAGCCCGCCGTAGGCATCGCCCGATTAAAAATTCTGTTTCTAACCCCGATTTTGGCAATATTTTAAGTACTATTCCTTATTGACAAATGGTATTTGACCTTAACCTCTCACGAATGAACCCTTACTCAGTCTTCTAAAGAAGACTTTAGCTATAAGCCTCAGAATTCATTCTGAGGCAGTCGTCGGGACTGATGCAAGTTCTGAGTTAACATTTTGAGGGGTCTAATTCCCTCGCTTCTAACAAGCGACAAGTTTTGCGGTGGGGTTAAAATCCCCATTACAAAACTTAATTACGAATTACGTTAGCGCAGCGTTAGCGAAGCGGTAGCGTTCGCGTAGCGTCTCGTAGAGAGCAACGAGCGTCCGTAGGAGCGTCATTACGAATTACAAATTATTTTGATTTCCTTTATTTAATCTGAGAGCGATCGCAATGGTAGGGATAAAGCCACTCACACCTGAAGAGTCCGTGGGTACGTTTCTCAAAAAAGGTTCCTGCATGGCGTCCAGGTGATATATCGATCCCAGCTTTCGTTTTAATCTCATATAGCCAGGGAAAGGCTACTACTAAAATAGCTATGACAGCGAAGAGGTAGAGAATCGTAGTTCTAATATTGAGAAATCTTAGGGAATTGCTATTGTGATTTTGAGGCATAGATAATCAGAAACTAATAGCTCATCCGATCCTAACCTAAAGCTGAAAATATCGCCGGAATCGGGGATCAATATTATCTGTTTTCTGCTGATTACAGGTTAAACAGAGGGTTTATAAATTGCTGATATCATGTTGACCGCTACGGGCGAGGGGAATAATATGGTCGATACTAAGATTAGTTTCTATAGTAATTTTACCGCAGCTTTGACATTGATATTTGTCACGTTGAAAAACATAATTCTTTACTTCCGGCGGGATACGAATACGGGGAGTTTTGCTCATTTTATTTCTAGTTGCTAAGAAATTCTTCCAAGCTGGGTACATCTATCCAACTTGCTTTTTGATGAGATTCATGGGATAAATCCATCAACAACTGAGAATAAATTCCTTCTTGCAGCGATGGTATAATTTCCTGATTGCGATCAATTCCCTGCAACCATTGGTCTACTACGCGGATAAATGCCGAAATGCGACCATCAGCATAATTTTTCGGAAAAATTAACCGATTTGGTATTTCTATTTCCGTTAGAGGTTTACCTGGCTGAGAACCCCAAACACGAAAACCATGTATATAATCTTTTTGATTTTCACTACCCACAATTAATGTACCGCGATCGCCATATACTTCTACCCAATGGGTTCTTGGTGCATGAACAACCGCACTGATAGAAAGTTGACAAGGTGTACCATTCGCTAATTCCAGCGTTAATATACAGTTGTCATCTGTATCCACTGGTTTTGAATCCCCACTAACAGGGTCAACTCGTGTAGGAATAGCAGTAGTTAAATGGGCGTTTAATCTACGGACTGGCCCGAATAACCAGTGAATATAATCGAAGGCGTGGGAACCCAAAGATCCCAATGCACCGCCTCCTTTCTCCTTATCAGAATACCAATTCCAAGGGCGTGAAGTATCAGCACGAGAAGAACCCAACCAATCAATTTTAATTAGGCGCAACTTACCCACATAATCTTCTGACAATAATTCAGCAAATAACTGCCATCCTGGTACAAAGCGAAATTCAAAATCTACAGTCGCAATCACACCTTTTGCTTTAGCTAAGTGATAAAGTTCTTTAGCCTCAACTGCATTTAAAGTTGTCGGTTTTTCCAATAACAAATGTTTCTCAGCTTGCAATACTGTTTTTGCCATTTCATAGTGCAAAAAAGGCGGCGTCGAGATGCTAACTGCTTGCACTTCTGGTAATGCCACAATATCTGTAAGTGAGTCGGAGGCGTGGGGGATATTATGGGATTCTGCTATAGCTTTAGCTTTATTTATATCTCGATGATAAACAGCAACTACCTCAGTGCGAGGATGTGCTTGGAATCCAGGGATGTGTACCTTTTGACCAAATCCAGTGCCTGCGATCGCAATCCCAATCATATCATCATTTACTCCTATACTTATATAATTTCCTATTTATTTAATAATATCATTTTGTCTATCATATCTAATATATCCGAGTCTTTACTTACATCAAACTTTCTAGCGAATAATTTTTCTGATTGCCTGATTTTTTCAAAATCCTGTTTCTCTAAAATTTTTGGATGATAGGCATTAGCATCAGCCCAATCTATATATCTCATGTGATCGTTAACTACCTTATCTTTAAAAGGTGAATTTAAAATAAGTGTTTGAAAAAATAACTCATCTGTACAAAACGTGTAATTAAAGCGCTTAACAAACTTGGGGTTTTGCTTTAAAAAAATGTTTATCCATTTTACACATTCTCCTGTTAAACACCAAAATTGAGAACCTCCATAAATAGCAAAGCCTTCAGGAAGTTTACGTTTTTTAGCTAGAAATAAAATAAAAAATGAATATAATAAAGATGCAATAGGAGATTGAAATTTTTGTTTTTCGGGAATACAAAAATATTTATCATTCCAACGGATGTGCCAATACTCTATTCTTCTTAAGCCGCCGCCTCTCCATTTACTACAAGGTAGTGGGAAATGTTCTATAAATTCTTTCCCTTGATTGTTTTGTAGAAACATCTTGATATATGCATTTGATTTTATCAAATAGTCTTGCCCTGATAAATTTATAACATAATCAAAGTTAAGACCTGTTTCTACTATTGAATTTATACCTTCTAAAGTAGCTCTTACAATATCAAAACTTCCCCATCCTGAATTATATCTCTTGAGGAAAAATACATTCGGTAACTCCTGAAGTTGAGTAAATATTTGATGATATATTGTGCTATCTGCTTTTTTATCTATGTGTATAAAAAATGAAACATCATCTTTATTCAATTTAGAAATAAGACGCCGCAATTGTTCAGGATAATTATGTGCTAAAATTATATATGCTATTCTCATAAAAATTATGTTGTAATATAAATAAATTTGTTTCCTTCCCTTCCCTTCCCTATTGTAATTGTCTATAAAAAAGCCAAATAAGAGCTTAAAACCTGAGTATTCCTCTGTCATATAGTAATCCTATCTGAGTTGTGGAAATTACTTTTTAATCGAACCACAGAGGCGCAGAGAACACAGAGAGAAGAATCAACAGAAATTTTCACAAATGATTTAGGATTGCTATAGTATTCGGAAAGAGGTTCTATTTCCCAGACTATACCTTTTTCTGGCAGCAGCGCAATTTCTAAACTTTGAGGACTTGATCAATTTGAGCGATGTCTACGACGGGCTATTCGGCGTCGCAATCTGAAAACAGCCTGACAGTTTATACTGAGTACTGGCACAAGCAAGCGTCTTTTGGGATACCCAATAGCAAGGTTCATATAGAACTTACGCACAAGAGATCCGCTCTATGTTGTAAACTTAATAACACTAACGGATTTTCAATATGCGAGTTCAAATAACTGTAGTTGCGATCGCAGTAATGTTAGTGGGTGGGAAAAATCTAGAGGCCCTTGCAGACTTGCAATCTTCTACTCAGGATGGGTCTAGTAGTATTGTCTCGCCAGAAGCTACGATCCATATAGGAGAGTATGCCAAATATGGTGATTATATAGGAGTCACTTCAGGAGATAACCAAACTCTTGAATTTTCGCAAAAAGTTGTTAAAGACATCCAAATTCGTTTTATTAATGACAAAGGTGAGTTGCTTGATGACAAAGGTCAGCCAATCAAAGGGCGGACTCAGACAGATTTTATCATTGGTTTGCTGAGACTCAAACCTGGTCAGGTATTCCATGAAGATTTACTTCAAGCAGACTTGCAACGATTGAGGAGATTAGAGTCATTTAATCAAGTAAATGTTAATCGAGAAGAAGATGTTTCTAGCATTAATATCATTTATAAAATCAAAGAGCGTGGCTTCCCTTCTCTAATCTTAGGAGGCGGAAATAACGATGATGTTGGGCTATACGGTCGAGTAGGTTACAAAGATGCAAATATTAGCGGTATTAACGATAAATTAGATACAACTGTGCAGTTCAGCAGTGAAGATATCCAGTTTAATGGTCAATTCACTAGTCTTTATCGTCCTGGAGAACCAAACCGCTTAGGCTATAGCATTAGAGGTTTTCGTAGTCGAAATATATCGGGAACCTTCAATGAAGATATCAGATTGTCTAACGGCAACAAAGTGCGCGAGGGAAGGTTTGGGGGTTCTGTGGGACTTTTAGGAGCTTTTGATGAGTGGGATACATCAGTGGCTCTCAACTATACCCGGATTAGCCTACGCGATCAAGAATATAACGTTGCACAGGTCGATAGATTAGGGAGTCCTCTATCTGTGAGCGGTACTGGCATTGATGACTTATTTACAGTATCATTTGCTGTATCTAGAGATCAACGCGATCGCAAAGACAATCCGACTCAAGGATCAATCCTTACCCTCAGCACAGAACAAGCGATACCCATTGGATTGGGTAATATTTCCAGCAACCGTCTACAGGGAGACTATATTCAATATTTACCAGTCAGTTGGATAGGGAATGGTAGACTAACCGACAATCCAGAAATGTTGGCGATTAATTTACAAATTGGTACGACTATTGGAGACTTTCCCCCAGCTGATGCCTTTAATATTGGTGGGCTAGATTCTGTCAGAGGTTACGGTTATGGTAAAGTTGCCAGTGGCCGCAGTTATGGTTTAGCTTCGGTTGAATATCGTTTTCCAATTTTACAGTCAATCGGAGGAGTTCTCTTTACTGACCTCGCCTCAGATTTCGGTTCTAGCGAAACCGTGCTAGGAGAACCAGGAGTGCTGCGAGACAAACCTGGAAGTGGCTTTGGTTACGGCTTAGGATTGCGAGTCAAGTCATCCTTTGGGCTGATTCGAGGCGACTTAGGTATTAGCGACCAAGGAGAAGTTAGATTTGAAGTTACCACAGGTCAGCGATTTTAATCCCATTAGTTTTTACTCTGCGTTCCTACCCTGCAAGAAGGCGTTCGCGTAGCGTCTCGTAGAGAAGCGCCTATGCGTTAAGGGACTTCCAGAAAATAAATTATCCAATTTACTCAGATAATATTTTTCTTTCTCCCCCTGCTAACTGGAGTTTAGACTAAGCTATACAAAATGACCCAGCAGGGCTGAGTTAATCAGAGACTTAGCAAAAGTATGAATAATCTAAGGTATTAAACAGCAACAGATGCTTCTTTACGTGGTGGAGTTAC
>NZ_JAIVFS010000146.1 GCF_020829645.1 Nostoc mirabile CHAB5784 | reverse complement strand
ACCAACTTAGGCTGTCAGTAATAACACCTTTTCACCCCGCTTCAGGCATTGATGACTAGTCTCGAACCTGGGGGTGATGCTTTCACCGTTGCACCTACGGGGTAGGATTTGAGGATTCTAGGATACTGGCTCTCACCTACATGGTCATTCAGTTGTCAAGGTTCTGTACCTTGCGGCTAATCCTCCAAACCCTTATGGGTCTTAGTTTCTAGCCAACGATTCGCACTTCTAAACTCATACTAAAGTCTGCACTGATTTCGTCTTGCCATGATTCCAACATCAACTGCAAATCTACTATTTCTCCTGTAGACATTTCTGCACACAAAATTGCTTCTGTCCACGCGCTATCAAGAGGTTCTGCGATGGAATAACTGTCTCCACCGTAATCTAGCAACTCGTCCCATTCTTGGGCATAAGTTTCGGTAATAGTTTCGAGAATTGCGATCGCATTATTGCCATCTCCATTTTCTGCTAACTCTCGCGCTTTCTCAATTACAGCTAGCAAATCATCTGTAAATGGGTCTTCTTCTGAACCATACTCTAATTCTTTCAATCCATCCCGCAAAATCCGCTTGACATGAGAGCGAAAAGGTGATGTGTCAATTTTGCTGTGACGGGTAGAAGACTGTTTTGTTTTTGGTTTTGGCAAGTCTATCAAACTTACAAACTCATCAATATCATCAATTAGTTCTGGTCTATTTTCCACCAGTTCTTGTAATAATCGCTGAGTTTGAAGAAGATTGAGGCGATTTAATAATTGTTCTAGCGTTGGACGTTCTTCAACGATCTCTGATTGACGCGAACAGCTTAATAAGGTGGCAACAATATGTTTGCACCAACCATCATAATCATAAGGACAAGTACAACTTGCTGAGGTAATTCCACCTGCATCAAAACGAATACTGACTTGATATGGTGTAATTTCGCCACCTTCTACCTCTGCTTGAATCAGATTACCTCGTTTTTTGAGATCGGCGTTAGCGAAGCTCACCGAAGGTATCGCGCCCCTACGGTAATATTCTTCACCACGACTGTAGGATGAAGCGTTGGAGTTATGACGTATTATTGCTTCAGAAATTTCTGGAATCGACATAGCACCCAAGTCTTTTAGGGTTCGGTATTACCGGCTGAATACTGAGGATGTCGAGTTTGCCCAGAAGGTGCTGGATTATCGCCTTCATCAACGGGAGGACAGGGAAAGGAAACACCAAGAGGAGCAGGAACGTCATGCGGTTTATGCTGCTAGGATGCAAGCTCAGTATGGAATTAATGCTCCGTCCACACCCCCCAATGAAATAGATGGAAGTAATAATCGGGGGGGGTATGGACACAGATGAACAACTCAGTGATTCTTGGTGGGAGCGGGTTAAATATTACGCTCGGCTGGCGATTGAGCGGGTGGAATGCGGGGTTGATGCTGTTAAAGAATTACTCAGTACCCTAACGATTGATGAGCGTTGCGGTGTGATGCTGGAGTTTGAGGATGTTGACCCTCAAAAGTTTGCTCAACTGGTGGCCGGAGCGCCCGATTGGGTGGAGTGGATGGGCTGATTTCCCCAGGCTATAGACCAGGTGACGGATATGCTCGCTAGCATTACATAATTGAAGAGGTTTTAATATAGGATAGAAAACGTGTATAAATGTTTGCAAAACAAAGACTAGAATTTAACTGGTGCGCTCCAGTATCGGGTGATGGATTCTATTTAGGTTTGCCCATTTGGGAACGTGCTCCCAACCTTGAGTATACTGTTGAGATTTTTAAAACAGCAGAACGATTTGGATTCCGACAGGTTCTCATTGGTATGGGCTTTACACACCACGTTATGGAAGCTTGGACTTTAGCAACAGCAGTTTTAACGCTCACCGTTAGTGTTGGAGCAATGGTAGCTGTACGTCCAGGTTTCTATTCAGCCCCAATATTAGCAAAGATGGCTGTTACATTAGATAATATCAGCAAAGGTCGCCTTTCGCTTAATATTGTCACGGGTGGACGACCGATGGAACAAGCGATGTATGGTGATTATTTAGACCACGATAGTCGCTATCGTCGCACCCGTGAATTTATGCAAATTTGTCGTCAGTTATGGTCAACTACGGCTCCCTTTGACTATGAAGGAGAATTTTACAAACTCCGTCAAACTCGTTTAGAAACTTTACCTGTGCAACCATCTGGGCCGCTGTTCTATTTCGGTGGTGCGAGCGAAATGGCTCAACGAGTCAGTGCAGAGTTTGCAGATGTTTATCTGATGTGGGGGGAAACACTGCATCAAATTACTGAGCGGATGAATCGGATGCAGCAATTACTGGCTGACAGCGAACGGAAGAAAAAGGTGCGTTATGGATTAAGAATTAATATTATCGCTCGACCAACCCAAGCTCAAGCAAGGCAAACAGCAAAAGAAATGCTAGCAAAAGTTTCTCCAGAAGTATTAGCTAAAACACGAGCCACTGAATTTCCTAATACTAGGCGAGAAAGTGTTGGTCAAAGTCGGCAGTATGAATTACGTGGAAGTGCTGATGAAGATTGGTATGTTGAGCCACTGCTTTGGGCTGGGATTTCGGTAGTGCGAAGTGGTGCGGGAATGGCAATTGTTGGTAGCTACCAACAAGTGGCGGAATGTCTTTTAGAGTATATAAATTTGGGAATTACAGTTTTTATTTTGTCTGGCTATCCCCATTTAGAAGAGTGCGAAAATGTCGGGCGAAATGTTTTACCGTTAGTTAGAGAGGGCTACCTTTAGAGAAAGTAGTAGCAATTTGAAAAGCCAACGCAACTCTCAAAATCAAAGCTTCAGCATAAGAATTACTAACAAATTGTAATCCTATAGGTAAACCCTGACTACTCCAGCCACAAGGCAGCGATATTGCAGGTAAACCCATAAAACTGAAAGGTAGCATAAATCGCTGATTTAATTGATAGATTTTACTGTCAGTATTAATCGGAGGTGCAACCATTGGTGTTGTTGGTGTTAGCACAACATCTACTTGCTCAAGCAGTTTTTGCCCTAGAGGAAGCCATTTTTCACATTTTTGTTTTGCTTTTTTGTAATTATGGCGAGAAATTTTTACTCCTTTTGATAAATCACTTTGCACTTTGGCTGCAAATACATTGGGGTTAACAGCATATTCTGCTTGCAAAACTTGACTAAATTCATAAAGAGCAATGGTGAAGTAAGTCACCTCATCAAATTCTTCTAAAAATCTTGAATCTAGAGTGACAATTTCCGCCCCCAGTTGTCCCAAAATAAATATAGCATTGTAAATTGCTTTGGCAATTTCTCCTTCAATGCCACGAAATGTATAGTTACTAATTATGCCAAACTTTAAACCACTGATATTAGTTGGTAGAGGATACAGCTGTTTTAAATTTGTGGAAATAGGGAAGAGTATAGCATCAAGTAAGATGGCAATATCTTCTACACAATTTGCTATCAAACCGACTGTATCAAAACTGGGAACGCGAGGAAAAATACCCTGATTGCTAAGTAGTCCAAAAGTTGGGCGTAGTCCCACCACTCCCGACCAACTAGCCGGAACTCGAATTGAGCCTCCTGTATCCGTACCAATTCCAGCTAGACAAAGATTAGCTGCAATAGCTGTTGCACTTCCACTAGAAGAACCTCCTGATGAGTGGTTATGGTTCCAAACGTTGCAGGTGTTACCGTAAAAAAGATTGTTACCCGAAAGGTCAGCAGCAAATTCGCTTAAATTTGTCTTACCTAAAATCACCGCACCTGCTGCTTTTAACTTTTGGACGATCGCACTATCAGATAATGGTATGCGATCGCGAAAAAGTTGTGAACCAACGGTAGTTTTGATTCCTACTGTATCAATATTGTCTTTGATAACAACTGGAATACCGTGCAATAACCCTCGCTCTTGACCGTTACTTCGCTCAAAATCTAGTTGAGCAGCAGTTTCTAGAGATTGTTGTTCTAGAACAGTAATAAAAGCATTGAGTATAGGATTTAACTTTTGAATCCGTTCAAGGTAATATTTAACTAACGCTGTTGAAGTTAACAAGCCACTTTGCATTTGCTGACTTGCTTGTGCGATCGTTTTAGGGATAGAATTTGCTTGCATCTACAGCAATCCTATTTGATTTCTGAACTTATTTGCGTGGTGCGCGTTCGCAAAGCGTCTCGCAGAGAAGCGCAGCGCAAGCGCGATAGGCGGGGAGTAGGGAGTTGCACTAGTGGTTTGGGATCGAGAAAAACAGGTGTTGCAGTTGATTCGCGATCGCATCGGTAGCCGTACTCTCTACTACACTAATACTGGTGCGGTTCGTTGGATTGCGCCTCAATTGAGAACTTTATCACCTCATCGTTCCTCTGATTTGGATTTGGTGGCTTTGCGAGATTACCTTTGTTGTGCCTTTGTTCCAAGAGAAAGAACGCTTTGGGAACAGGTGCGGGAACTGCGACCTGGAACCGTTTTACAATTTCCTAACGACAAAGTTCAAACTTATTGGCAGTTGCAAGAACAGATTACAGCCATAGATCAACCTTTAGTATGGCATGGCGATCGCTTGCGAGAACTGCTAGACCAAGTTATTCAAGAATATTTACCACCACAAAACGAACCCGTTGGTGTTTTTCTTTCAGGTGGTTTGGACTCTAGCGGTATCACTGCTTTAGTCGCAAAATTCCATAATTCCCCAGTCCACACTTTCTCAATTCATTTTGGCGCTGAATGTCCCAATGAGTTAGAATTTTCCAGTCTCGTTGCAACTCATTGCCAAACGCAGCACCACATTTTAGAAATTACTTTTGCGGATATGTGGGAACGTTTACCCCAAACAATGGCCTATTTAGATGACCCCATCGGCGACCCATTAACTATTCCTAATCTTTTGCTGGGACGACTAGCAAAAGAAAGTGTACAAGTAGTTTTAAATGGTGAAGGTGGCGACCCCTGTTTTGGTGGGCCAAAAAATCAGCCAATGCTGATTAATAGTTTATATGGCTCTGTCACCAATCAAGATTCATTACAAGCTTATTTAATTTCTTTTCAAAAGTGCGCTGCTGACTTACCGCAACTTTTAAAACCAGAAGTTTTGACAGCGATACAAACAGCACCTTGGGTTTTTGAAGAAGATTTATATTCCCAAGCCAGCTATCTCAATCGTTTGATGGCAATGAACATTAAATTTAAAGGTGCTGACCAAATTCTCACGAAAGTAAGTAACTTGAATCAAGCTGCTGATTTGCAAGGTCGTTCTCCTTTATTTGATCAACGAGTCGTAGACTTAAGCATGAAAATTCCTCCAGAGTATAAGCTTTCGGGAGTGTCAGAAAAAGCAGTTTTGAAACAAGCGATCGCAGATATTTTACCAGATGCCATTATTCATCGCTCTAAAAGTGGGATGATGGTGCCAGTACAGTTAGGATTTCGGAAATATTGGCAACAACAAGCCAGAGATTTATTGCTTAATCGTCATGCAGCGATCGCTCCTTATTTTAACCAATTACCAATTCGCAATTGGTTAAACTATCAAGGCGATACTTGGAATCGTTATGGTGTAAAGCTGTGGTTACTTGTTAGTTTAGAAATTTGGTTGCAAGTAAATCGAAAATGAGCGTTCTAACCAAAATTTTCAGCAGCATACAAATAAGTATTTGTACTTTGATCTGCAATTATCAAACTCTGTTCATCAAGAGCTAAATGTTGATTTGTAGCTATACTGTGATTTAGTATTTGAATCAATTTTTGTGGCTGGAAAGATTCTAGTTCAACACGATTACCTTCCATTAACCATTTGAGTTCTTCAGTGTTGAGACTCTGCTGAATTTCTGTAGGTAAACTTTTAGCTTGTAACGCTAATTCTTTTAATCTTGTAATCCATATTTTCTGACTTTTAAATACTTGACGTGGCAATATACCAACATCAAAAATTGTCACATTGCTATCTCTAAACCATTGTGCATCAGTACGCAATTGATAAACTAGGCTGACTCCTTGAGGACTACAATCATGCAGTGCATAGACTTGCAAATCAGGATTGCGCCCCAGCATTTGCATAGTAATTTCAAAGATATTCTGGGGATAGCCACTAATACTGAGAATGGCGCAATTCCTTTCAAAATGAAAATTATTAGCGATGAGAAATTGTGCAATACTATCCTTGTCACACACTACCAACCTATCAAAGCTGTAAGCAGTAATATCAGAATTTGGAGTTATAACTCTTGTAGTTTGTCGAGAAGTATCAGCGCGAAGTAGTTTTTCAATCACTCCATTAGTTTTCTCCCACTTGTCTATGGAATTTTTAACAGCTGCTTTCTCATACAATCCAGGGTTATTTATTTGCTGAGTAACTGTTGTGACAACACGATTGCCTGCGATTATATCATCTAAATACATAGAAATAATCGAGATATATCTCCCTAATAATATTGCGGCTGTCGCTAACCAAAAAAATGATGATTTGTCAGCATAATAAAGTAACTGGCTGAAGACAACTCCTATAATGATCACAAGTACATCTTTAATTAGCTGGGTTGTTGGATTTGGATTACTCTGAATTCGTTCGCTTCTAACTTCATCATACTTTGATGAATCCTCTGAAAATTTAATATTTAAAGTACAACTTAACAAAGAAGTAACCAAAAACAAGAAAAACTTTAGATCAAATACAACATTAGTGATAATTAATCTTGTAACAACATTCAAGATAGCAAGATCAAATACAACATTAGTGATAATTAATCTTGTAACAACATTCAAGATAGCATACAGAGAAAACAAAAGTAAACTAATAGATAGACAGGAATTAAAGTTAATCTTCTTAATTCTCGACTTTCGGGACTCTGTAATCCTCGGTTTGATATCTGATATGAGTTGTCTGGCAACAAAATATTCAAATTGACCGACAGTGAAATATAGAGTATTGTTAGCAGAAATATGAGCGATCGCATTAGCAAACAATTGGTCTGTTAACTTCCTAGAAGTATACCTACCGATACCGGGTTCACATACAAAATGATGACCACATTTTTTACACTTACCAGAATTTGTATTCCAGTCCCTTCGATTATTATTAGTTCGGCACTTAATACATTTCATAGCAGCAATCTCCTCCTAATTGTTAGCTGTTAATCCTCGAAAAAAATAGCGAAAAAAAATTTCATTCTCTGTGTTTTATGCACCACGCTAGTCGCTACAACAAAGAGACAGCGCCTTGGTGAAGCAGCAAGGAGAAGGGTAGGGGCTGGTGAAAAATTAACCAAAGCTTTCGACAGCATATATAGAACTTCCGGTATAACTTCCAGAATCACCAACTAAAATAAAGCTGCTGTCATCGTTATCTAAAGTCCGACTATTAATTATGCCGCGATTCAGAATTTGAATCAATTTTTGAGGACTAAATGATTCTAATTCCACAAAATTACCAGATTCCAGCCATGCTAATTCTTCAGCCGATAAACTCTGACGAATTTCTGGTGACAATCCTTTAGCAGCCTCAGCTGATTCTGGAGAAGCTTGAATGAACATATTGCGACTTGCAGCCAGAATTTGGCGTGGTAATAATCCCACATCAATAATAGTGATATCGCTATCTTTAAACCACTTCGGGCTAGTGCGGAGGTGATTAAGTAAATTCATTCCTTTGGCGCTACAATCATGCAATGCATATATTTTTAAATCAGGATTGCGACGCAGCATTTGCATGGTAGTATCAAAAATATTTTGGGGATAACCAGTGATACTCAGAATGGCACAGTTATTTTCAAAATGAAAGTTATTAGCGATTAACATTTGGGCAACTGCTGCACTATCACAAACCACTAACCTATCAAAACTATAAGCAGTGACATCAGGATTGATAGTCATAGGTGTGCTTTGTTCTTGGGGAGGAGGTAAAATTTTATCAATTCGATTGTTAACCCGTCTCCAAGATGTTAACCAACCCTGAAATTGGCTATCACCAATCGTAACTTTTTGCGTGTTAGTAGTCGGTTGTGCTAATTCCCGACTACTTAAATAAATAGCTAACATTCCTATAGTTACGCTAAATGCAAATGAACTAAATGAATTGATAGCTAAACTAAAAATAATCCCTGCTACCAAAGTAATTATTCCCAATATTCTTAAAATTTTAGCTGATTTTTTACGCTGGGAATAAGAGCGATTCATCGAGCGCATTTGATTGAAAAATAAGGCGAGAATAATTGCTGCTATAGCCAAATATCCAAATACAAAAATGCTACATACACTGACAAATATCACTAACCATCCCCATTTAACTCGGTTTTTGCTTTGCAATCTTTTATCAATCAGATAAAAAAACTGCTTTGGTGTAAAAAAGAGCGTATGATTAGCAGAAATATCTGCGATCGCTTTGGCAAAAAAAGGATCAGTAAATCTAATTCCTGTCATACTAGTTGGTTCAAAAACAAACGGATGATGACAGTGTTTACAACGACCTTGGTTAGCTGTCCTATCTTTTAGTTTGTTATCAGTTTGACATTGAATACATTTCATGGTAATTATTTTTAGAATTTAATTATTGATTAATATGATTCTGAATTCTGCATTCTTCTTCAATTGAATATTTGATTGTTCAACAAAACACTATATTCCTCCCGCTTACGAATTAAACGATGTAGATGATTTTCTAACAATACTTCCGCAGGTTTAGGACGATGTAAAAAGTGCGAGGACATCGCATAACCATAAGCGCCAACATCTAAAATACCGATAATATCACCAATTGCTAATTCAGGTAAATAACAGTTTCGGCTTAAATAATCTCGTGAATAAGTTGTGTTTCCACACACATCTGTCAAGTAAGTTTTGGATTTTGATTCTTTCCACGCGACAATTTCTCGATAACCGCCATGTACTGCGGGAACAGAGAGATTAGCAACAGTAGTATCTACCCCAACAATTTGTTTTTCTGACTGCCATTTTACCGAAACCACTTTGGTAAGTAGAGTAGCACATCCGGCGATCGCAGCTCGTCCAGGTTCAATGACTAACTCAATATTTATTCCTAAACGACTGATTTGGTCGCTCAAATCTGCACCAAAAGTTTCCCAGTTAAAAGCTGCACCATCATGATGATATGGATAGCCAAAACCACCACCAAAATCTAGATATTCCCAATCAGGTAAAAGTTTTGCTGTGGCTATTACCTGAGCAATTACATTGGTAAAGGCGGCTGTAGCATTAGTACTTGTACCTCGATAAAAATGCAACCCACTAAGTTTTAATCCTACTTGACGAGTAACTGCGATCGCATCAGCAAATTCTTCTCGACGTACACCAATACGGCTATCACCAGTAATTTCCGGTAAGTTAAGACGTAAGCCTAGACGAGGTGTGAATGAAGGAGTAAGAGATTCATAGATTTCGCAACAAAGTTGCAACTGAGAAATACTATCCAAATTGAGAGTTTTGACACCCCAATTTAAAACTTGTTCCATCTCAACACGATTTAAATTACTCCCACTGTAGACAATTTTTTCTGGTGAAAAACCTGCTTGTAATCCGAGATAAATATCTCCAGGGGTATTAGCGTGTAATCCCCAACCTGCGGCACGAAAAATTTGCAACAGTGAAATATTGCCATTGGTAACACTAGCAAAGCGAAATTGAGTCTGAGGATAAGAAAAAGCCTCAGTGATGCGTGCGATGGTTTGATTTAAGATGTCAGCTTGATAAATGTAGAGAGGTGAATCATAAGTATTTAGTAACTCTTGAGCAAGTTCTTGGGAGAAAGGAAGATGACTAGATGAAGAATTTAATTCCTCACTTTCAACTCCTAACTCATAACTTGTTTCTAAGTTTGCCATTTTTTCTGAAATCTCCATAGTTTTTGTGGTAGCCAAAATGGATGATCAAAAGATTCTTGACCCGATTCTTCACCAAAAACATACACTCGCCAAAGTTGCCACATAATTAGTAACCATAAAATTTCACCAATCCGACGACCTTGAATAGTAGCGCTCAACTTACCACCAACAATTTGTGCTGCAAGATGGGAAGAAAAGCGGTTTTCTAAACGAAGTTTGCCAGGATTTAACCACTTCCCAATCTGATTCCAAAACTCATTCAAACACCAAGAGGTTAAAGGAACTCCCATACCACGCTTTTGTCGCCAAACAATTTCTGAGGGTAATAAGTTTTCTACGGTTCGCTTGAGGATGTATTTCTCACAAACTCCCTGCAAACACAGTTCTCCAGATACCTGAAACGTCCACTCAGCCAATGGTAAATCGCAGAAAGGCGATCGCACAAACAACCCATGAGCAAATCCTAAAGCAGTCGCACGCGGATGTATATTTTGTGACCCTTTCAACATCAAACTGGCACGGCGCAACCGATGCAGGACGGCTGTACAATATTCCGGGTCAAGTGCTTTTGCAATCCAGCCTTCTGGATGTAAATTTTGTATCTGCTCATAAATATGTGGCTGGTAAATTTGAGCCTCGTAACCCCAAAGACGGTGAAAAGTGCGAAGATATTGTTGAATAAAATTTTCTTGAATAGAGTAGTTTTCACTTTGGTAAACCCCTGCTGCTATTAAAGGTTTATTTGTCCAACCTGCAAACAATTGGTCGCCATCTTCGCCGTTAAAAATCACCCTAGTATCTTGGCTAGCCCTTTGTCCTAAAAGAAACAACGGAACTGTCACGCCATCGCCAAAAGGCAAATCTAGCGCCTCTACAGTTAAAATTAGAGTCTTCTGGATTTGATGCGGATTGGCATTAACTTTTACCAAAGGAATTTGCAGATGTTGGGCAACAATTTCGGCATAGAGAGATTCTGAAATACCTGCATTACCAAAATCCAAGGTATAGCCAATCACCTTTATTCCCGCTTGCACCAGTAAGGCGGCGACAACAGAAGAATCTAATCCCCCAGAGAGAAAAACGCCTACAGGCTCATTTTTTAAGTCAGAAATTTGCCGTTCAATAGCTTGTTGAAGCAGAGTTTGTAGTTGTTTGACAGCCGTTGTTTCATCTTTTATTTGCACCTCTGCTTCACACCATTGTGATAAACGTTGAGAAATTGGTACTGAAAGACTTTGTGACTCAGACTGACTTTGCCAGACTAACTCCTCTCCAGCCGGAACTGCAAATATTTGGTTCACCGGCGTTAGGGGATTGGGAACATAAGAAAAACAAGAATAACCGTATAAAGCCGGAATGTTAACTTCAGGATTTTCAGAAATTTTCAACAGCAGTTGCAGACGAGATGCAAACCAAATTACTTGTACTTGTTGCATCCAGTACAGGGGGACTTTTCCAAAAGGTTCTCGTCCTAAAATTAAGCGATCGCTTCGGTCTAATTTTACCCAAACATCAGGTAAAAATAAATCATTATGTAAGTAAGTAGATATTCCAGATGCAGATATACCAACTACTCGTTCTGGATGATGAATTGGCAAGATTGATTCTTGTGAAAAACCAATATAAGCAACATTCCAAATAGGGTAGTTATTTTCGGATAGCGAGTCGAGTTCAGATAAATGGTGAGAGGTGATATGCAGCGTTTTGATAATACTTAGCCGTGCCTCTAACTCGCGTCGAGAACCATAACCCCAATATCCAATAAATTGCTGGGGCTGATTTATCTTTTCACCTGGCGGAATGTTTTCCATACTATTTCACTTCAAATTCTGTTTCGCTAAGTTGGCGACCTTGGAGAAATATTTGCGCCTTCCACTTACCTGGAGTCGATGCAGAACCGATGATGTAACGGCACTGAGTATCCCAGATGGATTTGTCAATTTCACGGGTTTGATAGCGGTTTTGCTTGACAATTTCACCATTAGGATTAATCCAATTGCACGTTAAATCTAGCTTTTGACCTACGGGTGTATCTTTTAACGTCACACGGTAAAAGACTTCTGGGCTGTTTTGGCGTGAGATATTTTTGAGGTCACTGCCATCATCTTGAGTAAGAGTGATCCGGTTTCTTTGAGTGGAAACTCGCTCAAGAGTAGAATTATGCTGTTGAATAGTAAATAAAGTACCCATAATGGCGATCGCTACAGCAGCAATGACCCCGATAGCAATTGTCCGATTACGTTTTTGCTGTACTTTCAAAACTTGCCGACGCTGCACTTGAACGAGCGCTTCATCTAGCAAATCCGGTGCTAAACCTAATTCCTGTAAAATTTGCTTGACTTGTTCGGGTTCAATTTCTGCTTCTTTTCGTGTTTGCAGGTTTCCGACTTCAGCAATGATTTGCGTTAGTTGCTCTGTAGTTAGTCTCTGGGTCATGATCAAGCACCACTCCTACATAAAAAAGCGTTTAATTTTCTGCCAAAATAGCTTTGTTTGAGGTTGTGTGTTAAAGAAACACCTTTACAGCATAACTAGGAGAGTTTTTATAGATATAAAATAGCGAGCGTCCACTCGCCTTTTTTGCATAATAAAGATTTTTGCTTCTAGTTTAGCTACAACTGCTCCTTGTCAATTTCCGGTTTTTTCAACTTTAAGTCCTTTACAAGTGGGCAGCAACTAGAAAGTCAACACCTCGCTACACGGGAGCAATGTGATCGCACCTTTTTCCCCAACAGATAAGCCGCTCCCACCGAGAGTTATCTGAATTCTAAGAACCATTGGTTCCCAAGAGATAGAAATTCCCCTCTGCCCCCTGCCCCCCTGCAATCCCTACGCTGCCTACCCTTCAGCTTTACAAGCCTGCCATTCAATTCTGACTCCTGATTCAATTTCGGCGTATTCTAGAAATTACTCTCTATCAGTGAACAGTTAACAGTAAACAGTTATCACGGTTTTTGACTGATAACTGATAACACACAGCTAAAACAACGGCTAATGCTTGATTATTTGACGGCGGGTATTGCATTTTGGATGACTTTGTTTGGAGTACAAGAGTCGTTGTTAGAATTTCGCCTGGGTTATCTCGGTCGCTACTGGTTTGTTGTGATTAGCGCTAGCTTACTTCTGAGCTTTTTGCTCTCTGCCCCGATTACTATCACCCTAATCATTAGATTTGGAGTCTCTCCATTCACTTTCCCAGACAATATTATTCTTTGTGCTATCGCTGCCGTCATCTTTGGTGTGATGCTCACTTTTTCACAGTGGTTGATACTTCGTCAATCCGAGATGACACCGAGAGTTTTTGCTGTAATTAATACGGTTGTTGGAATTATTGTCTATTTTTTACTGGTGTGGATCAATGAAGGTACTCTGGAGTGGAGTGGCAATCCCATTAACGGCTGGAAAACTGCCCTCGTCTTTTTAGCTGCTGGTGCAATTACCGGAGGTGTCACAGGCAAGGCTTTAGATTTCTACTGTGAGCGAGTGGAGCGGCGATTAATTCAGCTTGAGAGAGAACGAGTAGAAAGAGAGAGGCTTTCAAGAGAAAGAATAGAAAGAGAAATACTTGAAAGCAAAAAGCTTGAAAAGGAAACTCTAGAGAGATTCCGGCTAGAAAGAGAAATCGCTTTGGAGGAAGAAAGAAAGTGGTACGAAGAACATGGTGATGATGATTTCGATTATGAGGATGATGAAGATGAAGAATAATATCTTGGCTTCGTATTATTGGCTCTGTCGCGTTCCAAAGCAGAAAGTTACTCCCGATACGAACAGCGTTAGTGATTGAAACAGACCGCCCGTCGTAGACATCGCTCTTAAGGCGGGGCGTACCCCATCTCCCATAAGTTGTATTTTATTTTTTGGAAGTCCTATATACCAATTACAGGTCATAATGCTGGGACTTCCAAATATAGAGATGGAGCAGCTTTAATGTAATACAACTGCTTTGTCTATATGCATCTGTAGATATATATCCTTATTAGGTAAACTATGATACGTCAGCGAATAAACACATAAGAAATTATGCAATTCAACTGTCAAGAGTTTCAACAGAGAAACCCCACTGTTGAATCAGGACTTTAACTTATACACTACTTCTTATAAATACTTAACATTTTTATTTCCCACTATTATAATTCTACAATACAGGTATAATTACTAAAGTTCTTGATAAATACCGCATAATAAATTCAGTCATAACAGATGCCAATTCTCAAATTGGGAGGTTTTTTACAGCGTATTATTGGGGTTCAGCATGGAACGTGGACTATATAACTCATAAAAATAAATAACCAAACTGACTTGTATGAGATATAAACATCATTGATTACTAGCGTTTGGTATTGGCAGCAATGTATACAACCGCATTCATCATCATCAACACAAATATCTTAGTTGCAATAAAAAATAGCAGCATCACAGCGAATGCTTT
The DNA here is from genome assembly GCF_020829645.1 of Nostoc mirabile CHAB5784. GTDB lineage: Bacteria > Cyanobacteriota > Cyanobacteriia > Cyanobacteriales > Nostocaceae > Nostoc > Nostoc mirabile. The sequence continues at coordinate 297 of NZ_JAIVFS010000146.1, read as the reverse complement.
TGAAGGGCAAGGCGGTAATATCAGAATCAACACCAAAGGAATATTTCTTTCTCCTGATAGCAAAATTACAGCTAGTTCACGGTTCGGATTGAATGGTACGATTCAGATCAACACCTTATTTACTAATCCTGTGCAGGCTAAAGCAGAACCAGAAACGATTCGTGCAACTCGGCGTAAATATAGCAAAGCTGTCACCAGGGGCAAGATAGCCTGAAAGTACTGCTATGAATGACTTTCAGACTATAATATTCTCCGATATACTAACACTAGTATTTTTAGATACATTTACCCAGTCTC
>NZ_JAIVFS010000145.1 GCF_020829645.1 Nostoc mirabile CHAB5784 | reverse complement strand
AGTAACTCCACCACGTAAAGAAGCATCTGTTGCTGTTTAATACCTTAGATTATTCATACTTTTGCTAAGTCTCTGATTAACTCAGCCCTGCTGGGTCATTTTGTATAGCTTAGTCTAAACTCCAGTTTGGAATCTTACCTAACACGCAGCCAATATTTTAATAAATCAATGCGCTTGCTTTACAAAAATTAATAACTTTGTTACAGTTATTTACATACAGAAAAGACAGGGAAAAATCCATGCGTACAAACACTGCTATAATTGACGACCAAGGCAAACTCAACAACTTTGCGATCGAGCCAAAGGTTTATATAGATGAGCAAGGCGATCGCACTGGTTTCACTCCCTATGCAGAAATGCTCAACGGTCGTTTAGCAATGATTGGTTTTGTCTCTCTCATAGCGTTAGAAGTATTCACAGGACACGGCATCGTTGGTGTTTTGGCAAGTCTATAAAAACTAATTTCTATAACTTAACTCTCAACAAATATAAGAGACGGTAAATTTACCGTCTCTTAATTTATGGAAAACTTAGTGCTAGAGTAAAAATATACTCATAGCAAAAGCCGCTATCAGCGTAAAAATATTGGGTGAACTATGGCTTTAACTGCTTCAACTATGTTGCCATTAGGCACAAAAGCTCCAGATTTTCATCTACCGGAAGTAGTATCTGGAAAGGCAACTTCACTTTCCACTTTCGCAGATAAAAAAGCGCTGTTGGTAATGTTTATTTGTCGGCATTGCCCATTTGTAAAGCACGTTCAACAAGAATTAGTGCAGTTAGGAAAAGATTATTTTACAAGTGATTTAGCGATCGTTGCCATCAGTGCTAACGATGCAAAAAATTACCCAGATGATGCGCCAGAGTCGTTACAAGCATTTGCAACAGAACAAGGGTTTAATTTTACCTTATGCTACGACGAGAGTCAGGAAACGGCGAAGGCTTACACAGCAGCTTGCACACCTGATTTTTTTGTATTTGATGACCAACGGCAACTTGTTTATCGCGGACAATTAGATGATAGCCGCCCCAGTAATGGCAAACCCGTAACAGGCGCAGATTTACGCGCAGCCATTGAAGCAGTGCTGGCGGATAAACCCGTTACAAGCGACCAAAAGCCGAGTGTTGGTTGCAATATTAAATGGAAGCCTGGAAACCAACCCAGTTATTTTGGTTGAAAGAGATTTGGAATGGGGCATGGGGCATGGGGCATGGGGCATTGAGTATTGGTAAAACTTTTCCCTAGTCCCTACTCCCTACTCCCTACTCCCCATAACTATCAATGTTTAATTTCCAAATTCAGTATGTAGCATCCTAATTGAACTTTTTCTGCCCACAATTCATATTCCAGGCGCAAATGCTCTGGTAAGGGATGTCCATTGAGAATTAGGCTACTAGTAAAATTTCGTAAACGAATAGGATTGTTAGGTTGCAACGACTCAGTTGGCAACCAATAGCGACTAATGCCATAAACGCCCCGTTCCCAAAAGTGACGGTAACTGACTTGAGCGTTACCTTGCATGGTCATGATGACCCGATAAGGAGAAATCTCCAGCCACAAAATTCTGGGACTGTTAGGGGCGTAAGCTTTGCTCTTACTTTGGGGAAGTGTATCCTCTGGACTTACGACACTCTCAACTTCACAGCTAATTAGGGGCGGTGCGGTCAGCAGCAAATGGAATCTATCAGTATCTTTTTGATACAATGTCGCGGCAGTTTCCACAACAGACCAGATTGGTAGGTCAGTGGAAATAAGTGATAAGCACACGGGCTTGCGGTGATGGGTCAGCATGGGAGCGATAAGGGCTAAAAGCTATTGAACAAAGTGAAATGAACACACTAGGCAGTCTAATAGGTCAGGGTAAGAAACTAAATACTAAAACAGGCTTAATATTAATGAATTCGCTGATTTGTTAAGCTACACAGATACCAATAGAAACAGGTAGAATGTCAGCTTAGACAGCAAAAACGTTACTTTCTCTAGAGAGAGCTAATTCGTAAGTAAAGCTTGTAAATATTCTAAGGCTATAGCCTCAAAACAGTCGGGTCTTTTTAGATGCTCAGAAACCTTCTTGAGGGAGACTCGCCGTAGATTTGAGTAAGTTTCATACAGCACAAAGCCAATAGGATACTAGGCACGAAGTCACCAGCAGCGATTTTGTTTGTTGCTGCTAACTTCCGGTGTATTCAAAAGCCAGTGTATCCTAATGTCGCCTTCTGTTATAACCGTAGAAACTCACGAAGACCTTTCTCTACAAGTTAATTATTCAATGGCCCCCTTTTAGCTGCCTTTACGGCGTCATATCCGCCTGGTTGGGGATTTTCACCATCGTCTAATGTTGGGCGCTCTAACCGAAATTTTGTAACTTCTTTTAAAAGAAGAACCCCGCAGCACTGCTAGTTGTTTTCAAGCTCGACAAAAGGACTTTTCAAAAATCCTCTAAACTTTATCGAATTAATGTAATTTTGAGTATTTATACTTGAACACGTAGATTTTGCAAAAATTAACGCTTTGAAATTTGTTACCCCAGATGAATCGCACTAAGTTCTGGGCTGCATGTAATACTCATAAAGCGATGACGCAACAAGCGAACAAAACAATCAAGCAAATATTTTATCCCGGTTATGGGGTGCATCAAAATCAATCAGTGGGCCTTTTGGAACGATGCGAGTTGGGTTAACTTGGGGATGGCTTCTGTAATAATGCCGTTTGATGTGGTCAAGATTGCAAGTCTCTTTGACTCCCGGCAGTTGGTAAAGTTCTTTGAGATAATTCCACAGATTTGGATAATCTACAATTCTGCGTAAGTTGCATTTGAAATGCACATAATAAACTACATCGAAACGAAACAGAGTAGTGAACATACACCAGTCCGCCTCAGTAATTTGATTTCCGCAAAGATAGCGTTGATTTCCCAATACTTTTTCCCAGTAGTCGAGAGCGGTGAATAATTCCGTTACCGCTTCATCATAAGCCGACTGAGTGGTAGCAAATCCCGCCCGGTAGACACCGTTATTTATTGGTTGATAAATTGTATCAATTGTCTCGTCAATTACTTTTTGTAAATGTTCTGGATAAAAGTTGATATTTTGTTTGGCGAAAGCATTGAATTCTGTATCAAACATTCGGATGATTTCGCGGGATTCATTATTGACAATTGTCCCTTTTTGGATATCCCATAAAACTGGAACTGTCACCCGGCCGCTATAGTTAGGGTCAGCTTTTAGATAAAGTTGCCAAAGATATTGAGTCCCGTTGACTGTATCGGGAATGCACCCCGGTTCATCGCCAAATTCCCAGCTATTTTGATCGATTTCTGCGGCAACGACTGACAACCCAATGACATCTTGGAGTCCTTTCAATTGGCGGATAATGGCGGTGCGACACGCCCAAGGGCAAGCCCAAGAAATATACAGATGATAGCGCCCCGCTTCAGCTTTCAACCCACTAGAACCATCAGCTGTAATGTGGTTGCGGAAAGTAGTTGATGGACGGATAAATTTACCTTCTGAGTCTTCTTGATCCCTTTGAGATATCCACCGACCATCCTTAAGAATTCCCAAACCCATAATTATCTCCTTAGTTATTAGTCAACAGTCAAAAATCTAAAACTTTTGACTTTTGACCCCTTCGGGGTGACGCTCGCAAGCTCGCTAACGCCAGTCGCTCATGGGGGGAACCCCCAAGACCGCGCTAGCTCACTTTTGACTATTCAGCGTTGAGGATTTTTGGTACTTTGAAAAATTCGCCTTCCTGTTCAGGCGCACTATTGAGGATGCTTTCTCGGTCAGGATAGGGTTGCAATTTATCCTCTCGTGTGATGTTGCTGACATCAATTGCCCGCGTTGTCGGGGGCACATTACTAACATCAAGTTCATCCAACTGTTGAATATAATCCAGAATACTTCCTAACTGAGTAGTGAATTGTTCTTCTTCTTCGGGAGTTAATTCTAAACGAGCAAGATTAGCTACTTTATGAACTTGTTCTTGGTCAATCATAAATTATCATTTGTCATTGGTCATTTGTCATTGGTCATTAGTCCTTAGCAAATGACATAGACGCCCAGAGGGCGGCTTCCCAAAGGGTAGAACTAATGACTAATGACTAAAAGAATACGTCAATTTGCGATCGCCCGGTGGTTTTCAGCCAGTTTTGAGCTTCAATGTAGTTATTAGGAGCCATGCGAATAGCTCGAATCCAATAGTCTGCTGCTTGGTCAAAGAGTGCTTCGCCAGCCTCGTTATCTCCAGCTTCTTTCTCCTTTTCGCCTTGGTAGTGATAAATCACGGCGATGTTGTTCAAGGCTTGGGGCATACGTGGGTTTAACTCAATTGCCTGGTGATACAGTTCTAAAGCTTTGCTGTGGTCGCCGTTGCTGGCATAGATTAGCCCCATATTGTAAAGAATATAGCCGCGATCGTTGGTATCTTCCTCTAGTGTTAGAGCTTCTTCATAATATTCCAATGCTTCAGCATATTCCCCTTCTGCTTGGGCTGACATGCCATCTCGATAATAAACAAACGCTTCTTTAGCTTTTTTGTTGGTTGGCAGGATCTTCAGGATGATATCCGCCATCACTGTAAAGGATTTGTCAACAAAATTATCGTTCTTTTGTGTTCTTGGCATAGTAGTCTCTGGGGATTGGGGATTGGGGACTGGGTATTAGGGATTGGAAATCTTCCCTCTTCGTCTAATCCCCAGTCCACTCAATAGCTAATTTAACTGATTTGTGGGGACATTCTTCTCACTGAGTGGGATGATGCACTCTGGACTATTATGCCGAGAGTTGTTTACTAAGGTGCTAACTGGATACGCAGTCATTGCTGGCGCCAGATAAGGACGCAATAGCTGCTGTAGGGTTTGGGGCGTTTGCATTTGGGAATCTAGCCATAAATCGTAATCTTCTGGCTCTAGAATCACTGGCATCCGCTCGTGGATAGGTTGGAGTAATTCGTTAGCTGCCGTTGTCAAAATTGTACAGGAGATTATTTCTTCGTTAGCAGGCGATCGCCATTTCTCCCACAAACCTGCAAAGGCGAAGGGTTGCCCATCTTGAAGGCGGAAATAAAATGGCTGCTTTTTGCCTTGTTGCCGTTGCCACTCATAAAAGCCATCGGCTAGCACTAAGCAGCGTCGATGCTTAAAAGCTGAACGAAAAGCGGGTTTTTCGGCAACAGTTTCTGCCCTAGCGTTAATCAGCTTTGCCCCCATTCCTGCATCTTTCGCCCATGACGGAATTAATCCCCAATACAATTGCTTAAATTCCCGCTTTTCGCTTTCGGGATTTTGTAACACCGTTGCCACCATTTGCGTCGGTGCGATATTATATCCGGCTGCAAAATCCAGAACTGGCTCGACATGGAAAACTTGAGCTAAAGCTTCTGCTGACTGATTTAAAGTAAATCTTCCACACATACTTTTATTCTCGACCACTGACTAAATTAAATATCTCAATCTAGAAATGAATAATGTTTTTTATTTTTTCAGATAATTTTCTTTAGTACTTCTAAGCTAAATCTTCAAAAAAATCATCCGGTTTTGGAAAAATATTTTGGTAAGATATGGTATTTTGAACCTCTACTTATCAACATATTCTTAACTGCATTTTAGCATGGAACTACTGCGTTTGTACGATTTTTTACCTTCTGGTAATGGTTATAAGATACGTCTTTTATTAACACAACTAGGTATGCCTTTTGAGAGGGTAGAGCTTAACATTTTGAAAGGCGAGACTCGAACACCAGAATTTTTAAGTAAAAATCCCAACGGGAAGATCCCTATTATTGAAATCGAGCCAGGGAAATACTTGACAGAATCAAATGCCATATTGGTATATCTGAGTGAAGGTACAGAGTTTTTACCATACGACCGCTTTTTACGAGCGCAAGTGCTGCAATGGTTATGTTTTGAACAGTATAGCCATGAGCCTTTTATTGCTACATCAAGATTTTGGATTTCTATTTTAGGTAAAACTGAAGAATATAATGAAGCTATAAAGCAAAAACGTGAGCCAGGTTATGCAGCACTTAGCTTGATGGAAAAACACTTAATTTCTCACACTTTTTTTGTAGGAGAGCGTTACACGATTGCTGATATCGCCTTGTTCGCTTACACTCATGTAGCTGATGAAGGTGGGTTCGACTTAACACAATTTCCTGCTATCCAAGCTTGGATAGAAAGAGTCAAAGCTCAACCAAGGTATATCAGTATTACACAAGCATAAAAAGTCGATTTTGCTTTTTTTGTGTCTCTGGTTTTTTGACTTTGGGAGGGGATGTATTGGGTGGGACATCGCCTCACATTCAGCAGGCAGAGTCTTCCAATAAGGTATTACTAAGCAGCAACTAGATATCTGTATCAATTTCTATCAGCTTTTGTCGAGAAGACAAACCTGACTTAATTCTGATATCAGATTTGGCTACATCAAATTTCTTTGCTAATAGTTTAATTAATTCTTCATTAGCCTTACCATCGACTGGAGGCGATTTTAAATACACAGTCAAACTGCCATCAGGTTGTTCTTCAATTTTTTGCTGTTTTGAATTAGGTTTAACCTTGACTTTTTTTTGCATAACCTATTTTCTGTAATTGTCGCAGCCACAACCAACCTAAAACACAACCCAATACATAATGAGGAAAATCCCACCAAACAAAGGTAGTACCAAGTAACAACTTACCTATCAAAGTGGCGCGAATCTCCTCTAATAGTGGCGGATGCCAAAGTTGCAAGAATTCTAGTATACAGGTAATGACAAAAACCCATATAGGAATTTGGATTATCGCCGCCCGACTTCTGAAAAACCAAAATGCGAACAAACACCAAAATATTTCATAAAATATCGCTGCTCCGTAGTCATTAAACCACTGATGGGCAGGCCCAGTGTAGTACTTAAACAAAAAGCCCATCGGTACAACGATGAGCAGAGAAAGAATAATAAATATTGTTTGGTTACGATGTTGGAGCATTTTATTAAGACTAAAGACTAACGAAAATTTTAGCCTCTCCATAGTCATTTCTTAATAATTCGTAATATTAAATGTTAATTACGAATTACGAATTACGAATTACGAATTACTTCGTTATGGATATCTTCTGCTACCAGCGCCCACTACACCGATTTTATGGCGATAGGAAAGTTCAGCACCGAACCAGCCGGAAGCGCTAGTCAGTGTACCAACAACGAGCGAGATTAACAGTCCCCAAGGTACTATTCGGGACTCAGCGTCGCCCAAACGCAGGAGAAAGTTGACGAGTGATAAAACCAGGATAGAAACGTTAAGTATTAAATGCACCCAACCGGCAGTGCGCTTGCGAACTCGTTCAATTTTCAAAAAGTCGCTCAGACCGATCGCAGCAGCTAGTAAGCCTCCAGCTAATCCAAGTCCGATTAACCATAGCGAAGCCCTAGCCCAAAAGAAATCATGAGTTAACCAGTAGCCGATGTCACTTCCCAAGGCTGCGGCTAAAAAGGCGATGGGAAAGATTACACTCAGGGGATGTAGGGGATGTCCTGCGATCGCAACTGTACTAGGTACGCCGCTATCAAGATACTCACTGTCGTTACTTTCAATAACTGGTGGAATATTGGGAAAAGGTGTTGAACTTGTTTGCGTTGTTTCTGTACTTTCCATTATTAGTATCCTAAATTTATTAGCGTCTTATTTTTAAGCAGCAGGAATCTGTTCAACATAAGCTTCAGCTTGTAGGGTTAGTTTGCCTACTTCTACTTTTAGTTGGTTAACTTGCAAGCTCATTCCTTCTAAATCAAAGTTACTCAAATTCAGAATTTCGCTAGTTTGATCTATCAAAGCTTTTGTCAACTCTGGCGATATTTCCTTACTTTCGCCATACTCAACATTTTCCAAGGTAACAGTTTTTCCATTGGCGCTGATCTTGGGGACTGCGGAAAAAGCAACTTGCTGATTTTCACCTGTTTCTACTATTTTTATGGTGGCATTTAGTGCTACTTTTCCATCACCTGGTAGTCTAAATTCTACATGTTGAGGCTCAATAGTCGTCACTTGGCCGTTAACATTGATTTTTTGACTTTGCAGTTGCGATCGCACATATTCTGAGTTGAAGGCACGATTAATATCAGTCTCAGTTAACACAACCTGTGCATTAGCTTCTGTAGGTTTAGTGAGTTCAATTTTGCCGAAAGCTACACTCAGAGGATTAATGGCAACATTAGTCATTTGCATGTCAAATTCCTCCATGCGGAGGTCTTTCTGCATAACCATACCTTCACCTTCAATCGTGACTGAATCCACCTGCCCTTGAACCAGTTTCAACGGGTCTGTTTTGATGTCTACATCTAAATTTTCTACTTCATCTAATTGGCTAGATAATCCTATTTCTGCCGCTTTATTCAGCGCCTGCTCTCCTAATCCAGCACTGTCTGGCATTATTAAATTTACTCCTATAAATAGCATATCCTTGAGTTAATATAAGTAAATTTTTATCAAAATTTTATCTATCTGGCGATGGAATATACATTTAAATATTGTCTATCTACAAGTAGAATTACATAATTTTATCTAATAAAAACTTTTGCTTTTCTATCCAGGAGTTTTCAGGCGCAGACGTAGAGCCGCTTGTCGTCAAATATCGCTCAAAAGAAAGATGGTATCTTGAGAATTTAATCGTTATGCTACTTTTTATAATGAATGCTGCATCAAAATATGCTTAAGAGGATGTTTGAAAAGTTGTTTGTGATGTATCAAAGACCTATAGATCCTCCTAAATCCCCCTTAAAAAGGGGGACTTTGATTCCGGTTCCCCCCTTAAAAAGGGGGGTTAGGGGGGATCTTTATACAACTTGATATCTTTTCAAATAACCTCTAACGATAAAGCTTGTAGCGTAGTCTTAAACAAATTTTTTGGTTGGCGCATCCTCATATCGAATTGATATAGAATATGGTCAATTTTATAATAATTGTCTTAAAGGCAAGGTAAAACTAGGCACAACATCTTCACCGCTTAATACTGCCGTAGCTGGATATTGAGTAATTGAACCATCCCGGCGATAAACTAAAGCTTACTGATTTTTACTATCAATTAACCATCCTAATTGAACACCATTACTAATATATTCTTCCATCTTGGCTTTTAGTTTTGGCAAGCTATCGTTTTTAGAACGAATCTCAATTACAAAGTCGGGTGCTAAATTAATAAATTTGTCTTCTTCTTTATCCCAACCTTCTGGCAAACGTCCTTTAGCTACAAAAGCGGCATCAGGCGATGTCTAACGACAAGCCGCTACGCGTCTACGCACTGCCGTATTTGCTAATCTAAAACCTGTACTTGAACTAAAAACTTCACCTAAATCCTGACTTTCTACCCAATTCAATAAATAGGCTCCTGCTTTTATTTCTCGATTACCAGAAATTCCACCAGTTGGGGGCATAGTTTCTAACATTCCATTAGCATTGCGTTCAAACCGCAGTTCTGGGTTTTGCGAACTCATCAGCATTAATTCTTCATCAGTGACAGTATACAAAGACTGCACCGTTATTTTTTCGCTGGTCATGATGATGCCATAGCAAGCTTGATAGATATCTCAATTTTAGGCTGAGATTCAATTACTTCTGTACCCGTCTCCTGCTCTACGTTCTCTGTGTCTGGAGCGGTTTGTTATAAAATTGACATTAACATTAGTGAAATATCTGACTACAAGCTGTTTTATTCCTTCAAAACAATGCTCTCAGAACGCTTTACCACAGCTCTTACCTACGCCACCCAACTGCACGCCAAGCAAGTTCGTAAAGGTTCAGGTGTTCCCTACGTTGCCCATTTATTAGGTGTTGCCAGTATTGCTTTAGAATATGGGGCAAATGAAGATGAAGCAATCGCAGCCCTCTTACATGATGCGATCGAAGATCAAGGTGGCGCTGCAACACGAGAAGAAATTCGCCGTCGCTTTGGTGACAATGTAACAGCAATTGTAGATGGTTGTACTGACGCTGATACAACTCCAAAACCGCCTTGGCGACAGCGCAAGGAGGCATATATTGCTCATATTCCTACCGCTTCCCCATCAGTACTGCTCGTGTCATTAGCAGATAAACTTTACAACGCCCAATCTATTCTCAAAGATTATCGTGTTTTGGGCGAATCACTTTGGGAACGTTTTCAGGGAGGTAAAGAAGGAACTCTTTGGTATTATCGGGCGCTTGTGGATGCCTTCAGCAAGACTGGAACCACTGTAATCATTGACGAATTAGAACGGGTTGTTGCACAAATTGAGGTATTAACATCTAAATAAAAGATGAAGATATTTTTTCTAAAACGGATGCTCCCATTGAATCTAGCAGGTTCTACTTCGTAGTTCTAGTTCGATTATTCAGAAATAGATAAAAGTTTCATAGAAACTAGACAAATAGCCTTTTTACACACACTATATAATCATGTGTCTCACGAAAAAATTTTGGCTTTTAGGTTCTTTCTCTAGATAAAAAATCTTTCTCCCGGTAGACAGGTGTACTTACATTATTATGACTGCTATGTTACTAATATGACGATAGTAAGACGAAACGCCCTAAATACAACCGTAAGTCCTTCATTAAGTTCTCTAGAAACCTTGGCAGAAAAAGTTATTGAAGCAGAGCGTATGCACGATGTTCTGCTTTTACTGCAAAACTTGATTAACAGTGAAGAAGCCACTGTGAAACTAATTCTGGATTGTCTCTATGATGTTGGCTCAGTCAATCTAATCAACCAAAAGCTTCGCCTGAAACCTCTAAACAGGGTGATGAAATTAATCGCGCGAATGTCTAAACCAGTTTTTAGAACTTTGGCTTTAAATTGGTTTAAGAAAAACTGTCCTCAACTGATTACTAATTGGCTACATACACAGGTGACTTTTGGAAGTATCCAAAATAGACCCCAACAAGTAGCTGTTGAAGTTGCAGAACTTCAACCATATCCCATACCACAGAGAGAAAATCTAAGCCAAGAGATTAAAAATCTGCGCTATCAGGTTAGATGGCTAGCTGGGATTTCAATAATAGCGATCGCTGTTTTAGGAATAACAGCCGCTAGGTTAAACTAAAACCTATAAGAAGCACCGTTATCAAATTTAATAGATCCAGCAAGCTATTTTCGGCGTAAGATTCACTTGGGTTATAAAAATCCTACCACTCTAAAATGTGAATAATTTTTTCTGCATCAGGTGTTTTGGGAAATATTCGTTTTGCTAACTCCAAGCAGCTTAACTCGTTGTATTGCCAGCACATTTAAATAACTGGCTCAACATATATGCTAATTCGTACTATGACTTTGCCCAAGCCAACCTTGGAGGATATAGAAATACATCTGCTTTTAGAAGGTGTGTATCAGTACTATGGTTATGACTTTCGCGATTATGCTCTTTCCTCACTCAAGCGCCGCATTCAGGGATTCATGCAATTAGAGGGGTTAGCAAATGTTTCTGCATTGCAAGAACGGTTACTCCACAACCGTGCCTATTTGGAACGATTTTTGCTTACTCTGACCGTGAATGTAACATCAATGTTTCGCGACCCCAGCTTTTATCACACCTTCAGAAATCAAGTTATCCCCTTCTTGCAAACCTATCCGTTTATTCGCATCTGGCACGCTGGATGCTCCACTGGTGAAGAAGTGTACTCAATGGCGATTTTACTACAAGAAGAAGGGCTTTACCACCGTTGCCGCATATATGCTACTGATACTAATGAGAAGGTATTACAAAGTGCTAAAAGTGGGATTTTCTCCCTGAAACTGATGCAGGAATATACTCAACTTTATCTGAAAGCAGGCGGCAAGAAGTCTTTCTCAGAATATTATACAGCAGCTTATGATAACGCTATATTTCGAGCATCTTTAAGAGAAAATGTTGTTTTCGCCCAGCATAATTTAGCAACTGATAGCTCTTTTAATGAGTTTAATGTTATCCTTTGTCGTAACGTCCTGATATATTTTAATCAGGTACTTCAAAAGCGGGTACACGAACTGTTTTATAATAGCCTTTGCACCTTTGGTATTTTGGGTTTAGGAAGGCAAGAATCTATCAGGTTCACCCCCTATGAGCAGTACTATGAAGAGATAGTTAAAGGTGAGAAACTATACAAGAAAATAGCTGGAGCTTAAAATCTAGACTGTTTGAACTATTAGATGAACGTGATTTAGGTAGATTTAACCGTAAAGATAGAGAGAATCTAACTAAAAATGTATTTAAATTGGCACTAAGTATTTTCCAGATAATAAAGTTGCAATCTTGTCAAAAGACAGTCTGTCAAACATTTTTAATTGTGTTCAAAAGATAGACTTAGCGTAGACGCTTCTTCGGCTTGTCGCTAGACATCGCTTAAGGTAAATTACACATTAAAGTCTTAAAGGAGATTGTCGATGCAACTTCTCGAATGTCCTCCTGTTGCAGTCATTGCTGGAGAAAATGCGGTTCACCTTTCTCAACTACCTTCTATATGGCAAGACATTGCTAGAGGAAGCACGAGTGTCGGACTTTCCCATCCCCAAAGCTATGTTGAGATGGCACAGTTGTTCTTATATAAATTAGAGCATGGTGATGTTGACTTGTTTAGCGATCGCCCCCAACTAGCTCACTTGATACCGTCATTTTCCCAGCTATTTACACAACTAGCATGGGAAACTCTAGAGTTTTTTGGGCAAGACTTTCTCAAACACAGCTATCCAAACTTTGCAGAAATTCTCCGTGATGTGGAGTCAAAGGGGACAAAGTATGCTAATGAAGTAAAAGTGGCTCGCATTGGCATAGATTTATTCAATGAGTTTGGTTATGAACTACCTGCCAGCTTCTATCATGTGCATTTAGCACCAATTTACCGTGATCATGTTTTTGAAGAACGCGCCTTAAGATTTGATCAGCGCGATATCGAACACAAACGTGCTTGGGATGCAATACTCCATGCAGGTAAAGTATTTGCGATTCAAATGAAGGTGCAAAGCATTGCTTCTAAATACGGTTTTACTTATCAACACGGCTGTGGTTGTAACTCTCACCTATCTTCCATTGATGTATCTCGTGGCGCGTTTGAATATGAATTGAGTCTTGAAAAGCGCCAGCGATGGATTCGCAGTTTCATTTGGACTGCTTGGTATGAGTATGCCTTTTTTGCGATCGTGCCAAATACGAGTTATTTAGTTTGAGAAAAAAGTAGACTCTATCCCAAAAATGGATAAAGCAAGTTTAATCAGCATTCAGAGAATGTTTGAAAAGTATTTTTGGTAACATCAAAGCCTCGGAAACCTAACCCCCTAGCCCCCCTTCCCTACGTTCGCGCAGCGTCTCGAAGAGAGGGAATGTGGGGGTTTCAAAGCCTCTCTCCATTTCGGGGAGAGGTTTGGAGAGGGGTTTTTAGTATACTTACGACTTTTCAAACATCCTCCTCAGGCAGATTATTTTCTTAATTTGCCTAAATGCTTTTTCATTTGGGTATTTCACTCTCAGAAATTAAGTTTTTGACTCAGAAATTAGGTTTTTTAACGAAAAGACATTGGGAATTATGATTCAACAGTTACTCCACCTTCTAACTCCAAAGCTTTGATCAAAGCCGACGCATTTTCTTCCCCCCATCCTTGATTAACTGCTACCTTTAGTGTTTCTCGCACCATTGCCGCAGCAGGCGTTGGAGAATTCAAATCTTGGGCGAATCGAGCGATTAAATTAGCATCTTTAAGCATGTGTTTTAAGGCAAAACTCGGCGTAAAATCTCGATTCACCAGCATCTTACCTACGCCATCAAAAAGCGGAGAGCGAAAATCTACTACGTGCAATACATCAAGAACGTCTTTCGGATTTAGTCCGGCTTTAGTCGCTAGAACCATCGCTTCCCCTAACGCTTCGATTTGGGTTGCCACGACTGAGTTACCGACGAGTTTCATCGCAGCCCCTTTGCCAGTGTCGCCCAAGTAATGTATGCTTTCGCTTAACGGTGACAAAATCGGTTTGACTCGCTCAAATACCTCTCGCTTACCGCCGACGACAAACCACAATCCTCCAGATGTAGATTCGTTTTTACTGCCGAAAACGGGAGCATCAAGAAATTCGACATGCTTTTCGGCATAAGCTGCGGCTTCTTTGCGGGATGTATCGGGATGAACCGTACTCGTATCGATCGCAATTTGTCCCGATCGCACTTTCGATAAAATACCATCTTGTCCAAAGACAACATCTTCAACCGCGCGATCGTCTGCCAACGAGTAGATAATCACTTCAGCATTTTCCACAGCTTGTGCTGGTGTTTGTGCTTGTGTTGCACCTTGTTCAATCAGAGGTTTACAGGATTCTGGGTTACGGTTCCAAACTGTGACATCGTAGCCCGCTTTGAGCAAGTTGGTTGCCATACCACTGCCCATGATACCTAGTCCTAAATACGCAATGCGTTCCATGATGGTGTCTTCTAAAGGAAGTTTGTAGCGATGTCTTGAGCGTACACGCAGCATACCCGAAGTCAGCCTGTTTGTACCCTCCCCTTACATTACTGAGACTTTGAGTATAAATTCATCTTCCAATCGATAGACTCAGCAGCGATGCCTGCGGCGGGCTACGCCCAATACGGTTCGGTTAGTATATTTGGCTCTCGGAGATCCCCCCAACCCCCCTTAAAAAAGGGGGGCTTTTCCTCCTATTTACCCCCTTTTTAAGGGGGTCGCCGTAGGCGGGGGGATCTTAACCGA
>NZ_JAIVFS010000144.1 GCF_020829645.1 Nostoc mirabile CHAB5784 | reverse complement strand
TGGTGCAGACTTGTCGTCGTCAAGGCAAGTCTATTATTGATTTTTTTGTACAAGCACTACTGGTTGATTCTAATAATTATCTGTCTCCCCCATCTCTACTTCCTAAATATTAGACCTGAATCCTTACAGTTCAACCTCAAAAAAAATCCCACAAACTGACGCAATCTTTGAGCAATTAGACATAGTAAATAAAGATGCAGATGAAGATAAGAGTGTTTTACGTCTAAGTATGGACGGAAAAGCCCGCGTTAAGATCGGCTCATTTGATCGAGGGGGTAAAAGCCGGGATGGAGCGAAAGCTGATGACCATGATTATAATCCAAAAACAACTGTAACTCCTTATGGGATATTTCTTCCAGAGCTTAATGAACTATTTTTGTACTTTACAGAATCGAAAGTTACAAGCGATTTTATTGTTGATATTTTAGAAGATTTTTGGTTAGAACAAAAGCATCGTTTTTCCGATATTAAAACCCTACTTCTCAACCAAGATAATGGGCCACAGAATAGTTCACGACGTACCCAATTTATGAAACGTATAGTAGAGTTTGCTCACAAGCATCAAGTAAATATACGTTTAGCCTACTATCCTCCCTATCATAGTAAGTATAATCCCATAGAAAGAACATGGGCAATACTAGAGAATCATTGGAACGGCAGTATTTTAGATGAACTAGAAACGGCTTTAAATTTCGCTAGTACTATGAAATGGAACGGGAAACATCCAGCAGTTAAACTAGTACACGAAACTTATCAAAATGGGGTAAAGCTTACAAAAAAAGCTATGGCTCAAATTGAAAAACAGATTGAGCGGCTAACCGATTCTACTCATGAAGTTTTCCCAAATTTAGGTAATTGGTTTATTGATATTTATTGTAGTAAAACAAAAGTTATTTGATTTTAATAACAGTATTTATTTAGCTACAAAACATACTAATTTTACACTGTTTAACTTCAAAGCAGACCACAAGTGTATAGATTTTTCATGCAGAGATGAAGGGGAGAAAAGGGGTTGCCGAGGGCAACCCCTTTTCTCCCCCCTTAAAATGATTATCATTCTTGAGAAATCCTGTCTCTTGTTTTTCTTGGAATAATTTATTCTTTGGAAGTCCCCAGGTTTAAGGCTAAACTAATTTCTTCATCTGTCCATTTTTTCGTTGCACCCTCACTTTCATCACACATCAATAGCACTTGTGCGTGCAAGATTTTTTTGGCACTTGCATATCCATTACGACTAAGAGATTCTAGTTTTTGCCTTTGTTCGGTATTCAAAAGCACTTTATCACTACGACCTCTTCCCACCAGCTTACCCCCATTTTTGTCCTTTACTATTGCAACATTTTAGCCTTGACACGCTACTAGAGCCAATCCGCTGACGCACCTCTTGCCGAATATCACGATAAGGTGATATAGCAGACACTAGTACTATCACTCCATTCCGGGTTAATAACTGAGCCACAAACCCAATTCGGCGAATATTCTCATCCCGGTCCGCTCGACTAAAACCCAAGCCTTGACCTAGATGATGACGAACTACATCTCCATCTAGCAATTCTACTCTTAGCCCTCTACCTAGGAGAATTTTTGCAAGCTCAGTACTAATATTTGTTTTGCCCGATCCACTCAAGCCTGTAAACCAAATTGTTGCTCCAAAGTCCTGCATAGAATTCAATATAGGAGGTATTGAATAGGAGGTATTGAGTTAAACTCTCAATTTTTCTGTACAAGTTACAATAAAGGATGGAAGCAAATACAAGAGAGTTTTCCGCCAACAAGTATAAACACTTTATTGTAAAACAGCGATTCTCATTTTGAAATAAATAGGGTATTAACCCCCATTTTGAAATTCAAAATATAGTACAAAACAACTAGTTTTCTGGGAGAGGCGATGCTTGTGGTGAGGGAAGCGATCGTTAAAAAAACACAAAGTTGGTTAGAATTTCAGCTATATTTATGAGTTGAAATCTATTCTTCATGGACAGATTTTCAAAAAGAAAGTCTATCTCCAGCATCGGATGATAATTGTCTGTCAAAAAATGATGCTTCGACACAAGTTCTCTATTTAAATCCCATATTCCGCACTTCGCTTTGTAGCACGCTAGTATTACAATTTTGGGGCTAATGGTAGTTGAATAGCGATCGCTAAAAGTCTAGTTAGTATCAGTGTTAATACTTAATAAGAACAATGATTTTTTGTAGGATTTATTGAAGTATTAAGGTATGACATTTTGAAGTGCGGAATGTGGGTTAAATCAGAGAATTTTGTCTGATTTTTTTTCAAAATGAGAATTGCTGTGTGCAGCAAACTTACTCTAAAATGTAGCAACTTTTTAACTTTAAACAGTTAACTTCAGCTCTTCTAGTTTTCTATAAGGCTCCATTGCCCATTTATCGACCGCATCGCGAAGTTTTTCCGATCCCATTTTTTGCTTATCTCCTCTATCATCTCTATAAACTTTCTTCCCTACAAATTCTTTTGAATAAAACTGCTTCTGAGCAGACATATTTGCTAGTTCATCATCAGATACTTTGATTTTAAAAAAATCAAGCACTTGGCACAGACAAGATTCAGATAGCAGCTGTTCGTAATTAATCACTAAGGCATTGTTATCCATATTCTGCACAGCAATTTGTAAAAGTATTCCCAGACCTCTCGCCTGGTATTCTTCAGTACTCATTCGAGCTATATCGCTAGCACTAAGTTCTAACATTTGTTTGACTAAGTGAGGATGTTCAGGACTCATTCGAGTTATATCGATAGCGCTTGAGTTAATCTTTTGTCTAACTAAGTAAGGAGCTTTTGTTTTAGCAGTCACAAATTCAGGGGGATTAATTATATTTGAAATAATCACTTCAGCAGGATCTCGATAAAGAAAAATCCACGGTACTTCTGGAAAGACCTTTCTTATGAAGGGCAGATCAAGTGTATTCCTAGGATGTAATCTTATAATGTAGTTCTCCTCTATTCCCAACCGTGGCTGCCCTAAGGCGTTGACGAAACCTTCCAACAGTTCAATCCTAGAAGAATCAGAAAAACTGTCATTATCTGCCCTAAAACTGTATTCCATCGCTTGAACGATTGTGCCAGGCTCAGAAATTATCAAATTACGAGGCAGTGAAGAAAGCATCTTTGACAACAATGTTGAGCCACATTTTGATATGTTAAAAATGAACCCTTTCGGCTTTAATCCTTGGCTAACATCTTTTAAAGCTGTTAGAACATCTAGTTTTGTCCAAATTGGTTGAGGCTTGTTCTGTAATTGCCAGGAACGGTAGATAGTCTCGATTAAGCCTGCATCCGTGAAGGAAACTTGACCTAAGTCAAGCCATGCAACACTCTGACTTTTTGGGCTTAAGTTAAGACGGATTGGTGTCCAGCCTTTTAGTTTTTCTGGCTCTATATCTTCCTCCACCTGCCTTGTGTTAGATAAAATATTTTGCAAGTGATTAAAATCCTGCCAATAATGTCGATAATTTAAGTCGAACACACTGCGCCTAAGGTGATTAAGCTTCTTTTGAAGGGCTTTTTGTCTAAGTAGAAAGGTGCCTGAAAAGATTTCCATGTTGAATAAACCTCAATTTATGACTTTATTTAAGTATTGATTTCTCCAGGCTCTTCCCGGATGCTAATTAATTAAGTAGAAGGGCGCATTGAGCGCGGTAAATTAGCAACTAGCTGTGTTTTGGCTGGTTTCTTGTCTTGCTTTTTGCTTTCCATTGTGAACTCCTCTGTCTTTGAGTAGATTTCTAATTCGTAGAAAGCAAGGTAAGTGAAAGATTTAGCCACTTCTTGGTTAACTGTCATTGCTAGAGTTCAACTACTCGGCATCAGAGCCTCTGCTAAAAAATTATCTTTTTGAATAAGTAGTATAAATCATGCTGATTAAGAGCAAGCTAAAACAAGAAAAAATGTCAACATTTCCTAACATTTTTATTAATACATCGTCATTAAAAAGCCCGGTTACATGCATATCCATCAAGCAAGATGCAAGCTCAATTATTGCCGGGTTAATAGTACATTACAGCTTTTGTTTACGAATCACCTCTTAGCAACCTTAGATATAGCTTTAAGATAATCAAGGATCATCATAGGTACGAGGAAGTTATTTTTTACAAATACATGCGCCTGTTTGCCAAGCTTATGAGATAACTCACGGTTTTGGATAAGCTTAATTGCATAGTTCGCGCACTTCTCTGTTTCATCAGCTATGTAGCCATTTTGACCATGTACGATTTGACGGCACAAGCCAGTTGCGGAAGTGCCAACAACGGGCTGCTTCTTCCACATAGCCTCTGTTACTGTAAGTCCAAATCCCTCGCGACTCGAACGTTGAAAAATTACGCTTGAAAAGCTTTGAAAGGCATTGACTTCTTTTTCTCCTATCAAGGTAGAATCGTGCAGTAGATATATGTCTGGGTCTCCTTCTGCATAGCACTTTAGTCCAGCTAGCACTTCCGCAGATTTTACGTCGTCAAGAGCTTGCATTGCCCCTACGAGAGCTAACTGAACAGATGGAATTTGAAGCTTAATCAAGCGATAAGCGTCGATAGCCTGCCACGGGTTTTTCCACTTTCCAAAACGTGAAACTTGTGTAATCAAAGGCCGTGTCACATCGATTTTACACTGAGTTAGCAACTCTAGTCCCTCTGACTGTGGCAAAGGCATATTTTTAGAGCTGAACGGATTAATCCCTAAGCTAATGACCTGGACGTCTTCCTGTGGCAGCCCCTTTAAAATTGAGGTTGCAGAGTTAAAAGCATACAGGTCATACGCATCCAAAAACTGCCTGATATATTTTTCTGATTCCGGATTGGGATTTGCTGTATCGACATGACAAAACCAAATTGCCGGGCGTATGTGATGTGACAATTTTGCGAGCGGGGCAAGTTGAAAATCATGAACAACGTACACATCAGCCTGGATTTCCCTAAGAGGCTTCAAGGAATGAGACAATTCCTCTATATGAGCATCTTGTTCTTCCTGTGGAAGCACTCCTAGTTCCCCTCCCTGTAGCAGGTCCAATAGTCGCGCCATAAATTTCTGAGACGAATCGGACAACCGTATCACTTCCCATGTGTGGTTGAGTCCGAGTTCCTGCATAATTGGAATGAGCGATTGAAGGATTTCCGCCACACCGCCACCCTCTGCAGTTGTGTTGATATGAGCGACACGAATCCCGTTAAGAGAAGAGGCACGGAGATAGATCTCGTTAATTAGAACCTTGTCCACGAACTGACTATACTGCTCCAGATGCAACGATCCTTCCATAGACAGATCCTTTGAATAATTCTGTACATAGTTTACAAGGCATTGCACAATAGACAAATGATTCAGCTTGGTAAAGGGACAGTTCTATACTTTAAGTAATGCTGCAACAAATTAATGTACCGTCCATTCATCAACCCACATCCTTTGTCATGCTTTTTGCCCTCATAGGTGTTGCTCAAAAATACTACCTCGCCCCGCTGAACACTAATCACGTTGTTTTTAACCGTATCAGGAGTTACGCAGTTGAAGCTTGGAACACTGATTACAACTCGTAGGGTATATCCTACAGTCCGCTAACGACGCGCAGTTTCTATCCCTCTGTCCGTCTTTCTTCTAGTCTACTTCAACTTATCCAAGTGCGTAACTCCTGCGTATGTGCTATGCAACGCCGTTTACAGAGCAGTTGTAAGCTGTAATTGACTACTGATCAGGGGCAACTTTGTTCCTGCGCTCAATTCCATATACAGCGAAGTCTTGATGCTATTCTCAAGCTTGGATAAGACTTGCAAGTTAACGGCAGTAAAGTCTGGTACCGTACAATAAGCACCTGCTTCGAGCAAAGAAAGTTCTGTGCTTAATCGCTGAATACCAATGCAGAGCGCCCCAGCAGCAACAGCCGCCTTGACTCCACTGATTGCATCTTCAAACACGATGCAACTGTGCGGTGGCGTCTTTAAATGTTGAGCCGCTAGCAAGTAGCACTCAGGGTCTGGCTTCCCTTTCCGAATGTCACCTGCGACGACTTGGGCATCTAGCAATTTGCCGATGCCTAGCTGTTGCACTACTGTACTAGCTTTCCAACTTTCGGCACCTGTAACCAATGCGGTACGAATACCTCGTCGCTTCAAGTTTTGCAGCAAAGCGACAGACCCTGGTACTTCTTTGTATTTTAGATTACTTTCATATTCTTGGAGCTTTACATAAATGGATTGTCGCTGCTGGTCACTAAACTGCGGAAACAGGGCATCAAGTGTATGAGCTGCCGTGCATCCATACACGTGCTGATTTAGGTCGGACTGCGTAACATGCACGTGATGGTCAGTAGCCAAACTCTGCCAGAATTCAGCAACTGATTCTTGAGTATCAACAATCACGCCGTCCATGTCAAACAAAACAGTTGTATAGCTCATGCTCTAATGTCCGATAAAGAATGTTGTGAGTCGATCAGGAAACTTAGAGGCTCAATAGGCGTTTCGGGGACGTGAGTTAAGAGAAGCAGCTAAAACGCTTTAGTTGAAAACATTTTAGACGTTTGGCACCTCCAAGCCTGAAACTCAATGCCAGCAGGGGTTTGAGGTATTTTTCTTCAAATCCCTCCCTGGAATTTCTATAGAGCCCTCGCTATTTGCCATCGGTCACCTCGACTTCTGCAGACACCTGAAGCGCTTCAAGGCCTTTCGTGATCCAAATGCCGGACCATGCCTCTCCAAGTGAGGGGAGCTTGAGTTCGATCAACCAAGGACCTCCTACTTCAAACGCGTACTTAAGTTGCTGGCTAAATTGCTGGGCTACCTCTCGCGTAGCATCAGGACCCTCACCGTAAGGCCATTCGATTAAGGATGTCCTAACTCCGACCGCACAGGCGACCGCTTGGTAGTTCAGGTTCGGCGCATTGCAGAGGCTTTGGTGCTGACCTTCGTTTAGACCTTTAGGGTCGATGTCAGCCATCTGCTTGTGTAAGGACACACTTTCGCCATTATTACAGACAATGTAGATGATCGGTGTCTTCTGCTCCCCGGCAGCCACTAACCCCTGGAACGCGTTACCGTAGCCTTGATCTCCTAATGAGCAAACAACAGTACAGGTTCTGTCACTAATCGCTAAGCCTGTCGCCAACGAAATACCCCCTCCGACAAAGCCGCCATGATCACCGACCACGCGAAGATGGGATGGGAAGCGATCATATTCCTCAGCTAGCATCCCACCAAACATCTGGCTGTCATCAATCAGAACAGGGTTCGGGACGGCTTTGAAGAATTTGGATAGACAATCAGCGATGGTTTGTCTCATCAGTGCAACCTCGGGTGATCGACCAAGTGGATCGATTTGTGCATCGCGTACAACCTGAACCGTATCTATCCTTTGGTTAGCGTCATTGATAACACCCTGACTCGCTTCTTTAGGAAGCATACGGATGAGGGTTTGAAGAATTTCGCAAACATCTCCTTCGACAAGAATGTCTTCTTCACTCAAGTATTCGTTTTTGCAAGTTTTCACAGCATCCGAAGTAATCGCAATTTTGCGACACGGAGGAAGCTGACCGATTACTCTTGGATACATATTTCTATCTTCAAGCGTGATAAGCAAATCTGTTTCCCTCAGGTATCGCTGGTGTTTTGGATCTGTAGGCTCGTACCAGCCGACAAACGATGGAACGTCTGACTTAGATATACGCTCAAACAGCATAGGGCCGCGTTGGTAACGAACTTGAATGACAGGGGCACCTATCAAGTTGGAGAACTTGCAAAGGTCACGTCGGGCAGTTGGGTACTTAAGCAAATAGTCATCAATGAGAATCAATGGCCGATAGTGAGATCGAATATGGCTGATGGTGTCTGTCAACGACAACTGTGAAGGCGTATTTTGTTGCAGTTCTTCACGCACCATAACCCATTCCGGAACCCACTGCATCTCAAGTACGTCTTGAGGAATGCCAATTAAGATCGGGCCGCAAGGACGCTCTCGTGACTTCTGAATTGCTGTTTTTAACGTCTCAACGAATTTGCAGGCATATCTTTCGCGCTCAACGTCTGTTTCGCCAGGTGTCCCTATTTCATATGTCCACTTTGCGAACTGTCCCATACCCTTGAGTAGACCGTCCTCACCGTGTGGAGGTAAGAAACGACTCGATCCCGTGGATGGAAGACCCACGATATATAAAACGCCCACCTCGTTCCGGCGAACATCAGCCAAGGCTCCTGCAGCGTTGGTAAGTCCGCGAGCACCGTGTAAAATGCCTACAGCGGTCGTTGGCGACAGGATACAAGCTCCAGCAGCCATAAACGCCGTCTCTTTATCCCCACGACCATTGATGTAGACGTTCAGTATTCGGTGGATGGCATTGCACAATGCGAGTTCTGAAGTGCCAGGGTAACCAAATACTGTACTGATGCCCTCTTGTTTCAATACAAGGGCAATTGTCTCAGCACCTGTCAGAAAACGAACGACAGTGTTGGTAGCAGAAATCATAGTGTCTAGTTGCATAAAAATGTATCTTTTTTACTTAAATAAAGAATCTTCAAGTTTGTGCTTTTGCTTGGCACTCCATGACAGCTTCTCTAGCATTGGGCATCTAACTGTGCCAGGTAGAGGCGGCTCTCCAAGTAGTACAGAGTGGTTGAGTGGGAAGAGTCGACCAGAATATCAACACAAAGAATGATGAACAGCACCCACCCAACTCCCTAAATATTGGTTGTAAACAACCTCGCCAAAGGTGGCAGCAGCACTAGAACGAAAGGCTTGCCGCCAGCGACATCGAAGATGGCAAACTGGGGATTGACAGAGTGGGTCATTTGCGTGAGGCATTGGCTCCGGTAATCAGTAAACCACAAACTTTTAAAAGCCAACGTAAAAGCAAGGGTTTCAGCCATCGTTAATCAGGAGTATTGACCATTGGTTTTAGAGGGATCTTAGAGCGATCGCTTAAAGATAACTAGGGTGATCGTCTGAAATGCTCAACAAAACGTTGTTTTGTGATATCCCTGGCTTTGGCTGAAATGTTTGCTTGGTAAAGCTTCTAAAAAACTTTTTGGTTTACTGGTAATGGTTGATGTGACCAAGGTTCCAGAAGAAGCGAATGTTGTGGCTCCAACGGTGCGACCAGTAGAAGCAGAACTCGCCGATCACAGCGGCGACGAGAAGCGCGGTTGTGTACAATTCTCTTTAAGTAACAAACACGACTATAGCCTTTGCATTTAACAAAGTAAGTGTAAATGAATTTAGACTTTTCTATTCGACAAATTGCTCAATATTGTTAAAAAAATGCTGGAAGCAGCCTTTTAATGCTTCGAGCTATCAAGTAACTGTTTAATAACCAGTAAACCACAAAGTTTTAAAAACGAACGTAAAAATAGAGGTTTCAGCCATCGTGAATCAGTCAGCAAACACCATTGGTAATAGAGCTATCGCTTCAAGGTAACTAGGGGGATCGTCTGAAATGGTCAAGTTAACGTTGTTTTGTGAGTTTTGTGATATCCCTGGCTTTTGCTGAAATGTCCAGATGGTAAGACTTCTAAAAAACTTTTTGGTTTACTGATAACAGTATTAAGCACTGGCTAGAGTTAGTAATCTGCCTTAAGACAGGTTATGTAAATAAATTTATTACCTACCAGGATAGGTAAAAACCAGTGATGAATAATCTAGCTATCCATTATTCGTATCTTTCTTAAAAAAATCAGCAATTCTCATTTTGAAATAAATAGGATATTAACCCAGGGTTAACGCGTCTCAATACCTTAGCCAATTTACGAGGGTTCAATGCCTGTAGAAACAGGATGAATACGTCCTAAAGAAGTAAGCTTGGCAAAAATCTGAGTTAATAAAATAGGCTCAGGCATTTCGGGAAGCATTTTTAAAAATTCACGGACATATCGAAAACCACTCTGGGTGAGCCTTAAGGTCAAGAATGCCAGAGTCGGGATTAAGGAGACGAAAATCCGCGAGAAGATGATGGGATAAGTTGACCATAAAGAATGCTAGATTAACAGCATTAGTTACAGCAGTTTGACTTAAGTTCATAAAATCTTCCAATCCCCAAAATTGCTTGGCATCTCGAAAATTGAATTCGATCTGAAAGCGCAGTTTGTAGTAGTCAATTATTTTCTCAGATGACAATTTCAGGTCGCTATAAAATAGAATCACATGGCTGCAAGCATGAGTTTTAAGATTGGTTTTGACTAGAATAACTACATTCAGAGCTTGGGCAAATTCTTTGTGGAGTAAAGTCGCTTGATAAATATCAGTTTGAATATCCTCATCAATGGTACTTTTACATAAATACTTGTTAAGTATATTATCGTAGTCGATTTTATCTCCGTATTTACGACGTGAGCGCTTATCGGAGTCAGAGTGTTGATAAGGTATATATAATGCTGAATCATAGCGAAGTTTTGAAATTATGTGCAAGTTAAGTTGGCGAGCCATCTGCAAAGCATTATTGTTACCAAAATGCCCATCTAAGACTAAGTAAGTAAGGGGAATAAATTTAGCCAATAACTTAAATAGCGACTTAATCATTTCCTGAATTCGGAGTAATTCAGATGTTAAAACTACCTGTGTTTTATTCTTGTTTTTACTTCCCTTTGGTCGTCCACGCCCACGTTTCTCTTTCGGTTTTATGTCTTTAGTTGATGACAGGCTACTTTTTTCTATATCGCTCTTGATTACCTGTTCTATCTGAATCGGAAACGAGTGCCTTTGTTCAACACTTACTAATGATAATGTAAAAAAAGATAGTCCTAATATAGGTTTGCTAACTAGGCTAGAAAAAAACCTATCCAGCCCATAAGGAAAGTTTCCCTGATTTACTTATTACAACTTCATCTCCTGCCAGCAAATATATGTCATTCGCACGAAATGAATGTTTGCGAAAGAATAACCAAAACAACGTCGCCCAAGGTATTACTGTATGAAAGAATCTCAACATCGTCCGATAACTGCCACCACTACCTGTCCAACGAGAAATTCCCAACATGGTAACTCGTCCATTCATTGCTAACATCGCCAGAATTATCTGGTTTAATTGCCGCATCGTCGTAGCATTTATTTGTGGTAACAGGCATTGTAGCAGTGATAGGATATCAAACATCTGACTTTTCCCGTTATCTCCTTGATTGAGCGATCGCTTACTATACCCCTAGCCCAAAGCCCTATTCTCTCGTAATTTATTGTCAGTAATATTAAGTTATTGAGAATAAATTATAGTCTGAAACTCTTGCTGCTTCGTTGTTTCATGACTTAACGGGAAAAGTCAGATCAAACATGGGCTGTGTGTGGGTTTTGAGTTGTCGTTGTGATAGACAATAACTCTACTACGGCAGCCCTATCTCTTCATACTCTTTTTTTGGCGAAGGTATTGTCGTTCTAAGGCATTGAGAGCAATCCGACGTAGTAAAGCAAAATTCTGTGGGCTGTGCAGAGAACGAATCCGACATTCATCCTCACCGAAAGTGACATCCAATGTCCAATGAACAGAATTTTCTATTCCCCAATGCTGTCGAATTGCACTACCAATTTTGTTAGCATCGCGCTCCGTGGCTAGTTATGTAAAATTGCACCTCCTGGGTAGTCTGATTCCAATGCTGAATCGAACGTACTACCATAACTACTGTTGTCAGACCAGCCCACAAATCTTGTTCATGAAGTGTAGAAAGTTGTGACACTGGTACGGTGTAAACCTGACGATTCGCGAACAAAATTTTCTTTGTTTTACCTTCTATTTCTCCTTAACCGAGCAGTATTGCCTCTCAGTTTTGACGCTTCCATGTCAAGGCAGAAACGATGGATGGGTAGACACTTAGATGTTTAACCACTAGGACGTAGAGCCAAATGTTCCACAGAGCTATTGACATAACTGTTGCCAGCGCTGCACCTACCGTACCGAATAGGGGAATGCAGACCGCGTTCAAAACGATGTTGAACAGCGCACTCCAGCCAAGGACAAAGGTACTTTGATTTTGATGCCCCGTCATATTCATTAGATAGTTAACAGAGCCAACAGCAGAGCTGACCAGGTGTCCCAATGCCAAGAAAGTCAACTCCCAGCGTACGACGACAAATTCTGGTCCAAAGAGCCCTAGTATCGGACGAGCAAACATAATCAAGCCAATGGCAATAGTTAAGGAAGGCCAGAAAATCAAGTGAGCTACTGTATAGAGTAATCGCTGCAACTCCTCGCGGTTCCCTTGTGTGTAAAGCGCGGCAATTGCTGGTGCTGCTACTGTGTTCACTGCCTCCAAACTAACACTCACCCAGAGAGCGGTTTTGGCAGCAGCACTGTAAAGGCCGATGACCTCAGGCTTTAACCAAATCCCCAGCATTACAATGTCAATCTGATCCAAAATAGCCAAGAAAACTGTGCTCAGTAATAACGGAAAGGAGACGCGCAACCACTTGCGTAGGGCATAAACTGGGTGGGAATGAGAGATAACTGCCAACCGTCGCTGCAACAGCCGCATTTGAAACATGATGACAGTTAACAGTGCCAGTCCCGCGATACCAGTGACAGCCACGCTTGTCAGTCGGTAATGCTGCTGCAGGAGTAATGCGCCTGTTATCATTAGTAACGGCCAACAGACCCGAAAAGGGACATATGTCAGTACAATGTCCAAAAAGGCCCGAGCGATTTCTGATTGCAAATGAACCAAGGCTAGCAGTGGTACTAGCCAAAGGCTAACCAGCATTGGGGTCAAGTAAGCCCATTCCTGGTAAGTTTTGAGACCCAAAACCACGACCGTGCCTAAACCAAACATCGCTAAGCTTGCCAGGAGGGTTAGCTGCCAACTGCCACGGATGACGCCACTTAGGAGTGCCCAGTCTTTTGTGACCAAGTATTGTGGAATGAAACGCAACACGGCGCTCGGCAAGCCTAGTTCGCCGAGTACTGCCAAAATCAGACTCAAGTTTATAACGTATTGGTAAGTGCCATACTCAGCCGCTCCCATCAAGCGAGCTAAGAGCAGTTGAACAACATAAGTTATGACATGGCCTGATACTATGAAAACTAACGCAACCTCCGCACCTCTGACCAAAGTTGCTAACAACTTGGACTGGTGGAGTCGCTGTAGCAGTCGTTGGAGGATTTGTGACATGGCTCTATTGGGATTCCGGGGAGTTACTACTGGGAGCGGGGTTTGGTTAACACTTCAGAATTTGAGCAAAGGCTTACTGAAAGCTTACTCCAAGAAATAGCAAATTGTAAAAATTGTTCATCACCTGAGTTCGACGTAAAAAAAAGACTGAAAACTAGACAATACAGCATTTACGGCTGTTATGAGGTACAGTAGCAGCAACTAGCAAACCAGTTTCTTAAATGTTGAGGATTTATTAAGTCGAGTGCAACTGAGATTAGTTTATCAACCATTTCTGTTGTAGTTGGAGCAAAACTGCGTAAAAAAGATTTAAGTTGTGACCACCATAATTCAATGGGATTAAAATCAGGGGAGTATGAGGATAAACAAATAACTTTCGCACCTACAGCTTCAATCATTGGCACGATTGAATCTAGTTTATGTGCGGATAAATTATCCATTACTACCACTGCTCCTGACCATAAATTTGGCACCAAAAACTTCTCAACAAATAATTCAAATGCAATGCCATCCATTGAACCATTCATTGTCATTAATGCAACTACTTTTTTAATACTAATTGCTCCAATTACTGTAACTTTTGAGCCTCTATAGAAGGGGTTGAGAGAGTAAGGTCTTGTACCCATTTGTGAACGCGCATGAGTCCTCGTCAACCCAAGTAGAACGCCAGTTTCATCCAAAAACACTAAGTTTTCTGGCGGCGGAAGTGGGATACCACTTGGAACTAGCTCCTTCTTCCCAATCTAGAAGAATGATATTAGCATTTGACTCACGTTGCCGAATGCTTTGGGCTATATTTTCCATCCAGTCAGCGGCTTTGTAGTTATTGCCTGCATTGCCACCAGTGCTTTGATAGCCATGAATAACAATATAGGTTGGTGCCTCAGAAGTAATGTGCCCAGAACGGTTGATAGAACCGTTACCCCAAACATTAAAGTTGACTTCAACCAAACCCAAGTTCCCTTTGGTCACGAGAAAGAAGAGAAAACAAGAATTTCTTCCTTCTTCCCTCTTCCTTCTGACTTCGTTGAAAAATCTGTTATTTTCTAGCCCCAAAAAAAATGTAGGTATTTTCTAATCCTATTGGTGGAAATCAATTGAGAAATCAGTCTTTAGTCTCAAGTGACCTCAGATGAAGCATATAACTTTTGACATTAAAAACTTTGGGTATGCTAGAATTAAACCAATTCGCAATTCGCAATTCGCAATTACGTTTTGTGACGGGGATTTAGACCCCGACACAAAACGCGCTGCCCTTATTAGGCTCTTGACTTAAACCCCCAAAGTTCGTTAAATGTAACCCTCCAAGGGGGTAGGTTCCCTCAAAACAAAAAAAAACTTTTCGCCTTGGGGACAACTATTGGGCTATTTTGGTAGCTTCTGATCACTGAAGAAAGAGAAGAATTAGAGATAGATTAGGCTTAACCTATTAATTTCATCGCTAGATTTACTATGCCCAAGACTTGGAACATTAAGATAGATAACTATTTTCAAGCCAACCCCAATTGCATTATCGCCACAGCCCATGTAGACAGCTTCGCTGACACTGTTGGCGAAATATTTCTTCACATTAAAAAGCGATAAAAATTAATCAATTTGGAGAAATCGTGAGTGACTTCTTGCAGCAGTTTTGGCACCAATCAGAAACTGTCAACCAGAAGTTTTATTT
>NZ_JAIVFS010000143.1 GCF_020829645.1 Nostoc mirabile CHAB5784 | reverse complement strand
TGTCATGGTTTTATAAGTGCGGTTAGTTGTTTTATAATCAGGCTCGTTTGTCTTTGCCTGTGAATCTACTTTACAATGCTTTACAATTTTTAATCAAGTTTTATTACTTCAGTAAAGCTGATATAACTTATTAGCTTTACTTATTTAAGGGTAAGCAACGAGGTTAGGATACGCCGAAGCTCTCTTTTGTAGACATCACAATATATATATCAGGACTTACGCACACTCTACGAATTCTTGGCGTTCTTGGCGTCTTGGCGGTTCGATAAATTAAGCTTTTTGACAATTTTTGCGTAAGTCCTGTATATATAGAAATTCTGATTCTATTGCCTACTGGACTGGGAATAATAGCTTTGTAGATTACCGCTATTCCAAAAAAAATTAACCCTCGGCTTACCACTGGGGGCTTTTTTTGTTTGGCAAAATGGCATATCTCTAAATTAGACGGTTGCTATGGTATTTAAGTAGGATACATTCCATGCGAAAAGTACTGACTTGCATTACCCCTGGCTAACTACCAGGGGTTTTTATTGATTCCCTCAAACTTGAAAATGGCGATTTCTCATCAACCCCTCGCCTGCCGTAGGTGATCGCATTTTTAGGGGTAAAAGTTATTTAGGCTTTTTAGCAAAAATTTACTGTCAAAAGTAACTAAGAATTAATATGCCAGAGTTTTGTAAACTTTTTTCCACGTATCAACTTGCTTCCTTTCCGTACCCTTGACGTAGACAATTACTCAGTAAGATATAGAACTACTATTTGAGTTTTTCAAAAATAAAATACGAGTCCTATAATAGGTTAAGTGTACAAATTTTAACAATAATATGTGTGAAAACTTAAAACAACAACTGGACAATCTATCAAAAGAAGATTTAGAGGAAATATTATCTCCGTTAAATTCATTAATAACGCGACTAGTTGGTGAAATAAAGATATACACAGATTTAAATTGTAAAAATGAAAACGGAGAAAATACCCTAGTTCAAAACAAACAAAATTATGACCACTGCATACAAAATACCCTAATTGACCTTAAAAAAAGCTGGAAATTAAGAATGCAAATATTATATAACATAACAAATTTTTTCTATGCGAAACAAATAACTTTAATAGACAAAGCTTACAAAGAAGCAACTAATATAAACGATTTATATGAAAAATTGACTTTATTAATAAAGCAACTAAAGGATAAAGAGAAGTTAAAGAATTCTATATAATTGACAAGGAAACGTAAATGGGCTGATGTTGATTGTAAAATGTCTATTGAGCAATGGCAGCGCTTGCAAGTACTAAGAATTGACACTTGTATTTTCTCCGGCAAGCTTACCCTAGATGAGTATTTACCTTGGTATAAACCTGTTACCAACTCTCCAAAGTGCGATCGCACTTCTACACTCAACTAATAACGAGTTATTAAAGATAATTTGGGAAGAAAGCAGCAGGTGAAATATGAAAAAATTCTGCCAGTTCTTCGCTGAATTTTTTAACCTTGCTTTTTCTCCTCTGTGTCGCGCCAGTTGCTTCAAGTCTCTTAACCGCAAGGGCGCACTGGCTTCTCTGTGTCTCTGCGGTTCGTTCCTTTCTAAATTTGGCGCATCTTTATACAGAATTGGTATTATTACCAGGTTTAGTAAGTGCAATGGCGTACCCGGCGTAGGCGATCGCACTTCTACCACTCAAAGCAATGTATGAGTAGTGATTGTAGAATTCCCTGCTTAATAAGGGATAGCGATTTTTATTCAAGTAGGGAAGTGTCAATATAGGCTTATATCAAAGCCAAAAAATCAAGTACAACGAATTAACAATGACAGAAGCTAAAAACGTAATCGGTGGAAACCTAGAAGCCTGCTGCACTTCTCCCATAACTGGGTTTTACCGCGACGGTTTTTGTCGCACAGGTGGTGAGGATTTAGGCTCGCACGTCGTATGTGCCGAAGTGACATCAGAATTCCTGGAGTTCACCAAATCCCACGGGAACGATCTAAGCACACCTGTTCCTGATTCTAATTTCCCTGGACTGAAGCCTGGCGATCGCTGGTGTTTATGTGCTTCTCGCTGGCAAGAAGCTCTCGATGCTGGCGTTGCTCCACCGGTCATCCTTTCTGCAACCCATGCTAGAGCTTTGGAAATGGTTTCCCTAGACGAATTGAAAAAACATGCCTTAACTTCGTCTTGATTTGAAATTGGGCATTGAAAAGAGGCAGAGGGGCGGGGGGCTGCTCTTGCTGAGGGGAAAATTCTTCTCCCTGCTCCCTGCTCCCTGCTCCCCACTCCCCAATTCCAAATCAACCCACTGGAACTTCTACAGGTAGCTTTAATACATTGACAACCATAGCAATCAATTTAGTGGGGTCTATTGGCTTAGATAAATGCTGCTGAAACCCTGCTCTTAGCGCTTCTAAGCGGTCTTCCTCTCGCGTGTAGGCTGTTAAAGCGATCGCCGGGATACATCCACCTTTTTCTGGTTCTAAAGAGCGCAGTTTCCGAATCAGCGTATAACCATCTTGCTCTGACATGCCAATGTCGCTAATCAAAATATCTGGTTTTGCTTGTTCAAGTGTTGCTAGGGCTTCATCAACTGATCCTACGGCAGTGGCGATCGCCCCATACTCCTCAAACATAAAACTGAGAAAGTTACGGGTATCTGCTTCATCATCTACAACTAAAACTCTTAGTCCAGCAAGGGGGGTTGATGCCACAGGGGAGGAAATTTCTCCTGTGGCTTCTCTACTCGCCCTGCTACCCCTATTGTCTTGTAGCAGTGGCAATTTCACAGTAAAGGTTGCTCCTTGTCCAGTGCCTAAACTTTGGGCAAATATTGTACCCTTGTGCAGTTCCACTAGATGACGAACGATCGCTAGTCCTAGTCCTAATCCATTGTGCGATCGCGTTGTGGTGCTGTCTGCTTGCCGGAAACGCTCAAATACTTTGGGCAAAAACTCGGAACTGATGCCAATCCCTGTATCGATAACTTGAATTTGGGCGTATTTGTGAGTTGTTTCTTGTTCTTCACCACAGACTACTGACAGATTCACATCTACTCTGCCACCTTTAGGGGTAAACTTAATGGCATTAGTTAGTAGGTTCCAGACAACTTGCTGTAAACGGGCTGGATCGCCATAAACTGACCCGACCGAAGTATCCAGAACAGTATTTAACTTAATATCTTTTGGTTCTGCTAGGGGACGCACTGCCTCTAAGGCTGCCTCCGTTACCGCGATCAGATTCACCGCAGATACATTTAACCGCAACTGACCACGGATAATTCGGGATACATCTAAAATATCCTCAATTAGTTGCATCTGAGATATTGCGTTGCGTTCAATCGCCTCTAGGGCGCGGGAAGTGGCTTTTTCGTCAAGTTTCTTAGAGCGGAGGATTTTTGACCAGCCCAGCATTGAGGTTAAGGGTGTGCGGAGTTCGTGGGAGAGAACAGCGAGAAACTCATCTTTCATCCGATTTGCTGCTTCTGCTTCGGCTCTTGCCGTCTGTTCTCGAATCACTTGAGCGCGGACTTCTTCTGCTTGTTTGCGTTCAGTAATATCTTCGAGAGTGCCTACATATCCCAGCAATTCTCCTTGACCGGAAAGCATGGGTGATGAGCGAACTTGAACCCAACGGACGATACCATGAGTAGTTTGAAAGCGAAACTCTTCAGAGTAATCACGACCTTCACGAATGTAGTCAGACCAACTGGCGATTGCTCGTTCTCTATCTTCTGGATGAACAGATTCTAGCCATCTTTTTTCTAAACTCTCTGCCGCTCTCAAGCCACAAATTATCTGATAGCGAGGATTAGTATACCTACAGCCGCCTTCAGTATCAATTTCAAAAATGCCAACGGGTGAACAGGTACTCAGCGATCGCAATCGTTCTTCACTTTGCCTGAGTTCCGCATTGACAGCTACTAGCTGCGCTGCTTGTTGCTTCACAGCTTCTGTTTTCTTAAATAGTTCTACGAATACTGTGACTTTAGAAGTCAAAATATTAGGGTCTAATGGTTTGAGCAAATAATCAACTGCACCCAAGGCATAGCCTTTAAACAGCATTTGGTCGCTAGTGCTAAAGGCGGTGAGAAAGATTATTGGAGTGTGACGCGATCGCCCCCGATTGCGAATCAAGGTTGCAGTTTCAAAGCCATCCATCCCTGGCATTTGCACATCCAGCAAAATCACTGCAAAGTCCTGATGTAGCAGACACCTCAAAGCTTCTTCCCCAGAAGTAGCTCTTACCAGATTCTCTCCCAGTTTTTCCAGGATTGCTTCTAGTGCTAGCAAATTTTCTAGTTTATCATCCACTAGGAGGATGTTTACTTTGGGTTCCATCTGCATGGGTTTATTTCCGTAATTAATGACAAAGCTTGACCATTTGGGAAGCAATGTTTGAGAGTGTCAAAATCCAGTCTACTGCAACAGCAGAAATTGCTGCTTCTGGCATAACATCGCTCTGGGCTGTGGCAGGTTCTTGTACGATAGTAAGTCCTCCCCGCGCTTTTATTTTCTTAAGACCTTGCATACCATCTTGGTTTGCTCCTGTCAATATTACACCAATAACTTGCTGGGTGTAGACATCGGCTGCTGACTCAAATAGCACATCGATAGATGGTCTGGCATAAGAAACAGGCTCATCAGTCGAGAGGGCAAAGTGACCTGGTTCAACCAATAAGTGATAATCTGCTGGAGCTATGTAGATATGTCCTGGTAGTATTTCGTCTTTGTCTTCCACTTCTCGAATCGGCAACGAAGTATATTCTTGTAATAACTCCTGGAGTGTGTTGTTAGACTCCTTGTGACGGTGTTGCACGATCGCGATCGGCACTAGAAAGTCTGCTGGTAAATTACCCAAGAGAATTTTTAAGGCTGATAATCCGCCCAAAGAAGTACCAATGACCACAATTTCAAATGCCACTTGTTTTGTCCTCACACCTGTTAGTGTGACTTGATGGCTCATCAAATCCTTTCAGCATTCTCCAGTTCCACCACGGCTACTAACTTACCTTGACTTACTTTTATACCCACTAATCAAAATTATATATTTTTGTCATTTACATTACAATTAAATATTTTACCATTGTGAAATACTTTACATAAAAAATATGATATTTATGGTTTTTTTGAATTTTCTTTAATGCCAGAATCGATACATTATAGAAATATATTTTTGCTAACTAACTAACTTTTAAAAGTTTAATTATTATTGTTTTGACAATTCATAAAAATTTACTTAAGCTAAAAGGTAGGTTAAGCAAATCAACAAACGACAGCGATTTGGTTTAGCTACATCAAAAATTGCTGTTGCAGACTATTGGCATGAGGAAATTAAGCGCAACAAAAGTCGTTCCCTAAAGGCAAATTTACTAAATTTGTCTACAAAAAGCTAAGACATGATTAAAGGTATTGCACCGCGCACATATTGAACAGATTGCGGTCAATTATGGATAGATACTTGTAGTGATGTTAGCGAGTATCCATCAATCATTGAAGTTTGACTAGCGATTTTGGATTAAGGTCTTTTGGTTTATATCTCGTCAGGGACGGAATAAATCTAAAATCCAAAATTGGCAATCCAAAATTGATTGACCACAGTGCGGTAGATATGTCCAGGAGAATACAATGCTTGAGTATTTTACATCATTGAACGACCACAATTTGCCCTATCCAGATACGATTCATCCCATCGTTGTCCACTTCGTAATTGCGATGGTGTTGTTTTCCTTTTTCTGCGATGTGATTGGCTATTTTACTGGTAAAACCAGTCTTTTTGAGGTGAGTTGGTGGAACATGTTAGTTGCCACAATCGCCATCTTCGTTGCGATCATTTTTGGTCAGTTTGAAGCGGGTTTAGCACAACCTTATAGCCTAGCTAAATCGGTGCTGAATTTACATACGCTAATTGGTTGGTCGCTTTCGGGAATCATCACAGCAATTACAGCTTGGCGCTATGTAATTCGTGCCCGCAACCCGCAAAAAGTACCAATTTATTATTTGGGAGCCGGGTTAATTTTAACCCTAATAGTTGGCTTGCAAGTATATCTCGGAGATGAACTTGTTTGGGTGTATGGATTGCATACAGTGCCAGTTGTGGAAGCAGTAAAGGATGGTCTGTTGCGATGAACTCAGAATTAATTGATCAATTGAGCGGCTCTCTAGGCGCAAACGGATTACCTTACACAATTCCCATTCATCCAAACTTAGTCCATCTGACAATAGGTTTGTTCATCATTGGGATGACCTTTGATATTGTCGGTGTTCTGTTCCCCTTTGAAAAATGGGTCTTCAAATTTTTGGCAATTACTGTGGAACGTGACAACTTATTTGATGTTGGCTGGTACAACATGCTAGCTGCCAGCATCATCACATTTTTCACAGTGGCAGCAGGCTTTTACGAAATGCTGTTGGCAACACCACCAGCTGATATGAAGAGTGCCTGGGGATTGCAGGCAATGGAAACTATGCTTTGGCATGGTGTAGGTGGTGTGTTGTTATTAGCGCTGATTGTTGGCATGACCATCTGGAGAGGATGGCAGCGCTTCGTTTGGGGCAAACAAGAATATAAACAGACAGATAGAGAAGTGCAATGGATCTATCTGTTTGCAGGCATAGCAATCATGTTGATTATGTACGTCCACGGAACACTAGGGGCGCAAATGGCTACCGAGTTTGGCATACACAATACAGCAGATAATTTGCTGCGATCGCACCAAGACCTCAACACAACACTCAAGTAAGTCATTTGTCAATTGTCCTTTGTCCTACCCTGCGGGAAGCCGCTAGCGCGTCTATGTCATTTGTTTAAAGTTACTAACCATCGACCAATGACCACTGACCAATGACCAATGACTAATGACCAATGACCAATGACCAATGACTAATGTGACCATGAAAATCCAGAAGATTTTAAATATTTTGACGCTGCTGACAGGCGCGATCGCAGTGACTGTTACTAGTCTCTGGATCGGGAAGCAGGCTTACTCCTGGCTTCCCCCCCAAGCAGCAGCCGAATCCCTACTAATTGATGATTTGATTAGCTTCTTAGTAACCCTCGGTGCTTTCATCTTCTTGGGAGTAACAAGTACTTTGATGTATTCTGTGATCTTCCATCGGGCAGTCAAAGATGACTTCACCGACGGCCCCCCAATTCATGGCAATATCACCTTAGAAGTTGTCTGGACGGCAATCCCAATTCTTTTGGTGTTTTGGATTGCGGGCTACAGCTTCCAAGTTTACGAACAAATGGGGATTCAAGGCCCATCGGAATTAGTTCACTTGCATAATCCGCTAGCAATGCAATCGGCTCATGCAGAACCAAATGATGTATCAGCTAACGCCTTAACTGAACCTGTAGAAAAAATCGACGTACTAGCTAAACAGTGGGCGTGGGTTTTTCATTACCCCGAAAAAGATATTACCAGTATCGAATTGCATTTACCAAGCGATCGCCGGGTACGTTTAGCGCTGAAATCACAAGACGTTCTCCACGGCTTTTATATACCTGCATTTCGCCTCAAGCAGGATATTATTCCCAACCATGCGATCGACTTTGAATTTACTCCCATCCGTCCCGGCAAATACCGATTGACCGATTCCCAATATAGCGGTACATACTTTGCGACGATGCAGGCGAATGTGGTTGTCGAATCTCCTGAAGATTATCAACAGTGGCTAGCACAAACTGCAACCCAAAAGCCATCCCTAGCAAAAAATCAAGCGGCTTCTGAGTATGCCCAAACATCCAATCAATCAGTCCAAACTGGTTGGGTTACAGTTCCACCTGCTGCACCTCTTCTAGTCAATTCACCTGGTTGAAAGGAAAGTAACCATGACTAATGTTCCTATTGAAGGTATTCTTCTCCCTGATGAGAAGCATAACCACGAATCTCCAAGTAATTGGAAAGAATACTTCAGCTTTAGTACTGACCACAAGGTAATTGGTATCCAGTATCTCGTTACCTCCTTCTTCTTCTTTCTCGTTGGCGGTATCTTTGCAATGGTGATGCGGGGAGAACTGATGACACCCGAATCAGATTTAGTAGATCGCACCGTCTACAACGGTATGTTCACCATGCACGGCACTATAATGCTGTTTTTGTGGACATTTCCCTCACTGGTTGGTTTTGCCAACTATTTAGTACCCCTGATGATTGGGGCGCGAGATATGGCATTTCCCCGCCTCAACGCCGTCGCCTTTTGGATGGTGCCAGTAGTCGGAATTATCATGATGGGTAGCTTCTTTGTCCCTGGTGGCCCAGCCCAAGCCGGTTGGTGGTCTTACCCGCCAGTCAGTCTTCAGAATCCCACAGGTAACTTGATTAATGGTCAAGTTCTCTGGCTCTTAGCGGTGGCAATATCCGGCGTATCCTCAATTATGGGGGCAGTGAACTTTGTCACCACAATTGTGAAGATGCGGGCCCCAGGAATGGGCTTCTTTCGGATGCCCTTGTTTGTCTGGGGAGTGTTTAGCGCCCAGATTATCCAACTATTCGGATTACCTGCGCTGACAGCAGGCGCAGTGATGCTGCTACTCGACCTCACAGTTGGCACGAGCTTCTTTGACCCCAGCAGGGGCGGGAATCCA
This sequence comes from Nostoc mirabile CHAB5784, assembly GCF_020829645.1. Lineage (GTDB taxonomy): Bacteria > Cyanobacteriota > Cyanobacteriia > Cyanobacteriales > Nostocaceae > Nostoc > Nostoc mirabile. The sequence continues at coordinate 6,220 of NZ_JAIVFS010000143.1, read as the reverse complement.
GTTATGTTCCAGCATTACTTCTGGTTCTACTCCCACCCCGCCGTTTACGTGATTATTTTGCCCGTCTTTGCGATTTTCTCAGAAATCTTCCCAGTTTATTCACGTAAACCTCTATTTGGTTACAAAGTAGTCGCTATTTCATCCATTTTGATTGCAGGAGTGAGCGGCATTGTTTGGGTACACCACATGTACGTCAGTGGTACATCAGGCTGGATGCGGTTGATTTTCATGCTGACGACAATGTGCGTGTCTGTACCCACAGGAATTAAAGTATTTGCCTGGGTAGCAACTATTTGGGGCGGTAAACTGCGGCTCAATACACCAATGCTGTTTGCTCTGGGCGGATTAATCATGTTTGTCTTCGCCGGAATCACAGGCATCATGCTTTCCTCCGTGCCGGTTGATGTCCACGTTAACAATACCTACTTTGTAGTGGGACACTTCCACTACGTCCTCTACGGCACAGTGACGATGGGCTTATTTGCGGCAATCTATCACTGGTTCCCCAAAATGACTGGGCGGATGTACTCCGAAAGCTGGGGTAAAATCCACTTCTGGTTAGCCTTCATCGGCACCAACCTCAACTTTTTGCCCATGCATCCATTAGGATTGCAAGGAATGCTACGCCGAGTCGCTTCCTACGCCCCAGAGTATCAATTCTGGAATGTCATCGCTAGCCTCGGCGGATTTCTCTTAGGAATGTCCACCTTACCCTTCATATTCAACATGGTAATTTCTTGGATGCAAGGCGAGAAAGCACCTAATAATCCTTGGCGGGCAATTGGACTAGAGTGGATGGTTTCTTCACCCCCCCCAGTAGAAAACTTTGAAGAAATCCCCATCATCATCTCCGAACCCTACGGCTACGGCAAATCAGAACCCTTAACAGCCAACCTCCCAGAATAAACGCAAACTATCGGGAAGACGCAAAAACCCTCCGCGTACCTCTGCGCTTCCCTTTGCTACCTAAAGCGTTTCAAATTCCCCCTCAAACTAAAAGCAAAATGGACAGTTATATCAATTCCCATGAATTGCATCACACAGCCGCAGAACATACCCACGACGAAGAAGGCAACAAGATGTTTGGCTTCATTGTCTTCCTACTATCTGAAAGCGTCATTTTCTTAAGTTTTTTCGCCGGATATGCCATCTACAAAACAACAACTCCTAACTGGCTACCAGCTGGTGTTTCCGGGCTAGAAGTAAAAGAACCGACAATCAACACAGTAATTCTTGTCGCCAGTAGCTTTGTAATTTACTTAGCAGAACGCGCCCTTCAACGCCATGACTTAGTGAAATTTCGCCTGTTTCTCTTGACAACAATGGCGATGGGAACTTACTTTTTGGTTGGGCAAGCGATTGAATGGAACAGCCTCGCTTTTGGCTTCACCACAGGGGTATTTGGTGGGACGTTTTACCTGCTAACAGGTTTCCACGGTTTGCACGTTTTCACCGGCATTCTGTTGCAGTTGATTATTTTGGTACGTTCTTTCATACCTGGCAACTACGACACAGGCCACTTCGGCGTCAACGCGACTTCGTTGTTCTGGCACTTCGTCGATGTGATCTGGATTATTTTGTTTGTCCTTATCTATGTTTGGCAGTAAACATTAGACTTCTTGCGAAAATACAGTCTAAAGATATTTAGAATCACAGATGCACACAGATCATTGATGGGTGTTCATCTGTGGTTTCATGATCATAAAGCGACATCCACTTCTCTACCAGACACTTAGATAATACGGGACTTGCTTCACCCTAAAAGTCCGATTTTGTAACACTTCTAGCAATAGATTACATCTTATTTTACAGTTTGTCATATTAATTATTAAAATTTTTCGCCTTTCCGCAATATTACTTAAATATGCTTGCTTGATCAATCAAATAGCTGTAAATTGAAATTGTTCTAAACTCATTGAATTTAAACAATTATACGTATATTAAAATGTTTTTTTTAGTATACGTATAACATTGTTAAGCTTTTGAGTCGCTTGCAAAGCGAAGTCGGATTGCAGCTATTACGAGCTTTTAGAAAAGTAGCAGCTATCTAGGATTGAAATAAAAACTAATAGCAGATATGGCTAAAAGTAATACATAGCAAGCATGACTATTTGGTTGAACAACATAGATGTTTTGCAAGAGTCAAATTTCGAGGTTGAAATAAATAGCAACTTATAAGTCAAATTGATTACCCAAATAGGGGGAATAGCAACATAACCCTTTATCTAAAGCCAGGTTTTTACAACAATGTTTCGTGACTTTTTAGAAAATAAATTCGTGAATAAAAGACTAGCATTTCTAGTAATTCTGCTGTTTTTGGTAGGATTACTAATCAATCCAGGGTTAGCCAGAGCGGATGCAGCCTATTCATCTGTAAAGCAATCAGAAATAATTGATCCGACAAGTAAAACAAAAGGTAAATGGGATATAGTTCCCAGACCTGTAAACCAAAAAGATTGGATGCAAGGTGTTCATACAGCACTTTTGCCTAATGGCAAAATACTAATTGTCAATGGCAGTAGTAATCGTAACACTTTGAATCAAGAAAACAAATTTGTAGATGGAGTCAACGGAAGTGATGAGCAAGTAGTCAATAATTCAGCCTTGTTCGATCCTAAAGATGGTACATTTAAACGCATTGCTTCGCCTCCTGCTATCCAAAATGGACAAAGCAACGATCCTTTTTGTTCAGGACACATACACCTAGCAAATGGGAATATTCTCTTTATTAGTGGCTCTAATCGCTACTACCCAGGTGAATTATTTGAAGGCTCTAAACAGACCAACGTATTCGACTGGAAAACTGAAACCTGGTCAACAGTTGGCCCACTTAAAGAGGGACGTTGGTATCCTAGCCCTGTAACTTTAGCTGATGGGAAAATTGTTATTTTCTCTGGTCTAAAATATGGCAAACCTGGTCAGATTACTCCAACTATTGAAATCTACGATCCCACAACTAAGAAATTTCAATATATTGATCTGACCTATGTAAAAAATAGTCCCTTCAATACCAAAATTTCCCCAGAAGCAGATACTTACGACAACATCGATGTTTATCCCCGTGTCTTTCCTACTGCTGATGGCAAGTTACTAATTACAGGTGATGGTGCCGGTAAATTTCCTCTTGAGGTTCACAAGAGCAAAAAGAGCTATTTGATGACTGTTAACACAAGTAATCCAGAAAAATTTAGCGTCAGCTTTGAACCAGGCCCCGACAGACAGGCGATATCAAAGGTTTACGGAACTGGGCTGCTTGATCCTAATAACGAAGGAGATGTTTTACTTATTGGGGGTATATTAGGCACCAATGACATTAACTTTGGTAGACCTTATCTAGGCAAGACCAACACTGATTTAGAAGCAAAGGGAGTAAAGATTGCTTCCAGCTTAGAACGTTGGGTTACCCCACAACATACCGATAAGCCGACTGGGGAATGGAAAATCGTTGAGAAGTTTCTCGATAAACCTCGGGCGATGAATTTGGCTGTAATTCTGCCCACCAAAGAAATCTTAACCATCAATGGTGGAGAATTTGCAGAATACAAGCCGGTCTATGAGCCATTACTGATGACTCAAGATAAGTTTTCTCCAGGGGGTTATAAAACTACTCCGATGAATCCTGGCAAGTTCCCCAGGTTGTATCATAATGGCGCTCTTTTGTTACCAGATGCTCGTGTTTTAAGTATTGGTGGCAATGCTAGTCGTGGAGCTAGACAAGAAGATGGAACAGTTCGGGTTGATGTGCTGCCAGATCCCAAAGAGTATTACAAAATACCACAATTGAAAGACAAATCAGGGAATGTTCAAGAGTTCTCTCTGGCTCATTATTACGAAAATCCTCAAGATTACTTCGTAGAAAACGACCCAGAACCCTTTGTGCCTGCTGAAATTTGGCAAGCAGAGATATTCAGTCCACCTTATCTGTTTAAAGATGGCCCTCGTCCAGAAATCACAAATGATTTGCAAACACTTAAATATGGTGAATCAAGGGAAATCTCAGTTAAAGATGGTACTGCTGATGGGTCTGTTGTTCTAATTAAGTTGGGTACTGTTACTCACTCTTTCGATTATGGGCAACGGCTAGCAGATTTGCAGATAGAAAAAGTTTCAGATGATAAATCTTCTATCAGCTTTAAAGCACCGACAAACGCCAACTTTTACCCACCTGGGTACTACATGATGTTCTACGTCAATAACAACGGTTTTCCTTCTCACGCCAAGATAGTGAACCTAGAAGCGTAAGTACATCACTTGTAAGAATTCAGGAGCGGAGCCGAAGACGCTCCGCCTCCGGTCAGAATTCAGGAGCGGAGCCGGAGACGCTCCGCCTCCGGTCAGAATAGTTAAAGAATCAGAAGAATACTTCTTACATAAATTTACCGATCATACTGCATTCCTTTTAAATTCTGACTTCTGACTCCTGTTAGCGGATAGCTAAGGTTTAGCCCGTGCTGAATTCTTACCATTACTTTTCAAATCTACTGTTGCTGTTATTTAATACGGCAACAGTGTCATCCAAATATTAAACAGAACCTTACAGTAATGGCACTCACAGAAGAAGATTTGCAAATAGTCCCAAAAGATGGTATTGACCCTACAAAACCTGGTAAATACGAGACTCTCCTTAGTGATTTACAGGGCAATATTCTTAAAGGGCATGGACGAGACTATGCTGTGCATCTATTTTTGCAATTTAAGCCTGGTCAAACTGATGCACTCAAGGAATGGATTCAAAATTTTGCTAATCGGGTGACATCTGCCCAGAAGCAGTCAAACGAAGCTGAACGGTACAGAAGAGAGAAAATCAAAGGCGATCCATTTGTGAATTTCTTGTTATCGCGTAAGGGTTATGAGTCTTTGGGATTTGAACCATACCAAATACCTGGCAATGAACCTTTTCGCTTTGGCATGAAAAATGATAGTGTCAAAAATCTGTTGCGCGATCCAGCTGTTGAAGACTGGGAGCCAGGATTCCAAGATGAAATTCATGCCTTATTGCTGATAGCAGATGATAATTTAGTAGAATTACTGCAAACAGTTAACCAGATTACGCGAGAACTGTATCGGTTAGCGCAAATTGTTCACAGAGAAGATGGTTTTGTCCTGAGAAATGAATTCAAACAACCTATTGAACACTTTGGCTTTGTTGATGGTGTCAGTCAACCTCTGTTTTTGAAGCAAGATGTTAGAAAAGCCTACCTACGTGACGGCTTTGAAGAATGGGATGCTCGTGCTCCTTTGAGTATCATTTTGGCTAAAGATCCCAACGGTAAATTAGACGATAGCTATGGCAGTTATTTAGTTTACCGCAAACTTGAACAAGACGTCGAAGGCTTTCTTAGTGCTGAACAATTCCTAACAGAGAAGCTAGGCATAGATAAAGAATTAGCTGGAGCGCTAATGATGGGTCGTTTTCGGGATGGAACGCCTTTGACACTCTCGGAGATTCCGGCAACAGTAACTAATGATTTCAATTATGACTTAGATAGGACGGGAACTAAGTGCCCGTTCCACGCTCACATCCGTAAATCTAATCCTAGAGGAGATACAGGACATGTGGAATCTTCTGGTGTAACTGAATCACAATCTTTAGATACAGAGAGAAATCATCGCATTGCTCGTCGTGGGATCAATTTTGGGGCATGTGACCACACTCAAGCAAAGAGTACAGGTTCAGGTTTGTTGTTCTTGTGCTTTCAAGCTGATATTACTAATCAGTTCAATTTTATCCAAGCGTCCTGGTCTAATATCAATAACTTTGTTCAGGTGAATGTCGGCCCCGATCCAATTATTGCTCAAACTCCACCTGATGCTGAGAGAAACCAAAAATGGCCGAAAAAATGGGGGGAAGCAGAAACAATTGACGGATTCAACTTTCCAAGTTGGGTACACCTGAAGGGTGGTGAATACTTCTTTTCTCCTAGCATTAGTTTTCTCAAGAATCTGACTTCAATCGAATAAGGCAGTAATTCTGATTATTTGGTATTGAGTTAATTTAGGCCGCTCTGGTGATAGGGCGGCTTAATAATTTCGTGAAATAGGAAAGTTCTGTGATATAGCAACCGTCTAGCCCATTAGGACATAGACTATAAGTACTGGAGTTTAGACTAAAAGCGATATGAGAGAACGCAAATCAAATGGAATTAGAGATTAAAAATATTATCTTGTCAGCCTCAAAGCATCCGCGACCTTTAACAATTCTGTAGTATATCTGCTCCAG
>NZ_JAIVFS010000142.1 GCF_020829645.1 Nostoc mirabile CHAB5784 | reverse complement strand
CTGTAATCGGAATCTGGTTCACCTCCTTGGGTGTAAGCACAATGGCGTTCAACTTGAACGGTTTCAACTTCAACCAATCAATCATTGATTCAAGCGGTCGCGTTATCAGCACTTGGGCTGATGTAATTAACCGGGCTAACCTGGGTATGGAAGTAATGCACGAGCGCAATGCTCACAACTTCCCCTTAGATTTGGCTGCTGGTGATGTTGCTCCTGTGGCTCTGACTGCTCCTGCTATCAACGGTTAATTCTGAAGCATCAACTAAATAATAAAGCGCTCTCCCAAATTGGGAGGGCGCTTTTTGTTTTTGTGAGTTTTGTTAAGTCAAAAATTTTCTTTAAATAAATACACAACGGTGTCATTAGGAAAACTTGGGAATTTGAATGTAGTGTTTATGAAGATGATACCGATACTTTTTATAGTAAAGTAGGGAAGGCAAATAGTGGCGAATTTGTAGTAAAATTAGGGATCTGGGATGATGTTTTTGGTGGTTATTACTTAAACATAGAAAATGGTTCTGAGGAAAAAGAAAAATTTGATGAACATACAGAGTCGCCAACATTTTCTGTTGATGAATATAAATTAATCCAGGAGTATTTAAAAAAGCTTGATGCAGCAAAATGGCAAACTAAGTCAGTTGATTTAGATGCTTTACCTGAATAAATTAGATTTAACATATTTTAATACAATAAATTTTGGCTAACCTTTTGGGCATTAACTTTTTGAATAAGTCTAGGTAGAATACATAAGCCTCACCTTTTTCCTCAAAATCATGGGCAATATTTTTGGTCATCTATTTCGCATTAGTACTTTTGGCGAGTCTCACGGCGGCGGTGTGGGGGTTGTGATTGATGGTTGTCCTCCACAACTAGAAATTTCGGCAGAAGAAATTCAAGTAGAACTAGATAGAAGGCGTCCAGGACAAAGTAAAATTACGACCCCTCGAAAAGAAGCGGATACCTGCGAGATTTTATCAGGGGTATTTGAGGGCAAAACTCTGGGAACGCCTATATCAATTTTGGTGCAAAACAAAGACACTCGTCCCCAAGACTACGACGAGATGGCTGAGAAATATCGACCTTCTCACGCCGATGCAACTTATGATGCCAAATATGGCATTCGCAATTGGCAAGGTGGGGGTAGATCCTCAGCGCGTGAGACAATCGGAAGAGTAGCAGCAGGTGCGATCGCTAAAAAAATTCTCCGTCAAGTTGCCAATGTCGAAATTATCGCTTACGTTAAGCGCATCAAAGACTTGGAAGGTGTAGTTGATCCAAATACTGTCACCTTAGAACAAGTGGAAAGCAATATCGTTCGCTGTCCCGATGCTGAATGCGGCGATCGCATGATTGAATTAATTGAGCAAATAGGTAGACAAGGTGATTCTATCGGCGGTGTAGTAGAATGCGTGGCGCGAAATGTGCCGAAAGGTTTAGGCGAACCAGTATTTGATAAATTAGAAGCTGATATCGCTAAAGGTGTGATGTCTCTCCCTGCTAGCAAAGGCTTTGAAATTGGTTCGGGTTTTGGGGGAACACTGCTAACGGGAATTGAGCATAACGACGAATTTTATATCGATGAGAGTGGTGAAATCCGCACACTAACAAACCGTTCTGGTGGTATTCAAGGGGGGATTTCCAACGGAGAAAATATCATTTTGCGAGTTGCATTTAAGCCGACAGCAACAATTAGAAAAGAGCAGAAAACTGTAACTCGTGAGGGCGAAGAAACGCTATTAGCAGCGAAAGGACGCCATGATCCTTGTGTATTACCGCGTGCAGTTCCAATGGTTGAGGCAATGGTGGCATTGGTGCTGTGTGACCATTTGTTACGGCATCATGGGCAGTGTAAGGTCTTGTAGTACACTTTGACTGACAAAAAATATTTATCGGAAATCAAAGGGTTTAAGACCCCAACCATTACACGTAGTATCATTTTCAGTCGGGGTTTAAATCCCCGTCGGAAAATGTCTAAAATGTTTGAATACTTCGACGCCGCCCTTCGGCTACGCTCAGGACAAGCTCAGTACAAGTTTTGAATTTTGAATTTTGAATTGTTAATTTCTTGGGGTGGGTATCTTAACTCGCCCTCTCAAAGAATCTTTAGACTCTGTGAACTACTTACACTGACTTTACTCCAAGTATAGTGTGGGGTTCTTTACTCATAAGTGAGTGCCTAAGCTTAAACTTTTGTCCAAGCTTTTCTTACAGGTTTTGATACGAGAGGGAATATCGCACATACTAGCGTACAGACAGTAGAATAATCTTGCATTGTAAATGTCACCATTTGAATACGGCTATCTTTGGCTGCTGAATTATCTGCCTTCTGCACTTTTACCAGACCAGCACTGGTTTTTGCAACACAACCGTATTTTCAAGCCCATCTGCACAATATAACTTGTTTAACCAGATATGTTCTTAAGACTTGTCCTAGCAACTTATAGAGGTAGAACATGGCTCAGATACTACGCCCTTCCCAGAAATATTTGAGTAAAAGCCTTTTTACATCTTCTATTGATATTGGCTTGAGCTTATTGTTATTGATGCCTACAACAGCCTTAGCTGAGGGGAATAACAATAATTCTAACGATCCTCCACCTCAGACTACGGGAACTTCAGGTGGCTCTAGAGGATGCGAAACTCAGTCCGAAATATCTTCAAGTAGCATTCCATCACTGATTTTGCTTGCACCTTCCCAAATTTATGGGCAAACTTTGGCAACCCGTCCTACATTCGCTTGGTTTATCAGCAATTCTGCCTCCTCGCAAATGGAGTTTCGGCTTTATGAGTATGACCAAGCTAGCAAACAATCTAAGTTGGTAAAAGAGATTAAAGACGAAAATTTTAAAAGTTCACCAGGAATTATGGTGCTATCTCTGTCTAGTCCAGAATTGTTAGTTGGTCGAAGATATCTTTGGCAAGTTGAATTAGTTTGTGATGTTAATCGTCCTTCAGGTAATCCATTTGCTACAGCTGCTATGAAAGTAATTCCAGTTCAACCAGATTTGAACAAGCAGCTGTCCCAGACTAATAACGTGCTAAACAAGGCAATCCTATATAACCAAGCTGATTTGTGGTACAACACTTTAGAAATTGCTTTAACCTCAAAGGATGAGCCGAAGCTAAGAGAATTAAAAATGTTTCTTCTAGAACAAGTAGCAAATGGATCTCAAACAGGACTGAAAGAACAAATTAAAGTAGAACTTACAAAAAGCACAATTCATCAATTGCAGCGCTAGTATAAACGTTTGAATTTCAATCAAAAAACATTTTAAAATTTCAAATTTAAGAGGATGTTTTAAAAGTGGCTGGCTGTAATTTTAGGCACTTGTTGATCCCCCCTAACCCCCCTTTTTAAGGGGGGAACCGGAATCAAAGTCCCCCAATTGATCGGGGGATTTAGGGGGATCTAACAACGTTTTGCTACCGACCAGAGGACTTTTAAAACATCCTCTAAGACAGTTATTAACTGTTCACTGATTTAAAGCCAGTTACCAATGAGAATGAATGGTGCCCAGTATCCAGGATGACTTTCGAGTTGCTGCTGATGCGCTTGCAGCCAAGCTATTTGAGTCGCCTGTAAAGCTCTAGCCTTACTTAGCCCACTGTGCCAGCTTTGATAAAATTTGGCAATCAGTTGCACTGTTGCTGCATCATCAACTTTCCATAGAGAGGCCATAGCACTTTGAGATCCGGCTTGGATGGCGATACCAGCTAGACCTAGAGTTTCACGATCGCTACCTACTGCTGTTTCACAAGCTGTCAAGGTCAGTAACTCTATGGGATTATTGCGATCGCGAGTATTACTAATTAGTTGATAAAGGTCGGTTATTGTCAATTTTTCATTATAAGTCTCAGTTTGGCGATATTTTTGATGTGCTTCCACTTTTTTACCAGTTACCAAAAACGTTTCTCTATCATCAATACCAAACTTGCCGTGTGTGGCTAGATGAATTACTGGGTAAGTATTTTTTTCTAACTCTTGTTGCAAGCGCTCAGATGTAAAGTCTTGATCTAGTAAGCCCTTGCTTTCAGGTAAACTGGTTGTAATAATATTAAGCTCTGATTTCACTTGACTGAGCGGCTCAAAAAATTTTGCACCCGCATTTGTTTCAACGGTAGCTGCCTGTGTCAAGCCAAAAGCCAATATTCGTAATTCTTGAGGGTTTGAGCGTGTTGGATTGGTTAGAGTCAGTGCTGGGGCAGTGGCGATCGCATACTTTTCAATCAAGAATTGCTTACCATCAAACAGTGCTGCCATCGGGATACTCCGAAGAATTCCATCTTGGATAAACACTAAAGTTTCAATTTTCTCTGTTTCTAAATCTTTAAGAAAAGGACGAATAAACCAGTCATACACTTGTTTTGCTCTGGCTTGATAACTGTTTTCCAAATCGGAGCGCTTTTCTAGTTTTATTCGTAGGTCATTGATTGCATCTTTGACCTCCTGACTCTTAGCAGGCACCCAAAAAAGTCGTGATTTAAATTTTTTCTGATCGTCACCCAAGGTAAGAATGATCGCAAGGCGCTCTTTCAAGATAATTGAACTAAAGACAGCAGTGTTTTTCCCCACTAATGGGACTGGTTGCTGAATCAGTGCTAAAGCACAATCATTACCTAAATAATTTTGTAGTTCTGCTAGCCTTAACTCATCTATGGCTAGAAGGACAAATTCTAAATTCTGTTGAATATCAGATTCTTGAACAAGATGCTCAGTTTGCTCTAGGCGTAATTCAAGCAACTCGCGGTAAACTGGTTCAACATTGTCTCGAAAGTCAAATTGAAAATCTCGCTGTTCTAAGCTAAGGTCGCTGCGGATACTTTTGAGGCTGTTAAAAGATTGTTCATAAAAATTAATCGCTTCTTTCACCCGACCTGTGGCTTTAGATAGGCGTGCCGCCTGCCAAGCCCACAAGTAAAGGCTCTCGTTTGCGACAGTGCCAATAAGCGCTTGTTGAGTAAAATTTATCGCTTGTTGATAATCTTGGAGACATTCATAAACATGTCCTAATCTGCCTTTGGCAAAAGATTCTGCCTCTCGATCCTGTATTTTTTGAGTGATTGTTACAGCTTTGTTGAGTAGCTGAACAGACTGAGGTAACAATTCTGACTTCAAGCATTGAGTTGCAGAGTCAGTAGTAACTGACTCGCTGTTTTGGTTCGGTTGTAGAAGATTAGCGAGTTGAATCGCCGCATAGGCTTTCTCACGGGAGTCGGGTAATTGTTCCAATAGGACGATCGCTTGCTGTAATGTATTGTTAACTATGGCTTTATCCTGGTGATGTTGGCGATAGTTAAGGCTAACTAGACCTAGTAGCGATCGCAGTTCGTTTACTTTGTCGTTTTGGCTACGAGCTAGATTCAGACTTTGTTCAAAATACTGTACAGCTTGCTTGTCATTACCAACAGTGGATTGCTGAAATTTTTCGGCAGCTTTCTTATCGCCTATCTCTTTGGCGAATTCAGCACGGCGCTCATTGCCCTTAGCCAGATTAGCGTAAGTATTAGCTAAACCATTGAGGGTAGACACTATGTAAGTTTGATTATCAATGCGCTGGGCGATTTCATAGCTGCGTTCAAAATCTTGAATAGCTTGCTCATACTCGCCTTGGAGACGATGAGCATTTCCCAGACTACCCCAAGCTGCTACTTTGCCTAGATCATCTGAGTGGTGGCGGGCAATTTCTATGGCACTATCTTGATTACAGGTGGCATTGATTTGATTTTGACCGCACAAAATCGCAACTGCCCGTCGGTGCTGTCCCAAGCTAATGTAGAGTTGAGCCTGTTCTGTCAGCATCCGTCCTACCTTTATCGGCTCGTTTGTTTGACGATAGTAAGCGATAACTTGCTTTAATTCGGCGATCGCTTCAGGTATTTGACCTACTTGTTGGTATGCTCTGGCAAGGTATGTCCGGACATTTATTTCGTCAGAATAATTACTGTGACGCTGTTGATTAGAAAGGGCTGCTTCCCAAGACTTGATTGCTCCTTGAATATCGCCAGCTTGATATAACTCAAGTCCTTGCTGTACTCGCTGTGTTAAAGCCAACGATTTAGCTGTTGTTATCTCTGCGATTCCTTTATGCCCAATTGTTAGGGTAGGATGTGCTAACCACAAGCATAAGGTGAGCGTTGTCAGAAAGAGAACTGTCCAAATGCGACGAACACGGTATGGCAAGCGTTGCATAATGGCATAAAGTAATACTTGAAAAAGTGGATTTCTTACTTAATCAGCGATCGCTTTAGGCAATGCCCAGTCTCGGTATTGCGATCGCATAACTGAATATAACTCCAATGTAGGTTGGGTTGAGGAACGTAGACCCGAAGGGGCTTCCCGCAGGGTAACCCAACATTTTCTTTCTCTTTGTTGGGTAACACTAAAGTTCAATGTCTGAGCCGTCCCCCCTTCTTCATCGCTACGGTGTACACACAAGTGCTGTCCACATACGTTTCAACTCTTTTACCCACATTTTTGTCAGAGTTAAACTGTCACACTTGCCGACATCCCGCCCAGAACTAAAGTTCAAGGCTAATAGCTGAAGTCCACTTAAGTGGACTGAATAATCAATTTAGTCCACTTAAGTGGACTTCAGCTATGAGACTCGGAATTCATTCCGAGGCGGGATAGAAACGCAGTGCGAGATTTATTAATAAAGATATGGCTGCGACAAGACTTGTGTGTACACCGTAGCTTCAAAAGGGGGGACTACAGGGGGGTTAAAACGATCTCAAATTCTCACGAATAATTTAGGACTGCTATATAAGCAACAGATACCTCGAAGTCGTGTTGAGGTACTTGAAAGTCGTGTTGAGGTACTTCAAAGTCGTGTTGAGGTACTTGAAAGTCGTGTTGAGGTACTTCAAAGTCGTGTTGAGGTACTTCAAAGTCGTGTTGAGGTACTTCAAAGTCGTGTTGAGGTACTTGAAAGTCGTGTTGAGGTACTTGAAAGTCGTGTTGAGGTACTTGAAAGTCGTGTTGAGGTACTTGAAAGTCGTGTTGAGGTACTTGAAAGTCGTGTTGAGGTACTTCAAAGTCGTGTTGAGGTACTTAAAAGTCGTGTTGAGGTACTTCAAAGTCGTTTTGAGGTACTTCAAACTTTGTCGCACCGCGATCAAGTACATAAGTGCGACGCCGAATAGCCCGCCTTCTCTACGAGACGCTCCGCGAACGGCATCGCTAGCGTCAAGATTGCTGACTCCTGAATTCAGAATAGCTGAATTCTTCTTCAATTAAAGCTTCCAATTGCCTAAATACAAAAATCGTTGCCACCAACTAGTTGCAATTGGCCAAGTTAATTCGCAGACAATACCCTGTGGAGAGTGAGGAAATCGTCGAAACTTGCCTCTCAATTGTCGAGCTAAATCTTGAGCCTGTTCTGTTCCCTGCCCGCCACGTTGAGAGCTTTTAGATATATTTGCAAATCCATTATCAATTATTTGCAGGCAATACTCTTTCGACGATCGCGTACAAATAACATCAAGCCGGGTAGCCCCTTGGGAATGTTTACCTACATTACATAAAGCTTCTTGCAAAAAAAGGTATAAGTCTCGCTTTTGATTTGCATTTAACTTGCACTCTTCTAATGGTTCAAAATTAGGAGGAATAAAACTGAGAATTGATCCAAATCCTTGAAAGTTTCTTTTTAAGGTAATGTCGTAGACATAATAAAGCATCTCAGCAATTGGAGTTTGCAAATCGAGAACTTCATTTCCCTCTAAATAAACACTATGATTGCGACTGAGCATTTCTTGACTGAGATACTCAGGAATAATTCGTAACTCTCGATTTAGTTGTTCAAGTTGCGATCGCAATTTCTCAGGCTCTATCTCTTCCTCGCCAAGATTCCTTAATATCACAGCTAGACTTTGCAGAGGCCCATTATGAATTGCTTCAAAAGAACGCTTCAGAGTTAAACTGCGCTGTTCGAGTAACGCTCTTAAATCTCGGTCAAAAAAAAATGTCGTTAATCCTGCACTCGTAAGAGCTAACAAGGTTGGTACTAAAGGAATCCACCAACCCAGAACAAGCCCAATAAAACAAATTCCGACGATTTCGATACTAATTACACCAAGGCTAAACAATGTCTTTGCAGGAGATTGCAGGATTAAACCCAGAATGATGCCGAGTAAACCCCAAGCTAAAACCCATAAATACTCCCAAATTTCTGACCATACTTTTAACAGTGGTCGTCTGTCTAAAACATAACTAATAATTTGGCTCGTGGCATGAGCATGAACTTCTACACCATAAATCCATTGGTATTGATTAGCAGACTCTTCAACTCCTAAAGCCCTGGTATAAAGTGTATTTTTGGCTGCGGAGGTGATAAAGTTATCTTTAATGCTGGGGGCAGTCATGCCAATAATGACAACGCGATCGCGAATCCAGCTAGGATCAATTTTTTTATTGAGGACATCTCTAAGGGATATGGTGCGAAAAGGTTGGGGATGAGAGCGAAAGTTAAGTAACACCTGAAAGCCATTGGCATCAGTTCCCACATATCCGCCAGAATTAGGAAGAAACCGAACTAGCTGACTCGAATCGAATTTGATGGGGTCATAAGAGCGACTGCCATGAGCAAACTCTATTCCTTGTTCGCGCAAATAAAATTGTGCTAGACGCAGAGGTAGGGAGTATTTCAGTTCTCCAGAGTAAGTTTTACTTGCCATTAAGCTACGTCGCAGCTTTCCATCCGGGTCTACGATGAAGTCTGCAAAGCCGACTCGTTCGGGAGGTAATTCCGGCGGTGGTTTAATATTAAAAGATTGCTTTTGATTTAATGCTACTTCAACTCCAATCAGATTTGGATTCTCTCTCCAGGCAGGCGCAAGCTCTGCATCAGCCGAATCACTTTTATCTCTAAAAAGGTCAAGACCGATGACTCTGGGTTTGTAGCTATTTAAGATGCTCAACATTTGGGCGATTTCCCGATCTGGTATAGGAAACCTACCTACATAGTTGATATCTTCTTCATCAATACCTACAATTACCACCCGCGAATCGATGGCTTCATTAGGTCGCAGCCGTAGCAATTGATCGAAAGCGAGCCACTCTTGCGATTGCAATAATCCTGTTGAGCGAACAAGCATAATTAATCCTACCACTGAGAGTCCTGGCAGCACTACTTCTTGCCAGAGTTTCAGTTGTTCGTGAAGTTTGTTCCATAAATTGCTTTGAGTCGAAAGTCCAAATTTCATCAGTTGATCAATCCAATTTTTCGAGCTGCGATCTCAATTTGAATTCTCAATTCTTTACCAGGTTCGTCATAGACACCCAAAGAATCTTGCAGTCTAATCCAGTAGTTTCGGACAGTGCGATCGCTCAACTTCATTTTTTGAGCGATCGCTTTATCTGTTAAGCCTTCTTGATATTTCAGCGTCAATACCTCGATCCATTTTCGGTCAAATTCTGGGCGCGATCGCAGTTCTGAAGATAAATAAATAGAGCCGCGTAATGCCAAGTCAACTAACTTTAACATTTCACGGAGCGGCAATGACTTATCCATAGCCGCAAAGCCACCTTCATAAGCATTAATTATCGGTTTTAGACGTACCAACGGTTTGACATTGGTACTCAGCACCACTAAATTAGGGGCGAGAGGGCTTGACATCAAAGTTTTGATCAATTGCATACCAACTTCAATCTGAGCTTGACCTTGAGGCTTTTCTGGCAGACATAAATCAACAATTAGCAAGTCTGGGTGATGACGTTCAAATTGCTGATATGCAGTCTGAGCATCCTGAGCAGCGAGGATTTCTGTTTCAGGATATTTCTCTTTGAGTGCTGGAATTGTACCTTGAAGAATTGCTTCATGGTCATCAATAACTAAAAATTTTTGCAAAGTTTGCTTTGACTCTCGGCTCATAACTGGTTTCTTTTTTAAGAGATTTATTTAACCTACCAAAACTATTAGAAAGTCTAACTTTTTGTTGCTATAATTTAACTTGCAATTTCAGTAAAACTTATCATCAAGACTAGGATACAAATAATTAACTGACCGCGTGTTGCAGTTTGAGGAATTTAGTTTTCCAATTTTGGAAAATCAGCACCTTAGTTAAGTAATATAGCAATTTGTTAAGCTTGATGACGTAGTATGAGCAAATAATTACTAATTCGTAATTCGTAATTCGTAATTAAATGGTTACAGAGCAAGTACTAAATCTTTGATTTAGTGGTCTTCAATCATTGGAGGGTACAGAGCAAGCACTGATTGTAACTACGAATTACGAATTATCAATTACGAATTATATTGACTACTGGTTGTGAGGAGTCTATAAGTCAAGTGAAAGCTAAATTAAGGTGTTATCAAAGCTGGAAATCGCTGCTATTTAGTTCTGGGGCGATAAGTATAATGGGATGCTGTGTGATGGGGTACGCCCCGGCTTTGGCGATCGCAATTCTAGTGACAATTAACCCTGTCAACGCTCAAATTGTTCCTGATAATACACTCTTAGTCAATTCCAGCGTCGCGCCAGGATGCACAGCTTGCACGATTGAAGGGGGAACGGTTCGGGGTAGCAACCTGTTCCACAGTTTTAGTGAGTTTTCTGTACCGACAGGTGGGGAAGCATTTTTTAATAATGATGCCACCTTGATTCAGAACATCTTCACTCGCGTTACAGGTAACTCAGCCTCTAATATTGATGGGTTGATTCGGGCAAATGGCACTGCAAATTTATTTTTAATCAATCCGAATGGAATTGTCTTTAATTCCAATGCCTCTCTAAATATTGGCGGTTCGTTTATTGCAAGTACAGCTAATAGTCTTAATTTTAGCGATCGTATTAAGTTCAGTACTGTAAATTCTCAAACTCCACCTTTGTTGACTATCAATGTACCCATTGGCTTACAATTTGGGACGAATCCGGGAAGTATTCAGGTACTAGGTTCTAGTTTAGAAGTTAATCCTGGTCAGACCTTAGCACTTGTAGGCGGTAATATGCAGCTTGATGGTGGGCAACTCCTAGCTCAAGGTGGAAATGTGGAGTTAGGAGGGATGGCAGACAATGGTACAGTTGATTTGAGTATTAATGGCTCAGACTTCGGTTTAAGTTTTCCTGATGGCGTTGAACGAGCTAATGTATCTCTGAGCAATGGCACTAATGTTAATGTACTCGCTGGTGCTGGGGGTAGTATTGCGATCAACGCCCGTTCCTTGGATATGACTGGAGGAAGTACACAGCTACGGTCAGGGATAGCATCAGGGTTGGGTTCTGTTGACTCACAGGCGGGAGATATTGAAATTAATGCAACACAGGCAATAAACCTGAATGGAAGTCGTATCTCTAATAGGGTGCAATCAACAGCTGTAGGTAACAGTGGTGACATCAATATTACGACCGGATCGCTTAGAGTCAGCAATGGCGCTATACTGAATACCGAAACCTCTGGAGTAGGGAATGCGGGCAGTATAAACATAGTTGCCCGTGATACCGTTTCCTTTGATGGGTTTGATGGGGCGAGTAGCTCCAAACCCACTGGGGCAATCAGCGCTGTACAATCAACAGGCGTGGGCAAAGGTGGCAACATCAACATCACAACTGGGTCACTCTTTGTTATGAATCGTGGCCAGCTGGTTGCTACCAACCGTGGTGGAAAGGGGGATGCAGGTAGGGTAGATATCGTTGCCCGCGATACCGTTGTCTTTGATCAAGGACTTGGTAATAACCCTACTGGAGCATTCAGCAATGTGTTCCCAAACGGGGTAGGCAACGGTGCCAGCATCAATATTACCACTGGGTCACTTTATCTGAGGAATGGCGGTGTACTGAATGTCAGAACCCAAGGAAAAGGAAATGCAGGCAGTGTGAATATATTTGCCCGCGATACAGTTTCCTTCGATGGGGTAAGTCCCAATGGCACATATGTCACCTCGGTAGTCAGCGCAGTGGAAACAGGAGCCGAAGGTCAAGGAGGCAACATCAACATCACGACCGGATCGCTTTCTGTAACCAATGGCGCTCAACTCAGTGCTGCCACCTCTGGAGTAGGGAATGCGGGCAATATGAATATAGTTGCTAGAGATACAGTCTCCTTGGAAGGAGCGGGTAAAAATGGAGTCCCCAGTGGAGCATACAGTAGTGTGGAATCGACAGGTATAGGCAAGGGGGGCGATATTAACATCACGGCCAAGATACTGTCTTTGAAGGATGGTGCTTTCCTAAGTGTTAGAACTAGTGGACAACGGGATGAAGCCGATGGGGGTAACATCACCTTGAGGGCTGATACATTAGAAGCCATTAGTGGTGGACAAATTATTAGCACCAGCAATGGTATTGGCAAGGCAGGTAATATTAACCTTAATCTCACTGACAGCATCACCCTTTCTGGTAGCGACGCTAACTATTTTGCTCGACTTGACCAATTTATTGCCCGATTAGATCCAAATCTAGTTCAAAATGTAGACCCTGTAAGTGGGCTGTTTGCCAATACATCTGAAACTTCTACAGGTAGAGGTGGAGAATTAACAATTAATACCAAGCACTTTAATATCCGAGATGGGGCACAAGTTACGGTGAGCAGTCAAGGGTCAGGAATTGCAGGCTCATTATTAGTTGAAGCTAACTCTATCTATCTTGACAACAAAGCAAAAATCAGTGCTGACACAAAAGGAGGACAGGGAAATATTAATTTGCTCGCACGCGATCTTTTACTCCTACGTCGAGGTAGCAGCATCACTACCAATGCCACTGGTGCTGCCACTGGTGGCAATATTACGATTACTACCGACAATCTAGTGGCTGTTCCTAAAGAAAACAGTGACATCAGCGCCAATGCTGAAAATAGCTTTGGTGGTCGAGTAATTGTCAATGCTTCTGGCATTTTTGGCACACAGTTTCGTCTACAACCCACGCCATTAAGTGACATTACAGCTAGTTCTGCTCGTGGTTCTGAGTTTAATGGCGTAGTGCAACTCAACACGCCTGATGTTAACCCTAGTCAAGGCTTAACTGCTCTGCCCACAAACATCATCGATACTTCCCAATTGATTGCCAATAGTTGCATTGCACGGAGTAAACGTCCAGAAGGGAAATTCATCATCACGGGGAACGGAGGTTTACCAGTGATGCCAGATGACCCCTCAATTGCACCCTATCAGACTTATCAGATTCCAACTGTCCAGAGCGCAAGTATCTCAACGCCACAAGAAAACGCTCTCGACCTGGAAGACTCTATTACTGGAAGCAAACCTCACAATCCTCCTAAATCTGCGCCACTGATTGAAGCTCAGGGATGGGTGTACGGTTCTAATGGTGAGGTGATTCTCACTGCCTTTGCACCTACTGTTGCTCCTCACAGTTCTTGGTTACAATTATCTACCTGTTCGGGTTCCTAAGTACAGCCCATCATAAAAGGGGTACGGAAATTTTAACTGTAGGTTGGGTTGAACTTAAGTGTTACCCAACAGAGGCGGGAGTGTTGGGTTTCGTTCCTCAACCCAACCTACAAAAAATAAAATTCCGACCCCTTTTTGCGGTGACTTGTACTAAGTACAGCCCATCATAAAAGGGGTACGGAAATCTTAACTGTAGGTTGGGTTGAACTTAAGTGTTACCCAACAGAGGCGGGAGTGTTGGGTTTCGTTCCTCAACCCAACCTACAAAAAATAAAATTACACCGAAATATCTCCTAACCGATTTAATTTTATTCAATGGTAAGAGGTATGGAACCGACCATCGAGCAACTTAAAGCATTCTTTGACTTTTGCGTTCGGGCTAGTAATTTGCTTAGAGATATAGCATTGGTTAGATTTGATCAGAGGACAAGCCGAATCGTGATTTTGATAGGCGAAACCATCCAAGTAGAAATTCTTAGTAATGGGGAGAACATTATCCGATGATAGACTATTTAACTCTTAATGAGCAAGAATTAAGACAATATGTGATATCAAACCCCCAGGATGAGGAGGCATTTCAGCATTACCTCAGCATCATGAGAGCGAAACCGGGGGTAGTGGTCAGCACTCCAGAACAATTAGAGGCTGAGTTAAAACGGCGTATTAATCAAGCTAGTTAACATAGAACCCGTTACTGACATTCCAGTAACGGGGTTTTTTCAATTTCGGGTTCCTAAGAAGTTTTAGTTATCTTCTTCAATTGACTTTCCAAAATTGGAAAACCAATTTCCTAACTTGACGATGTGCATCTAATCAAATTTATCTATTCTAAAAGAGTGAAGTGAAGGCGAACACCTAAAACGCCAGCGCCGCACAGATTCAACTTACTAACCTACCTTAATTAACTAAGGAGAAAAACAATGTCTCACATCAACAACCAAACCCAAGACCTCTACAGCATCGAATTGGTGCAAGACCTTGACCACGAAGCTGCTGCTACTGTTAGTGGTGGTGCCCTATACTTGTACGACAAGTATGGTCAAAAAGTGCTGATAGACGAGCTTACAGGCGCAGATCCCGATTTAGGCAGCGCTAAAAATAAAGCATCTTCCTACAAGGTAACGGGTACCAAAGATTGGAAGGTTTGGATTGAAGAGGGTTACAAACCAGGAAAAGGTAAAACTCTATATGCAGGCACAAGTGGTGACTTAACTGGTACCTATAACAACAACGTTGAGTCTGCAAAACCTGTATAATCAGCTCGGTTTTATTTCATACCGCAGACTAGAATGCTGAAAAACCTAAAACAGAAAAGAATGCTCTCACCTTCGCTTTTAGCTGAGTAACATCCTTTTCTTGTAGTTCGTAGGGGCGAGGTCGTTTTCGCTCCTACTTTTTCATTTCAATAAAGTTTTAGTTATCTTTTGAAATTCACTTTCTTTCCAAAATTGGAAAACCAATTTCCTAACTTGACGATGTGCATTTAATCAAATTTATCTATTGTAAAAGAGTGAAGTGAAGGCGAACACCCAAAACGCCAGTGCTGCTCTGATACTCGTAGCTATCTTCAAGGCAGAAGCTGCTACAGACTGCGCGAAACACCGAAACGTGAAGGCAGAAGTTACTACTCTTAAGGCGGAAGCTGCTACAGACTGCGCGAAACACCGAAACGTGAAGGCAGAAGTTACTACTCTTA
>NZ_JAIVFS010000141.1 GCF_020829645.1 Nostoc mirabile CHAB5784 | reverse complement strand
GGCATCGCAGTACTGATCTACCACGGTGATCGTGGAGGTAGCCGTTCTTGAACCCAATTAAATACCCTTGCTAAGTTAAACTGTTAGTAATTAATTATACTCTCATGAGAGTAATAAAAGAGCGTTATTTAAAATCTGCCATTTCCCTGAACAATGTGCTTAACGGTGGTCAAGGTTTCTAGGCTGATAAATCCCCGGCGATGACCTTTTTGGTTAGACATGCCAAGAAACACTGAATCTCCCCGCGAAGGGTTACGGGAAAAACGCGGGGAAGTGTTGATGTAGGTAGAAGCACTGTTAACTCCTAAAGCAAACTGCCGACTTTCCTGATAGGATTCAGTAACGATGGAGTCAGCATGACCACTGCTGTATTCATTAATCCAGGCGATCGCAGCTTCTAAGCTATCCACCAATTTAAAAGCTACTGTCTTAGTTAAATAAGGGTTTCCCCATTCGCCTTCCTTCACCAGCTGCAACTGGGGAAAGGCTTTTACTAGTTCTGCATCCCCTTTAATTTCAAAGCCTTTTTCCATCAAGCTGTTCCACAGAACAGCTATTGACGATGGCAAGGCTTGCCGATGAATTAGCACCTTTTCAATGGCATTAACTTGGTCTGGTTCGCTCTGATGGCTATTAAGAATCATTAAGCGCACCATTTCTAAACTGGAATTTAGCGACCAGTAGAGATAACAGTTACCCATTGCTGACTTTAAGACTGGGCAAGTTGACTGTCGTACTACCTGCTGTACCAAACTAGAACGTCCGTAGGGAATCACTAGATTCACGTACTGGTCTTGGGTGACTAAATCCCGAACCGAAGCACCATGTTCTGCTGTAATCAGTTCTATACAGCCCGGAGGTAGTCCAACTTGGGCGATCGCACTTTGCAGTACCTCAGCGATGACCGCGTTGGAATGGCTAGCTTCAGTACTGCCTTTGAGAATTATACTATTGCCAGTTTTGATACAGAAACCCGCTGCGATCGCTCCTAAATCTGGAAACGCCTCATAAATAAATCCAATCACTCCCAAGGGCATTAACTGGGTGTAACTTTGGGAATCTTCCAGTTGATAATCAGCCGTTCTGACGCGCCGCAGCGGATCTGATAATTCCCCCAACCGTTGCAAAATGTCCACGGTCATCTCTAGCCTTGTGGGAGTCAGCTTCAACCAGTCCAATATCAACTCAGGCACTGCCATTTCGCGACTGGCTTCTAAATCCAAGGTATTGGCTTCTAGAATGTCGTCAAATGAGCGCTCAAGGGCTTGTCCCATCGCCAGTACTGCACGACTCCGGTCTGCTCCCTTTGTGATCCCCAACTTTAGGGAAGCATGATAGGCGCGTTGGGCACTAGTAATCGGTTCGGGGTAATCATCCAAAACTTCAACAGTCATTGAGTTAACGTCTGTAGGTAAGCCAGACCATTAGTGCTGGCAGAATAGCCAATAGCACCGCCACCATTGCCCAAGCAACAATGCTGGAACTATTTGCCAATCGCAGTGCTAATGGCAGCCATATAATCACTAGCACGAAAATAATGCCAAGTGCTATAGGCAGATAGCTTTCTCCCAAGCGCGGATGAACAACATGCCAACTATTTCCCATCCAACGCCAAGCCCGCTTGTAGGGATAGGTGGTAGAAAGCTGTTCTAGGACATGACCATTATCTTCTACTACAAAGATTTGCTGACAGCGATCGCAACCAAATGCTTCTGTCAGCGTAATCGGAATTAACTGACCCCGGCGACGACAGGGACAGGGATATTCGGTATTGAAGTCTATTTTTTCGGGTTTTTGAGATTGCACAAGCGTTCTAGTAACTTGAGCGTGTTTTACACGAACTGCGAAAATATGATCCCTTGGTAAATGCCTTAGAGGCTTCTCTTTCTATGAAAATAAACAGGCGATTCAAACATCGCCATCATTGCAAACAGTAGATGCAGCAGACTCTAAATATCCTAATTGCCATATCAGTACGAGGTTCTCTGTTTGTAATCTTTCCCCATAGCTGGCAATCTTATGTAAAAGTTTCCTTCTCTTCATTTGTCGCTTTAAAGATAATGTGGTTGCGTTTTTGGGCATTTATTGTGATGACACACAAAGATTGTAGCCAAGCTAATCTATATCTACACCAGTCTAAAGCTGGGTTTTATATTTCTTAGCAAGTGGGTAACGCTTCTTTTTGTGGGCGATATTCAAATTGAGACAGTAAACGATTTGTTTGCTCAATTTGTCCACATTGGGAGTGATTCACAAGAGTGTAGTGCGAATCGCCGAAGACTTCAACAGTTATCAATTATCAGTTATCAGTTAATTTGTCCGTTGGGAGTCAGAGTCCCCCACAAATATAAGTGGCGTGCTTCAGTCGGGATCAAATCTCCGACTACTTCCAATGATTAACTGTTCACTGTTCACTGATTTAATGCACCCTAAAAACACTAAACCTCTTGGAGTTTTTAACTCCAAGAGGTTTTAGTTGGAAGCGGGTAACGCGATTCGAACGCGCGACATTCACCTTGGCAAGGTGACGCTCTACCACTGAGCTATACCCGCAATCTCTAACCATATATTAGTATCTCAGATTTATTCCTAATTGTCAACCCCTTAATTTAGTTATTTGGTCATTAGTCATTGGTCATTAGTCATTAGTGAATAACAAAGGACAAATGACTAATGACGCTCTAGCCGAGTTCTTCTGACTCCGCAGTTAAATTGCCGATGCTGGCACTTTGAAAAGAGGCTGGCAAAGCCTGGCTATTACGAGAATATGGCTCTGCCAGGTTAGAACGCAGTTGCCGCATAAGGCTTGCCATTTCTAGGGCATTCAGGGCATAATCCCAGCCATGATTACCTTTGATGCCTGCTCGTTCTAAGGCTTGCTGCATAGTGTCTACTGTCAAAATGCCAAAAATTACTGGCACTCCAGTTTGAAAGCTAGCGGCGGCAATACCTTTAGAAACTTCGGCGGATACATAATCAAAATGGGGTGTTTGCCCTCGAATAACTGCACCTAGACAAATTACTGCATCATAACGATGGGAAAGTGCTAGTTGGCGAGCTACTAAAGGTACCTCAAAACTTCCCGGAACCCAAACATAGTCCACCTGATTACCTTGGGGGTTAGGATCTACACCGTGGCGTTTCAAGCAATCTTGACATCCCTCTAGCAGCTTTCCGGTAACTAGGTCATTGAATCGACCAATCACCACTGCAAACCGCAAAGGCTCCGTTTGGGTAAAAGTTCCCTCGAAAACTGCCATGACTGCCTCTTAATCAACTATAGTTCTGGCCAATATACATTTCTTATGTGAACTACCCAACCTTGGCTTCGCCTGAAGGTTGGGCTTCTGTACTCATAGGCGAGTGCCTCAAATGAGACTTTCGCCCCATCTTTGGTCTTACCTCCCCTCCTACAGCAGAGACGGCTGAACCATCCGCCTTTAGCCCTTCGACTGCGCTCAGGGCAAGCATTCTGATACCCTCTGCTCTAATATTGATAGCTGCATTTTCATCGCGGTCATGATGAGTACCGCAGTGAGGACAAGTCCATTCACGCACATCCAACGGCATCTCACTCACTTGATAAAAACAATTAGAACAGAGCTTGGAACTAGGGAACCATCTATCTATTTCCACCAACTTTGCACCAATACGTTCTAGTTTATAGGCTAAAAAGTTGGTGAATGTTCCCCATCCACAATCAGATATTGCTTTTGCCAAATTGTGATTACGATAGCGTAGCGTTAGCGAGTCTTCGAGCGTCACCATGCCTAGAAGATGAAGGTTTTCTACTATGACAGCTTGGCTATCGCTGACTAACTTATAACTAAGTTTATGTAGAAAATCTTGCCGCGAATTGCTAACTCGTTCGTACACCTTGGCAACAACTTTTCTATATTTGTAGCGTGAATTACTCCCTTTTTGTTTACGTGATAATTTCTTCTGTTTCCGTTTCAGGTTTTTCTCATGCTTGGCGATATGTTTAGGGTTGTCGTATTTAGAAACTTTTTCACCGTCTGTAACAACAGCAAAATGCTTCAGACCTAAATCAATGCCTTTTACCTTTCCTGATGTTGTGGTGAGATTATCCCCTTCCACTTCGGTCAAGATAGATGCAAAGTATTTACCTGATGGAGTTTTGCTAACAGTGACAGTCTTTATCTTACCCTCAATAGGTCTATGTATTTTGGCTTTTATCATCCCTACGTTGCCAGGGAGTTTTATATTCCCATCTACAATTTTGACGTTTTGAGGATACTGAATTGACTGTTTACCATGCTTAGATTTGAACTTAGGAAATCCAGCACGTTTCTCAAAAAAGTTCTTATACGCTGTAGTTAGATTGAGTGTTGTAGCTTGCAAAACTTGGCTATAACAATCAGCCAACCAACAAGTATCTTCTGCTTTTTTGAGATCGGGAAGTAATGCGTTGAGTGCTGAACGTCCAAGTCCAAAACCAGTTTCCTTGTAAATCTCAATAGATTTATTCAACGCATAATTCCACCACCAACGAGCACAACCAAATGCCTGAGCTAGTAGCGTTTGTTGCTGTTTAGTTGGGTATAAACGGACTTGTACGGCGATGTTTCGCACTCAAGCCTCACCTCCTTGATTAGCTAATTCTATCACAATATACACTTAGCGATAAGAGATTTTCGGAAATATTTGGCGACTCCTCATGCATACCATTCCCTCATCAACCTTGCGGTTGATATTGGTCAGGTATGCAATTGTCGTCGCCCGCTCCCTATCCCCACTAGGCGTTAGCTGAGGGTGGGGACTTCCGCGACTTGTTAAATGTAGAGGAGCAGGAAAGCACGGTTAAAAAAAAGGAAATCGGAAAAAATTTCTCCTTTTCTCCTTTGGTCTTTGACCTTGGCTTTTCTGCTCCTCTAGTTCTTATATTATGTGCCTGCGCCAGAGTAAAGCCGTCGCCTACACGACAAAAAAGTTTAACAAACCAACTAAAAATACCAAACCAATCCAGACGGCGGAACCAACCCAGAGTAACCTTTTAGATTCAACCCAATTTTGGGGAGTGGCGTAAGCTACGGGGACGCCAACAACCAGGACAAAAGACAATAGAACTAGGCTTATCAAAGCGAATTGGAATATTATGGTCATTTTTGCTTCTCCCAATACAGCGAAATACTAAGGATAGAATATCCTAAAGGGCGACACTGACACTTTCTTATTATTTTTAAGCTAGCAGAAATTGCAACATTTTTGTCATTTGTCCTTTGTCTAAGCACCAATGACTAATGACCAATGACTAATGACTCTTAACTATGGATTTAATTCTTTGCCACACAACAGCAGATTTTGACGCACTAGGGGCTGCGGTAGGGTTAACCCGCCTACTGCCGGGAAGTAAGATTGTGCTGAGTGGCGGTTCTCACCCTCCTGTAAGGGATTTTTTAGCATTGCATCGGGATGAATATCCGTTGATTGAACGCCGTTCGGTGAATCCAGAAAAAATTCGTTCTTTGACTGTGGTGGATACGCAACAGCGCGATCGCTTGGGTAAAGCTGCCCAGTGGTTAGATTTACCCCATATTAGAGAGATTATAATTTATGACCATCACTTAGGACAAGAATCAGATATTCCGGCTACCGAATCATATATTTCTTCAGTAGGAGCAACCACAACTTTAATCGTTGAGCAATTGCAACAACAGGAAATTTCCCTAACTCCTGCCGAAGCAACTGTGATGGCTTTGGGTATCCACGTTGACACTGGCTCTTTGACTTATGACCAGTCCACACCACGGGATGCGCTAGCTTTGGCTTGGTTGATGCAACAAGGTGCGAGTTTATCAGTAATTTCCACCTACCGTGACCCTGGTTTGTCTGTGCAATTGCAGCAGTTATTAACTGAATCGCTGGAAAATTTAGAATATCTTTGTCTACGCGGATATACGGTTGCTTGGGTAACTCTAAGAACTAAAAATTTTGTGCCTGGGTTATCGAGTTTGGCATCGGAACTCGTAGAATTAACCGAAATTGATGCCCTACTGTTGGCTAATGAGTATCCTTTAGGTGAAGAGGATTCACGGTTAACTGTAATTGGGCGATCGCAAATTCCCAAAACGAATCTTAACGTATTATTCCAACTTCTAGGTGGCGGCGGTCATTCACAAGCCGCATCGCTAAACCTAAGAGGAGTTGATTCAGAGGCAATATTAAAACAACTCCTTGACGGGGTAAAAGCACAAATTCCCCATCCCCTCACCGCTAGAGACTTGATGTCTTCTCCTGTTCGCACTATTCTACCTGAAACCACAATTGCCGAAGCCCAGCGCATTTTATTACGTTATGGACACTCTGGTTTATCTGTAGTCGATGCCCAAGGGCAACTAGTAGGTATTATTTCGCGCCGGGATCTTGATGTTGCTCTGCACCACGGATTTAGTCATGCGCCAGTTAAAGGCTACATGACCACAAATCTTAAAACGATTACACCAGATACGACACTGCCACAAATTGAAGCGCTGATGGTGACTTATGATATCGGACGCTTACCAGTATTGGAGAATGAGCAGTTAGTTGGTCTGGTCACTCGTACTGATGTCTTGCGGGAATTACATCAAGAAAGGGATGAAGACGAAGAAGGACAAAAATTCAAAATTCAAAATGACGCTAACGCTGCGTTAACAAAATTCAAAATTCCTCTCAGCACTGAGTTGCAAAATCGCCTTGCTCCGCAACTGTGGCAATTACTTACTATAGCATCGCAAGAGGCAGAAAAACGGGGTTGGCATCTTTATCTTGTCGGGGGTGCGGTGCGGGATTTACTGTTAGCTGAAGCAGCATCAGGCACTTTGATGATTAAAGATATTGATCTTGTGGTTGATGGCTTTCACAAATCAGCAGATGTTGGTGCTGGTGTAGAACTAGCAAAAGCACTCCAACAACTTTACCCTGCGGCTCGTTTGGAAATCCACGGGGCTTTTCAAACTGCGGCTTTGTTGTGGCACAAAGACCCAGAATTAGATTCTCTTTGGGTAGATATTGCCACCGCTAGAACAGAATTTTATCCTTATCCAGCAGCAAATCCAGAAGTTGAAGCGAGCTCCATTCGTCAAGACTTGTATCGTCGAGATTTTAGCATCAATGCGATCGCCTTGCGCCTCACTACTCCTCGTGCTGGCGAATTACTCGATTTCTTTGGTGGATTACTAGATTTACAAGCTAGGCAAATTCGGGTTTTACACCCCAACAGCTTTATCGAAGACCCCACCCGGATTTATCGTGGCGTGCGCTTTGCTGTGCGCTTCGGATTTCAGATAGAACCGCAAACTGAAGAGTTTATCCGTTATGCCATCAACAGTGGTGTTTACGATCGCACTGCTCAAGAGAATAGCAAAACTCCAGCCCTGCAAACTCGTCTGAAAACAGAATTAAAGCACATCCTAGAAGCCCCTTATTGGAAATCGGCTTTGCAGTTACTCGATAATTTAGGAGCATTGCAATGTATCCATCCTACCCTGAAGCTAGACGCAGAACTCCTGCGACAATTACGTTTGCTAGAACGCTGCTTGCGGCGATTTGATGCTGAACAAACTCTCATCCATTGGGAAATGCGCTTAGAAGCGTTAATCACGCATTTAGCACCACAATATCGGGCGAAAGTGGCAAAGAATTTGCAACTGCAAGAGGATAGCATTAAACGCTTGCAAAACTTGGCTTCTGCCCAAACTGAGGTGATGGAATCTTTGCCTAAGTGTCAAAGTCCCAGTCAAGTAGTGCAGTTGTTGCGACAGTACGATTTACCAATGCTGATTTTAATCGCTTTGCAAAGTCCGCGATCGCTTAGACATCAGATTTGGGAATATTTAACTGTTTTGGCTAATGTGCAGCCACTATTGAATGGCAATGATTTAAAGAAACTTGGTTACAAACCAGGGCCACAGTATCGGCAAATATTAGATGATGTAGTTGCTGCTACCTTAGATGGAGTGATTAAAGATAGGACTGAAGCTGAAGAGTTTTTAGCACAACACTATCCTAAATGAAATAGTGAAGCGATCGCTCATGTATTTGTGGAGTGTTGAGCAATAGATTATAAATTCAGGTTTCATTATCAGGCGGATCATTTTCATCAGGTTTGATAGCTTGTATAACCTGTTGAACTATCTTTGGGTGTAATACTTTTCCCGAATGAAAAGGAATGACCGAATAATTCGTAATTCGTAATTCGTAATTAATAATTAATTCATTAAGGGTACAAGCCCCTTAATTTATTAATGAAAAAAAGAAATTTATTCATTATTCAAGCCCCCACCTTTAGGTGTGGGGTAATAATTACGAATTACGAATTATCAATTACGAATTATTTTGACAACCCTGATATTTTCTAGGCGATAGACTTTGTGACTGCCTTTACTTCTAATCTGGATAAAGCCAGCATCCAATAATAGTTTTTCCGCTTCCTTGGCATTTAGTCGCGGTAGTTTAGGCAACCTGAACCTCCAAAGTCATAGTCAGGATTTCCTTCTTTAAAAGTTCCTGTTTCTCTGACTCTGATAGAGTTTCTACGTAAACTTCAACAGCTTCTTTGATATTTGAGCTTACTTCTTCCAAAGAATCACCTTGACTTTGACAGCCTGGAAGTTCTGGAGAATAAGCATAATAGCCATCTTCATCTTTTTCGATAATAATGTTTACTTTGTAAAACATAAAATAATCAATTATCTGATGAGAATTAAATTTTCACATTCATACTATATACTGCGATCGCAGTAATCTAAATTATATCTGGATCGATATTTAACTCGCGCAGTTTTGCTGCCAAACGTTCTGTTTTTTGTTCTGCTTGTTCTGCCTTTTGTTCTGCTTGTTCTGCCTTTTGTTCTGCTTGTTCTGCCTTTTGTTCTGCTTGTTCTGCCGTTTCTTCAGGTGTTGGTACTAGTTGCCCATCTCGTGTAAAAAACCGCAATAGACCTTCATGAATTCCCAGATATAACCCTAGCTGATGACTCCACAAATGTCCAAGTTCACTTGCTTGTAGAGGTTGATATTCTCCATCTACTAAATGAAATCCCGCAAATTCTTGTGTGTAAGGGTCGAACCAAAAATAATCGGGTGTACGGAAGGTATCTTGATAAATTGTTTTCTTTAAATTTTTGTCAGTATTCGCTGTTGAGTCAGACAAAATTTCCAGAATTACATTTGGATATTTGCCATCTTCTTCCCAGACTACCCAACTTTTACGGGTTTTACGTTCAGTTCCCAGTACTACAAAAAAGTCTGGTCCTCGGAAGTATTCTGATTTGCGTTGGCGTGGACTGTAATAGATAGTCAGATTTCCCGCCGCATAGAAATCATTTCTATCTCGCCACAACCATTCCAGACATGTTAAAAGTAGGATTATTTGCCGTAGATGTAGTTCGGTTTCCAAGGGAGGTTCATCACTAAATAAATCACCAGGAGGAAATATAACATCTTGGCAGATGCCTTGTTGAGATTCTAATTCTTGAGCTATGGTCATAGAATGGATAGGGCATCAAGTAGTTATTAATTTATTTTAGCAGTATTGTAGTTAGCGATCGCTTAGTTATAGGTGCAGGGCATCTTTATCAAAATTCCTCCTGAACCTCTGCGTTCTCTGCGCCTCTGCGGTGAAAAATTTTTATTAACCACAGAGACGCAGAGGGCACAGAGAAAAAAAAGCGATCGCTAGCCTTCCGAAATACCTTCATGCTACACTGTAGTCAATATCAAACCTGATCACAACTCCAACGAGATAGCACAAATGAAGTAGTACCAAAGACCTGTTGCGCCAAAGCAACAAATGTCAACAAAGAATAAACGCAACTAGTTTGACAGGGTTACTTCACATAGTCATGTACTAAAAATATTGTCATCACTCGTATCTACATTGAACCGCTTGGCAAGTGTCTGCGGCTAAGTTTTTTTTGTGTCTAATCTACCCGTAATTGTTGTGAACACGCGGGTGGAAGTTTGCGAATTGAGGTTTGAGAATAATGCCG
Source organism: Nostoc mirabile CHAB5784 (assembly GCF_020829645.1). GTDB lineage: Bacteria > Cyanobacteriota > Cyanobacteriia > Cyanobacteriales > Nostocaceae > Nostoc > Nostoc mirabile. The sequence continues at coordinate 5,297 of NZ_JAIVFS010000141.1, read as the reverse complement.
AAAAAATCAATATTATTAGCTGAGAATTTAGCCTACGAACTCAGCTTGGATAAAACTTTGTTTCAAAAAGTTCAGGTGAGTGTCGAAGCAGGCGATCGCATCGCTTTAGTAGGTCGCAATGGTGTAGGAAAATCAACCCTACTCAAGATACTTGCAGGTCAAATTACCCCAAATGCAGGTTCCGTTTGCTGTAATAGTATTGTTTACTATTTGCCACAAATCAGCACTATTAGGCAAGAAATCACAGCACATACAGTACTAAATTTTTTGATTTCCATCTCTGACGATTGGTGGAATATTGAGGATATTTTACAAACTCAATTCCACACAACACTTGACTTATCTTTGCCAATTGCTAACTTGAGTGGTGGAGAACTCACAAAACTATTTCTGGCGATTGGTTTATCTCAACAGCCCAACTTGTTATTGCTGGATGAGCCAACTAACCACATGGATTTGCAAGCGTTAGAAAGCTTAAAACAGTTTCTTTTGAATTTTAATGGTGCGTATGTAATTGTCTCACACAAACCTTTTTTCTTAGACCAAGTAACATCTGTAACTTGGGAACTTACACCTGTTGGTTTGAAAGTATATGGAGGTAATTTTTCTGAGTATCGAGAACAGAAAGAAATAGAGTTAGAGGTAGCATTACGATCGCACGAAGCCGCCAGAAAGGAACTCAAACGTACCCAAGCCACAGCCATGCAAGAACAGCAACGCGCAGCCCAATCTAGCCGCAACGGTCGCGCCAAGTTTCTTAATGGCAGTATTGATAGAATGGCAGCAGGGCTAATTAAAACCAAAGCTGAGGCGTCTACCGGAACTGCGAAAAAGAAACATGAAGCAGCAGTAGCAAAAGCTAATCAAAAGGTTGCACAGACGAAGGTCAAAACTACGAAAGTAACTAGTATTCAGCTAGAAGAAAAAAATCAAAAGCGCCGAAATCTCATTAATATCCAGGGTGCAAATCTTAGGATATCAGAACGTCTATTGATTCAAAATATTCAACTGCATGTATCATCTGGCGATCGCATAGCCATTATCGGCGCAAATGGTTCTGGTAAATCGAGTCTGGTAAAAGCAATTTTGGGAATGGAAAACCAAACAGCGATTTTTGACTCAGGTGAGGTTTTACTAGCACCAGCGATGAAAGCTGTATATCTCGATCAAACCTACGAATTGGTAAATCGCCAATACACACTTTTGGAAAATATGCAAGCTGCCAATCCTAATCTCAGCTATCAGCTTTTGCGTCAACAACTAGGACACTTTCTGTTTAAATATGATGACGTTCACAAAAGCGCCTCTGTACTGAGTGGGGGTGAGTTGGCAAGATTAGCGATCGCTATGATCAGTATCTCAGAAATCGATCTGCTGATTCTCGATGAGCCAACTAATAACCTGGATATTGAAACTGTTGAACAAATAATAGTAGGTATCAATGACTATCAAGGAGCTATTTGGGTAATTTCCCATGACCTAAATTTCCTTAGCCGGATTAATATTACTCAAAGTTTCAAATTGAAAGAGCAAGCCTTGCAAATGACAACCTATTTACCCAGTACACCAGAGCAATACTATCGAGAGTTGCTGGAACGTCACGATATACAGCACTTTGCAAGTAAATGAAGTACATCCCTCCCCAACCCTCCCCAAGGGATTGGGGAGGGTGCGCGACAGCGCAGGTGGGGTATTTTTGTACCTCACCAACTTGAAATCTGCTGTATGTTATTCCAGACCGGTGTAGCTCTCGTTTGTGTGCCCGCAAACTCCGCCAATTCTATGAGACTGTTGGCGAATTGATAGGGGGTCTAACCCATCAGCCCCCAATCCATCTTAATTTCAGTGCGTTGAAACGCACTTTAGCTATTAGCCCGCAATTTATTGCAGGGCGGGAAAGCAACGCAAAACCAGGATTTTAGGGATGGGGGGTTTAACAAGAAAGTAAATCGACCAACAGTATCTTCATATTCGCCAGGGCTGAAGTCGCACATCGCGTCACATAAATCTCTAACTCCCCAGCAGAAGCCGTAAAGCATACAGGCAAGTTATAATTCTCTTGCGGATCAACGTAACAAAAATTTATGAGTAACCCCCTCGTACAAGCCTTTTTCGTAGGCAGAGCAGTAGCTGAAGTAGTTAATGATCGTTTAGAGGTCGCCTTGACCGATGCTTTGAGCGATCTGGGCAAATTTGATGCGGAAGCTAGAGAGCAGTTGCGTCAGTTTACAGACGAAGTTCTAGAGCGGGCAAATCGGGCAGCAGAAGCTGCTAATGGTGGTCAAGCTAGTACAGGTGGTGGGCAAGCCAGTTCTGAATCAGGTGACTTGCAAGCAGATATTGATGAATTACGAGCAGAAATTGCCCTGTTACGAACAGAATTGCAACATTATCGCAGAACTTCTGCATAAATTTTAGTCATTGGTCATTAGTCATTGGTCATTGGTCATTAGTCACTTGTACTAAGCTTTGCCGTTGGCGCAGCCTCTCCAAGAGTTGTATTGGTCAAAAATTATTATGTACAAATGACAAATGACAAAGGACAAAGGACAAAGGACACTTAAAAAAAAACAGTTTAGGAATCAGAGTGTCTTTTCTTTCAAGGGATTCGGTTGCAAACCAACGGTAAACAAAGTATATGGAACAAGGTTATTCAGATAAAGCATACCGTTGGAATCGGGAAAAATACTCTAGCAGACGGCGTTTTGTGGACATTTGGTCTTTTGTCTTGACCTTATTATTCAAACTTTGGCTATACAACAAATCTTGGAGTTATCCGGGTGGCGTGACTGAGGCAAAGCAAGCTGCAAGACGCAAAACCCAAGCAGTTTGGATTCGCAATACCCTGCTGGATTTAGGGCCAACCTTTATCAAAGTAGGGCAATTGTTTTCTACCCGTGCTGATATATTCCCTGGTGAATATGTAGAAGAACTAGCCAAATTACAAGACAAAGTACCGGCATTTAGCTATGAGCAAGTAGAAGCGACCATTGAGAAAGAACTAGGCAAGAAAATTCCTGAACTATTCCATAATTTTGAACCGATTCCTTTGGCTGCTGCTAGCTTGGGGCAAGTACACAAAGCCGTGCTGCATAGTGGAGAATCGGTTGTCGTCAAGGTGCAACGTCCTGGACTAAAGAAGTTATTTGAAATAGATTTACAAATTCTTAAGGGAATTACCCGCTATTTTCAAAACCATCCCAAATGGGGACGCGGGCGAGATTGGTTAGGTATTTATGAAGAGTGTTGTCGCATTCTTTGGGAAGAAATTGATTATCTCAACGAAGGTCGTAATGCTGATACTTTTCGCCGGAACTTTCGCGGCTACGATTGGGTGAACGTCCCAAAAGTATACTGGCGTTACGCCACGTCCAGAGTGTTGACTTTAGAATATCTCCCTGGAATTAAAATTAGCCAATACGAAGCTTTAGAAGCAGCAGGTTTGGATCGAAAGGCGATCGCTCGTCAAGGCGCTCAAGCCTACTTACTACAATTACTCAACAGTGGCTTTTTCCACGCCGATCCTCATCCAGGCAATATTGCCATTAGTGCAACTGGTGCTCTGATATTCTACGATTTCGGCATGATGGGGCGGATTAAGTCAAACGTCCGTGAAGGACTAATGCAAACACTGTTTGGCATTGCCCAAAAAGATGGCGAACGCGTTGTTCAATCTCTGATCGATTTAGGCGCGATCGCCCCAACCGATGACATGGGCCCAGTCCGGCGTTCCGTCCAGTACATGCTGGATCATTTCATGGATAAGCCTTTTGAAAACCAATCGGTGGCAGCAATTAGTGACGACCTTTACGAAATAGCTTATAATCAGCCATTTAGATTTCCAGCAACCTTCACTTTTGTGATGCGAGCCTTTTCTACCTTAGAAGGGGTAGGCAAAGGCTTAGATCCAGAGTTTAACTTTATGGAAGTTGCCAAACCGTATGCAATGCAGCTTATGACCGATATGAATGGTTCTGAGGGGAATAGCTTTATTAACGAATTAAGTCGTCAAGCAGCTCAGGTAAGTAGTACCGCGTTTGGTCTACCACGTAGGTTAGAGGATACCCTAGAGAAGCTAGAACGCGGAGACATGCGCTTGCGTGTTCGGTCTATCGAAACTGAACGCCTATTGCGCCGGCAGAGCAGTATTCAGCTCTCAATAAGCTATGCTCTGTTAATCAGTGGTTTCACGCTTTCAGCTACGATCTTAGTCGTTACCAATTATGTATGGTGGGCACTGGCGCCTGGTTTAATTGCAGCAGTGCTTTCAGTGATCCTGATCAGACTACTTTTACGACTTGACCGTTACGATCGTATGTATTAATTGTTGGTTGCAAAAATAATTTATGAAACTTAATTTCACGGGTTTTAGCGATCCGGGACTTATTCGTTCTAATAATCAGGATGCTTACTATATCGACCCAGAGGGGCGGTTTTTTGTTGTTGCCGATGGCATGGGTGGTCATGCCGGAGGTGAGGAAGCAAGTCGCATTGCCACTGGAGAAATTCAGGCGTATTTAGTAGCAAATTGGCAATCTCCTAAATCTTCCCAAGAATTGCTAGAGCAAGCTTTGTGGGGTGCTAATGAAGCGATTTTGCACGATCAGCAACATCATCCCGAACGCGCCGACATGGGTACAACGGTTGTAGCGGTAATTTTTCGCGCCCCAGAGACCCCCTGGTGCGCTCATGTTGGCGATTCGCGGCTGTATCGCTTCCGGGAGTCGCACTTAGAACAAGTAACAGAAGACCACACTTGGGTAGCACGGGCAATCAAAATCGGTGACATCACCTTAGATGAAGCACGATTACATCCGTTTCGTCATGTATTATCGCGCTGTTTGGGGCGTGAAGACTTGCATCAAATTGATGTACAACCACTGGATGTAAAAGCTGGCGATCGCTTGCTGTTATGTAGTGATGGTCTTACAGAAGAACTTGTCGAACAGAAGATTGCTAGCTGCCTCCAAGACACTCCTTGGCTTGATAAAGCCGCCATCTCTCTAGTTGAGGCTGCCAAAGACCACGGAGGGCACGATAACATTACAGTTGTCATCGTCTCACTCGACTAAATAGTCATTGGTCATTGGTCATTGGTCACTTGTACTGAGCAAAGCCGAAGTATTAGTCATTAGTCAAGAGTTACTAGCTATTGGACAAAGGACAAATCTCAATACTGCTCGGTTAAGGAGGAATAGAGGGTAAAACAAAGAAAAATGTGTTCGCGGATAAGTTTCGCGAACAAAATAATGAGACTTACTTTTTCTCTTTAAGACTGTCGTATAAGTCAACCCAGT
>NZ_JAIVFS010000140.1 GCF_020829645.1 Nostoc mirabile CHAB5784 | reverse complement strand
CATCGCAGTACTGATCTACCACGGTGATCGTGGAGGTAGCCGTTCTTGAACCCAATTAAATACCCTTGCTAAGTTAAACTGTTAGTAATTAATTATACTCTCATGAGAGTAATAAAAGAGCGTTAAGTCACCAACAAAGTGCGATCGCTTTTGATTATCCTCTCTTCACTTGACCACAGTATGAGTTGTATTTATCACTCTTGGCAGATGAAAGAGCGTTAATAGCAATGAAAGCTAGTGAGGTGATAACTAACAGTTAGAGTGAAAATGTATGCCCTATCAAGATATAGCGGATTTACCAGACTCCGTGAAAAAGCATCTACCCAAACACGCGGCGGAAATATTCTTGGCTGCGTTTAACAATGCGCTCTCTGAATATGGCGAAGAAGAGACAGCATTTAAAGTTGCCTGGGCAGCAGTTAAGCGTGACTACGAAAAAGGTTCAGATGATCATTGGCACAAAAAAGCAGAGTAAATTCTACTACACCGAATCATCCATCCAACCACACTCACAATCCCAATGCACCCGCCTGACCAGTCGCGGTCAAACTCATATCCACATTGAGGACACTTGCCAGTAAATAAAGGATGATGTATACTGTCTATCAATACTTTGGGTGCAGGTTTTGCTTTGAAGCGCAAACTGAAACAAAAATTAAGTGGTCAAGGTAAAGTTTAAGTATAAATTAGCATAATTATTTAATCGTGATCGCTTTAGGGATGCAACTTTGACTCGCTTGTATTTTTTTAAGGGCGATGCCGTTCGCGGAGCAGCAATGCCGAACGCGAGTGCGTCTCCAAGAGTTGGCGGGCTACGCCTACGCACTCTGGAATCTTAGGCATAGTACCAGTGTATTGCTTTGGGGCAAGCGATCGCTCGTGTGCAACTTTGACTCTAAGAACGGGCGGGAGCGATGCCTCCGGTGGACTGCGCCTACACTTACAGTTGTGACACGTAATCTGTTAACAGTGACATCAATTTGTTAAACATGACATCAATTTGTTAGCAGTGACAAATAATTAGTTAATATATGTTTCGGCATATCACCAGTTTATCCAGTACAAGTAGCGATCGCATATTTTTCCTCGCTTGAATTTTGTGTGGGCGATCGCCTTATTACTAACTGATGCTAAGGCAATCCGCAGTGACTATTGCTATGAACTGTTGGCTATGGACTAATGACGGCAGGACTAATTACCATTGACCAATGACTAACCAAACCATTCATGTTGTAGCTCCTGAATGTAGCAATACCTAATAAAGTAGAAGAACTCAAAGCAATATTATTGGGACTGATTGAACCAACAAGACTTGAAGCAGGTGTCATTAAATATGAACTTTTACAAAATCAATCACAGCCAACAGATTTTACTTTTGTACAAGAGTGGGAAGGAGCGGCAGCACTGGATACTCATTTAGCGTCAGTCCGTCTGCAAGTACCAATAGCCAAGCTAGAAGGATTAATAGCTGCGCCACCAGATGTCCGACGTTATTCTATTTTGGCTGCGATACCTACTATCCAAGGAGTGGAATCTTGAAATGGTTGCACACAGTGCGTTGGTTGTTTAATTCTTCTCGCCAGGGCAATAGGGCGATGCCTCCGGCGGGCGCTTTTGCCATCGCTTGGAGTGGATTTTCGGTATAGCAGCAGTGTACTGCTTTGTCACAAGCGATCACTTCCTCGCTTGTATTTTATAGCTACTTTCTTTTTCGCTCTTGCATTTCTTGCTGGCGCATGGGCATAGCGTCAATTTGCTTAAAAATTGCTGTGGGTTGGACTGGTGTAGTATCCTGGCGTTTAACACCACCATCTTTGCCTACCAGAATGATGCGAAAATTTTCTTTATCAACCCCAAAGCGTTTGTCACAAATACCAAGCGACGGGCGCAACACAGTTCCCCAGGCAGGTTGTCTATCTGGGTATCCTGATGACACATATCGAGGTTCGCGCCCAGTTACGCGCTATGAAGAAAGCTGCTGGCTTGAATACGTGCTTAGAGAGGCTAAATCAACTTATTCCCGCTAACAGGGCAGATTTAGCAACGAAGCAAGATTTGGAAATTTTGCTCAAACGGCAGAGGGAATTAAACCAACAACTTCGAGAACTTAACGAGCGAGTTGATACCCCAAGAGCTACAAAATAAGTATTCGACAGCAGTTAGTTTATGCGATGGCTCAAGCGCCCGCCAACTCTTGGAGACGCACTCGCGTTCGGCATCGCTCCCACGTGGGCCAGAACTGAAAACCTTATCACTCCCCATCCCTAACCTCTAACTGATAAATCCGCATCGATGGATGTTCGTCCATCATCCGCCAGTAATACCCAGTAGGCGGCAACGACACCCTACCACCGCAACGATACAAAAAGATTGGCTCACAGGAGTGCATAGCTTTTTTCATCACTTGCTCTAAACTGGGGTCTGGGCGATCGCTGTTGTACCAAATATAGCAAGCGCCAAGGCGGTTAGGACAAACAGTATAATCGATGAGTCAAGTATAGCAAGCGCCAAGGCGGTTAGGACAAACAGTATAATCGATGAGTCAAGTAAAACTAGATACCGATTAAGCGTTCACACAAGGAAAGCTTATGCCAAAACCTTACAGTTACGACTTACGCCAGAAGGTAATTCAGGCAATAGAGTTAGATGGGATGAACAAAACGGAAGCGGCGCAAGTTTTTCAAATAAGTCGAAACACAATCAACCTATGGCTTCAGAGAATCCCCAGAGACTATCTACCTGAGAGTTTTCTAACTCTTTCCAATGTGAGAGCGAATTCCCGGCGTCGCCTCTCAAATTCAGCTTTTCTTAATGCTCTAGCTGAAATTTGCTTTAGCCAAGGAAGAGTTTCGTGTGGTTCTAGAGTCTTCATAGTTAATTCCCGGTTCGCTACAGCTACACTATCTAGAACGTGGGTATTCTCGTGGAATAAAGCCATCCTTAGCAAGATATCCCTCAATGTCCTTGATTTCATCCCAGCATCTTTGGAATTTATGAGCGATAAGCTCATCATGTCCATGCAGCCTGTAATGGATCATTTCAGATTTACCATTATATTCAGCAAGATGAATGTCTATCTTTTTTTCGATTGCAGTAATTTTAGAAAGAATACTTGATTCAATTTGAGCGAGGCGATAGATTGCTCCAATGACAGCAATCAGCCCCAAAATGATAGTTAGAGCATTGTTAACATCAATCTTCATAATCTAGAATCCTGCTGATAGATATCAGAGTCTTCCCTAAAAACTGATAGGGGAAAAATTCCAACTGAAATCTTCCTTGCTGTGGAAAGTTAACCTGATAATTTTTACTCAAGTTGATTACCTGAGAGCTAGCAACTAGCTTATTAGGGTAATCAATCAATATTTGGTCAAGCTTACCAGCAGAAGTATAATTTTTTGTCAGTCTTGACTTGGGTTGAACTGTAATAATTAAACTGGCATCATCATCAAATAAACAAGGAATGAGTACAGAATTAACTTTTCTCAAGTCAAATCTATACTCGTTTCTGAACACTAGTTGTGTTTCAATCATCTACTTTTTAGTACTAGTAGCAAGTGAGTAAGTTCTGCCATTTGGAGAAACGAAGCTATCAGGCTTTTTACTAGCTTTCCCCAAGAATGCTTTGATATCAGAAATATTAGCGCTAGCTGGAACGGGCACAGAAACGTATTTTGTTTTTGTACCTGCGTTGCCACCTTTAGCCCCTGCATTCGCAGTTTGACGGCTACCACCAAGAGGTACTTTGATGCGTTTTGCTCCAACACTACCACGCACAGCAACTTCAACTGCTTTACCTGCCTTGCCTTTAGCACCTTTAGCAGCCTTGCGTGTTACTTTTGCATCAGCCACAATCGTAAAACCAAGTTTCTCTGCAACAGAGCGAAGCATGTAAACGTAAACTGATTTCGCCCCTGCTCCCTGTCCACTGCCAGATTTAAATAAAACGGTGGCTCTAGGCCCTAACTTTGTTCCCATTTAATTACCTACCTATTAATAAATTGTGGATATTCATTAATTACAGATAATCAATAGCGTGGATGGTCACATCGCCATTAGTAGCAGCCGCAGTATTGAAAGGTAAGTTAGCTGAAATCGTAGCAGATCCAGTTTCAATATCAAATTGGATTTGAACGTTATTAGGCTGATTCTCGGCTGGAGTTACAGCTTTTTCAGCAGCAGCTAGAATGCTAGCCATTTCTAGTAAGGCTTCTGGAAGAGTATCCGACTTTAAATCACCACCGCCATTAGCGAAAACTGAGTATGTAGAACCCAAATAATCGCTTGCTACTATATCAATCGAACCATTAGTTTGAATGTTAGTAGTAATAGGAATGGTTGCAGCTACTGCAACAGTACCCGTGTCAAAGCTGACAGTAGTCGATAAATTTCGGCGTGGAGGTAAACCGGGGTTGGCTCCATTCCTTGTATTTTCTGCTGCATCTAATGCTCTACAAATTTCAAAAAATGCTTGAGGAACTTGGGTAATTTCTGCCGTCTCTACCTTCTCTGCCTGGTTTACCAACGACTCCAGGCTGTCCAGCTTGTCCTATTTTCCCTGGAATCCCTTGACTTCCTTTAGCTCCTGGCAAAGCTTTTTGTCCAGCAGGCCCACGACTGCCAGGTAAACCACGCTGACCGACACGCCCAGGTGTACCAGCAGTCCCACGACTGCCAGGTAAACCACGCTGACCGACACGACCTGATGTCCCTGCACGTCCTGGGAAACCATTTCTGCCATCTCTTCCCGGTCTGCCATCTCTTCCTGGTCTGCCTGCTGGGCCCGGAGTTCCAACTTTATTTCTCAAACCACCTACAGCAACTTGCAAAACGCTTGGCACGATTGAATGAACATCACACAATCCTTATTGCCAAACCACCTGATCCAGAATTGACTAATAGATATTGTTGAGAAGTTCCTGATTTTGTGATTATGTCATAACGACTGCTTCCGTTAGTAGCACATATGGCTAGATCGTCGGAAGTTTTACCACAGAATCCTTAGTTACTCTGATTAAGCAATATCAGACCACTAAGAATATCTCGTTCATTATCTTGCACATTTGCGGTTGCTAATCGGGTACTCCCAGCCAATGCGATATCATTTTCAGCATTTGAATATTGATTTAAGCCAGAGCTACGCAAAATCAACATTGTACTAGAGATAAAAATATGTCCCCAGTTCCAATCTTTTAAATCCCAACTGCTTCGTCGGTTGATAGGTGCTATCATTCCAAGTGGCAAGAATAAAGCGCCTTGAGTCGCTAGTATTAACCTGACTTCACCACTCGCATTTAATGCGTTGAAGGTCACACTTGTTGTTGATACGAGCGTTGAGTAAGCTACCTCGGTTGATGAGTTTCCTCCTGTATGCGTCGTTGCATTCCATGTGCTATAAAGCGCCTGATTTATGATGAAGGTGTTGGTAATTCTTACCCGAAGATAAGTTGTGCCGAAGGTTTTGGCTCCGTCCACTACGAAAGCATAAACAAGTACTAAATCAGTGCCACTGGTGAAGCTATCAAATAGTGAGGTAAACCCGGCATTAACAAAAGCAGCTTGTAAAGCTGTACTCAGTTGTGCTTGTGTAAATGGCGCTGAAAGCGAACTAATAGTACGTGTTGCTACAGCCATAATTTTTAGTAGTCGTCTGGATCAATACCAGATCCAGTATCAGGTTTTTGCAAATTAACGTTGTAAGTTATTTGGCGATAATTAGCACTATTGCGAAATACGATAGATGGGAATTCACTATCAGCAATTGTTACTTGAATGTCAGAATTGTTTGATTCTTGATTGGTCGGATTTAAATAAGTTGCGGCTAGCAATAGAAGTGATACGACAAGTGATTCCGCCGTGTTGTTAGCTGATACTGTTAATCCTGTTGTTGCTAGTGCTGATTTTTGAATTGTCAAGGAGGTGCTATCTTGCACCGCACCAGTTCCAAAAACCTGGACTAAAGTTGGCTCTGCCATAAAAGCGAATTTTAGTAAAGTGAATAAATCCGTTGTATTCCTTTGCGAAGAAACTGTAAATGTTCTACTTTTATGTAAAACAGGTAGATTTCCTGAAGACGTGTAATGCTTACTGCTAATAGGATTGAACCGAATATTTCTAATACTCTAAATTAGAAATATTCCGGTTTAACCATTGGTACTGGTTAAACCGGAACAGACAGAAGTTAAAAACAAAATGAAAAATAATCGAAATGGACAAGCCGCAGTTTTGACTGACGCGGATTATTCCAAAATTCGTAAACAGATCCGCAATCAGAAATATAAACTGCTTTTGGATCTAGCTTGGTACACCGGGGAAAGGTGGGGGGCGCTAGTGAAGCTGCAATTGCTTGATGTGTACAACGCCGATGGTACACCCAGTGAGTATATCAATTTTCGCGCCAGGACTCGCAAGGCAACACCCAAAGGCGTTCGACAAACTCGCCAGGTGCCGGTTCACGATACTCTGGCTGAATTGCTAGCAGCATATAAGCCACTCCCCGGTTCAATTTGGTTATTTCCATCGAGAGTTGCAGATAAACCTATGGGGTTAAGGGGGGCTGACCAAATTTTACGCACAGCTGTAGAGAGAGCCGGGTTAACAGCTAAGGGTATATCTACCCATTCCACCCGCAGGAGCTTTATCACCAGACTGGCAAAGCGGGGCGTTAGCTTGGCAACCATCAAAAAAGCCACTGGACACACTGACTTGAAGGTGCTTTCGCGTTACATCGAGGTAACGGACGACGACGTTAAAGAAGCGATCGCAACTCTATGAACGCCAAACTGCTATTCCTCCAAATTGAGATTTTCTTCGAGCGCTTGCAGCATGGGGAGTATGACCATCCTTTGTATTTAGCTATGGCGCTGGAGAATCTTGCAAATCAGGCATGGGATGAAGTTGACCAAATTTACCCTGAACTGTGACAAACAATACTTTGGGCGGATAAGCTCAAATCAGTATGTTTCTACCGCGATCGCACTTTCAACCAGAGTGTAATCGCATTTTTCATTGGTCATTAGACATTGGGAATAGAGACTAGTGGCATTTTGGGCATAGTGGGCGATTCATATTTCCAGTCTTGGATTAACTGTTTAATCTCCACTGGTAATTTACCTTTCTTCATCCAAACTTCTACATCTGCCTTTTTACGCTTGGCGCTGATACTGTTCACGCTACCCAAGTAAAGGCGGTTTTTCTTCCTGCCTACCATCCAACAATACCGGAAATACCAATATTTATTACCAGACCGCTCAACCCAGTATTTCTCTATCCAGTGGGTATCGTGTTGGGGCGCAACTTTTTTGGTATCAGTTGCAACCTGTGCCCCAACACTTTTACACGCATTGTCAGACTCAGAATTTTGCGCCCCAACACAAGGAATGTTTTGGCGGGTATCCAGTTCATCCCAGAACGGATCGTAAACGGGAGTATCAAGATTCTTTGTAAAAGCTTCTAAATCAAACAGCGTAGGTTGTTTCATAATCAAACTGGAAATTAATGGTCGCTGCTCTTTCGGGAGCAGTTTTTTTATGGAGTTATTCCCTAGTAATCCCTTGGGAGGTTACTAGGAAACCAAGATTTCAAAATTTCGATAAATCCAGATAAATCAAGCGATTTATCCGCCCAATAACACTCACGTAAGCAGCTAATTAACCATCCTTGAGACTTGGGAATTGCTTGATGTCCACCACTAAGAACAAAGTGCTTAAGAGCTAATCGAACATCTTCAATATCAAATTCAAACAGATGTCTAGTTGCTCGTTTATTTGGGTCAAAGTATATTTCATACTCAGCACAAGCTGTAAGTATCTCGTGTTGTCTTTCTAACTCCACAAATTCGGCGGTTGTAGGAGTACGACTATTGCTGCTGCTGTTTAACCCAAGTTCTGCATTACTATCATTTGATGGGGGTGAATCGTAACTAGAGTTATGGTTGTATAACTTTTTTTCTCGCGGCTTTTTGGGTGGATTTAACCATGACAGAGGTCTTACAAGTAACTTGGTTATCTTCCAAGAATATTGTTTAATTACTTGTAAAACACGGCATGATACCAGTATGTCAAATATCTTTTTGAGGTAATTGTGAGCATAAGGTTTACCTCTGGTCTTTGCTACCCAAGCATTAAATTCTGATAAATCTGGTTCGATTTCGCTGGCAATTTGCCCAAGTCTCATTAGCCACTGCCAAAGGATTTTTGCGGCGGGTGGAATATGATGTTGATAACAGAATACATCGTGTGATTCCGTCCACGGAAGTGCATTTTTTAATGAATTTTCTGGCATAATACTATTAGTTTGTTTTCAGAAAGCCACCACTGACCTTGTAAATCTAGGTGGCTTTTTGGATTTTTTAGACTTTGCGTTACGTCTCTTCGTTCAGATCTCCTTTGGGTGGGCCAAAGTCATCAGGTAAGTCTTGGATAGTCTTACCCTTTGATCGCAATAAGCGGTCTAAAGCTTTCATTTGAGTCACCGTAAAGGTAGGGACGCTATCTCCTGCTTCCCAACGGCTAATAGTTCTAGCTGTTGTTCCAATGGCGCGTCCAAACTCCTCTTGAGACATGTCTAGCTCAAGCCTTAGACTCCGCAATGGGGATTCTCCTTGCTGTTCGTTTCTACTCGGTCTTTTCTTTATCATGATACACCTTCTAGACATCTTGTCTAGAAGGCTTGACAAAGGTCTTGCGTCTAGACATAATGTCTGGTTAGAGGACAATAAAAGACCAGCCAAAAACCTGACTTGGCTAAGGACAGTATTTGGCTGATCTTTTGCTAGTTTCTCACCCAGCTGTAAAGCTGCTGTGATCTCGCTCCCCCACGCCTAACCCTTTGCGTGGCATCACCGGAGCAAGCACCCGCGCCAAATGCAGCGCGGAAGCACCCTGTAATCACCTGTGAACTGAGCGCAGTAACGAGTTTGCCGCGCGGTGATATTTTGATGTCTGCACATCTATACTTCGGAACCACATGACAACCACAGTTCTAGAACTGATTGAAAACCTGAAACACTACCCCAGTGCAACAGAGGTAACTATCAAAGACGTTGATGACACAGAATTTGCGTTCGCTTTTAGCGTTGGCGCAGCCATCGTTGATTTCAAGTCTCTTGATGACGGCGTGACCATCGTCATCGGCGAGAAGGAATACGACAACGAAGACGAGGAGGAAATCTAACTATTGAAAAGGCGATCGCCTACCGTCCAGGGAGCGATCGCCAAATGCGTCGTATTTAATAAGGAAATTGTACCAATGTCAAAGCCAATAGGGTTTTTTACCAGCTACACCATAAACGACGGTTCCTTAGTGGAATCGCTCCAGGAGGAGTATGGCTCTACATTTGAGCAGATGACCAAACGCGAAAAGCTGTATTTAATTTCTGCGATTGCAATTCAATTGTGCGATCAAGCTCCCGGTAGATGCCGTGATGAGATTTATGTAGTGGGGCATCAAATTAATAGCTCATTACCCAAGCATGACAAAGAAGGATTGATTGAAGCGCTGATAAATCAAGTCCGATGGGGTCGCAGTCTTTCAGATACGGAGGCATTGCCTATGAAATAATCGTTTTTGTGTAGAGATAACGATTTTATTAGGTAACGCACCAGCAAAAGTTGGTAGCAATTTTGAAGAGTGTTTTTTCATACAATTAAGAATTTACCAATTATGACTTACCGTGACGACCTAAGACCCTGGGCAATTTTTGAGCGTATGCCCAATGGTAAAAATATCTGCTTTTACCGATTTCGTACCCGCACTGATGCCGATGCTTACGCAAGTCTTCTTCGCCAAGGAGGGGGAAGTTTGAGGTAGTTTTTGATCAGCAGCTAGTAGGTCTTGGATAGCTAATTTATTTGCGATCGCCATGAGTGTGAGGAGTGCGATCGCAATTAATCCCAACACTCGAAACGTGTACAAGTAAAAAATAGCACGAAAAAGTTAACGCTATGAAAATCAAATTAGTACATGCTCACTTTTTAATCTCCATCGGCAATTACAACAACGAGCGAGTCGGGATATAAATAATGACTGACTTAAAAACACCCAATTGTATTAATTGCGGTTCTCACCAAGTTAGATATGACTCTGTTTTTGGCTTTTACAAATGTGAGAATTGCTCAACAGTTTGGGGTAACGATGAAGACGATCCAGATTATGACGAAGTAGAAAAATTTGAGGAAGAATGGCAAAAATTGCATGAAGCATACGGTGATAATCCAGACTAATGCCTGATGAGCCGGTTGACTCGCCGGCGAAACGTGATCGTGTGCGATCGCGTCGCGGACTGGAGTCCAACCCAGACGTACAGCACCCAAACACAGCAGCTTAGGGCTTTTGGACAGAAACAGGCTTAAAAGCTTTTCTAATTTCGTAAGCTCGGCTGCTTTTCGTGTGCTGTTCCCTCCCCTATGTCACCAGAAGCGGTAACTTCTGGTTTTGCCTTGAGAGTGAATTAGGCTCAACGGCCTTCGGGTGATTCGCAGGCATGGCATGAGGGACATAAGACAGAACCACCCAGGAGTAACTGAATGATTAGAATTTTGGGACTTGATGTCAGCAAGTCCTCGGTTTCGGTTTGCCTGCTTTTGGAAAAGCCCTCAGATCCACGTCAATTCTACTACGAGTGTCCATTTTTGAAGTTGAGCGCTGATGCAAAAGGTATTCAAGGTTTACTCGCGCTCAATGCGGACATTGCCCTACTAGAACCAACTGGCAACAACTACAGCAAATTGTGGGGTACTCACTTGGCACGAAGCGGGGTAGAAGTGCGCTTGGTTGGTCACAAGGAATTGCGGAATTATCGAGCAAATCACCTGGCACTACCAGATAAAGACGATGACGCTGATGCTCTGGCGCTTGCCTGCTACTACTTCGACTACCAGCAAAACCCACGGCGATTTGTTCAAATTCGCTCTAGCGCCATTGTCAAAATTCGTGAATTAGTCCTGAGACTTGCTCACCTCAACCGCGTTCAGTCCCCGATCATGAATCGGGCGCGTCAGGATTTAGCGTGGCAATTTCCAGAAGTTGCACTAGTAAAGTCCCTTAGGGGTGAATCCGGTGAACCCCCCTTATTGTGGGGTTGGCTTGCTGGAGTTCGCAAAAGTACGCGCTATGACCGCCTTTACTCTCAATCTGTCGGCTTGGGAATCACTGACACTGTTCGAGAACACGCAAAACGGATTTGTGACCTCCAGCGTGAGGAACACGTTATCGAGAGAGAGTTACAAGAATTGCTTGCTGATTCTCGGTTTGACCATTACCGCACAGTTTTTAAACGGTTTGGATTTGGCGATCGCCTCTCATCGGTGATCATCTCTCAGATTTACCCCATCGAGGGATTCCTGAATGAAGATGGTAAACCAGAAGTCAAAATCCGCCAGGGACGAAACTCAAAAAAGCCTACTAAACGCCACCTCTCACTAAGAAGATTCCAAAAAGCTTTGGGCGCTGCTCCATCACTTGAAGCTTCCGGCGATAGCCGTAAAGCCAAAGTAGTAGGTGGTTCAGATTTATGTCGGAAGTCTCTCTGGCAGTGGGTGTTTACAAGAATTGAACCGAAGCGATCGCGCCTCAAAAATGATATTGGTAAATTGTTGGGTGAACAGTTAGATACTGAAAAAGCGGCGGGTCGTCCGGTGAAGCTGGTTAGAAATCGGATTGCAGCCAAAGGAGCGCGGATGCTGTTCAGAGAGCTAATTAAAGGCTTGAAGTGACCAAAAGGGAATTTTGACTATGTACGTGGCTATTTTTAAAGGAGGTAATTCTAGTTATGTCAATTACAAATACTCATTCAGTATTTGGTCAAGTGATCAGTGTTCAAAATTTTTTAAAAAAGATTATCCTGCCGGGTTTTACTTCGTCATGTCCGATGGAATTTTTCATTTAAGAGGCCCCTTTATAGATGAAGCGCAGTGCATTGCTTCTGTAGAAAGCATTTTAGTAAGTGAAGACGGAGCAAAATTTGAAGGCATAAGTCCTTATCCTGGAAACGGAAATCTTCCGATCATGAACGAACTTTGATAGAAACGGATGTTGACCTGCCAAGTGACAAAATGGAGATTATGCCCCCTAATTGCTAGAGTGAAAAGCTAATTTTTCGTTGCTTCTCAACCTTAGTTCTGGACTTATCTTTCTAGTGGGTGGTACCTGTACCGGAGCCGCGACGGGTAACAGGGCAAACACATCATGTCAATAAGGCTATGATATTCTCAATAGACCAAAAATAATCGCATTAAGCCATGCTTATTGACAAGATTTTAAGTGATCGCTTTGAGGTTTGGAAAATAAATAAAACGATAAATAGCGATTTTTTCGTTAGTTCTCAATTTTGGTCATGATCAAGAGTACTTTAGATGCGTTTGCCCTGACCACTAAGCCAGCTTTCTACTGTGATTGTCCGCTCGCATAATTCCTGGCATATGGTAACCCCAGTAGCATCGGCTGCATTACAGTGCCGATTAGCTCTCTCTAGTCGCTTTTTTTCATAACCTTGACGCAGGTGCTTAGTGTATATTACACAAGAGCGATCGCCAGAGGCTTTAGCTATTAGATACTAGGCAAATCACTTTCAGGCAAGATGTTATCTATAATTGCGATCGCACTAGCCGATGTCCCAAGATACTGAGAAACTGCTGTACTGGTTCTTCTTCCAAGTATTCTTTGAGAATTACTAAGTCGTACCATAAAAATGTTGATAACTAATTCATGAGTGACCTTATATTCATAACATTTATCCTTAGGTTTTGAGATTCCAATTTATTTCGAGCGGAAAGTGGCACGAGAAATAATGCGTCCTTGTCTCAGAGCAAATAAATTTATTTATGGGGTTTTCCCCCTTGCTCCCTGCTCCCTGCCCCCTTTCCTCTTCTCTGACAATACCTTCGCCAAATCAAAACAATGGCGAAGGTATTGTTATACAAAAGTCTGATGTTAAGTCTGTTTCCCAGAACGATCGCAAAAGTTTTCGGTATACTGACTGTAAAAGTTGGCGATTTCCCCAAATAAAAACTTTCAAGAAGTCGCCTGATCACTGAGGGGAATGATTGATGCAAGCTCCAGTAGATTTTGCCGACATCACAGCGGAAACTCCAACGCTTTTAACCGTGACTGCCGAATACCAAGCCATTCAGACGCAGTTTAACCAGGCTCAAACCTCTGAGCAACGAAAAGCTGTTTTTCAGCAGTGGGATGCTTTGCGACGCAGACTTAGTACGTGGAGAGAACTTACGCAACTGCACTTTCACCAAGACACGCAAAACCCAGAGTACAAAGCTGCCTTGGACTATTGCAGCGAACTTTCGCCTTCTCTGACTGCCCAAGAAGTAGACCTAAAACGGCAACTGATCCACAGCCCTGATCGCGCTGAGCTTGAACTTAGTTTGGGAAGGCAAGCCTTTTTGTTGTGGGAAGCAGACATCACGACTTTTGAAAGAGCAATCGCAGCAGATTTAGTCGAAGAATCTAAACTTACCAATGAATACACCGAACTGATCGCCTCGGCAAAGCTAGCCTTCCAGGGTGAGCAGGTGAATTTATCGGGTTTGCAACCCTATCTGCAAAGTAAAAATCGAGATATTCGCCACCAGGCAGAACAGTGTCGCTGGCAGTTTTTTGAGCAGAATCAAGACCGCTTTGATCAACTGTTTGATCAGTTGGTGAAACTGCGCGATCGCATGGCAAAAAAATTGGGTTCGGAAAACTACATTGCGCTAGGATATCGCCGAATGCGACGGGTGGATTACGATCAAACCGATGTCGAACGCTATCGAGATCAAGTCGTTCAGGAGGTCGTGCCCTTAGCGATCGAGCTAATTCAGCAACAGGCGAAACGGCTCAACATAGACACTGTGTATTTCTGGGATGAGTCCGTCTTTGATACCCAAGGAAGTCCAGCTCCAATTGGCGATCATGACTGGATGCTGGAACGGGCGCAAGAAATGTTTGATGCCATGAATCCATCGTTAGGTGACTTTTTCGGCATGATGGTTGAGCGGCATTTACTGGATTTACAAAACCGTCCTAGAAAGGCAGGAGGCGGATTCTGTACAAGCTTCCCAACCTATGACGTTCCCTACGTGTTTGCAAATTTCAATGGTACAAAAAACGACGTGCAAGTGTTTGCTCACGAGATTGGTCACGCCTTCCAAATGTGGCAAAGTCGCCATTTGCCAGTTTTTGATTACCTGTGGCCCACCCAAGAATCGTGTGAAATTCACTCTATGAGCTTAGAGTTTCTCACCGGCCCGCAGATGGAAAAGTTTTTCGGTGATCAAGCTGATCGATTTCGCTCTCAGCATCTAGCCGGGACGATTCTGTTTCTGCCTTATGGCGTGGCAGTCGATCATTTTCAGCATTTGGTCTATGCGAACCCAGAAGCAACCCCACAAGAACGACATCAAATGTGGCAACAGATGGAAGCTCGTTATCTCCCTTGGCGTCAATATGGAGATTTGAACTACCTCAACAAAGGCGGACTCTGGCAAGACAAACAGCACATCTATTGTTCACCGTTCTACTACATTGATTACACCTTGGCGGGGTGTTGTGCGTTGCAGTTTTGGGTCAAAGCCCAAGAAGATTATTCGCAAGCGTTGGCGGAGTACATTGCATTATGCGATCGCGGGGGTTCTGCGTCCTTTCGAGAATTAGTGCGATCGGCAAATCTCATTTCTCCGTTTGAACCTGGGGCACTTACTCAAGTTGTTGAAAAAGTGCGTCAGACTTTAAAGGCTGGGTGATTGAAAAATCTCTGAAGAAACATGGGTGTAGGCTAGTACCTGGGCACAACCGATCCAAACCATCGAGCAAGAAGATGCCAAACTTGGTAGGGTCAGGATTCGCTTGTGGACAACAAAGCATTTTCGTCTTTCCCCACACCACCCGATGTCAATTATATTGGTTGAGAGACTACTTAAGGATGGCTCTCCACGAGTCAACAAACCGATGTGGTTGGCATTTGTCGGTGAAGAAATGCCACCCCTATCTGAACTGTGGAAACTTTATTTACGACGCTTTGCGGTTGACCACTGGTATCGGTTTCTGAAACAACGCTTGCATTGGACTCTACCAAAACTATCTACTCCTCAACAATGCGACCGATGGAGTGACCTCATGCCACTGATGACTTGGGAGTTATGGCTGGCTCGTGATATTGTGAGACCAGCGCTGTAGGCGGGTTTCCCGCCGTAGGCGACTGGCGAACCCGAAGGGTCAGTGACAATCCGCTCCCGTGGCAAAAACAGATGACTCTACTGACTCCTGGACGGGTTGCACAAGCGATGCCTGGGATTTTGGTCAGAGTTTCTACTCCTGCCCAACCGCCAAAACCACTCTTGTAAATCTCCAGGTTGGAAGACCGGACTGCCCCGGCAACGTAGAATTCACTATCCAATCGTCAAAAAACGTACTACTACTTCACGTAAAACTGAGCAGAAACCTGCTTGATTTCTGATTTTTTCAATTTTTGTTTTTGCTTTTTCTCAACTCAGCTTAAGAGAGTCATTTTGTGCTTTTTAGTCTAAAGTCCAGTTAGTTGTGATCAAGAGTAATTTAGATGCGGCCGCCCTGGACGATAACTGGTCTATAAATGGAAGCAGTAGACAACTTATGCTTCCACTGACATGGCGTAGAGCTGGCGAAGCTGTCACCAAGTACAAACTAAACGGTTTAGTTTAGAGGACGAGAAAACTTGATTTAAGTAACTATAGTTAAAAGTAATAAATAATACTAAAATTAACGGGAACGGCTTTGAGATTCAGAATCCTTAGATGCCTTATATGG
>NZ_JAIVFS010000013.1 GCF_020829645.1 Nostoc mirabile CHAB5784 | reverse complement strand
AAATGCAGTTCCCTCCCCTTGACAAGGGGAGGGTTAGGGTGGGGTAACGCGGGTCGTGATGGGAAGCCAGAGAACTGAATATCACGTCTTGACAAGGGTTTCACGTTAAGTTGACACCAATGGGCATTGCCATGCCCCTACGATAAATCTATATGTATCAAGGTTTTCGTGAATTGGTATCAGCTAACAGTTAAGCTACTTTTAGCTTAAGTTGACACCAATGAGCAAAGCTTAGCCCCTACAGCATGGTCTATTTAGGAGCGCAAAATAATTAAGAAAAGCCTGAAACAACCTATTTTAGCTAATGCACATCACGATGCATTTGTACAATGCGTAAGTCCTAAATTATATCACTCTACTCGTTGCAACTGCGCTACTCTTGGGTCAACAATTTTTTGTCCCAAGCTGGCAAATTTAATTGCTACAGACATCTTATTACCTGTTCCGAAGACATGAGTGATTTCACCAAGTCCAAAAGTTTTATGTAATACTCGATCGCCTACTTGCCAATTCTGCTTCGTATCTTGCTTTCCATTCGGAGTAGAGGCACTTTTGGTATAACTTTGACGACTCAGGCGTTGAGTGGTTAATAATTCTTCTGGTAATTCGTCGAGAAATTGCGATCGCATGGCGGGTTCACGAGAACCATACAAACGGCGTTCCCGCGCGTGTGATATATACAACCTTTCTTGGGCGCGAGTAATGCCCACATAACATAGGCGGCGTTCTTCTTCCAAAGATGCGGGATCACTTAGCGATCGGTAGCCAGGAAATAGCCCTTGTTCTAATCCCACCAAAAATACTACGGGAAATTCCAAACCTTTGGAAGCGTGCAAAGTCATCAAAGAAACGGCTGTCTGTCCTTCTTTTAAGTTATCCAAATCGGAACTGAGGGCGGCACTATTCAGAAAGTCTCGCAGGGAAACTTCTTCATTTTCTTCTTGAAATTGCAGTGCAGCGTTATAAAGTTCTTGAACGTTTTGTACCCGATCTGTAGCTTCATCTGTGCCTTGATTCATCAAGTCTTGAACGTAACCAGAATCTTCTAGTATTCCTTGCAAAACGTCAGTCACGGGAAGTGTGGCGATTTGTCCTTGCCAACGGCTAATCATTTCGGCAAAGCTATTTACAGCTTTTGTCGCCCGTCCAGCTAATGTATTAACTGATGTTTCATCGCTGAGTATTTCCCACAGGGTTGTCCCTAGTTGCTGAGAGGCGTTAACCAATGCGTCAATAGTGGTTTTGCCAATCCCTCGCCGGGGAGTATTAATAACTCGTAATAAACTGACTGTATCAGATGGGTTAGCGATCGCTCTTAAATACGCGATAACATCTTTAATTTCTTTGCGATCGTAAAATCTCATTCCCCCCACAACTGTGTAAGGAATTTGATATTTCACCAACAATTCTTCAAAGGGTCGAGATTGGGCATTCGTCCGATAAAGTATGGCAAAACTACCCCAGTCCAACTCTGGATTTTGGTTTTTTAAAGTACTAATTTGATTAATTACAAATGCCGCTTCTGCCAGTTCTTCATCCGCTTTGTGACAAGTAATCTGCTCACCCGGCCCCCGCGTCGGTTTGAGGACTTTATCAATCCGTTGAGTGTTATTTTCAATCAGTTCATTAGCCGCTTGCAGAATGTTTTCACAAGAACGATAGTTTTCTTCAAGCTTAACCATCGTCCGGGTGTCATCATCTAGCAAACCATCGCCAAAGTCTTCCTGAAATCCTAGCAAGATGGTGAAATCTGCCATCCGAAAGCTGTAAATTGATTGATCTGCATCGCCAACAACGAAAACTGAGCGATTTTGCCATTCCCATTCGCTCTTTCTGGTTTCGCCATTAGTAACCAATAAGTGGATGAGTTGATACTGAGTCCGGTTAGTATCCTGATATTCATCTACGAGGATATGGCGAAACTTGCGGTGCCAGTAACCCAAAACTTGCTCATTTTGTTGAAATAATCTCGTAGGTACAAGAATAAGATCGTCAAAGTCGAGAGCGTTATTTTGTGCTAACTTATCTTGATATAAATTGTAGACTTGGGCAATTATCCGTCCGCGATAATGGGGTTGATCTTGCTCAAATTCTTGGGGTGATAAACCTTGGTTTTTAGCGTTACTAATAGCGTAGCGGACAGAGCGAGCGTCAAATTTTTTATCGTCTAAATTTAACTGTTTATTGACAATTTCTTTAATCAGAGTCATCACATCTGATTCATCAAAGATAGAAAAATTGCGATTCCAACGCCGTCCTTTTTCGTCTACATATTTTTCAATATCGAAGCGGAGAATGCGAGAAAATAGACTGTGGAAAGTGCCACACCATAAATCTTTGATAGTATCTTTGTAAACTTGCGATCGCAGTAGCGTTTGTTGATATTCTGTCAACAAATCAAAACGCTGTCCGTGTTGTTTCATCGCCAGTTGTTCCGCAAACAGCCGTTGAATCCGGTCCTTCATTTCCCGTGCGGCTTTGTTGGTAAAAGTAACCGCCAAAATATTCTCTGGATCAACGCGGTGTTTGAGAATCAGATTCGCAATGCGATAAGTCAGCGCTCGTGTTTTACCGGAACCTGCGCCAGCAACAACTAGCAACGGGCCGCAGTAATGTTCGACAGCTTGACGTTGGCTGGGGTTAAGGTGACTGAGAAAGTCGATGGTTGTTGTCATGGATGTGAAAAAGCGATGTCTAAGGGCGGGCTACGCCTACGCCTGGCGTCACATCAATAGAGAGTTGCTATTGCCCAGGTTACAACATCTTAACGAAACTTGGTAAATAAAGATTGTGTGGGAATATTCTTAACCAGAATGGTACTCTATCATGATTTATGTAGAAGCAAGAAAAAGCTATGCTGTCAGTCAAAGGCACATTCCAAAACGGTGTGGTTCATCCTAACGAACCAATTGAAGGGCATGAGGGGCAGTCAGTTATAATCGTGTTTGTTGAAGAAAACCGCACACCTGAGCCAACAACCCCAGAAGACTCAGATTGGCATAAACTGAGGCAGTTAATTAAAAACTGTGCAGTTGATACAGATATTGGCGACTTGGCACACCAGCATGACCATTATCTCTATGGAATGCCAAAGCGAGAATCATAACCTTGACGAAAGTTTTTGTAGATACAGCCGCCTGGATTGCCCTTCTTAATGTTAGGGATAATCTTCATCACCAGGCAAATGAGGTAATGGATAGACTTCTGCGCTTAGAAACACCTTTGGTGACAACAGAGTTTGTACTATTGGAGGTTGCAGATGCTCTATGTACACCAGTCAGCCGTATTCAGACAGTTGCTTTCATCAACAGTTTGCGAGTTTTAAAAAGTGTGCAAATCATCCCTTTCGACCAAAAATTGCTGGATGAAGGTTGGATGTTATACAGCCAGCGTCCTGATAAAGATTGGGGACTAACTGACTGTATTAGCTTTGCGGTGATGACACAGGAGGGGATTACTCAAGCCTTTACATCTGACCGTCATTTTCAGCAAGCGGGATTTACCAAATTGTTGTAAATCAAAAAATACTGGGATTTAGGCAAGGTTTGTGTTGTGGCAATTCATGATTGCCACGACAATACGTTAACTTTTCTACATAGATAGGTTAGCCACCAGTTATTCCTGCGCGTTCTGTCGTAAAATCAGCGACGGGGAATCAAACATCATAAAAATACTAGACAAGCTCTAACTTATTCTGTTGTCAACAGTAAGGGCAATTCATGAATTGCCCCTACAGGCTTTCGTAGGGACACCGCAATGTTCCGTAGCGCGTGGTTTATTGAAGTGAAAAACGCTGTAATACCTAACTGAGAGTATTGTCACCAATAGGACTATTCACTCCTTGAGTACCCAATTGACCAAAATAATTACTAATTCGTAATTCGTAATTAAATGGATACAGAGCCAACACTGAAATCTTTGATTCAGTGGTCAACAATCAGCTTTTGGGTTCAGAGCAAACACTGATTACAACTACGAATTACGAATTATCAATTACGAATTATATTGACATTGGGTAGCGATACACGGTACATCATGATTCAACCGTTAAATTTTTAAAGATGAAAAATTTCTTTAATTTCAGGTTTAACCAATACAAGGAGGGGTGGATATGGATATCAGCTTAATTGTATCCAACATTTTGAATCCGCCAATCCTGTTTTTCTTTTTAGGCATGACTGCTGTTTTTGTCAAGTCTGATCTAGAAATTCCCGCACCAATGCCCAAACTCTTTTCGCTGTACCTGCTGTTTGCCATTGGTTTTAAGGGAGGTGTAGAACTAATCAAAAGTGGCATCACTCAGGAAGTAGTTTTAACACTCGTGGCAGCAATGATGATGGCTTGCCTTGTTCCAATTTACACCTTTTTTATTCTCAAGTTGAAACTGGATACTTACGATGCTGCTGCGATCGCAGCAACCTACGGCTCTATCAGTGCCGTCACCTTCATCACGGCTAGCGCTTTTTTAACTGAGCTTGGCATTACTTTTGATGGTTACATGGTGGCAGCCCTTGCCCTGATGGAATCCCCAGCGATTATAGTTGGTCTAATTTTGGTGAATATATTCACTAACGATGGAAAGCGGGACTTTTCGTGGCCGGAAGTCTTGCAAGAAGCATTTCTTAATAGTTCAGTTTTTCTCCTAGTCGGTAGTCTCTTGATCGGTGTCTTGACAGGAGAACGCGGTTGGCACCTATTAGAACCTTTTACTCAAGGGTTGTTTTATGGTGTTCTCACCTTCTTTTTACTGGACATGGGACTAGTCGCTGCCAGAAGAATTAAAGACTTGCAAAAAACCGGAGTTTTCCTGATTTTATTTGCCATACTAATTCCAATACTCAATGCAGGCATTGGGTTGGTGATTGCTAAACTCATCGGTATGCCTCGCGGAGATTCGCTGTTATTCGCTGTATTGTGTGCCAGTGCTTCTTACATCGCTGTCCCGGCGGCTATGCGGATGACTGTTCCAGAAGCAAATCCCAGCCTGTATGTTTCAACCGCTCTAGCAGTAACATTCCCGTTCAATATTATTGTGGGAATTCCGTTATATCTCTACGGAATTAACCTATTCTGGAGGTAATAATATGCACGTAGTTAAAAAGATAGAAATTATCGCCAACTCCTTTGAACTTGCCAAAATTTTAGATAATTTAGACAAGTCGGGTGTACATAACCATGCCGTAATCCGAAATGTTGCTGGTAAAGGATTACGAGGAACGACAGAAGATTTAGACATGACCATGCTTGATAATGTTTACATCCTCGCCTTTTGTATGCCAGAACAACTCAAGCGTGTTGTCGAAAATATCAAACCACTCCTTAATAAGTTCGGAGGTACTTGCTACGTTTCCGATGTGATGGAAATTCGCTCTGTCAGATGTGTCGCGTCGATGTAGGAGAGTTATAAATCAATGAAGCATTTCATGGAACGTCGTGACTTTTTGAAGTTGGGAATGACTGGGGCGTTTGGAATGATGCTATCCGCCAGCGATTTGTTTTGGCGGGTGGAACAGGCTAAAGCTGCCGAAATACCCTCAAGTTCCCCTGAATCCCTCAGTCCCGATGCAGCATTGCAAAAGCTGATAGAGGGGAATCAGCGATTTGTTGCTCATCAACCCCAATACCCCGATCAATCTGCACTGCGGTTGCAGGAAGTTGCTCAAGCTCAACATCCATTTGCAACTATTCTTAGTTGTGCGGATTCACGAGTCCCCGCAGAAATTGTTTTTGATCAGGGCATTGGAGACATTTTTGATGTTCGGATTGCCGGAAATATCGCTACGCCTGAAGCGATCGGTAGTATTGAATATGCGGTTGTCTTATTAGCCTCTCCGCTATTGATGGTGATGGGGCATGAACGTTGCGGGGCTGTAACCGCCGCAGTCCAAAACGAATCGTTACTCGGTGATATTAGTACTTTTGTGAAGGCAATTAAGCCAGCAGTGGAAAAGGTCAAGAGTCAGCCGGGTGACGCGGTTGAGAATGCTGTGGTTGCCAATGTGCAACATCAAATTGAACGGTTGGAGCGATCGCAGCTTTTAACTGAGCAGGTGCGATCGGGTAAATTGAAAATTGTCGGAGGTCGTTACGATTTGGATACAGGGAGGGTAACTATTATTACTTAGTTCGGCAGAGGATTTCCAACAATTAAACAATTCAAAATTTAAAAATTGTTGGAGACTCTGATTCCCGACTGAAAAACTGTTTACTGTTCACTGATCAGCTAATGAGCATTTAAGTTGCATATAGCGGTTCTCAATTGCATAGAATACAGACCATTTGTAGGGGCTAAGCTTTGCTCATACGTGTCAACTTAACGTAAAAGTTATGTCCCGCAAGGAACTGAAGTTCCTTGCTAATAGCGAAAGTCATCTAAAGATGACTAAATAATCCGAAAAATCTTTAGTCTACTTTAGTAGACTTTAGCTATTAGCCTAGAACTTTAGTTCGAGGCGGGCGAGTCAGCTAACAGTTAAGCTACTTTTAGCTTAAGTTGACACCAGTGAGCAATGCTATGCCCTATTGTGTATTGCTTCCATTCGAGAACCGCTATAAAAACAGGGCTAGAGCCGCTTACTACATTTTTTGTAACGATATCGAATTGTTAGCTCAGTAATTACACGACGCTAGAGAACAAATAGTTGAGAACGGACTTGTGTTCTGAACGAATAGGCTTGTGTTCTGAACGAATGAACTTGTGTTCTGAACGAATAGGCTTGTGTTCTGAACGAATGGACTTGTGTTCTGAACGAATGGACTTGTGTTCTGAACGAATGGACTTGTGTTCTGAACGAATGGACTTGTGTTCTGAACGAATGGACTTGTGTTCTGAACGAATGGACTTGTCCGGTTGATTACTTATTAAACCCGAAGAACCCCAATACGCTTGGGTTAAGAAGAATCGTAGGTTGGGTTGAACTTTAGTGTTACCCAACAAAGCCTTGATAATGTTGGGTTTCGTTCCTCAACCCAACCTACTCCAGAGTGATTTTTCAGGCAAAACCTACGCAGTATAAAGAACTTCTGCCGACGCTCGCGGACTCGCTAACGCTGCGCTATCCTCCCTCCTATGCCCAATGCCCAATACCCCAGCCCCATTCAATCCTGTACAGTCATTGGCAGACGAATGGTGAAAGTAGAACCAACTCCCGGCTGACTTTTGACAATAATCTCGCCACCCATCATCTGGCAAAAGTGGCGGCTAATTGCTAACCCTAGTCCCGTACCTCCATACTTTTTCGTAGTCGAGGTATCTCCTTGTGTAAAAGGTTTAAATAACTGCTGCTGTTGACCTTGAGACATACCTATGCCTGTGTCAGTAACAGTGAAAGTAATCATGCCCAAAGGAGCCTCCGGTCGAAATTCATCCTTTTCTCTTTTGACTGTCAACGTCACCTTGCCGTTTGTAGTAAATTTACTGGCGTTGCTTAGTAAGTTTAACAACACCTGCCGCATCCTAGTTTGATCGGCGTACATCATGCCAAGTTGCTCATCAAAATGCACTTCTAAAACATTGGCATTTTTTTCTATAGCTGGTTTGACTGTGAGGACAACATTATAAATCAGCGTCGCAATCTCGAATGTCTCTGGATAAAGAGTCATTTTCCCCGCTTCAATTTTTGACAAGTCGAGGATTTCGTTAATCAAGTGCAGTAGATGCTTACCAGCAGAGTTAATTGTTTCTAAATCTGTGATAAAATCTGCCGATAAACCAAGATCGGTAGCGTCGTCTTCTAGAAGTTGACTTAAGCCAATGACAGCATTTAATGGTGTGCGTAATTCGTGGCTGACATTGGCTAAAAATACGCTTTTTGCTTTGCTAGCAGCTTCGGCTAATTCTTTAGCTTGTTGTAGTTCTTTTGTTCGCTCAGATACTCGCTCAATTAGACGATTTAAAGATTTGGCGAGTAGGCCAATTTCATCTTCAGTGGTGACAGGCGCTCGCAAATCGAAATTATGTTTCCTTGCAACTTGTTCAGCTACTTGGGTTACAGTGATAACTGGTTCAGCGATCGCTCGACTGGTACGCCAAGCTACAATGGCTGCGATCGCCACCGAAACCAGCATACTCACGATCACGATCAATCGCTCAACTATTTTTGCCTGCTCAACGGCTTTTTGCCTTTCTTGCTCTTGTTCTTGGGCAGTTTGCAGGATGTTAGTCAAGCTTTGAGAAAGCTGGTCTAGCCGCATGGCTGTTTGACCACGCATAATTGTTAATAATTGCGATCGGGCAGAGGAAATCTGCTGAGGCTGCACTTGTTGAGAGTCAATTTTCTGTAAGACGACTTCGATTTGGTCAACGTAAGCTTTTAAATTTGTCTTGTAATCCAGCAATAACGTCTGTAAAGTCGAACTTGTTGCTGCTAGTCTTTTAGGTTTACTGTCAATAAATCCGCCAATTTTTGACTCTAATTGCTTGGCTTTTTCAACATTATTCAGAAAATCGGCTTTTTTGGTTTGTAGCTGTTGTGAATTTTCCAATACAGCAACTAAGTTAGAGCTATGTAACTGTGCCCCTACTACTGCATCTTTATAATTACTCAGTAGTTGCCCTTGTTCATAGGCTTGATTGAATTGCCTGACTTCCCTTCCCCGGTAGTAGTTGGCGATCACTAACCCAGTCAGTGAGCCAAAAAAGCCAATTCCGATAGCTACAAAGTACCCATAGCCAATTTTTTGATGGATGCGCCAAGAACTGGCTTTGAGCTTCCCTCGTGAGGGAAATTCTATGGTCGGGAGTTCGTCTGTCGATCGCTCTTCGGCTGACACTTTTTTGCTTTCTGAACTGCTGTCGATAGGGGTTGGCTTTTGAGGAAGGCATTTCTCAAACCTCCTTGCCTTCCCGCAAAAATCACCAAATCAGTTTAGCTTGTGCAAACACTTTAATTGGTGATTAACATTTACATTATCTTCTTTTATAGCAATAGCAAATCATTACTTACTATATAATTAACATATACTTATATAATATAGGTAGTTTTGATAGCAATGCTCCTAAGTACAGTTACTGAGAGCGAATAGAATTCACTTTTTTCAGCAGCAACAAATAATTCCCTGCATTAAGGGACTTCCAAGAAATAAATTATCCAAATGAACGAACCACAGAGATGCAGAGAACACAGAGAGGGGAGAAATAGATAAGATTTTTGCGTCAGTTTTGGGATATTTTTTTATTTGGAAGTCCCTAAAGACCTATCTGAGACTGTCTTCTTCTTAACACAACACTTTCCTCAATATGCGGTTGATAACAATGAGTTATTGCCATCAGTATGGCACTACTCTACCTTAACTGCTTCTTTATAAAATTAATACAATCAGGAAAAAAACAAAAGCTTTGACATTTGTTGAGCATTGGGCATCCCTTCGACTTACCTCGGCAACGCTTGGCACAAGTCGCTCGGCACAAGTCGGCACGAGTTGCTCAGGGCAAGTGGGCATGGGGCATTGGAAAGAGGACTTGGGGACAAGGGGAAAGACTTGTTGCAAGTTCTCACCTCTTGTCACTTTGTCACCTTGTCTTCCCTGCTTCCCCTACTCCCTCATCTCCAAAGCAGGAACATCATAAAATAGGTTAAAAGTCTAGTCTGTGTGAACACACAAAAATTTTTATCGAGGAAGGCAGTTCGAGCTTACGGAAAACTGCCTCTTCCAAGGGGAGACGCCAAAAGCGATCAGTAAGAACTGCTGCGACCAATAGGCCAGGGTGCATGGTTTAAGTACCCCTACTATTGCGTCAGCTTCCCGCTCTTTGAGAGTTCAGTGGCTCCAAGTCATCCAAGGTGGTCACTGAGCAGTTCGGCAGGCTCACTGTAAAACTTTGCCGAAGTGTCGAATAAAGGGATGATTTGCTCCTCTGCCTCCTTCAATACGTATTAATATCAATACGAATGCGTTAATTGACGAATGGGGCTTAAGATAGCTTTAATATCGGCTAAAATCGGGTTTTAGGCTTATATAAATGAGAGGTGGGCTGATTTTTGCCAGATTTGTACTTAAATTTAGTACGATTATGAGCGAATGACACGGAATGGGATAATCACAACCTGAGGATTCCACTTGATTCAAGAAAAGAACTCAGAAAGCTGATCAGAATACATCCTGCTGGCTTCTTAGTTCTATCCTCATCCTGAGTGTCTACCTTGTAGTTGATGCAGTAGATATTATGGGGCAATTATAGTTATAGGACACTAAAACCCTTTTGTGCCCTTTACACAATTGTACTAATGCACAAGTGCATTACCTAATCAACAGCCTTTTGGTTGTAATTATCCAGATTAGAAAAACTCAACTGTCAAATATATAGGAGTGAAAATGCCAGAACAAGAATTTACCGAAACCGCATCCAAAGAGACTACAGTGGCAGAAATCAACAGCCAAACAGGAACCATCACCAAACTCCAGCCTCCCGCACAGTCTCAAGATGAATGGCAAAAATATGGTGAGCAAATTTCTAGCTTTTTAGCAACATTGCCAGAATATCTGGGAAGCTTCTTTAATCAATATAAGCAACCCCTGATCACTGTTGGTTTAATTGTGGGATCAATTGTTGGGGTTAAAGTACTCTTGGCAATATTAGATGCTTTGAATGATATCCCGTTGGTAGCACCTACTTTTGAGTTGATCGGTATTGGTTACTCTGCCTGGTTTGTTTACCGCTATTTACTCAAAGCCTCAACCAGGAAAGAGTTAACTAGTGAAATCACTACTCTTAAATCACAAGTGGTTGGTCAACAAATTCCAGAAGCTTAATAGTGATTATCGCTTCTGTATGAGACGCTTTGCGTAGCTTGCTTGCTTCTTTGAAGGAGTACGGCAAGCTCAGGGCAAGGCGCTATGCGTAGCTTGCTCCTGTGTAGGAGTACCCTCTAATTGCAAATCACCGAAGTCTGATCGCCGACTTCTGGCGATCAGACTTCTCTCAAAATTCCCTACGAAGGTCATTAACAATTCGTAATTCGTGAGTTCGATGAACCTCTCCCAGACTTGAACTAAAGTTCAAGTTTGTCCCTCTCCGATTCGGAGAGGGACTGTTTTGTATAGTAAAACCTCTTAAAGGTCTTTTTATCGGAAATTAAAGGGTTTAAGACCCCAACCATTACACGTAGCGCAGTTTCAGTTGGGGTTTAAATCCCCATCTGAAAATGTCTAAAATGTTTGAATTTTGAATTTTGAATTGTTAATAAGTCTCGTTAGGCGAACACCACATAAGCCTTGATACTCCCCAGCCCTAAAGGGCTTGTTATTACCAACATCTTTATAAATCTTTGCTTCGTTGCCATCCCGCCTTGGAATAAATTCCAAGGCTAATAGCTAAAGTCCTCTCAAGAGGACTAAATAGAAGATTTTAACTAATGTAAATAGCTATACTCTGTAAAAGCGAAAATTTTAGTCCACTTGAGTGGACAGTAGCTCTGAGCGGCAAAACTTCAGTTCTGGGCGGGATATCAGTCAGGGTTACAATACTGCTCGGGTTTTGGTGCATAGTCATTGGAGATCCCCCTTAGTCCCCCTTAAAAAGGGGGAAAATAAGGCATTTTTAGCCCCCCTTTTTAAGGGGGGTTGGGGGGATCGACTCAAAACCTACGCAGTATCAGTCAGGGTTACACTTTGACTTTTACAAAAATGTGGGTAACGACAAGGCCTGAAGTCAGGGGCTTGCGTCTCGCTTTCTGGTCAAACTTACATTTGGTTTAATTACGAATTACGAATTAGTAATTATTGTTAAGACTAGTATAACGGGCGCGGAAATAAACATACCATTTCAAATGGCACAAGAAGCTCGGAATACAATTATTTTGAATGCGTGAATGCGTGAATGCGTGACTTTTGCCTTGCGGTACTAGCCTCCTGTAGACAAGTTACCTTTTAAGTTCTGCTTTGGTGTGGGCGAGACTTTTGGAGACACGCCACCAGCTCGAACAATGTTTTGAGATGAAATTCCCTCCAACTTGCCCCCTTTTACTAAAGCTTGATGAATCATCGCTGCCACTTCAGCACGAGTAGCTACTTTGTTGGGAGCTAGAATTTGTGGATTTGGATAGTTAACTACCAGACCATTGGCTGTAGCAGCAGCTATTTTGCTGGTAGCATAGGTTGGAATATCTTTAGCATCTTTATAGACACTTAAAATCTGATTTTGGGAAGTGGGTGCTTTCAAATTCAACCCACTAACAAGGGCAACTAAAACTTGCACTCGCGTAATATTTTGTTGTGGTTTGAAGGTTTTTTTCGGGTAGCCTTTGAGAAATCCGGCACTGATGGCTCGGTCAATTGCTGGAGTTGCCCAGAATTTTGCTGGTACATCTTGAAATGCGATCGCAGTCTTAGACGGTTCTTGCTCTAAGGCTTTTTGCAGTATGGCAGCAAATTCGGCGCGGTTTACAGGCTGATTTGGTCTAAAAGAATAATCAGGAAACCCCTTGAGAATACCACGGGAAGAAAGAACATCTATAAAACGCCGACCCCAAAAGTTATTGGGCACATCGTTAAATGCAATTGGCGGCGGAATAATAGATTTTTGTTTTGCCGGAGTTACTAAAGGCAACGCTGATGATGTAATTGATGGCTCAAGCGCTGCTGAAGAGGATACAGGTTTCTGTGGTTGTGAGGATTGAGTTGGAATTATTTGAGCAGATGGTAACACTGCGCGGGAAGAAGTTGCGCTGTCAGTTGGGAATGAAGGTGTTTTGGGTTCAACAACAGCCTCAGGTGTAGAATAGGGCAAAACGTTGTTGGGGACTACATTTGGTTCCACCTTGGGAGTAGGGAAGGGCAATACTTGATTTGGTTGAACACTTCTAGACGGAGTAGAGGAAGGCGACAGCAGCCCGTTTAAGTTCCAGCTAGAATCCCTGCGGGATAATGACCAAAAAAGAATCGCTCCGATAGTGGCGAAGGCGACCAGAATGGCTA
This sequence comes from Nostoc mirabile CHAB5784, assembly GCF_020829645.1. Lineage (GTDB taxonomy): Bacteria > Cyanobacteriota > Cyanobacteriia > Cyanobacteriales > Nostocaceae > Nostoc > Nostoc mirabile. The sequence goes on along the minus strand of NZ_JAIVFS010000013.1, from coordinate 120,523 downwards.
TAAATTCATCAAAGCCAAGGGCAGTTCTTTGGGATGACTCCGGTTCGGAAGGAGGTCTATTTGTCATCGTGATTACCCTGGTAGCAGTAAAATTTGTGTCTAAATAAATTAAGCCACAGATTTAATTCGTAATTCGTAATTCGTAATTCGTAATTCATAGCAAAATATTAGGTTTCTGGTTCAACGCCGAGTGATCGCAATTGGGCAGCTAGGCGATCGGCTCTTTGAAGTTCCTGTTCAGCCCTTTCGCGTTCTTGTTCAGCCTTTTCGCGTTCTTGTTCAGCCTTTTCGCGTTCTTGTTCAGCCCTTTCGCGTTCTTGTTCAGCCCTTTCGCGTTCTTGTTCGGCTCTTTCATCGCCACTCAACAATAAATTACCTTGTAAATCCCACCAACGCAACCAGGGCAATTCCACATTTTGATAAACTCCTAGCCATAAACCTAATTCAACTTCTAAGGGGCCTATGGGATAATGTCCTCGTTCATTTGCTGCTAAAACCTGATACTGTCCTTCAATCAGATGATAAAGTTCTAAGCTGGCTTTACTCGCCTCATAAATGCCGTAGAAGGGAGGACGAATTACCTGCTCATAAATCCAAAATTTACCCTTCCAAGGAGTTTTATCTCGTTCTTCACTACCATCTCCAGAGACAAATTCCAAGACAATCAACGGGGCAATAAACTCTCGCCACAATACATAAGAACGTCGCGTTTGCCCATTCAGTGTAGGTGGTACATTCGGTACATAAAACCAATCCGGTGCTTCTGCTCCTTTTTCAGGGGGATCAGTCAAGCGCCAGTAAATGCCTAAATCCTGCCCAATACAATATTGACCTTCAGGATTTAATTGGTTGAGGACGGGTGTAATTGAGTCAGTTAGTAGGATGCTTTGGGGATGCTCTTGCCAATTTTTCACAAATGTGCCATCAGACTCAGGAAGCTGGGTATGGTCAGGGAAAGGAGTGAGGGCAGTGGATGGATTGGTTGCAGAGGTCATAATGCTGCCTTTGCACTTTTTGTAAAGGTTGTTTTTAGTTTAGCTTGCGATCGCTCTCTAAATATTCTCCACCCAGATTAGAAATCGCATACCTATTACTTCCAGTCGCCTTAGAACAATTTTCACCCTGACAGATCACTAGTACAGGTCGGTGGAAATAAACCTACCATTTTATTACAGCCAGAAAGCCCAAAATTCAAGTATGCGTGAATGCGTGACTTCCGCCTTGCGGTAGATACCCAAACTGAAATCGGATTTAGAGGGTGACAAAATGTAAAATATTAACTTATTGTTTACCTAATATTTGTAAAAATCAGGGTGTATAGTGCCAGAAGAATTCAGTTGCCAAATCTCACCGCCATTTGTGTCTCTTGGTAGCGATCGCGATATCGATTTAGATTCAACCCTCCAAGAACTACCAATGTACAACTTCTCAGTGGAAATCAATCACACTGGTATAGAAGTGGCTAGTTTTTTGGAAAAATACCCCCTGCTACCAGGAGTAATTTTGGTAGAACAGGGAAACTTCATTGGGATGATTTCGCGGCGGCGACTGCTAGAATTTTTGATTCGTCCATTCGGACAAGAGTTATTTGTTCAGCAACCATTAGCCGTTCTCTACAGCTATGCGCGGATACCGATGTTGCTGCTTGCTGATACAACATCGATTTTAACTGCAATGCAACTTAGCTTAAAGCGATCGCCAGAATTATTAGCAGAACCAATTGTAGTAGAAACAGAGTCTGGTGCTTATAGACTGTTAGATGTACAAGAATTGAATATTATTTCTTGGCAAATTCGGGGAATCGAGAATCTGGTGCGATATGAACGCAGCCAAGCCCAAATGATTCAAAATGATAAAATGGCAAATCTGGGACGTTTGGTAGACGGTGTAGCGCACGAAATTTTAGACCCAGTGGGTTTTATTTGGGGTAACATAACTTATGTTTCAACCTACAGCCAAGATTTGCTCAAGCTGATAGCAGCTTACGACAAAGAATTACCATCAGCTTCCCAGGCCATTAATCAGATTAAAGAAGAGATTGAATTTGATTTTTTAGAACAAGATTTGTCGCGATCGCTTGCTAGTATCCGCACTGGAGCAGAAAGATTAAAAAAACTTGTCACTAGTTTACAAAACTTCTGCCATATCGACGAGCTTTATCCTAAACCAGTAGATTTACACGCTTGTATAGATAGTATTATTTTATTAATTAATAGCCGTCTTCAAGGAGAAATTGAAATCGTCAAATATTACGGTCAATTACCCCCAGTATATTGCTTTATGGGGCAAATAAACCAGGTTTTGATGAATATTTTCAGCGAAGTTGTGGATACTTTACTCAATGAAGCAGTGCGACAGCAGTTGCATCGAGAAGATACAAAGACTCTTCAAAAACCCCGAATCGAGATTACTACAGAAGTAATTTCCCAAGAAGCAAGCAACCCAAATGCACCAGATTCTCGCTGGATATTAATTCGTATTGCCGACAATGGCCCTGGAGTGTCTCAAGAATTGCAACAGCAAATTATGGAGTCGTTTTCTCTTGAAACGAAGAATAGTAAAAATACTAGTTTAGCAGTAAGTTATCGAATTATAACCGTCAGGCATGGCGGAAAATTAAATTTCCATTCACAGATTGGTATAGGTACAAAATTTGAAATATTGTTACCTCTGGTGTAGCAACATATATTTAGGAAATTCTCCCACATATTAACAACTTTTTCAAATAAGCAATTGTTCAAATACTGATTTTGAAATCAGAATGATATCGTGTTGAAATTATTATTTTATAAGTTTAAGATACTTAGATAGTATTTGAGGCTTCCCACTCATCTAGAGAAACTTTAAACTCTCTATTAACTTCTTCCATAACTAATTTTTCTGTCTCAAAATAGCCAATTTCTGAAATTTCTCCGGCTTGGGATACATCGAAACGGTAAAAGCCAGAATCTGTTGTATATTGCACAATTCTAATTTCTTTAGGTGAATCTAATTCTTTTTCTATCCCATCTATACATATACGTCTATATATAGCTCCAGTAGATTTATGGTTTTGATTTAAGAAAACACGATGCTTGACTACAGGAAAGCGTTGTTTAAATAATTCAAAGAGTTCAAAGAATACATCACATGCCTTTGCTTCGTCTCCAACTTCTCGGAGAATGATATTTTTCCATCCTGCTGTTGATTCGTACCATTTATAATATCGAGCTACCCAGTCGTTGAACTGTGTAAAAGGAGGTGTCTCTTCTCCATAAAAGATCCCATTTTCCCCCAGAGCAAAAGAATAGCCACCAATAAAGCCGCTTAATGCAGTTAAGGAACGCTGTCCTAAATACATTCCTGGTCTTGATCTAATCATTGCTAAAATCTCATAAAGATTTTTCATTTATACTGCTTATTTAGAAACCAATATGTTTGAGTTAGTGATATTTTACCCTAGAATATACCCTCAACCCCACCCTTAAAAAGCAGGGCTGTTTCATTCTTTCACCTGAGTTATTTCTGATTAAAATATCGTTTTTAGCGAGCTTTCGCCACGTTTGTAAATCTCACGTGCGTAATCAGTCCAAGCACCTTGTCCCCAATAGCGAAAACAACTGGTTTGCAACAAAAGGTTATGTAAAAGAACGTTACGGTAATCAGATTGTCTGGTAACAGGTTCTGCTGAGTTAACTTGCTGTAATAGATCAAATTTTTGATGGAATAAACTGCTTAGTTGATACATGGGAGACAACACATTTTCATATCCTTTCACCCAACTGATATGATTTGTCCACGAGGCTCCATCCAAATGAAAATTAGAGTTTATTTGCTTTAATTCTTGAATGGCATTCTCTACAGCTTCCGGTTGACAATTGTCTGATGAAACTCGCTCCCAAATCTGATGTTGTCCCACTGGCTGACAAGTTGGATACTCTTCAGGTTTGCATCCAGCAGCTTCGATTAATTCTAAATATTCTGTACCACACACCCCGATAACACCTGATTTTCCTCCGTCATTATTGACCATATCCCACCAAGCTTGTTTAAAAGCGCTAGGAAATTCATTCATCATCACGCCACCATTTTCCCCATCTCCAATTTGGCTAACTATTGGTGGTACAAAAACACTGCCAATTTGCTGTTTTGATAAGGTTTTGGCTTCATAATAAGGCTGCATTTGTGCAACTAATTTAGTATCCGAACCTTGGGTTTTAATTAAGGCTGTAATGCTAATTGTTTCGCCTTGAGAATTGCGGGCAACTAAACGATGTGGTAAATGTTTGTGGGTAAGAGATTGACCGTTAATTGTTTCTACAGAATGTTCTTGAACGAGTAACCAGCGATATCCACATTCTTTCAGCGCTTTCACAAATTCAAAGAGAGCATCAGGATGATTTGGTAGGTGCATTTCTGGAGGCGAAAATCCTTTGACTCGCGCTAGTGCTTCCCAGCCAAAAATTGCCGCAAAGTGATGTTGCCATGCGATGATATGCAATTTAATATCTGCTATGGGTGTGGAAGGAATAACTGCATGGCCCCACATTGTACCCAGCCACTCTACATAAGGTTGGTAGGTGCGAGCCTCCGAAGGAGGAGCTTCTCCTGACGGAGACGCTTCGCGAACGCTAACGCAAGTAATACGTTTGAGATTATCGATAACATCACTGCGTCCCATTTGCCGCAGTCCCCACAGAAGATTACCTGAGTAATCCAACATCACACGGGGATTGCAACCTTGACTGACAAGTTCAGGGATCAAGTCTCCCATCCGGCTGTAACAATGAGCAAAAGGATGTGCATTGTGGTTATCCCCCTCGTTGGGATGTTCAAACATATATTGCAGATTGCTGATGAGTGTACCACCATTTCCAGCAGGTATAGTTGGCTGGTGCATGTGTAAGGCGATCGCAAACACAGCATTTACGTTTTCTAAGCGGATATTTGTTGTTGGTAAAAATACTGGCTGATTATGGTTAACTACAGAGAGAACCTCTGTTTCCCAACCAGAAATATTCGGCAAGCCATCAATGATTTCGGGCAAATTACTAAGAGTTGTGGGGAAGGAAAGCATTTCTGGTTGCTCCGAAATAAGTTATATCTATAAAACTTGCCTTAGTATCTAATAGCACCTGACTCAGCAGAAATTCAATAAATACCCTGAGCCATAACATTTTTAATTTGGTGATTTTCAGTAACTGCGAACTCAGGCAAGTCTAGTAATCATCAGTGCAGTCTACCCAGATATTCGCATCTTTGTGTTCTACTGATTGATAAAGTTTGTTTACCGTCTGTTAATATCCAGATTTAGTCAGAAATTTATAGTCAGCATGATTCAGCACTTTTGGCCAAATAAATAATAGTGGCCAAGATTTGAGATGCTGATTGCCGATGTCTGGAGTTAGAAGCTGATTGAGTTGGGTTGGGTAAGGATTGCTGATTGCGGTCAATCTAGTTAATTTGGTCGGGTACTCCCGTTTTTACTCTAAAGGTAAAGTTAATTGACCGCAGAAAAGGAGGCGATCGCCTCAAAAAATTCAGGACGTGCAGACACGCAAAAAATCATGTTCTTGACGAGAACAAATCATCAAAAATTCAGTTTCGGCATCAGCTTTTTCAGTTTTTGACTCGGCTGTTGTTTCGTTGGTGCTGGCGGAGTTGCTATTCGTAAAATTAGCTCTAGCAACCAGGGAGCAAGGCGTTGACACCATACAGCTAAATGACTTTGCCATCCGACTAAAATTTCTGGTGAATCATTTTGCATTCCGGTGACGAGTGCTTTAGCTACTTGCTGGGGAGTCATGGGGATCACCCAGCGAAATAATTTTAAGTCGCGCACCATGTCTGTGTCTGTCAAAGAAGGCAGTAATGCAATGACTCGGATATTGTAATCAGCTAGTTCCTGGCGCAAAGCTTGGGTAAATCCTAAGATGGCAAACTTGGTAGCGGAGTAAGTTGCCATCGTCGGTGCAGCCACTTTCCCCATCAGACTCGACACATTGACGATTGTCCCTTGCCTTTGGCTGGCCATGCGTCTAGCTATCAGACTAGTGAGGTTGTACATTCCTAACAAGTTCACAGAGAGTTCTTCTTGAACTTGGGGCATTTTAGATTGCAAAAACGAGCTTTGGTATGCGACTCCCGCACAATTAACCAGCAGGTGAATCTGTCCGTAATTGCGCCACAGTTGGGCAACAGCGATATTCACTTCAATTGTTTGAGTCAAATCTAAGGCCACGATCGCAGTTTCTGTTCCTATCGCCTCGATTTCGTTAGCTACCTCGACTAACTTTTGGCGATCGCGTGCTACCAATATCAGCCGCTTGATGCCGATTTGCGCTAGTTCGAGTGCGATCGCTCGTCCAATCCCACGCGAAGCCCCTGTAATTAGGGCAACTTTACCTTGAATCTCCATTGGTTTTATCCTCCAAAATCTAAGTCTTACCAAACTCTTCGTTATTCCTGACCGACACAATTAAGAGCTACTCGCTTGTCGGTACAAGGTAAGACAAATAATCAATTGCAATTCAAATCAAACTGAAACTAAGCCTTTAGCAACGAGATATTTCTTGGTTAATCTGCAATCCCTCATAATTGTCTATACGAGGCAGAAATTTATCGTTTTTAACCTGTCAAAGCCTAAGAGACTTGGCTGAATGCATATAGCTCATAGATTTTACTTCTCCTAGATCAGAGCGCTCATCAGCATCGTTGTCTTACACACGTTAGCAATTAAATCAAGCTATTGCAATATTCTTTAATCAGAATTTCTTAATACTTCTTAACGGCAGGTATATATATGGAAAAGATTTTATTAAATAAGTTTTTATGAATATCTAAGTACAAATATCTTACTTTCCTGACAATTAAGCCCCGTTTTGGAAAATTGTAGTATCTCAGTCATAGCTAAGAAACAAAAAAGACATATAGGTTTTGGTTATTCTCGTAAAACCTCAGTATATCAGCTACTTTGCAGAGTTATATCAGTATATTTACGTATCTAACCAAAATCAATGTTTCTGATTTTGATATCTTAAATAATAGAAGAAAGAGAGTTAAATTATTGTTTTTAATGCAAATTAGAACAGCAGATTTATCTGCAAAAACTTTAGTAAAAATGATAACTTGTTTAGCTTTAGCTTTGAGTTCATCAAAGGAATGCTTGAGACTTGCCTGGTGTGTGACAATTCATGCCATCTGGAAAAGCTAACAATTAATCTAACCCCTTCCCGATGCTCTAAGATACAAAGTTGGGTTAAGCAAAGCGCAACCCAACAAAGTACCCGAAATGTTGGGTTACCCTGCGGGAAGCCGCTTTGGGTCTACGTTCCTCAATCCAACCTATACCAGTTTCAGTTTTTAGCCTTAACCTAAGAGTATTGCACACAAGTCTTACCGCAGCGATATCTCTCTTAATGGGACTTAGACAAAAAACACCCAGAAAAAAGCCTCAAATCTATATACAGAAAGACTTTGACATCGTTTTGCTTAGTTTATTGATATATCTGGGTTTGAGCCATTTTTGAGCATTTGGTGTATTTCCCTTACCCTGAATGGGTTTGAGGCTTGTTTATCCCTCAAAAATGTTTAAGTCCCGTTAATAAATCTTGCACTGCGTTTCTATCGCGCCTCGGAATGAATTCCGAGTCTCATAACGAAAGTCCACTCAAGTGGACTGAATTGATTATTTAGTCCACTTGAGTGGACTTCAGCTATGAGCCGCTGAACTTCAGTTCAGGGCGGGATTTCGGTGAGTGTGACTAGATTTTTAAGCACTGAAGTGCTTACTACAAACTCATCAAATTTAATGAGACAGACCCTAATTAAAACGGTGAGCAATTAAGGGGTTAAAAAGTCTAAATGGTTTCCTGGTTGGGCACGCAAATCTTCTACTGTCCCCTGAATTTGTAACTTTCCTTGATTAAGCAAAACAATCCAATCAGCACGGGTAATTACTCTAGGACGGTGGCTAATCAAGATCGTGGTTTTACCGTTGCGATGCAACAAAAGTTGATCTAAAACTTGAGCTTCACTAACTGGATCGAGTCCAGCAGTTGATTCGTCTAAAATTAGGACTGGTGGATCGTTAACAATAGCTCTTGCTAGAGCCAGTCTTTGCCGTTGTCCACCAGAAATATTTGACCCAAATTCACCTAAAACAGTTTGATATTTTTCAGGGAGTTTACTAATAAAATCATCTGCCTCAGCAATTTGGCAAGCCTTGACAATTTGATCAAACGTGAGGTGAGGAGAACCTAAGCGGAAGTTTTCAATAATTGAGCGACTCCAAAAATGAGCGTCTTGAGGAACCAGAACAACTTGTTGCCGCAAACAATCAAGAGCCAGGTCTTGCATATTATAAATGCCAAACCGAATATTGCCAGAATTAGGTGTATATAATCCGGCAATCAGTTTAGCAAGAGAACTTTTTCCACAGCCGGATGTACCAATTAGGGCAACAACTTTACCACCAGGAATTGTGAGGGAAAAATCTTCCAGTAGCTCTAGCCTGCCTGCATAGTGAAAGTTTAGATTTTTGCAAATAATATCAGCATCACTAGGAATTTTAGCAAAGGGTTTGGTACTATCGCTTGGATTTTCAGGTGTGGAATCGATAACTTCTGTTAAGCGTTCCGTGGCAGTTTTGACACGCATGAATTCATCTATAAATCCAAGCACAGCACCGATTAATGCCAAAAAATTCCCATTCATCCCGTTAAATGCCAGGAGTTGACCGATGCTGAGTTCCTTACTAATAACTAGGATGCTGCCGAAACCAATCAAACTAACGCTGCCAATAGCATAAACTAACCCAGAAAAGGTGCTGTTAATAATTCCAATCTGAATTGTGCGAAATGTATGGTTTGAGAGACGACCAAATCTGTTCTGAAATTCTTCCCAAAATTGAGGAGCAGCAGTAGTAGTTTTGAGTGTCAGCGCTCCTTTAAAGCTTTCAACGAGAACACCCTGGTTTTCCGCGTCTAAGACCAACATACTTCTGATTTTTTGTTGAAGTGTCGGCAGGAAAACCACCGTAGATAAACTCATAACAATAGCAATCACAACGGCAACAAGGGTGAGTTTCCAGCTATAGAACACCATGAAACCCAAAGAAATCAGTCCGATAAATAATTGGCTAGGCAGACTGATAACTGCTTGAGCAACTAGCTGATTAATTTGTTGAATATCTTGCAATCTGCTAATAATCTCGCCACTGCGACGTGATTCATAGTAAGCCAGAGGTAGCCGCAAGATTGCCCTGGCAAATTCTAGAACTAGCCCTAACTCAAGCCGTTGGGCAAAATTGGCAATCAGGTTAGATTGAACTAGTTGCAGACTACTTCCCACCAAATTCATCACCACAACCGCAATAATTACACCAATAAGAAGCTGGGTATCACCTCGAACTAGTACATCATCCGTTAGAATTTGAATTAGGAAAGGAGAAGTTAACGAAAGCAGACCAATAACTATAGCGCAGAGAAAAGCCTCGAATATTATGCCTCCATAAGGCAATGCCCGCCGCGCAAAGCGCCAAATCCCGTTGACTTTATCATCAGGTTGAGCATAAAAGCGAACCGAATCTGGCTCTAGCAAAAGCATGACTTGATCTGACCAAGCCTCTGTTAATTCTTTTCTAGAGACATAACGAATGTTAAAGGCTGGGTCAGCAATTATATATTTTTTGCCTTTCTGACCATACAAAACAACCCAGTGGTAGCCTTTCCAGTGAATGATTGCTGGCAGTGGTGCTTGGTTCATTCGGTCTAATATTTCTTTTGATGCCCTGACCGAACGGGCATTAAAACCAAGTGCCTCGGCTCCTCGCCTCAATCCCAACAATGTTGTTCCAAGTTGCCCAGTGCCTACCGCTTCCCGGATGCGATTTAGCGTAAAGTTACGGCGATAATGTTTGGCAACGGAAGCAAGACAAGCAGCTCCACAATCTTCTTCACTATGTTGTGCAACAACTTGGTATTTCATTTCACACTCCAGTACCCAATAGCATCGTGAAAAAACCTAAAAAAATAGCAGGGTCTCATCCCTGCGTGGTTAAAAATTTGACCAACAGTTAGTTTTACTATAGCGTTTCTCGAATGGAAGCAATACACTTTAACCTCACTTCCATTCCTCTCTCCTTTTAGGAGAGAGGTTTGAGTCTTACTCCCCAACGCTAGCAGGGAAGTGGCTGGGGGTTAGGTCTGTATTTCATGCAATTGAGAACCGCTATCTCATTACCATATATGTTGTACTAGAGAAGATTAATCTCTTAATCTTACTAGCTAAACAACTTCTTTAGTTGCATTAGTTGTAATCGCTTTGACTATATTTTGTATATCAACAGAGAAAACACCGAGAATTTTCGTATGTTTATTTCGCTTACTGCAACCAAATAGACATATTTGCTTATTGGTTTGGATTAAGTGAGGTCAAAAGAGTTTCATTCTGTTCACAAATTACTAAATTGTGATGAATCTGACTGATTTTTGAAATAGCAGCGCTTAGTATTTGACTACTCAAGGTGAGCAGTATCTTTAGGAAAAGCATTAAGTAAGTCCATCAACAGTTGCCTATTAGGAAACGTTGATAGACTTTGTTAACTTTGTTCAACAAAAGTATGCGATAGGAATAAACGTAATGCTAAAATAACTGCGATAAACAACAAAACTAATGTCTTACAAAAAGGCAAACTACACTGTTGGAGCAGGTTAGTTTGTTTAAGACATTTACCTCAGTAAAGACGCGGTTAATGGTGTACTTACGTTTATTCTTTCCCTTCTACTTAACAACAGCAGTGTTAGAAGCTATTATGTCCTTACTCAAAACAACAATATTGAATTGTAGAATAGTGTTCAGGTTCACTAAGGGAGTAGGAAGAAGGGCAGGAGTGGGAGTGGTGGTAGCGGGGGTGGTGGTAGCGGGGGTGGTGGTAGCGGGCTTGGGCTTCCTGCCGTACCGACCACCAGACAAACTAGCTTCTTCGGTAACGGTTAATGTGGTGAACAATGTGCTTTCCATAATCTTAGTTCTCGCTTGATTATTGAGGTTAAAACTGCGTCACTTTCAACTAATAGATATAAACGTAAAGACTATATTTTGTCTTCACGTTTATTCTTTTCGTTCTACTTAACCAACCTTAATGGTGTTAACAGCTTCTACGTTCTTGCTGCCAGTAATAACATTGATTTGTATAATATTGTCCAGGCTCACTGTAGGTCTGGGAGCGGGGGTAGGAGCTGGAGTAGGAGCTGGAGTAGGAGCGGGGGTAGGACTGGGAGCGGGGGTGGGCCTGTGCTTCCTGCCGTACCGACCACCAGACAAACTAGCTTCTTCGGTAACGGTTAATGTGGTGAACAATGTGCTTTCCATAATCTTAGTTCTCGCTTGATTATTGAGGTTAAAACTGCGTCACTTTCAACTAATAGATATAAACGTAAAGAGTATATTTTGTCTTTACGTTTATTCTTTTCCTTCTACTTAACCAATACTAATGTTGTTAACAGCTACTGCGTCTTTGCTGTCAGTAATAACATTGACTTGGGTAATATTGCTCAGGCTCACTGTAGGTCTGGGAGCGGGGGTAGGAGCGGGGGTAGGAGCGGGGGTAGGAGCGGGGGTAGGAGCGGGGGTAGGTCTGGGAGCGGGCCTGTGCTTCCTACCGTACCGACCACCAGACAAACTAGCTTCTTCGGTAACGGTTAATGTGGTGAACAATGTGCTTTCCATAATCTTAGTTCTCGCTTGATTGTTAAGGTTAAATTAACGTCACTTCAAAGTAATAAATATAAACATTTAAAGAGTATATTTAATTACTTTTTTGTTCCGCTAAAAGTATTATACGACTCTTACTGTAAAGGTCAAGTAATTAATTTTTTAAGAAATCTGTATTACACCTATTCAAAAAAATACTACATAGTTCTTCTTTATACAAATTTAATTAGAGAAAATTTTAATTATCAAAAAATCGCAGGCGTCAATATTTATATGAATATAAATATGGCGAACTAAAAGATGTATTTTTCCCCAAAATACATAAGTTCCTATTATTAAGTGTTAATACTGGCAAAACAAAGAAAATGCCCGTAATTAAAGATATATCTAATAACAGCAATTATTTTTTATACAGAATATATTTAAATGCATTGATAAAACATTGATAAAACATTGATACAAGTCAAAGCGGGGATTCTGCATTAGTAAACAAGTATATTTACGTAAAAGTATTTTTATCGAATTTTTATATACAAAACTGAATTGAATGAATATAAATTAATTTAATATAAAACTGCGGAAACTTACTTAATTTTTTATAAATGAGAAATAGTTGTAAAAAAGTTGTATTTGTTATACTATTTTTTTGGAAATAAATAAAGAAAGGATAAAATTTTATATACAAATTATAAAGATTTCATGTTAGTACTAAAATGCCTAATTGTTATTTAGACTTAGCTGTATATAAACCTTGTATTTACATACTAACTATATACGGGTAAGGGACTTATCAGTAATAAAAGCAAAAGCTGTCGCTTTCGCCCTGAAAGGCGAAAACCCCAAAATTATGAGATTTTTGCAAAAAATATGATTGAAACGGAAGAGAGCTTTTATTTTTTGGATATCCCTAAATCTTGATCGTCACACTAACGCGACGGAGATTTTTTTGCTAGATTATTTACGGAACCAAAATGTTTTTTAACGTTCATGCTCATTGACCCCCAACCAGACTTTCTCCGCCTAGTCCAAAACGACGAATATCTTCCCTCAGTCAGTATATGGACGAGGTTGGGAGGAATATTTTTAATTGGAAGTGTTGGCGCTGCCTTCAGCCTTGCCAGTGTCTTTCAATACAACATAATAGTGAAAGCTGATGCTACAGTCCGCCCAACCGGAGAGATCCGGTTAGTGCAAGCAGCAGCTGAGGGAACGGTGACTAGCATCAAAGTCAAAGAAAATCAGGTTGTGAAAAAGGGAGATACGATCGCCCTGATCGACAACTCCCAATTGCAAACTAAAAAAAGCCAACTACTCGGAACTATCGAACAGAATGAGTTACAACGAGCGCAAATTGATGCACAACTAAAAGCACTAAAAAATCAGATTGCTGCTGAGTCTAATGCAATGGGACAGGCGATCACATCTGCCAAAGCAGACTTGAGTCGCAACAAAAGAGATTATCAAGATAGACAAATCATTAGTCAGGCAGACGTACAAGAAATAGAAGCTGCTGTTGAATTAGCTAAGGAGGAACTGAAGCGATATCAGCAGCTAGGAAATACAGGGGCGATCGCCACTCTCCAAATTAAGGAAAAAGAACAAGCTTTTAAAGCTGCTATTGCTAGACTCGAACGGGCTAAAGCTGGACTGAATCCTAGTGATGCTAATGTGGCGATCGCACAAGAACGTATTGCTCAAGAATTGACAAAGGGTGAGTCTACTCTTGCTCAATTGAATAAAGAGAAAGAGGAACTCATCAGGCGTCAAGTTGAAGTCCAAAACCAAATTAGCAGCGCTCAACAAGAACTTAAACAAGTTTTTAAGGAACTGCAAAAAACTGTAATTCGTACCTCTGAGGCCGGTACTATCCTCAAACTAGAATTAAGAAATGCTGGGCAAGTTGTCCGTCTTGGGGATGCGATCGCTCAAATTGCTCCCAACAATGCCCCTTTCGTAATCAAAGCCCGTGTTCCCTCTTCAGATATTAGCAAAGTACAGGTGTGTAAAGTCGCACAAGTAGCCAAATGTTCAGAGGGGGAAGTACAAATGCGGCTTTCTGCTTATCCGTACCCAGATTATGGCATCCTCAAAGGTGCTGTTAGAGGCATTAGTGCCGACGCCATTACATCTCAAGGTAACGGCAACATTCCAATTGCGCCTTACTATGAGGTGACAATTGAGCCAGAGAGACTTTATTTAAAAAAGGCCGATAAATCCTATCCTATTCAAGCAGGGATGGAAGTTACAGCTGAAATCATTTCCAAAAAAGAAACCCTACTAACATTTATTCTGAGAAAAGCAAGGCTACTAACAGATGTGTAGACTCGTGTATTCCACGTCATTATTATCATAACAATTCCAAATTTTAAATTTACACATTGTTCGCGCAGTGTCTCGTAGAGAAGAGAGTTACATAAGGGAATTTAAACCCCAATGTAGCTTTCTTCCCGGTGGGTAACTGAGCAAAGTCGGAGCCATAGAAACTCCGACTTAATAATTGTTTAACGTTATATTCTTCAGCAAAATTAACAACCATATCTACCAAGGCTGTAAACAGTTCAAAAATTTTATCAACGAAGGCAGGAGACACAGGCCAGCTTTCCTCTTGGCTTACTCGATGAATGAGATTAACCTGAAAAGTTCGCCGATATAGTTCATAAATTATTTGTCTACAAATAAATTTTACAGAGCCGGTGAAATTTAAAAATGACTTAAAATTCAAGTATTTTAAATATTTTAAAAACCATATCCAATGATTCTCTTCTTCACGGATTGGTTTGTTAACAATATATTTAATTGGGTTAACTGTTGCTTCTTCTAAGCAAACAAATTTGTTTAAATCTCCATATCCCATTACAAAAAGTGCAAAACAAAGAGCAAAATATAATCTTTGTAGAAAAGTAATGCTTTGATTTATTAAAAACTCAAAGAAGGGTAATTGAGCAAATTTGGCTGATTCTTTTTCAATTAATGCAAACACTTTTTTCATGTTGAACTTTCACCTAGAATCATTAGTTGTTTACTATTGAAGTTCGTCAAGCTAGTACCTGTTTACTTTACGTTAGGCGCACAAGTTTTATGCACAGCCAGCCAATTTTTTACGAAAGTTCATAAAAAAATACTGCCTGATAAGTGGACAGCGTAGTGTGTGTTGAGTTATCAGTTGCGGCTCATGGGTTTATGCAGAACCAGCCGATTCTTTACAAAACTTTACAAACTGCGTTACAGTCAGCGTTTTTCCCTTATGGGTGGTCAAAAGAAGCAGGGGAGCAGGGAGCAGGGAGCAAGGGGGAAGACTGAGACGGAGCTTGTACTCCGCCTCAGTAAGAGCGCCCTGCAAGGGCGGGGCTTCATACCCATGTTCCGCAACGCTTGTCGCAGGGGGGAAGGGCTTGCTCCCCCTGCTCCCTGCCCCCTTCCCCTCTGCCTCTTCGGTGAGAGTTTTGTTTTGGTTCTCGTAGAGTTGTGGCTTAAGGCAGGGTAGGACACAAAGAAAGAAGTTAAAAGGGTTTGGCGCAGCCTCACCAAGAAATGGTATGACACCATAACGCACACAAAGAACCGACAAAGAAAGTATTTAGTAATTTCTTTGCGTCCACGGAGTTGGTCTTAGTTTGCCCCATGCCCAAACTCTTTTTTCTACGTACCAGCATTTGGTAAGTTAGTACATAATCTGAAACAATAACAGTAAAAGCAGAGAGGGGATTAAGTTGAGTCACAATCCAGATGCCATAGCCCCGCACGGTGGACAGTTGGTTAAGCGTATCGCCACACCAGAACAAAGAGCAGAGTTTCTCTCAAAAGCTGACTTTTTGCCGCGAGTGCAACTTGACGATCGCGCCGTTTCTGATCTAGAAATGATTGCGATCGGTGCTTTCAGTCCACTCACGGGTTTTATGAACCAGGAAGACTACGATCGCACTGTTACAGAAATGCGATTAGCTAATGGTCTTGTGTGGTCAATCCCGATTACACTATCGGTAAGCGAAGAAGTAGCTTCCCCGTTGCAAGAAGGCGGCTTAATCCGTCTGGATAACTCCAAAGGCGAGTTTATTGGAGTTTTGCAACTCACGCAAAAATATCACTACGACAAAACCCACGAAGCTATTAATGTCTACCGCACAGATGATGTCAAACATCCAGGCGTGCAGGTACTCTATAACCAAGGTAATGTACATCTGGCGGGTGATATTTGGTTGTTGCAACGCCAACCCCATCCCCAGTTTCCCACTTATCAAATTGACCCGGCTGCCTCACGACAACTATTTAGAGATAAAGGTTGGAAAACCATCGTTGGCTTTCAAACTCGCAACCCCATCCACCGCGCCCATGAATATATTCAAAAGTGCGCTTTAGAAATTGTTGATGGTCTATTTTTGCACCCATTAGTCGGGGCGACAAAAGAAGATGATATTGCCGCTGATGTGCGGATGCGTTGCTATGAAATTTTGCTGGAACACTACTACCCCTTAAACCGGGTAACTTTGGCAATTAATCCAGCCGCAATGCGCTATGCTGGCCCTCGTGAGGCAATATTCCATGCTTTAGTCCGCAAAAACTACGGCTGTACTCACTTTATTGTCGGACGAGATCATGCTGGCGTTGGTGACTATTACGGCACTTACGATGCTCAGTACATCTTTGAAGAATTTGCCCCAAGTGAATTGGGTATTGTGCCGATGAAATTTGAACACGCTTTCTACTGCACGCGCACTAAGCAGATGGCAACATCTAAAACCAGTCCCAGCAAGCCAGAAGAACGCATTCACCTATCAGGGACAAAAGTCCGAGAAATGCTACGACGCGGTGAGTTACCTCCACCAGAATTTTCCCGTCCAGAGGTGGCGGCAGAGTTAGCGCGGGCAATGCGGATAGAAGTATCGGCATAATTCGTAATTCGTAATTCGTAATTCGTAATTAAGACTCCACTGATGAATCCGCTTTCCTTGAGTCAGGAATGTGTTTTTATCTTTTTACTAACTCAAGTTAGTGACTCTATTACCAGAAATTATGAATTATGAATGAACAATTATTTGGTCAAGAAGCAAGCAGCATAAACTGTAACTTTACAATACAGAGTTCAGCCCTGTAAGCTGCTAACTGATAGCTGAGGGCTGATAGCTAATTATGGAACGGCGCACGTTTTTACACAGAATTGGCTCAATACTGGCGGTATTGGGGGTAACTGAAGCTGAGTGGTTAACTTTGGGAAATCGCTATTATCAGGCTTTGGCACAACCTAGTCCGCGCAAATTGGCATTGTTAATAGGTATTAACCAATACCCACAAATTCCAGCCCTCAGTGGTTGTCTGACGGATGTGGAATTACAAAGAGAACTTTTGATTCATCGCTTTGGCTTCCAAGGGTCAGATATTTTAACCTTAACTGAGGAACAAGCTAGCAGGGAATTCATTGAGGCAGCTTTTTTGGATCACTTCGGTAAGCAAGCTAAAGCTGGCGATGTGGTGCTTTTCCACTTTAGCGGCTATGGCAGCCGTGTCAAATTGGAAACATCGCCAAATACAATGCAAAATGCTCTGGTGGCAGCTAATGTGGATCAAGATATAGAAGATGAAAAAATAGTCAACTATATATTAGAAGAAACTTTACTGCTATTATTGCGATCGCTCCCCACAGACCGAGTAACAGCAGTATTGGATACTAGCTATTATGCTCCTAGCACAGTCTTAGGATTAAAAATTCGCGCCCTTCAGGAGTCAGTAGCAAAGCTAGCAGTAGAGGAACTGGACTTTCTCAAACAACTTAAAACTCAGAAGTTATCCAGCACTCCGATTGTTTTAGCAGCTACCTCAGAACCAAACCAGTCAGCAAGGGAAGGACTCTTTTCTGGTTTTAGTGCCGGGTTATTTACCTACGCCTTGACACAGTATTTGTGGGAATTCACCCCAACTACTACAATTCAAGTTGCCCTCTCGGATGTGGAAAATTCTCTATCCAAATTGGGTAGTAAACAGCAACCAGGGTTATTAAGCAGTCAGAAAAATGCAGATATAACTTCTCTACAGCCAGACGGTATCATTGGTGCAGAAGGCGTGGTGAGTGCTATTGAAGAAGACGGTAAAACAGTCCATCTGTGGTTAGCAGGATTACCTCCACAAGTGCTGCTATACTATGGAGTGAATTCTCGATTAACCTTAGCAACAACAGAGCAATTAGTATTGCGATCGCGGACTGGGTTAACTGCAAAAGCGCAAATTTCCAAAATTGAAGGTGCAAATCCCCTACAAGTCGGGCAATTTGTCCAAGAAGCAGTCCGGGTATTACCGCGAAATATTCATTTAAAAATAGCTTTGGATACTGGATTGGAAAGAATTGAGCGGGTAGACGCCACAAGTGCCTTTGCTGGCTTTTCCCATGTATCCACCCTAGTAGCAGGAGAAAAACCTGCTGATTATGTATTTGCCAAGCTACAGGAAATTCCCAGTCGTTATGGTCTATTTTCTCTTGGTGGCGAACTAATTCCCAATACCGTCGGGGAACTAGGAGAAGCAGTAAAATTAACAGTTCAAAGGTTAGCGCCAAAATTATCAACTCTGTTTGCAGCTAAGTTATGGCGACTTACAGAAAATCAAGGTTCTTCCCGCTTGCCTCTCAAGGCAACCTTAGAAATAATTAGTGGTATATCACCACAGATGGTGATGCAGCGTGAAACAATACGAACTTTCAAACCTGAAACTTCGATAAAAAAATCAGTACAGACGCGATTAATTGCGTCTCTCCCCACTGCGATTGTGCCTATCGGCAGTCGAATGCAATATCGAGTGGAAAACCAGAGCGATCGCCCAGTATATTTAATCTTGCTGGGATTAAACAATAATCATACAGCAATTGCCTTCTATTCTTGGGAAACCCCGCAAGAACCAAACACTGCGGACACTAAGCCCCTCCTCAAAGAAGTCGTCATCGCCCCAGGTAAAACCCTCACCCTACCCCAAACTAATGGTGCTTCCGAATGGCTGATTTCAGGGCCAGCTTGCTTTTGCGAACAACAACTAATTTTTAGTACTGTCCCCTTTAGCGAAACTCTCGCCGCCTTGAGCACTGTTAAGTATTCCACAGCCGAACAACAGCCGATTGGTTTATTGTTGAATCCTTTAGACGTTGCACAAGCCTTGCTACAAGACTTGCATAACGTCAGCGCCCTCAAAGCAGAGATGAACGGCACAGTAGCCGACTCATATATCTTGGATGTGAATAATTGGGCAAGTCTTAGCTTTAGTTTTCAGGTTGTTTGACACTCTCCCTGGCTTTAGCCCGGAGATTATTGGTTAACGAAGATGCCTTAAAATTGCCTATCCTTGCGACATTATTTAAACCTGGAACCCGTTCAAATGTTGTACCGCATCTGAATAGGAACCGCTATAAGTCCGCCTACGCTGGCTAGCCTTCGAGATCATCTCCAGTAAGTAAGTCGGCGTAAATAATTATAGTTGGGATAAGGGAGGAGGCGGGGGGCAGGGGGCAGGGAGCAGGGGGAAAAGGAGTTTTAGTCCTGTTTAGCGTTCTTCACATAGTTTGGTTTTATTGTGCCAACTTACTTAAAAGATTTTTCTATCAGCATAAGCTAGAGTCTTTTATGACTTTAGTTGTACTCCTATTGATTATCAAAAGTGTTAAAATTGAGTATTTACCTGATAAGCCATAAACTATAAACCATAAAATATCTCACTTGAATTCAGTCGCCAGCAGGAGGAGATTCAGCACAATATTTTTTACACTAGAAAAGAAACCTTATAAACAATCTGGAAATAGTGTATGCCTCTTCATAAACTTGAACATTTTGACCCAAACTATCAAGAAACTTTTGGCAAAGACGACGTTAAAGCTCTGGATCTTTACACTGAAAGAGGAGACAGAGTTGGTTCTGTGGCAGATGTTTTAGTTGATGACGATGGCCATTTCCGGTATTTAGTTATTGATACAAGCTCAGAATTTTTTGGTAAGAAAATATTACTACCAATTGGTCTTTCGCGGATCAATTATGCTGCAAGACGCGTCTATGTTGATGGATTAAGCAGACAGCAAGTAGAAGGTTTAGTCGAGTACAAAGAAGACGCGATCGTTGATCATGATTACGAAGAAAATGTACGTAGTGTATTTCGTTCTCCAAGCAGCAGTGTAACTTACGATCGCAATACATACAATTACCAGACAGAACCAGCTTTATACGGGTTGAATGAGCAAGATCATCAAACTTTTAGACTGTATGAAGAACGATTAATTGCCAGCAAACAGCGCATCAAAACTGGAGAAGTAACAGTTGGTAAACACATTGAAACAGAAACTGCAAGCGTTACAGTACCTATTCAAAAAGAACGAGTTGTGATTGAGCGAGTTGTGCCAACAGAAGCAGGAAAGGTTGTAGATCCCAATGAACTTAAGTTCCAAGAAGGGGAAGTAGCACGCATAGAAATATACGAAGAAACGCCTGAGATACGTAAAGAAGCCTTTGTGCGTGAAGAAGTCCGGGTCAAGAAAGTAGTAGAACGGGAAACTGTGGAAACACAAGATACCATTCGTCGAGAAGAGTTAGATGTTGATACTGAGGGTAATTTACAGGTTCAAGAGCATGATACCACTACACATGAAGCTATTTAAGTAGCTGGTCAATAAGTTTGTTTGGTAGATTTATCTGAAATAATCATGCAGGCAAAGTTAATTTTTATCTCTGCCTGTGTTTTTGTATTAAACAACAAGATTCCCAACTCCTTTAAGAAGTTGGGAATCTTGTTGTGGAAAAATTTACCTTTTGATAAACCATGTAGAGATCCGAAATTGCACTTCATACCGCAATGCTTTCGCGTCTCCACTTAATTCTTTGCTCTGACATCAAAAAATATGTATAACTTTTGATTATTTAAGTCTTGAAATAATTCATTCGCCAGAAGGAGGAAAATAAGTAATTAAATGGCTAATTTAGTTATTAGGAGATGGGAAGAAAATTTTTGAGGTAAATATAATGGTACTTTACAAATTACAAGATTTTGAGCCTAACTATCGTGATACATTTGAAGGCCGCGACATTAATGGACTTGGCGTTTATACCCAAGGAACTGATGAAAAAATTGGTACTGTCAGCGATGTTTTAGTGGATGAGGAAGGTCATTTCCGCTATTTAGTCGTTGATTTAGGCTTCTGGATTTTTGGTAAAAAAGTGCTACTACCACTTGGTCGTGCCCGTATCGACTATAATGTTGATCGCGTCTACACAATTGGCTTGACTAGAGAGCAAGCAGAAGATTTACCTGAATTCAGTGAGCGTCAAACGCTTGATTATGATTATGAAGAACGGGTGCGTGGGGTATATCGCCAACCCACAGACTATGTTCCACCTGTAGATCCATTATTACCATTGGAAGCAACACCACCAGTGGATACAACCTATCAGCAGCCGGTTACCCCAACTTACAATCGTGATAGCTACAATTACGAACAAGAGCCTTCTTTATACGGGTTAAATGAGCAAGATCATCAAACTCTGAGATTGTATGAAGAACGGCTGATTGCCAATAAACGCCGCCAAAAAACTGGAGAAGTAACGATTGGCAAGCACGTTGAGACTGATACTGCACGGGTTGCAGTGCCAATAGAAAAAGAACGAGTTGTGATTGAACGTGTAACTCCAGCAGATGCAGGTACTGCCGTTTCTGGGCGCGAAGCAGACTTCCGTGAAGGCGAAGTTGCTCGCGTAGAAATCTATGAAGAAACTCCTGAAATTCGCAAAGAAGCATTTTTACGTGAAGAAGTCAGAGTCAGAAAAGTGGTGGATCAAGAGACAGTTGAAACTCAAGAAACCGTGCGTCGTGAAGAGTTAGATGTAAATTCTGGTAACCTTCCCATTGAAGAACGCTAACTAACAGAGTTGTTAGTTAGGAACTAATGACTAATAATTAATTAGATACAGTACAGGTGAGGCTGTAAAAGTAGCTTTACCTGTTCTTCTAATAACTAATACAACTTTAGATTTTGGATTGCGAATATTGCTCTGAATATGAGTTAGATAAATACATCTGTCGCAAACATTTTCTAAATGGTATTTAGATGCTCAATACATTTAATTTAGCTAAGTAGAAAACAGTTCATAAACTTTGCAGCGTATGAATAGCCAACCGATGACAAAAAACATTGGACAGGCAAACTCTGACTCTCAGACTAGCACCTCATTAGCAGATTTACGAAAGAAGGTCAACAATTTTGCTGTGTTCGATCAGCAAGGTCAGCTAGTAGGAGTAGTTCATGATTTAATTGTGGATGCTAATCGCCGATTAAACCTAGTTATATCTAAACAGGCGAATCAAGAAACTCTAGAAGATGGTCAGCAGTTAGCTGATAAACATCCTTCTTTATTTCGGTTGCAGAGCCAGAGAATAAAAAAAATAGACAAGCCAACTAAATCTGTTTTCATAGACTTAAATAAATCAGAAATCGAGTATATGCCTGAATATTTAGAAACAGAAACACCAGGCGATGCCTATCGGCAAGCTGCTCCGCATCTACGCACACTATCAGAAAACTCAACTGAACAACTAGCGAATTATCAAACTGCAAATAGCCCAGTTGAGCCAGTAAATTTAGAAGAGGCTACCGAAGAACAGATTATTCGTTTACTAGAAGAACGACTAGTTGTTGAAAGCAGTAAGCGTAAAGTTGGTGAGGTGATTGTTCGCAAAGAAATCGAAACCCGGATGATACAAGTTCCTGTCCGGCGTGAAAAGTTGATTGTCGAACAAATTAGCCCAGAACACAAACAACTTGCAGAAATTGATTTAGGACAAGAGGAAATTTTTGGCATCGACTTAACGGAAGTAGAAAGACTTGAAGTTCAGCATTTTGGTAGCGGTTTAATGGTAAGTGGTGAATTTAGCTCACCTAAAACTGCTAGTTTATTGTTGAATGCGATCGCACTAGAGCAAAATCACGGCTGCAACCAGGTGCGAGTGACCATCGCTGTTGAAGATGAGTCACACCAGAAAAAATATCAGGAGTGGTTTGATCGCTGTTCTAAAGGTCAGCAACTCAACCCTGAAAAATGAGTTAGTTTCTCGCTGATTGTTAGGGTGGGCATTGCCCACCCTATTTTTTTTTGCTGATTTAAGAAAATACAGCGTATTTCAGGTAAATGAAGTACACGGGTAGGGACACAACATGTTGTGCCCCTACGATTATCTGTACCTCACGCCTGTTGCAATCTGCTGTAAAGTTGAAATTTCCGTTCCCTTGTGGGTAAGTGGAATGTCAAAATACTAAGCAGTTGCCGTTCTTTTGGCTACTTGCAATGAAATTTCGACTCAAGAGACTTTCACCGAAGAAAAAACAGCGTCTGATCCAACCTATTCAGATTCAAGTTCGAGATGGAAAATTTGAGATTATGGGTATGGGTGCATGGCATTCTTACTGGCGTGATCCTTACCATCTGCTGCTAACGATTCCCTGGACTGGCTTTGTGATCCTAATTTGTACTTTCTATGTAATTATTAATGCTCTATTTGCCCTAGCTTACTTGATAGGAGGAGATTGTATTGCCAACGCCCGACCTGGCTCTTTTTTAGATGTCTTTTTCTTTAGCGTGCAAACCCTAGCATCCATCGGCTATGGGGCAATGTATCCTAAAACAACTTACGCCAACATTATTGTCACCATTGAAGCAATGATCGGTTTGGTGGGAATTGCTGTGATGACGGGACTAGCTTTTGCTCGATTCTCCCGACCTACAGCCCGTGTGCTATTTAGCCGTGTTGCTGTAATTACACCTCATAATGCAATGCCGACTCTCATATTTCGCAGTGCTAATCAGCGTCGCAATATGATTCTGGAGGCGCAGATGCGAGTCTACTTAATGCGCGACGATGTAACCTTAGAAGGGCAGTTCATGCGTCGGTTCTACGACCTCAAACTACTAAGGAACCAAACACCTAGCTTCACCTTAAGCTGGTCAGTGATGCATGTCATTGATGAGTTTAGTCCTCTATATGGGATGACACCAGAATCGTTAACCCAGACAAATACTATGCTGATCGTCTCTTTGAGTGGCATTGATGAAACGGTTGCACAGGTTGTCCATGCCCGTCATACTTATGGTGCTAATGAGATTTTGTGGAACAATCAATTTGTCGATATCTTCCATCACACACCCGATGGACATCGCTACATTGATTACAACCGCTTCCACGATGTTTTACCTTTAGATAAAAACAGTTGAAATGCCTGAAAGTTACTCCAAAGTCTGATTGACTGGAGCTTGTAAGGGTTTAACGACAACCCGACCATTTTCAACTACAGTGCAACTTTTAACCATGCTCTTGCTGGGGTTAACTGGGACATCCTGGCACTGGTTTTGGTGAGAGATATTTTGCTCCTGTTGGTGATTGAGGACGACAACACAAGAGGGGCAGGAGGAGAAGGACATATAAAATATTTTGATCTCTATATCTATTATCGCCTTACTGATGCTGTTTGGCTGAAAAATTTGCTACTCATGCTGAAGTAGTCATTGGTCATTGATGATTGTTTTTTGGTAAATACCTCGCCTTGAAAGTGGGCGATTTAAAGCGTATATGGGAAACTATGGCTGTAAGTACTTGCTTTCTTGTGCTTTTGACACTCTCCGGGCTGAAGCCAGGGAGATTCTTGGATCTATGACAGAACTTGCTCAAGCAGGTTTTCACCAACCGGAGTAGAGGTTCCATCTCCCCAAGCGTTGCTTGCATCTAGTGCAAAGGTTCCGGTATGCCCTACCGTACCCAATCCTCGACTAAGGATGATTCTAGCTGCGTTTTCATCTCTATCCATGACACAACCACACAAACATACGTGTGTCCTGGTAGATAGAGTTTTCTTAACAACTTCACCGCAGCTAGAGCAAACAGCGCTTGTATATTGCGGATTAACCGCAACCGTAACTCGTTTAAATACCTTCCCAAAGTACTCAACCCAGATACGGAACTGATACCAGGATGCGTCATTAATAGACTTGGCTAAACAATGATTTTTCACCATGTTTTTAATTCTCAAATCTTCATAGGCTATCAAGTCGTTAGACTGAACTACGCACCGTGCTAATTTCACAGCATGGTCTTTACGTTGCCTACTTATTTTGAGGTGGCGCTTAGATAAAATAAGTCGTGCTTTGTCTCTATTTTTTGAACCTTTTGCCTTCCTGGAAACACGACGCTGTGAACGCTTGAGAACCTTTTCGCCTCTGGGCAGAAACTTAGGATTCTCGATCATAACGCCGTCAGAGTCGGTGTAGTATTCCTTCAAACCGACGTCCAGACCAACTGTATTGCCGGTCGGTTCTATATTTTCACAACGGTCTACATCAATGCAAAATTGAACATACACACTATCGGCACGTTTTACCAATCTCACCCGCTTAATCTGGTTGACTTGGTAGAAGTGCAAGTCACGAGTACCTTTAAGCTTTAGTCTCCCAATGCCTTTTTTGTCAGTAAAGGTGATGGATTTTCGATTATCTCCAAGCTTCCATCCTGACGTTTTGTATTCAACAGAACGACAATCTTTTTGGAACTGAGGATAACCTTTTAGACCTGGAATACCTTTTTTGCAGTTGTCGTAAAATCGAGAAATAGACGACCATGCTCGTTCAGCGCTGGCTTGTCGAGCCATTGAATTGAGTTCCGAGGCAAACTGAAAATTAGCTGCAAGTACAGCACAATATTTCTGCAAATCGTTTTTACCTATGCCTTGAAAATCCATCCATAGCCGAATACAACTATTGCGGATGAACTTTGCAGTCCGAATTGCATCATCTACTGCGATGAATTGCGCTGACTTACCATAAGCTTTAAACTCAAAAACAAGCACTTGTGTTGAGCAAAGTCGAAACATCGCTTTTACCTGCGACCTTATACTACCATGTTTGGTATAAAATTAATTAAACATAGAATAAAAAGCCGTCCTGGAAGGACGTAGCTCTAGACCCAGTTTTCCGGTAAACAGGAAAGCAGTTATAGATCCCGCCCCGCTTTCCTCCCTGCTCAAACTTGTCTGGCAGGGTTAGACGGTGGGTTTTTCTAATGAAAAAATTTCTGAGATACCTGGGTTTAGGTTTGCTATCTACGTTTTTGACTGCAACTCCCGGATTGGGAGCTGAACGCCTTAGCTTTTATTACCCTCCCTTCGGCGAATTCTCCTTGTCTGTGGACTCGCTGGAAACTTTTGCGAAAGTTGGCAAAATTGATCAAGATTTGTCATTTTATGCTAGCCGTGCTACCCCCCAACAACTGGCTCAACTGCGGGATCTGCTCCAGCAAAGGTTCAATGTTACTCCTACATTAGTATCACAAGTCACCTACTCACCTATAGGCGAACAAGTGATGCAACAGCTGGGAGAATTCCTCCTCACTGAATCTCGACAGAACGGCTTCTATGCCATACGTGCCTCTTTGATTTTGGCTGCTGCTGATCGAGAAGGTTTAACAGTTGTGAATTTGCTGCGGAAATTTCCTAGCAATACTATCCGGGTGAATTTTACAGAGGGATTAAGGATAGTCGATGACTTGTCACAATTGCTCAAGAGAAGGGATGAAGTTGT
Source organism: Nostoc mirabile CHAB5784 (assembly GCF_020829645.1). GTDB lineage: Bacteria > Cyanobacteriota > Cyanobacteriia > Cyanobacteriales > Nostocaceae > Nostoc > Nostoc mirabile. The sequence goes on along the minus strand of NZ_JAIVFS010000013.1, from coordinate 94,253 downwards.
TGCCTCTCTTCAAAAAGAAGCGATCGCTCAAGCAGCCAATTCAACCGTTGACTTCTCACAACAGCCAGATTTGCGATCGCCAGGAAAATTTCGCTGGCAGAAAAAAAGCCTGGAGTTAAATGACTTTTCTCGCAATCGCCGTCTACCGGTGGATATTTATCTGCCGGAAACAGGTTCACAAAGCACTAAAGAACTACTTTCACCTCCCTTTCCCCTGATTGTAATTTCTCATGGTCTCGCCTCAGACCGCTTTTCCTTTGTCTACCTGGCTGAACATCTAGCATCCTATGGTTTTGCTGTTGCTGTACTGGAACACCCTGGTAGTAATGCCGAACGCATTCAACAATATTTTGCAGGTTTGGCCAAAGCGCCAGACGCAGCAGAATTTATCAACCGACCTTTGGATATCAAATATCTCCTCGATGAACTCCAGCGTTTGGAAAAATCTGATCCCACCCTGCAAGGAAAACTCAATTTTCAGCAAATTGGGGCGATCGGTCAGTCCTTTGGTGGTTACACTGTTTTGGCTCTAGCAGGAGCAAATATTAACTTTGAGCAACTGAGGCAAAACTGTAATCCTAATTATTCATCCTTTAATTTGTCGCTCTTGTTGCAGTGTGAAGCAAATAAATTACCCCCAAAAAATTACGAACTCAAAGACGATCGCATCAAGGTCATCATGGCGATTAATCCGATTGACAGCTTAGTTTTCGGTGAGGGCGGAGTGAGTCAAATTAAAATTCCAGTAATGCTGGTAGCAGGTAGTCAAGATATTTTTGCCCCACCTGTATTTGAGCAGATTCGCCCCTTTACCTGGCTTTCTGACTCTAATAAGTATCTAGCTTTAATTGAAAACGCCACCCACTTTTCGGCGATCGGAGAAACTACTTCTCAAAATAATGTCTTACCTGTGCCACCTGCCTTACTGGGCCCCGATCGCGCCCCTGTTTATTCCTATCTCAACGCCCTCAGCGTAGCTTTTTTGGAAACCCATCTTCTCAACCGCCCTGAATACCGTTCCTATTTGCAGCCTTCATACGCCACATTTATCAGTAAAGAACCGCTTAATCTCAGTATTTTACAGTCGTTATCGGTAGATCAATTCAATCAAATTTGGAATGGCTCAACTACCCAGTCAGCCAAACCATGAAATCTTCAACCTACCCCTACCCATCCGTGAGAACTTAAGATAAAACACTTTTTGTCAATCAGTTAAAATACTCAAAATATTTTTCATAAAAATGATAATCGTGTGTCGGCAGAGAGGGCGAGAGATGCTCGCCTCATCCCTTTGAAAGCTGTCGTTACGAAAACCATGATTTTGTTGATTTCTGTAAGCCGCACACTCGTGACTTAACATCATAGTTAGGCGCTCCATATTCAGCGTGGACTCTATGTTAAAATTCAAGTGTATTCAACACAATTTTTGAAGTTGGCTTACGTCCAAAAAGCGTTTCAAGTTACACTCATCCCTAGTCATAGTCAAAAAATCTTAATTAACAAGACAATTGGGTGTACTAGATTTGTGTATAACCATTTTTTGGCACTGAGAAAAGAGTTATACAGTGCCGAACAAAAAACGTTAAATTACAACGCTTGCAGTCAGCAGTTAACTTTACTTAAAAAAGAGATTGAATGGCTAAAAGTTGTAGATAAGTTTGCTTTACAGAACTCACTCAAGAATTTAGAGGCAGCATACAAAAACTTTTTTACTGACCTAAAAAAAGCAAAAAATAAAAAAGGTGTGGGTTTTCCTAAATTTAAAAAGAAGCATAGGTGTAAGCAGTCTTATAAGACAAATTTTACCAACGGGAACATTCAAGTAATAGAGAATCGTTTAAAACTCCCAAAACTAGGATGGGTAAAGTTTCACAAGTCTCAACAAATTAGTGGAAAGCTCGTGAACGTTACTGTTACTCTCACGAATACAGGCAAGTATATTGCTACTATTTTGTGTGAAACAGAGATAGAAAAACATCCCCAAGTCACTAAAAATATTGGGCTAGACTTAGGCATAAAATCTTATCTCGTTACTAGCGACGGCGAAGTTGTAAATAATCCTAAATATTACAGAACTCAAAAAAGGAAGCTACGTAAGGCACATAAAAAACTATCTCGTAGTGTAAAAGGCAGTAGCAATAGAGTCAAAGCGAGAATCAAGCTGGCTCATACCTACGAACGCATTACTAATTTGAGAAATGACTTTCTGCACAAACTTTCGACTCGCCTAATCAAAGAAAATACTATTATCTGTATCGAAGATTTACGAGTTGGCAACATGCTTAAAAATCATAAATTAGCTATGAGTATTTCTGATAGCGCAGCGTTAGCGAGTCTTCGAGCGTCTGCTAGTTGGTCTAAGTTTGTTACCATGCTGGAATACAAAGCTAACTGGCATGACAGAGTTTTACAGAAAGTTGGTACATTTTACCCCTCATCTCAGACTTGTAATTGTTGTGGTTTCATTAACCCATTAGTTAAAGATTTAAAGTTGCGTGAATGGTCTTGTCCTAGTTGTAGTAGTTACAACTTGAGAGACGTGAACGCAAGCTTAAATATTTTGGATGAGGGATTAAGAATTTTGACAGCAGCCGTGGGTATCCCGGATGCTCTAAACGCCTGTGGAGAAATTGTAAGTCCTGGAGTAATTCAGGCGGAGATCGTTGAAGCAGGAATCACGCGACTTGAAGTCGTGTGAGGTTCAAGAAAGGGGTATCATCGACAATTGAAACAGCATTATCAACTTTTTTACAAAAATCTGATAAAAAATACCCCTCTACAAGTCAGGAGGGGCGCACAAGCAGGGTGAGATTCAACTAAACTGTTCAATAATTCCACCACCTAACACCTTTTCCCCGTCGTACCACACCGCCGCTTGTCCGGGGGTGATGCTAAATTGGGGTTCATCAAATACCAAACGCACACGGGAATTTTCCAACGGAATCACCGTCACTGGTGTAGGCGTTGAACGATAGCGAATTTGCACTTCGGCACGAATTGGGGTCGATGGTTCAGCAATAGAAACCCAGTTTACCCGTCCGACAGTGCATTCTGGCTGAGTTACCTTAGTGCGATCGCCTACTATTACCTTATTATTTTCCGCATCTAATTCAATCACATACAGTGGTTCGGCAGCAGCAATTCCCAAGCCTTTGCGCTGGCCAATGGTGTAGTGATGGACACCATCATGCTGTCCCAAAATTTTGCCTGTAACATCGACAATATCGCCTGTTTTGGGGGCTAAATATTTATCCAAAAATGCCCGCATGGAACCGTTACTTTCCACTAAGCATAAGTCTTGACTTTCTGGCTTATCAGCAGTTTTCAGTCCGTATTCAGTCGCAATGCGGCGGGTGTCAGTTTTTTCTAGTTCGCCCAGAGGAAATATGGTTGCTGCAAGTAAATCTTGAGACAAATCATAGAGAAAGTATGACTGGTCTTTGTTGCGGTCAACAGCCCTTAATAATTGGTAACGTCCAGTTGCTTCGTCATAGCTAATTCGGGCATAATGACCAGTGGCGATGCGATCGCACCCCAATTCTTCACGAGCATACTGCACCATTGGCCCAAACTTCACCGTTTTATTGCACTGGGAGCAAGGCAAAGGCGTGATTCCAGCACTGTAACCAGTCACCAGGTAATCGACAATATGCGTCTGAAAGATATCTCGAATATCCACAACCTGATGGGGAACGCCCAGTTGTTCACAGAGTTCAGCCGCGTCGATCATACCTTCAGAGCAACATTGACCTTTGCCTTTCATTAGCCAAAGAGTCAAACCAATCACTTCATAGCCCTGATGGTGCAGGATAGCTGCGGCGGTGGAACTGTCAACGCCACCAGAAAGACCAACGACGACTTTTTTCATACATTGCACGACAAGCTGCGTGGTTGTCCAATTGTAGCACATACTCTTTCATTGCCTTGCTAGCAAAGCACTTCAGTTTCTGAAGAAGTAAATAGAGATTAGACCTCTTGCATAAATCAAAAATAAAGAACCCCACCCCGCATTTGAGTAAAGCAAACGCTCCCCTCCCCGCAAGCCTACCGTGTACACACAAGTCTTTTAGAGTGGCTCCACAGACTTTTAATCCCCCCAACTTCTCTTGAAAAACGAAGCTGTTTCATTCCCTCAACGAAGAGGCAGGGGGAAGGGGGCAGGGAGCAAGGGGAAATGACCCCTTCCCTCTGCTGTGGAGCAAAGCAGAACATGGGTTTGAGTCCCCCACAACAACCAAGCGTGGTTCTCGTTCAGGTGGGATGGTCACTGAGTTTACGGTGAGCGCAGTCGAACTGCGTAGCCGAAGTGTAGAATCCCAATTCTGTTCTACCCCCCCAGCTAATAGCTCCCTGCCCCTTTTCCTCTTATTCAAAGGCTCAAAAAAGACTTGTGTTGTGAACGAAAAGACTTGTGTTGTGAACGAAAAGACTTGTGTTCTGAACGAAAGTCCTTGTGTTCTGAACGAAAGTCCTTGTGTTCTGAACGAAAGTACTTGTGTTCTGAACGAAAGTCCTTGTGTTCTGAACGAAAGTCCTTGTGTTCTGAACGAAAGTCCTTGTGTTCTGAACGAAAGTCCTTGTGTTCTGAACGAAAGTCCTTGTGTTCTGAACGAAAGTCCTTGTGTTCTGAACGAAAGTACTTGTGTTCTGAACGAAAGTACTTGTGTGTACACAGTAGCCCCGCAAGCGGGGAGGGGTTCGAGGTGGGGTTTGCAAGAGGTCTATTGTTTTTCACTCCGTCATCATCAAAGAGAACTGAGAAACCATTCTTTCCCTGCTCCCCCATCACCCTTATCTAAGATTAATTACAGATGTATTTTTTGCCACGCAGATGAGCTAATTTTAGCTTAACGCTATATAGTTGCTACAACGGTGAACTAATTAGTTCTTGGTGACAACTCTCCCGCTACATTGCTTGCAATGTAGCGGGAGCATCTCAGATTCACAAATGAGACTTGCTGCTTCACAGGCTGACTAACATCTAAGCCTCCGCAGCCAGGAATCGGTAGTCCAACCGACCCACGCTTTAAAAGATTCAATGCTGAATTCCAGTCGCGGTCAATAACCAATCCGCAAGAACAACTATGAACACGGACTGCCAAGGTTTTTTCAACCCTCTCACCACAACTCGAACAATTAATACTCGTGCCTCTAGGGTCAACTCCAAGTGTCAGCTTGCCGCGTTTTACCGCTACTGCTTGCATAATTTGAAGGAACTTACCCCACGCGACATCAAGTATTGACTTAGCTAATCGTGTTCTAGCTAATCCTCTAATGTTCAAGTTCTCAAAAATAATTAAGTCATAGGAGTTAACCAACCAATGAGCGACATGATAATGAAACTCTTTTCTTTGTCTGGCAACGTGCAAATGAAGTCTAGCTACCTTGTTAGATTGTTTGCTCTGATTCTTAGAGCCTTTGACTTTACGTGCAAGCTGGCGTTGAATACGTGCTAATGTAGACTGTGCCTTACGGTAATACTGCGGTACTTCAATACTTTGTCCATCAGCAGTAGTTAAAAACTTTTCCAGTCCTACATCTATACCTGTGGCAGTTGTGATTTTATCAATAGACTTTGCATCGGGAACAGTCTTGTCTTCCAAAGAAAAACTACAATACCAACCATCGGCTTTACTTAAAATTGTCGCCTGTTTAATCTCAAAACCATCTGGAATTGGGCGATGTAAAATCACCCCAATCTCACCAATCTTGGATAATTTGAGAATATTACCTACCAGATGTGCGCCAGCTTTGGGTGAGTTGACACGCGGGAAAGTAAATGAACTTATATCACCACGTTTCTTAAAGCGTGGTTTCCCTCCCCTTTTTCCTTTCTTATCAGGTACTATCCACCGTTTCCACGCCTTGTCCAACCGCATTAAATTTTGTTGTTGGCAGTCGGCATAAATGTTTTTGTAATCGGGGAATAGATATGAAGTCTGTTTGAGGTCGCTTGCTTGTGTGTAGTAATCCGCTTTCTGTGGTATCTCCCCAATTGGTTCAGAAACTAAGCTGCATCGGTCTATTCGTGACGTTGTACGTCTTAACCAGTCTAATCTTTCTCCTAGCGCGTAGTTCCAGTGGCGACGCAGTAACTCTCCCCAAGTCTCAAGAATGACAACTTGTTCGGGAGTGGGATTGAGTTTGAACTGGTAAGTTAGTAACATATAGTCATAATATCATTTGGCGGCATGACTTACAATATAGGACACAGAGCAGTTTATAGCCTTAATATTCATTTAGTGCTTGTTACTAAGTACCGAAAAAAGGTTATCAATCAAGCAATGCTAAAACGACTGCAAGAAATATTTGAGAACACCTGTACTAAGTGGAGGAGCAAAGTTACAGAATACAACGCAGAGTCAGACCATGTTCACTTGGTTATTAGTTACCCCCCGGATGTGGAAGTAAGTAAACTCGTGAACAACATCAAGACGGTATCTAGTCGGTTAATTCGCAAGGAGTTTCATGAACACGTTAATCGGTTTTACAGTAAACCAGTTTTTTGGACAGGTGCATACTTCGTCGCTTCATGTGGAGGCGTTACCCTCAATGAACTCAAGTCTTATGTTGAGAAGCAAAACTTTCCTTGCAATTAAGAAAGCTGATTTCGGCGGTATCGAACCCCACGTTGGGAGCCCTCCTATCCCCCATCACCGCCAATTGGAGTACCAATGTGGCGGGAGTACCCCGGAGGCTTAGATGGAAATTGTCTAAAAATACTTTGACTACTTTCTAAAGTACTATGTCGAGAGGAATACCAAGTCAATTTATCCCATTTCAAATGCTGCGTCGAAGTTCTAAGGGTTGGAAGCCCACTAAAAAATTTCTCCCCCTGTTAATGGGAGGATGGTTACTGCTAATTCCCAACAACAACGTGCTACTGGCTCAAGAAGCAGGTGAAATTTTACCGCCACCGCCAATTCCCTTTGGTCAACAGCCATCACCGCAGTTACAACCGGCCCAACCATTACAGGACAATCAGTTGGAGCCGAATTTTCAGCCCTCTCAACCAGTACAAAACAATCAGTTTGGGCAGGATTTTCAGCCCTCCCAACCATTACAGGACAATCAGTTTGAACCGAACTTTCAGCCTTCCCAACCTCCACAGTTTAGTCAATATAACCAGAACTTTGAGCGCTACTTAGTTTACGTAGATGGTAGTGATTTCCAGACGTTACAAGCAATCCGTCGGATTGAACCCAGTGCTTACATTCGCCAGTACCAAGGACGGAATGTAATTCAATCAGGTGTTTTTAACAGAGTATCTAACGCCCAACAACGGGTGAGTGAGTTACAGTCACTAGGCATATATAACGCCCGGATTCTCAGCTTCGCTAACGGACAGGAAATAGATGTAGGTAATAGAAACTTTGTAGGCGATCGCAGTAATATAAATCCTCCTAAGCAAGCCTCTAGATATTATGTCGTGATTCCGACCACTCAAGAACAGTTACCTGCGATCGCACAACAAATTAGGCAGAATCTAGCCCGATTTAGCCAAGATTTAGGACGATCTGGCGGAGTCCTCGAAAGGACGCAACCACGAGGGCCACATGTAGCAGTCGGGCCTTTCTCTGATCGATTCCAAGCTGGGGAATGGAATAAATATCTGCGAAATACAGGATACGGTAATGCCAGGGTTTACTACGGCAAGTGAAGAAGTTAGGAGTTAGGAGTTAGGAGTATTGAGACGCGATTAATCGCGTCTGTACAGGAGTTAGGAGTAAGATGAATCCCTAGAAGATTAATTTTATCTAGATTCAGTATTGCGATCGCGAATGATGAACCCGTGTTTGGCGAGATAATTCTGGATGTATTTGATCTCAATTCTTCACTCCTAACTCCCCACTCCGTACAGACGCGATTAATCGCGTCTGTACCCACTCCCCACTCCCCACTCCCCACTCCCTAGATTCTTAACGCAGGGATTCAATAATTACTGCTGTTGTAATTAAACACAACAGGATAATTCCCAGTGGAAGCAAAAACTGTTGTAAAAGGTACAGCAGTATGGGTATGATTTGTAAGATACCTAAACCACTGGATAGAACATAGGCGATCGCAATGCCAACTAGCACCAGCAAGAAATATTTCAAGGATTTAGAAGCAAAGCGAAATAGAAGCGTATCTTGATTTGAGTCCATAATTTTACTCACGAAATTAGCCGACTTTTTAGCAGTGAATATTCTTTTTGATTTCCCATTCCCCATTTAAAAAAGAAGGCTATGGGAAATCGTGCCCAGCCTGAAGATTAGTTTTACACGTCGATATTCATCTGATTGGATGAATTATTCAAAGACTGTTGTTGTCTTTGTGGATTGTTTTGCTTTTCATAATTAGCTAATAGTTGAAACGAAATAAACAAGCCCAACAACAGCAGCAAAAATGAGCCGAAACCAGAGGAATACTTATTTATTTCTCGCTCAACACCACATTTGAGACAAACATATCTATTGGGATTACGTGTATCTTGGGCAAAGGGGCACTGATTTTGATTGCAATCATGATGACAATCTCTGTCTAACATCATTGAACCTCCTGTAGGATAATGAATTACATACTGAGTTGTAAATATGCTCTACAGAATCTAGTTAGTTAATACCCACTGCCTGTTTAGTAGACACCACTTTCATGAGTCATTAATATCGGACAGTAACAAGTAATATCTGTGATTTACTAAGCTTGCAGTAGTAACGCTCTCTAAATCTCTCCTCAACCACCTTTTATTGGCGCTTAACTTAACTTCGCCTGTATTAATTACAAGAGTAATACAGTCCAGAATGCTTTGCAGTCGGATAAAGTGAATCCCCTACCGAGTAGGAAAAAGTATTTTGTAGTATGGCGGGTAGGAAGAAGTAGTAAAAATATCGTTATAATGAATTACAAATGATACATCAAGTTAGCAAATGGGTGTAGAAGAAGCCTTAGAGTTTGTAGATAACTTGGTTTTTCTCAAGACGGGAGAACATTTAGATAAAACTCAAAGGATTATCTTGAGTCATTTGTGGGAGGATGAAAAGCGGACTTACCAGCATATCGCCAACAACCTTCGTTATACAGAAGCGCATTTAAAAGCAGTTGGTGCAGAACTTTGGCATCTACTATCAAAAGTGCTAGGAGAGAAAGTCTCAAAATCAACCTTCCAAGGAGTGGTTCAGAGGTTTAGAACAACTCAACAGTCGCAAAAAATCCCCGATATTCCAAATCTAGTGGGGAATGACGCTAAACCCCAAGATTTAGATTCTAACTTCGTGGGGCGCGATCGCCAAATAGCCGAACTCCACACCTTAGTCAGTCGGGGAGAAAAAGTCATCCTCATCCAGGGTGAAGGTGGTGTTGGCAAAACTAGATTAGCACGCAAATATTTTAAAAGTCAAAAATTTAATTTTGTCCTAGAACTGTGGATGGCCACAGAAATCCAAAACCTTACTCCTGTAGAGAGTGTGGTTGAAGAATGGCTACGGCGATACTTTAACGAAGAACCGGGAGGAGACTTTGGTATCAGCTTAGAACGACTAAGGCGCAAACTCCGAGAACAAACATCTAAAATTGGGGTATTTATCGATAATCTAGAAACTGCTCTCGATAAAAATGGTAAGTTCCTAGAATATCGTCGCCCTTATGTTGAGCTATTAAGAGTATTAGCAGATTCGGATGTGCATTCAGTTACTTTAGTAACAAGTCGTGAGCGTTTGCGGGAGTCTAGTGTAGAGGTTTATCTCTATCCGCTCGAAGGTTTAGATGATGAAGCATGGCGAGAGTTTTTCAACAGTTGCCACATTAATTGTGATTGTACTATTCTCAGTGAAATGTGCAGAGCTTATGGAGGTAACGCCAAAGCCATGCAAATTCTCCGAGGAGCAATATTGACAGATTTTTCTGGTGATATACATGCCTATTGGCAGGAAAACTGTACAGATTTATTAATAGAAAGAGAGTTAAAAGATTTAGTCGCCAGTCAATTTAACCGTCTCCAAAAAAATGACTTAGAAGCCTATCGTCTCCTGTGTCGTTTAGGATGCTATCGTTATCAAGATATTCCTTCATTACCTATTGAGGGAGTTTTATGTTTGCTTTGGGATGTACCAGAACAAAAACGTAGAGGTATAATTAAAGCTCTGCAAGATTTGTCTTTAATAGAAGCAAAAAAAGGACAATACTGGCTGCATCCGGTAATTCGTGATGAAGCGATTAGTAGATTAAGGTTAGTCAGTGAAGAATGGGAATTAGTAAACCGAAAAGCCGCAGAATGTTGGACGCAACGAGTTACAGCTATCAAAGATATCACAGATGCATTAACCGCTTTAGAAGCTTATTATCACTATGTAGAAATTAGTGATTTTGAGCAAGCTGGTGATGTAATTTTACAAGGGCGAGGTAAACAGTGGAGTATAGGTTTGCCTTTGGGTTGCTCGTTCTACCAACTGGGACTGCTCCAGAAAAACTTCTCTGTAATTAAACGGATAATAGACGATATAAAATCGCAAGAAAGGCTAATTAGACTTTACAATATACTTGGCTATACATATCGAATTATCGGTTGCATTAGAGAAGCTATAGAATGCTATGAGAAATCAGAAGAAGTATTAGGCAAATTAGATGTCAAGCAAACAAAAATATCTATTTTGTTCAATACTGGGCTTTGTAAACTTGAATTATGGGAAATAGAAGCAGCCGAAGATTGTTTCAATTCTGTTTGTAGCCTTGCTGAACAAAATAGCAACCTTGATGATTATATGACTTATGCTCAATGCTGTCTAGCTTTGATAAAATCACGCTCTGGTAGCAGAGAAGATGCTTTTGGTCTTGCTGAAGTTGCCTTTTCTGCCATGTCATCATCAACTAGAGTAACTTTATGGGGAATAGGGCATAGTTTAGTAACTCTCTGCATAACTTATAAAAATTTAGGTAATCTAAAAAAATCCTTTGAGTTGTGCCAACAAGCTATATTTCATTCTGAACAAAACAACTTTACCCAAATTAAGGCTAAAGCTATAAGTTGTCTGGCTGAACTTTTTCGAGAACAGAGAGAATTTGCCAGAGCAATTTTTCATCATTCAGAAGCAATAGAAATTCTTGATAAAATTGGTGCTAAATCAGACTTAGCTGAAGCTTATTATCAGTTGGCATTGACTCATAAAAAAATGGGTAAAATTGCTCAAAGTCGGGAAAGTTTTGTGCAAGCAATCGCACTTTTTAATGAAATGCAAGCACCCAAGCAAGTTGATAAAGTTCAAACAGCAATGGAGTTTTTTGGAAAATAAGCAATAATATTCGATTTGAATGCTTATTCCTATTTATATTTTTTCATCTTTAGCCTAAATACCCGTTACAGAACTTAATTACGAATTACGAATTACGAATTACGAATTACGAATTGTTTTAACCATATACAGCAAAACATAGGAAGTCTTTGGAGTGACAGGTTTGGCGATGACTGGGGAATTCATAGGGCGATCGCTCCTGGAGAGGTCTATAAGTATTACGGTATAGTAATTCTAGGCAAAATAAAGCGATCGCTCCTAGAGAGGTGTTATGTCCCTAACTCTTGAAGACTTGGAACAAATGCAGCAACAGCATCCCGACTTTCGCATGGAACTAGTCAAGGGTAATATTATTGTTATGAGTCCATCAGGATACGAATCAGATGAGGTCGCAGCCGCGATGATTGCCCAGTTATCTAACTGGGTTAGACCGCGCAAACTGGGACGAACAGCAGCTTCTAGCGCCGGTTTCAGGTTGCCTAATTCCGATTTGCGTGCACCGGACGCCTCATTTGTTATAGCCGAACGCTTGCGTCGCAGTCCGAAGTCTTTTGCTCAATTGGCTCCCGATTTGACTGTAGAGGTGAAGTCCCCTAGCGATAATTTAGAAGATTTGAGAGCCAAAATTCAAGAGTTTCTGAGTTTGGGAACTAAGGTAGGAATTTTGCTCAATCCAGATGAGCGGATTGTTGAACTTTACAACTTTGGACAAGAAGCAATAATACTTCGTGATGGCGATATTTTAACAGTTCCCGAACTGCTCCCAGGATGGGAAGTACCAATTGCAGATTTGTGGCCTCCAGAATTTGACTAGGATAGTGATGAAAAAGAAGGAGAAAGGGAACCCCATATTTAAAAATAGGGATCTAAATCGCCGTTATAAAACTTAATTACGAATTACGAATTACTTTCTGGAGTTTAAAAACTACCGAATAGGGACGTGTTTTGGAATTAAAGAGTTTCTGGTCGTTTTCTGCAAGATGATATCGCTCTGGGGTAATTCTTGGTTCTTCAAATTCGTCCACAGAAAAACCTGCTACCTTGAAAGCTTTCCAGTAATCGGAAAGAGGACGGTGAAACCAGATAAATGGTGTTGTAAAATGGTTCCAAGGTTGGTCGTTGCGTTGTGTCCTTTCAAAATAAGAAGAAGGCCAACTATAAAAAACTGTCCCATCCTCACTTACACTCGTCGAGTTGCCTTGGGGAAAGCAAGGATGTGAGAACACAAGGATTGCAATACCACTAGGCTTGAGAACACGATTGAATGCCCTGATTGCTCCTTCGAGATCAAGCAAATCCATGAGAACATAATTCGAGATGATCATATCAAATTGCTCATCTGCAAGCGACTTGAGTTCAGTGCATGAATCCAAATGAAAATCTATATCTAGATTATTTTGGCTAGCTCTGAATTGGGCAATTTCTATCATCTTAGGTGAAAAATCTATACCAGTTACACTGGCCCCTTTAAGGCAAAGCTGGCGTGCTAAATATCCTGTGCCACAACCAGCATCGAGAACAGACAATCCTGCAACATTACCAGCGAAACTCCATAGTACTGGATCTGAGTTTAGAATTCGATTGCTGTCGCCATCGTTGCCAACTTGAATATCCCAGTCTCTAGCTCTATTATCCCAGAGTTCAAGTATTTCTTTATCGTCAAAGTTTGCCATTATTTCTTCAGTCATATCTTCCTCCTGAAAAGAATAACTTAATTATTTTTACATAGAAATATGCTAAAGTTTTACTGTATTTAATACCTAGCTGAATTGTAAGAGTAAACTCCAAGAGCAAAATTTTACAATATAGCGATCGCTAATCCGAGAAAAAAGGATAAAACTATCAAAATTTGGCAACTGCGATAGTGATTTAGTCCCTGATCAACTGAGGGAAGGTAGAATATACCTAATTTTCGTAGCTTCAAAAGCCAAACTATGACGATGCATTCTCCACTCCAACGTGCATTTACTAACCGCCGCGTCCTGAAAGTGATTAGCGGCTTGAATAACTTCGACGCCGCTAGCGTCGCTGCTACTGTTAAAGCTGCTGAATTTGGCGGTGCTACTTTTGTCGATATCGCCGCCGATGCTGCTTTAGTTCAGCTAGCTAAAAGTTTGACAAATTTACCGATTTGTGTATCGGCAGTAGAACCAGAGAAATTTGTGCAAGCTGTGGCAGCTGGTGCTGATTTAATTGAAATCGGGAATTTCGATTCCTTCTATGCCCAAGGACGCCGCTTTGAGGCTCCCGAAGTACTAGCGCTGACTAAGCAAACCCGCGCTCTCCTCCCGGAAATCACCCTATCTGTCACCGTTCCCCACATTCTGGAACTAGATCAACAGGTGCAGTTAGCAGAAGAACTGGTGAAAGCTGGAGCAGATATTATCCAAACCGAAGGCGGTACTAGCAGTAACCCAGTTCACCCTGGAACTCTAGGATTAATTGAAAAAGCTGCTCCCACCTTGGCAGCAGCTTTTGAGATTTCCCGTGTGGTGTCAGTACCAGTATTGTGTGCTTCAGGCATTTCTAACGTTACCGCACCATTAGCGATCGCGGCTGGTGCTGCTGGTGTTGGTGTTGGTTCCGCCATCAACCAACTCAATAGCGAAGTGGCAATGATTGCTGCTGTGCGTGGCTTAGTAGAAGCCTTAGCAACTGCTAACAACCGAGCGATCGCTTAGTTTTTAATGGGGAGTGGGGAGTGGGGAGTGGTGAATATTAAAATTCCCTATTCCCTATTCAGTACAGACGCGATTAATCGCGTCTCTACCTACTCCCCTCACCCCAAACAATCCTTCAACGCATAAATCACCTGATCTTGCTGTTGTTGTGTCAGTTCTGGGTACATAGGCAAGGATATAACCTCATGACAAGCTTGCTCTGCTATTGGCAAGTCCCCAATTTGATAGCCCAGACTTTGATAAACTGGTTGTAAATGTAAAGGGTGGGGATAGTAAATCATTGAACTTACGCCCTGTTCTTGCAATTGACTACGCACCCAATCTCGATATTTGGCGCTAGAACCATTTCGCCCTTCGCCTGATATGCGAATAGTGTATTGATTCCATACCCCAACACCCTCAGGTAATTCTTGCGGTGGGACGATTCCCGGAACTTGACTAAGGAACTGATAGTAATAGTTGGCGATATCTCGTCGGCGATCATTCCAAATATCTAAATAACGTAGCTTAATCTGCAAAATAGCTGCTTGGAGAGCATCCAAACGGCTATTTACACCGATTTCTTCATGTAAATATCTAATTCTACTGCCATGATCTCGTAATATTCGCAGTTTAGTGGCGATCGCAGGGTCATTAGTCGTTATTGCCCCGCCATCGCCGCAACCACCAAGATTTTTGGTAGGGTAGAAACTAAAGCAACCAATATGTCCAATGCTTCCTACTTTTTCATTAGCCCAGATTGCGCCTGTAGACTGAGCGCAATCTTCAATTATTGACAAATTGTGAGACTGAGCGATCGCCATCAATGATGTCATATCCACAGGTTGTCCAAATAGGTGAACCGGGATAATCGCTTTGGTTTTGGGTGTAATCGCCGCCGCTACTTGCTCCACATCCAAATTAAACGTAGTAGCGTCAATATCAATGAAAACAGGCTTTGCACCCACGGCGCTAATTACTTCAGATGTAGCAATAAAGGTGAAAGGCGTTGTAATCACTTCATCGCCTGCACCAATTTCCAACACTCTTAACGCTAAGTAGAGCGCATCAGTACCAGAATTACAAGCCACACATTCAGTAACAGTATTATAAGCAGCAAACTGTTGCTCAAAGCCTTCGACTAAGGGGCCACCGATATAGCGACCAGAAGCCAGAACCTCTAAGACAGCTGCACTTACTTCTGCTTCGATGGTGGTGTATTGCTGCTTGATATCAAAGGCAGGGATAGGATTTACACTTTGGATCATGAGTTCTTATTTTATTGGGAGATACAAAGGATGCACTTCGAGAGTCAATTTTTGCTAATTGAATTATTAATCAAAAAGGAGCTACTAAAAGACTATTGCCCAAGATACGCATCTATTAGGGTTTTTACTTAAATTGTGGCGCTATAAACTACCGCACATTTAATTTACAGATAGTAGGCATACTAGGTGTTTGCCATGTTTAAGGTTGTACCATTTTTGAATTTTGAATTGATGAAGGTGATATATCAACCAAGATCCGACACATCGGCTCAAAGTTCCAGGTGTGTGGGCTGCTTTGAGAAGAAAATACTAGGAGATAGAGAACCCATGCAGGATCTGATCAAGCTGGATTTCGTAGATTTAGCTATTGCTGTGGGATTCATGGCGATCGCCATTGGTTTATCTGCCTGGGAAAAATTAGGACTAGAGTTAAACTTAGCCCTTGCTACTGGGAGAACCATCTTACAACTACTTGTATTGGGATACATTTTAGATTTCATCTTGGCTTTGGACAATGCTTGGGCAGTTTTGGCGATATTAACAATAATGCTGACAATTACGGCGATTGTCGCACGAAATCGCGTTACTCCAAAAATTCCTTATGTATTGCCTTTGGTGTGGGGTGCAATTTTAATTAGTACCGCCCTGACAGTGCTTTACACCAACTTCTTGATTGTTCAACCAGACAGATGGTATGAACCACAGTATGTAATTCCTCTGGCAGGGATAGTCTTAGGTAATGCTACCAATGCAGCTGCGATCGCAGGCGAACGTCTTGTCAGCACCATTAATTCCAGCCATCTCGAAATAGAAACCCATTTGAGCTTAGGCGCAACGCCCCAGCAAGCAGTTAGCCAGTATCGCAAAGATGCCATCAGAGCCGGATTGATTCCGACTCTCAATCAAATGCTCCTCATCGGTATGGTGGCAATACCAGGAATTACCACCGGACAGTTACTAGCTGGTGTCAAACCTCTGGATGCTGTATCCTACGAAATTTTGATTATATTCATGGTGGCTTTTGCTAACTTGTTGACAACAGTTTTAGTCACGAAGGGGTTGTGTCGTCAATTTTTTAATTCCGCCGCGCAGTTGGTGAGGTGAAGAGTTAATCTACAATCCAAAAGTATTTCATCATCAAATGAGGTACATCATAGCCCCCTCCTCGCTTGCGGGGAGGGGGTTGGGGGTGGGGTTCTTGTATTAACTCAACTGAGAACCGCTATACCTGTGTTTAGATAATGACAGAGTTTTTAATAAAAGGTAAATTAAAATGGCATTTAGTAATTACAAAAGTATTAGCGCAGTAATTAAAAAATTTCAAATCAAATATGTACAGTCTAATTTTCTACTGGAAGTAGATTTTCCAGTTAAACAATCTTTCAAAGAAGAATTAGATTTGCTATTTACAGATGGAGTTATTGATAATTCTGAAGATGCTATTTGTGAAAATCTCATTTATCCAGTATTGAAAGAAGTATGGAAAAATTACCGAAGTAAATTAACACTTTGGAGTCATGAAACATTAGCTTACGATGAAGATTTATCAGGCGTTCCAGATTATACGGTAACACAGCGAAATCCTCTGGGTACGATTGTTTTTGATAAACCTTATTTTTTGACGGTTGAAGCTAAACAAGACAAATTTGAAGAAGGCTGGGGTCAGTGTTTAGCTGAAATGCTCGCAGTACAGCGAATTAATGATGATTTTGCTAGCGATATTTTTGGGATTGTTTCTAACGGTAAAATATGGCAATTTGGAAAATTGATTGCTGATGTGTTTACTCGGAATAGAAATTTGTATGTAATTCAAGATTTAGATAAATTATTTGCGGCGGTTAATTATATTTTTCAACAATGTGAATTAAAAATACAAAAAGAATAACATAGTGTCATCTCCCGATGAAATTAGAGTGATTCTTTGTTTGATTTTCCCCTTTATAACCCTTAAAACCCTATGATATAACAACTCAATATAATAGTTTTGTAGCAAGTGTAGTTTCAATGGAAGCACTCAGGCGGCCAGGTAGAGACGATCAATAATCTATGTAATCAAGTTATCTTTGTAGTGAGGTATTATGGCTTAAGTATGCCAACCCTAGCTTCATCAAATCCTCCAGAAGTCCAGCAATATGTAGCTGGTTTTCAGGCAGTAAATAATCTGACAGATAATCATATTCAAATGCTCCAGGTTCACTATGATGCACCTGAACAAACAATAACTGCAAATAACTCCTAACTCCTAACTTTTCTATCCGCCTAAAGTCCGCGTATAAATTACCTGACCTTGGGAATCATAGAGGAAAAGGGACAGGCTGGCATTGTCACTAATTACAGCTAGGGCTTCCCGTAAGATTTGCAAGTGATTGGTAACGTCAACAGCAGTCTCCGAGTTCTCAGAATAAGGATTAGCCAAGTTATTTTGCCTTATTTGGTCATACTCAGGGGTTAGCCGGACAATAATTCCTGCATTGTCTATGCTAAATGTGCAAATCCGAATTCCATTAATACAGGTTTTATTCAGGTCGGTGCGGCTTTGTTGCAAACTACTAACCACTTGTAGTTTTTCTTGTGCTTGTTTGAGAGCTGCTGAATAGGGTTCTATGAGAGACTGAGCCTGAGTGTAGTACAAACTATCTTGGGAAATCCGTTTAGCAGTTTGCAAAGCCTGATCCCAGTATGTCGCTGCTGCAAGCCATTGATTTTGTTGCTCATATACTTTAGCTTGCTTGGCAGTGCTAACGGCTTGTTGGTAGGCTTTAACAGCTAATCGTTCTTTAGTAGCGCGATCGCGTGCCGCTACTAACTTAGGTTTATAATCTACCAACAGCTTTTCGGCTTCTTGGTATCCAGGGTTAGTTAGGGGAATGCTATTCAAGGCATTAATGGCCACCAGCCAAGTAGACTGCACCTTTTGCCAGTCATTCAAAGATTTAGCAGTAGCTTCCCGCTTCTCGGCTGCATTAGCCACAGCTTTTGCTGCCGTTAGTTTTTTAAGCCATTTTTCTTCCGTAACTATCTGCTGATTGACAGCTTGCAAACGGACACGATAATTAAGTAATTTTCCTTGCACCAGCCCATAGAGTTCACTACTGGAAGTTATAGTTTCTAGTGGCGCTATAGCCTGTCGCCATAAGTGTTGCCTAGCTTGTAATTCCTCTAGGCTATATGCAGGAGTTTGAACTTTTTGTGTCGCCAAAGATGCCGTCTGCAAAGCCTTGACCACCTGGCCGATTTTTTCTGACCGTCCAGACAAACTTGCTTTTAGTTCTTCTGACACCTGGTGACGAGGCGACCAACTAGGAATTGTGTTCAAAGCTGTACTGGCTGCCGCAAATTGTTGTTGTACAGCTACTAATTCTTTTTCAGACTTGGCGCGGCGCATCAGTTGCGGGGATTTTGTTTTTAATTGCTCGGCATTTTGTATTTCTTTACACTCAGACATCACACAAGGGCGAGTCAATAAGTAAGCACCACCGCCTAAGACTACAATTCCCACCAAAGCTACACCCAGTAAGATGAGTTTAATTTGAGATGCTGGCTTTGAAGTCGGCAAATTCGGCGCATCTGCAAACGGGTCAAACAGTTCCTCCTCAGCCTCATCGATTGATGGAGAATAGGTCAGAGCTGATGAAGAAATGGTAGAAAAGTATTGCCCTCCTGCTCCCCCTGCTCCCCATTCCCCCGTCTGCTTCAGAGCCAAGAAACATTTCGCATAAGGGAGTTGTTCACCAAAAACTCTAAGGAAGCATTGCACTCGCTGCTCTCTATGGGGTGCTAGAGACAGAAGTACTTCCTCAATTACTGCAAAGATTATCTGAGCATCAACTATTACATCTGATTCGTGTTGCGTTAAAATCATTAGCTCGTCTTTATTGACGGCACACTTAACCTCGAAGACTTTAGCCGTTGAGACTTCTACAAGTAATTCTTCCTGCAAAGTTTTGGCTAAAAGCTGTAAATCTTCCTGCTGGACTGCTACTTTCATAGAGCTTTCCCGCTTAATTTCTATATTGTTTTGATTATGTTTAGGAGAATGAAAAGAACTTTTTAGGTTTGTTGAATGCAAATGCACAGTTTAACCAACCACAGCCTGAAAATCTGAACGACCAACGTTCTAACACAGATTCGGACTTTTCACCAAAAATAAAAAAAGCAATTATTGTTCGCGTCGTTACATTTTCATAGTGCCAGATGCAAAATTAAATTATCTGTCTTTAGATGTAAATTACAAATAAAAAATGGGAATAATAGAATTTTTGAGGATTTTAACTGCATTATTTCGGGACAATAAAATACACAGGAGCTAATGCTCTGCAAAATTCTAGTTGCACAGTTGTGACAAATTTATCCATTGGTTAAGGAAACGATGCTAAGTCAGAGGGTTTTGACAGAAATGGTAGTTATCTTCTATGCTAGGAAACTTACTGAAGAAATAAATTACATGTTGTGACTCTAGCACCAACAGGTTGGCTATCAAAATTAATGTGCCTCATTTGGTGAATTCGATAAAATTGATCTGTGAAAAATAAATTTTTATAGCTGCCAAAAGCTTAATTCTAAAATAAAAGTGCTGCAAAATATTAAGACAGCACTAAGCAAAGGCTGGGAAAGTGTGAATACAAGGTGTATCAATGGATTTATTAGAGTATCAAGTTAAAGAATGGTTTGGCAAGATAGGCATTCCTGTATTGCCTTCCCAACGAATTGACCATCCTACAGATTTGAAACGTTTAAAAATTCGCTTTCCAATTGTACTGAAATCTCAAGTACATGGAGCGGAACGGGCAAAAGCAGGTGGAGTCAGGTTTGCGGAGACTACAATTGATGCGATCGCAGCTGCTCAAAATATCTTTAATTTACCAATATGGGGCGAGTTGCCAGAAGTTGTGCTGGCAGAATCTCAATACGACGCCAACCAGGAATTTTATCTCGCGGTGGTTTTAGATACTGCTGTTTGCCGACCAGTACTTTTAGGTTGCAAGGAAGCAGACATTGATTGGGAATCTGCTGGGGAAAGAATGCACCATGTTGTCGTGGAACAGGAATTCTCGCCATTTTATGCCCGCCGACTGGCTTTGAAAATGGGTTTGCAGGGGACGCTGATGCAGTCGGTAAGCAGCGTTGTCCAGAAGATGTACCAGTTATTTGTGCAAAAAGACCTGGATTTAGTTGAAATCAATCCGTTGGCAGTCAGTGCTACTGGTCAAGTTATGGCTCTTAATGGTAAAGTCAGGGTCAACGAACGGTCGATCAAGCGTCATCCCGACCTCGCTGAAATGGCGGCAAAAATCATCAGCCGTCATCCGAGTACTGAAATAAATGGTATATTGGGTGACTGGGATGGCGTGAAAATGCACGGTAAAATCGGTATTTTAGGTAATGGCACTGGTTCAGTAATGGCAACTTTGGATTTAGTCGCTAATGCTGGTGGCAATCCAGGTGTTTGTTTGAATCTACGTCATGCTTACCTCACAGATACTAAACCAACTACTTTCTGCGATCGCCTAGAGACAGGTTTAAAAATCCTGGAGGCTGATAACAGCATTCAAGTAATATTAATTAACTTTCTGGGTAGCATTCCTCAAACTGAAGAAGTAGTTGAAGTTATAGCCAGAGTTGTGCAGCAAGAGAACAGCGAACTTAAATCACAGGTTGTCCATTCTAATGGTAGTAAAAGTCGGCGAGAGCAGAATTTTTCACCCTTGGTTGTCCGTCTTGCTGGTTCTGAATTTGATGCTGCTAGAAAGTATTTAGCAACACTAAAAACCCACAGCAATGCGCTCCTCGTGGTAGAAAATTTAGATGAGGCAGTAGCGGCAGCAGTTCGTCTGGCTAAACCAACGGCTAATAAGAGGTAGTGAGTGTTACTTTGTTCAAATTCAAAAATTATTAATTTTTACTGCAAAGCGTAAATTTTTGAATTAAACACCCAAAACAAGTAAGCACTAACTTTTGGAAACTAACTAATAGTGCATTCCAACTTAATATTTCTACCTAGAGGTGGGTTTTCCGAGTTTTGGAACACTCAGCCTCAAGGCTAGTTTTTGGAATTTCGGTAAAAATTAAATCAATACGACACTGTAAATATGTCGTTTTTATGCCCAGTGGTCTAAGGCACTGGGTTGCCAAACTTACGGTAATTTTTTATGAACCTAACGCCAGATAGCAAAGTGTTAATTCAAGGCTTTTGTGAATTTATATCAGGCACTCATGTTGATCAAATGAAAGCTTATGGTACGAACTTGGTAGCCGGTGTCAATCCTGGATGTGGCGGACAGGAACTGCATGGACTGCCAGTATTTGACTTAGTAGAGGAGGTAATAGAACAATTTGGGGTAATTGACACAACAATTATCTGTGTAGATCCTTACGACGTGCTAGACGCGGCATTAGAAGCGATCGCATCTCATATTCGCCAGATAATTATTATCACTGCTGGCGTGCCACCTTTGGATATGGTGCAATTACTCCGCAAAGCCGAAGCCTGTGAAACTTTGGTAATCGGGCCAAATAGTCCGGGGATCATTGTGCCGGGAAAAATTCTCTTAGGTACTCAACCTAGCGAGTTTTATACTCCTGGGAGAGTGGGGATCGTTAGTCGTAGCAGCACCCTTACCTACGAAATCGCCTACGAATTAACGAAAGCAGGTTTGGGGCAGTCGATTAGTGTCAGTATTGGTAGTGATGCGATCGTCGGTTCCTCCTTTCTCCAATGGCTGCAAATTCTCGATGAGGATGAAACTACAGAGGCGATCGTTTTAGTTGGTCAACCTGGCGGTGGTAGTGAAGAAGCAGCAGCCCGGTACATTACTGAGGCAATTGATAAACCAGTAATTGCCTACATTGCAGGTAGACTTGCACCACCAGGAAAAACTTGGCGTCAAACTGGGACTTTAGCAACAGTTATCGGACGCGATCCTAATTTTGGCACAGCCCAAAGTAAATTAGCTGCTTTAAAAGAAGCGGAAGTTCCAGTCGCTGAACGTCCTTCTCAGATTCCAGAATTATTGAGAAAGGAGATTAGCTAATTACAAAAAGCGAAGCAATAATCGAGCTGCGTCTGCCAGTTCTAATGCATGAGAATGGCGATCGCCTCAAGGCAATGATAATTACATCAGCCATAATATAGTGATCGCTCAGGGGCAAATTTTCTTAGAGGAAAGTAGGCGATCGCCACACCGTAGACTTGTTCTGCTCTGTTTCTACTGATTTGACGAATGCTGACTGATTGATGTTTTCCCAAAGATCCCTACAATGCTGCCCCCTTTTTATCAGTCGAGAGTCTCCAAATGCTTTTTCCTCAACCAGTTGAGCGTGAACTCTTATTGGATTTTCCACTTTGTGCTAGACGCAAGCAACGCTTCTGGAGAATCGACCTCTACTCTAATTGGAGCAATCCTGTCAGAGCAAGCTGTTTCATAGATAGAAGAATCCCTGTACCTAAAGGTCAGGGAGTGTCAATTGGACTTGTTTATACACCGTAGGGTTTTGCGTAGTAAAACCTTCTTAGAGGTTTCTTTTACTCAGGTACAATTCGCGCAACTCAGCAATGGATGAGCCAAGTACAAATTCAAGGCGATCGCCCCATAATACCTGGTGGTTAAAAACTTTTGGTTGAAGGGCGTGAGGGTGCGATCGCCTTTCCCATAGCCATCAAGCTATGGAGATAATTAGCACTTCCAAGAAAATCCAAAAATATTATCTAAGACTATTGGATTATTTCAGAATTAGCGTTAAACTATTTCCATGAACCTTAGCCAAGGTTTTTGGTAATTAACTCATGTCAAAAATTATATACGATGTTATCCAGCGTTTTGAGGTAGAAAACGGCGTTCCCCGTTTGGTTTCAACAAATATTCAGGTGATTGAAGGCGGAGAAGATTTAATGTCTTTGGCTACCAATCTGCTGGATAAACTTGATTTTTATGACAAGTTTGAGGAGAAGCGAACATCTCAATACATAGGATATAAACTGAAAAATCCTAGAAAAGGAGCTAAACGTTATCAGCTTATTTTGGCTCAGAGAAAAGAAGGTTTATCCATTTCTATTCCTCAGGAGATATTAGAGCCATATTTGTTAAAGCTAAACTTTTCAATCAATTTTTTGACAAAAATGCCTGAATTGAAAAATGTAGTAACAATGTTTCAGGAAATATCTAAATTTTATTGGATAATACCTAGTCAAAAAAACGTTTTTTTTGATTTAACTAAAGAATATAGAGAAACTTTTAAAAGCCAAATTGCAGGAGATTTTGAATTAAATTTTGATGGCATAGCTTATAGGGAAGCAGAAAATGCTTATTCGGATTCTAAAATTCAGAATATTAATGATATGCAACTCATTGATATAATACAAAAAAAATATATAAGTAAACATCCACTTTCAAACTCTTTGGATAATAGTGACTGTTGCTTAAAAATTGGTAAAGGCGACATAGGTAAAGACAAGCTTTTTAATTATGCATATCAGGTAGCTATAAATTCAAAAGAAGTTTTAGAAGAATTTCTTAGTTATTTTGCAAAAATACTCATGGAGCAACAATAATGTCTCTCAAGGTCAAAAGGCTAGTTAATGCATACGAAGAAAGGATGCTAGAGTTTTTGCAAACTTGTGTAGATGATAGTTATAAAATTCATACACAGGTTAGCTTATCCCAATTTTGCGAACTAGATAACAGCATTGATTGGGAACTAAAAAAATTTTTCTTTAGCTCTAATGTGGATGCTTTAATAACAAACCATGATTATAAACCTTGTTTGGTTGTAGATTTTCAGTCTTCATATCATGACTCAGATGAAGCAAAAGAGCGCGATCGCAAGAAGGCAACTTTACTCGCTCTTGCAGAAGTTCCCTTACTTTATTCACGGGTGAAAGACTTTGGATTATTACATCTTTACTCTCAATCTGAAGAAGTAGTATGTAATTTATTTACAGGAAACCGACGAGAAAATGCCCAAGCCCTAATTAGAAAGTATTGCGAACAATCTTTTTCTTCTAATGTTCAAGTTACAGCTTGCTAAACCACAAGATGTTTGCACGCCAATCGCCATCAATGTCAGCGATGCCTCCGGCTGTAAACTACGCAAAATTAACAGACTATGGTATAGCTTTGCCTCGATTAAATTACTATAAAATATCAATAAGCTTTTATATCAAAGGAGCGGTTATCCTTCCAACAGCAGCACAAGGTCTAAAATGTGTCTACTTATGTCAATCATTGACTACAGCTTACTTACCCATCTACATAGTTCGTCTAGATGAGCGGACAGGAAACATATTCATCTTATCTGGCAACGAAATAGAAATTTTAATTAGTCGTGATGGAAATTGGCGATACCTATGACAAAACCAAACTTTGATGCTATGAGTGAAGCAGAATTACGCACCTATGTCTTGGAACATCGAGATGATCAAGAGGCTTTTTACGCATTTGCGGATCGTTTGACGGCAAAACCTCCCTCTGCGACTTATCCCGCATCAATGACTCCAGAAGAAATCCACAAGGCAGTATTAGATATTATTCAACAGAAACAGCGTAGGCGCAGCCCGTCGTAGACATCGCCAGACTCCGAAAAAACAGCTTGACACTCCCCATCTTAGGAGTACCTTGAAGATGGGGATTCTACATTCATCCTAGCTACTTGCTCTATCAGAGTTTCCCCAAATAGAGTAGAGGTCGCTAGTCCTGTAGCGTTACTTTCCGGATGCCCTCCGGTAGCTTGTTTGCCAATATTCAGAATGTTGATACTAGCATTATGATCCCTCTGCAAAACACAACCGCATTTACAAACATGGGTGCGAACTGACAAAGATTTTTTGACAGTTACACCACAACTACTGCATTTTTGGCTTGTGTATTGGGGAGGAACAGCAACTACAACAGTTCCAAATTTAATGGCGAAATATTCTAACCATTGACGAAACAGAGTCCAACCAACATCGTTAATTGACTTTGCAAGACAGTGATTTTTTACCAGCCCTTTCACGTTTAAATTTTCATAGGCTACTAAGGCGTTAGCCTTGCATACGTAGCGTCCCAGTCTCTTGGAATGCTCATTACGTTGCCTACTTACTTTTAAATGTTTACGGCTATATCTTGCTCTTGCTATCCGTCGTTGGTTTTTACCTTTCTCCTTTCTGTAAATCAGGCGTTGAGCGTGTTTAATACTTTTTTCAGTTTTCCTCAAGAACCTGGGATTAGGTTCATGGTGTCCGTTGGAATCAGAGTAAAAATGCTCTAACCCCACATCTAGTCCAATCTCGCCATCACCTATTCTTGCCTCTAAACTGACTTCTATATCCAAGCAGAATTGAACGTAAAAACCATCTGCACGTTTAACGATCCTGACTCGCTTAATGGATTTAAGCGGATATGTATGAATATCCCACTTCCCTAACAACTTGAGTTCACCAATACCTTTTTTATCAGTAAAGGTGATTCGTCTTTTAGTCTGATGTAAAGACCAAAATTGATTACAGATGTAATCGTCAATCGCCGCCTTACATCCCCACCCTGTAGAGGGATGGGGTATTACGGCGTTCTGATAAATTGTTAACACCCTTGCTCCCAGATATAACCAAGGTGGTACACTACATCAATGCTAGGGGTGCCTACATAACCAGGCTGAGATCACACCCTTAACACCTGAGTCTGGGTAATACCAGCGGAGGGAAGCTGTTTATTGAGGAATTACAATATGCGGACAGAATGGGTTGCTAAACGACGTGGGCAGAGTAATGTATCTCAAATGCACTACGCCCGCCAAGGTGTTATCACCGAAGAAATGCACTACGTCGCCCAACGCGAAAATCTCCCTGCTGATCTCATTCGTGAGGAAGTGGCGCGGGGACGAATGATTATCCCAGCTAATATAAATCACACTAACCTAGAGCCGATGGCTATTGGCATCGCCTCTAAATGTAAGGTAAATGCTAATATCGGCGCTTCCCCCAACTCTTCTAATCTTCAGGAAGAAGTTGATAAGCTGAATCTGTCCGTGAAGTACGGTGCTGATACCGTAATGGATTTGTCCACAGGCGGCGGTAATTTGGATGAAATTCGTACCGCCATCATCAAGGCTTCACCTGTTCCCATTGGTACAGTGCCAGTATACCAAGCTTTAGAAAGTGTCCACGGCACAATCGAAAACCTGACTGCTGATGATTTTCTCCATATCATCGAAAAGCACGCCCAGCAGGGGGTAGACTATCAAACTATCCACGCAGGGATTTTGATTGAGCATTTGCCCTTGGTGAGAAACCGCATCACTGGTATTGTCTCTCGTGGCGGTGGTATTTTGGCACGGTGGATGCTACATCACCACAAACAAAACCCGCTTTATACCCACTTCCAAGATATTATTGAGATTTTCAAAAAGTACGATGTCTCCTTCAGTTTAGGAGATTCCCTGCGTCCTGGCTGCACCCATGATGCCTCAGATGAAGCACAATTAGCTGAATTGAAAACCCTTGGACAGCTAACTCGCAAAGCCTGGGAAGATGATGTACAGGTGATGGTGGAAGGGCCTGGACACGTCCCAATGGATCAAATTGAGTTCAACGTCCGTAAGCAGATGGAAGAGTGTTCTGAAGCACCTTTCTATGTTTTGGGGCCATTGGTGACAGACATTGCTCCCGGTTATGACCACATCACTTCAGCCATTGGAGCAGCGATGGCTGGATGGTACGGTACTGCAATGCTGTGCTATGTAACACCCAAAGAACATTTGGGTCTACCAAATGCCGAAGATGTGCGGAATGGGTTGATTGCCTATAAAATAGCGGCTCATGCGGCTGATATTGCTAGACATCGCCCTGGTGCAAGGGATAGAGATGATGAACTTTCTAAGGCGCGTTACAACTTCGATTGGAACCGTCAGTTTGAATTATCACTCGATCCAGAAAGAGCTAAGGAATATCACGATGAAACTCTGCCAGCAGATATCTATAAAACTGCTGAGTTTTGTTCGATGTGTGGGCCTAAGTTCTGCCCAATGCAAACTAAGGTTGATGCTGATGCGCTGACAGAATTAGAGAAGTTCTTGGCGAAAGAGGCTGTGACTCAAAGTTGACAGATTAGACCTCTTGCAAAAGTAACCCAACCTACACACTACACACTTTAAGGCTTTTGGCGCTAACCCAAGCGTATTGCACCCTAACCCCTTCTCCCAACATGGGAGAAGGGGTTATATCATGTCCGCATAAATAGTTATGCTAACCACGATCATTACACCCCACCCCCAACCCCTAAGAGCCTGCGGGGAACTCGGGGCCCCCTCTGGGGATTAGGGGCAGGGAGACAAAGCACAGCTTTGGCGGGGTGGGGTTCTTCGGGTTTAATAAGTAATCAAGCGGACATGATATTAGGGGATAAGGGCAACTCTACAACGCTTTTTCTTACCTAACTTTTACCTTAAGTTGACATCAATGCACAGCTGTGCATCCCTACTCAAAATCCAATTTCAATGGTCAAGCTGCGAATTTTTCCTGTATCTCCTTCAGCTTTATCTGCAACTTCCAGAGTCCAGGTTCCTTGGGGACTTTTACCTTTAAAGGCAGCAAGTTTAGGGGTGTTTACTTCGTCATAAGTTGTTTTAATATTATCTGTAGCTCCACCCTGGCGATCGTGCAGATTTATGGGAAGTATGCCTATTTGCACTGGAGGAAGGAGAGTAACTATAAGATCCCCAATATAAGTATGCTCGATATCTACATTAACTTTGATGGATTTTAGGAGGGTGGTATTAGCGATCGCCAACGACAATGTTGATATCTGCAAATCGTTAATTGGGATATCTTGAACTGCCTTGAATATGCTGATGGGTGATGTTTCAGGTGGCTTGGCCAATTCTACAGCTTTGAGAGCATTCATTCGACCGTAACCGTAGAAAGGGCTACGACCATTGGCATCATATTTACCTCCAGCTTGATCAATGCGATCGCAAGAGCGTTTAATAATATCTCGCACTTCGTCCCAACGCAGATTTGGGTTTCTGGCAATAATTAGGGCTACTACACCTGCCGCACCCGGACAAGCACTGGAAGTTCCGCCGAATTGATTCGTGTAGTTGCCTGGGGCGTCACCCAGATTCCGATTACCCGAATTATAGCCAAGTACACCAGAGCGATCGGTTGTCCAAATTCCAGTAGTTTGAGAACTCTCACCATTGTTGCTGGGGAAGGCGCACCAGACCGCCTGACCAAAGTCACTGTAAGCGCTTCTCGTGCCGTAGTCGTTACAAGCTGCCACAGCAATCACCTTTTGGTAGCTGGCGTAGCCATCATTATCGACGCTTTCGTTACCATTGCCAGCCGCAAATAAAATTACACAGCCCTTGCCGTTGCGTCCCTTATTAATTGCAAAGTCCATAGCAAGGCGTGTGGAATCAGGCAGAGGTACTTTCTGGTTATGTACAGGATCGTTTCGCTCAAACCAAACACCGTCTGAGGGCCCCCAGCTACAAGAAATTACATCAGCACCATTTTGAGCCGCCCAAACAAAAGCATCTGCTTCATCTTGCGACCCTAGGGCCGAAGCTAAACGAATCGGCATCAGCTTTGCACCTGGTGCCACACCAGATGCACCAAAGTTGCCGTTTGCACAAGCTACTCCTGCACAGCCTGTCCCGTGGTTATTGTCGTTTCCCGGTCTGGGATTGTCAGTTTTACGTGTGACATCACGCGGGGCAACAATTTTTCCAGAGGAACGGAATTCTTCATGATCGAGATCCACACCGTCGTCAATAATTGCAATAATCGTCCCAGTGCCATCGCTCAACTTCCAAGCTGCCTCAACGCTGGCATGGGCATTAATTACCTTACCATTAATTGTTGTTTGCTTTAAGTGCCACTGCTGCGGGAAAACCTGACGTTGGCGTAACTCACGCACTAGTTCAGGATGGCACAGATCAACTGATTCTTCATTCAAAAGTCTTTCGGTGATGTCGAAGATGGCTATACCAGTATTTGCAGATGCACTGACAAAGTAAGCATTTGGTGCATATTCCAGTTGGCGTTTGATTGTTAAGTTGTAACGTCTTAAGACCTCTTGGCAGACCGTTAACTCTTCTTCGCTATGGAATTTAAGGAAGAGGTTTTCGGTGTAAATTATAGGTTGTTGGGATACTGGATCGACAAGAACACGTCCGGCAAATTGGACTTCAGGCTCTCTATTGAGAATTTTACGGGCGCGATCGCGCAAAGCCACACCTTCAGTGGGAACTTTCGCTCGCAAAATTTCTACACCCGCTTGCCGAAACCGCGTTGCTAACTCGAATTCATTAAGGATGTTGCGAGCTGTGGGTGATACCGGTGCGACTTCAAAGGGTCTTGCACCAATAAGAGCGCTGCGGCTTTCGGTACGCACTACAACGTGTTCGTCACTGATAGCAAGTTCATATTGTTGGCCGTTCTGCCCACCATAACGAACTTGAACCATAATTTTATCTCCTGGGATATTTGGAATATTACTATCTTAAAAATTGGGCATTGAGATGGGAAAAACCGCATCATGCGTTGTGTTCTTGCAGCGTGCGCTTGGCATTTACTTTTAGTTTATGGATGCTTCTAATTTCATATGCTATATAGGAATCGTATTTGATTTTGAAATTATCTACGTGGGCGGGGAGTGGGGAGTGGGGAGTAGGGAGTAGGGAATTAGGCTTTTCGAGCTGTACCGAGCTTTTTCAGAAATCAAATATTAGTCCTATATGTGTATTACGGTATTAAAAAGATACAGCTTAAACAGAATTTAATCTCTCTAAGTTCATATAACGCTTCGATTCGTCTTTCCAGAAAAGAGGCATTCAAGGTCAGGCTGTTTTACTAATCTTCAATATCAATAAAGGCGTATAGCTTGCATTGCAATGAAAGATTTGTATTCCATACCACTGAAAAACGCTATAACATCATTAGAACTTGAGAAAAATGTTTTATTTAGCGGCAGAGTATTTTCTACAGGCGTACTCTTTACCCCTGATTGCTGAAGTGAAATTTCAAAAAGACTACTTTTCTGAATATCCTGAACAAATTCGCGTTGGCGGCGATGCCTACGACGGGCTACGCCTACGCACTGCTGTATTCTACACTCGTAAGTCTGGGTACTATGCAATACATTACAATCAACCCAGGACTGTGGCAACAGGAGCAATTTTACAACTTAACGATGGTGCAATCGCAATTTTTCCAGGCGAACCCAATGAATCAGAACAGGCAACACTAACTCCAATTTACACACTACAACCAAATGGTTCGGTAGCAGTACCAACTGGGCTTGTTTTTATCCGCTTTGCTAAAGGCGTTGATGTGAAGTCGCAGCGCGAGGTAATTAATCGAGCGGGTTACGAAATAGTAGAAAGCCTTGACTATGCACCTCACACCGCTTGGTTGCGTGCCCAATCAGGTAATATTGCAGATGCGCTCGCCCGGATTCCTGAGTTAGAAGCGATACCTAAAGTTGAGAATATCGAACCTCAAATGCTTATGGAAAGAGGTTTGAGGCTAGGGCATTGATTTTTTTAGAAATGAGCCTAAAATTTTTAATAACCTATAAAATAAAATGTTTAACAACAGCAATAACTTCCAAGCTAACAAAGCTAGTGTTCTCTACAGACATGGCGACGTTCTGATCAGACGTATTGCTAGCTTACCTGTCGGCGCTGTGAGGCGTATAGGTGCTACTCTGGCTCATGGTGAAATCACAGGACACAGCCATCGCATTCAGCAATCTAATGCTGTTCAGTTGTGGGTACATGGTAGTGAACTTTTTCTTGAGGTTAAAGAAGCAAGTGCCACTTTAGTTCATGAAGAACATCGGGCGATTGAATTACCCCAAGGGCTTTACCGCGTCTGGAGACAACGTGAATATCGCCCTGATGCTTACGTTGAGGTGATGGACTAATGCTCAAGATCATGTCGAATGGACGTGTGCCGAATAAACAAGTTTTGCAGCGCCCAAACCAAAGCCACGAGCCTGTATCGGCTGAACACGCTCGAAAACTCATCCTTGAGCATCGCGCCTGGGATGGTATGCGTGTTTTAGGTTATCTGGATTTAAGCGGTGCGTTGAATCTTTACAATCTACCGGAAAATCTCACTTGTGAAAGTCTTGATATCAGCGACTGTGTAAACCTCACTACCCTTCCCCAAGGACTCCACGTCACTTATTGGATCGAGTTGGCCGGAAGTGGGATTACCAGTCTATCTGCGGGGCATGGTTTTGTCTTGCGCTGGCGAGGCGTGCAAGTGACGGATAAGATTGCCTTTGAATCCCAGTCTTTAACGGGGCAGGATATCCTCAATATAGAGAATGTTGAGTTGCGCCGCGTACTAATTGAACGTCTGGGATACGAGACATTTTTGCAGCAAGTGGGAGGGTTGATCCGCGATCGCGATCGAGACGCTGGTGGGGAACGTCAACTAGTCTACATTCCTTTTGAGGATGACGAGCCGCTTATGGTCTTGAAAGTCACTTGTCCATCCACAGGACATATTCATATTTTGCGTGTTCCCCCTCAGATGCGAAGTTGCCATCAAGCAGCCGCCTGGATTGCAGGGTTCAATAACCCAGATGATTATAACCCTGCGATCGAGGCGTAAGAGACTGACAAATAAAAAAGAAGGAAACTACTTGTTGTGGGTGGGGTGGGCATCTTGCCCGCCTTTGGTTACTGGGCGGGCAAGATGCCCACCCCACAAGATTGGATAATTTATTTCTTGGAAGTCCATTAATTGGTAGTGTTAGGTTGAACAAATCGCTTGATTTCACCACACGCAATATAAGATTTTCCATCAGGTGCTGTTTTGATTTCATCAACGACGTAAAGCATCCCTTCCTCACGAACCGATCGCGGAAAACGCATGTTCCAATCCGGTTCATATCCATCGGAAACCACCCTAGCGCGTAGCTTGCTGCCATCTTTGACACACTGAACAAGAATGGCATCCTTTACAGTGTCAGTTGTTGGGAGGTCGGCCGCAGTGGCAGGGGCTTTGGAGGCTTTGCCTGTGTTAGCTATATTTGATTGTCTAGGGGCAACGAAGATATCTGCTTCACCGGGTTGAGCAAAACGGGTGATACTACCACGTACACGGTAGAAAGTGCCATCGCTTGAAAGTTCCAGTCCTTCAACAACATAGCGGGCTGCCTCGGCACGAATGGCGCGGGGAAACTGGACATTCTTGGTTGAATCGTAGCCTTCGGACATGACTTTGACCCGCAGTTTACCCCCTTCACGAACGCAGTATAGTTCAACGCCTGAACCGACTTCATTTACAACTGGCATTGTGTACACATCATCGCCAGTAGTGACACCGCGACCCACCAGATCGCTGCGATTGCGCGTCATCGTCTGGTAAGTCTGATCCCGCATCTCTTTACGTCCGGCATTGCCTAGAGCTTTTTGGGCGATCCGACCCGCGAAATACTCAAGCTGATCGATTTCCTCAGCAATTTCAAAATTCTCGTTCAACCCTTTATCCCGCAAATCTTTCACAAGCGCCCGGAGGGTTTGTTCCGCTTCCTGATGTCTGCCATGTTCAGCTAGATCGAGAGCAGTCTCTTTGGCCTTAGCGATGGTGAGGCGACTCAGTTCCAAAATGATATGGCTCGTAGAGGCAAAAGCTGCTTCCTCAACGCTGCCAACTTTGGCGATGATATCTGCTGTGCCTGACACGCTTTGAATTAGGTCATCTTGCACAACATCGGCGCTGTAATGCAGTTTCATCACAGGTAGCTCACCAACTTGAGCGCTTGATATCTCCAAACTCAAACCAAGAAGTTTATCTTCGCCCTCGTAAAGCTCTCCCAAGGTGAGGATAGCTTGACCAGCGTCATTCTGACTAACTTTAGCAAGACTTAAGGTATCAACAAGGCTGACACCATCAGCCAACTCAAGTGTCACCTTGAGGTTCTGTCCCACTACTGCTCTAAGACTGTCTAGCTCAATACTAAACACTTCAGTTGCTTCGTCGATGCTCTGAATGAAATAGAAGTTGCCCGTGGCGGCCCTTGCCATACCAATCAGTAGGTCTTCATTAAAACCTTGAGCGAAACCTAAAGTAGTTGTGGTAATACCTTCCTCGGCTTTTTGCCCCGATGTCGCCGTGAGTGTCTTGGGGTCTTGAATGCCCATATTGGCGTGACCATCGGTAAGCAGGAGAACACGGTTGATTTTTTGCGGATCAAGTCGCGTCTTCACATGTTCACAGCCTTTGAGCCATCCCCCGGATAAGTTGGTAATACCGCCTGCTTTAACCTTGCGGATAGAATTTTTCAGTGCGCCCTTGTTAGTCACAGCCTGGGGTGGCACAACGCTGTCCACTTCATCGTCGTAAACAACTACTGAGAGAATGTCATCTGGCTCAAGTTGATCCACCACAGACTCAGCGGCTTTGAGTGCATGATGCAAGGGAGCGCCAGCCATAGAGCCTGAACGGTCAATTACAAGAGAAAGGTTAAGGTTACGTCGGGGAGATTCAGCTACCTCAGCCCGAAAACGTAGCAGAATATTAGTCTTTAATGAAGATCCTGCGGGGAGGATAGACTGGTCAAATTCGTAACTTGTCTTAATCATTTTTTATCTAGCTCAAAATTGTCTGGTATAAGCCACAAGCCCTATGATACGAGGATAGGAAGTGCTTCCTTTAGTTTACCCAGAAATCAGTTTATCCAGTGTAAAAATAGAATTTCATGTAACATTTTATAGTTATGATATTTTCCCACCGTAGGCAAAGCCCGTCGTAGCGATCACTATTTTGGGCAAATGTCATCTAGTGAGTTTATCCTTCCCCGCTCCCCAGTACTGAAAGGCGATCGCACTAGTCACAATTGCGAGAAACTGAAAGCAGATTAATTAGGAAAGGAGAACCTAATGAGTTGGACTAAAGTTCTTGCAGTAGAAGCACTTTCCCCAGGTACGCGACAAGTGGTGAAAGTTGGCAACCGGAAAATTCTGGTTTTGAACCACGAAAATCAGCTTTATGCTGTAGATAACAACTGTCCCCACTTAAAATTACCGTTGAAAAGTGGGAAAATCACTGAAGATGGGGCAATAGTTTGTACGTTCCATCGCAGTGCTTTTGATCTGCGGACTGGTGAGGTACAAGGCTGGTGTTCTTGGCCACCTGGTGTAGGTAAAGTACTCTCGATGGTTTCGCCACAAAAAGCATTGCCAGTATTTCCTATTCGTGTAGAAGAAGGCAGTATTTGGGTTGATGTGCAAGAGGAATAGCGCCCTTTCCCTGAATTTCTTGCAATATATTAGCCTATCTATTTTTTAGGAGTTAGGCGACAAAAACCCCAGCCGATAAGTTTAGCTGGGGTTTTTCTCAAAATGCAACTATTTCAGAGATATAGGAACTATTGAATCAGAGAGAACATTTTCTCAAGTCACTTAAACACTTTGTTGTGATGTAATGTTGGGTTGTGTATTACCATTGCCAGCTTCTATAGAAGCTGTACCACTTTGAGAGTGGCCTAAATTCACTTTGAATACCTTGTTTTGCTCTTGCTCCAGTTTAGGTAAAGTCAGAATTAAAATCCCATCTTTCATGTCTGCCTTAACTTGTTGATTCTGAACTTTGCTTGGTAGAGGGACTACTCTAGTAAAGTTGCCATACCGAAATTCAGAATGAACTTTAGCGTTAGATTCGGAATGTTTTTCGTAACGATGCTCACCAGCAATCGAAACTGCATCTTGAGTAACTTGAACATCCAGGTTTTTAGCTTCCACGCCTGGAATCTCAACTCTTAATACGAACTCTGAACCATTGTCAGATAATTCAACAGCAGGAACCCATGCTGTTCTCGGTGATGCAGAAACATCAGAGTTGCCGCGCTCGGCTGCTGTAAGCTCAGAGAAGAGTTGATCCATTTGACGACGTAGAATCTCCATTTCACGGAATGGTTCCCAACGAATGAGTGCCATATTTCAATCTCTCCTTAACTTTCTAATTGACTTTTGAGTAATCAAACTAAGTTTTAGGGGGATTTAGAGGTTTCAGATATTTAACCAATTATCAAACCTCTACTTTTTGAGAGAAGCTTTGTTTGCTTTGTTTGTTCTCTCTAGTAACTAATTTAATAAAAGAAAGATATCAAAAAAGTTGGGTAAACCGTACAGACATAAGTTGGATTTACCGTATCAACCAAAAAAAGGATGAAAAGCTTGAGAATAGTTGATGTCAAAGTATCTTTTTGCCGTAGCAATTGACTTATGCACAAGAACGACCAGCGAATTCTCCATTCATGAGCAGTGAATGCCACACTGTGGATAATAATGTATAGTTTATAACAAGC
Organism: Nostoc mirabile CHAB5784; assembly: GCF_020829645.1. Classification (GTDB taxonomy): domain Bacteria; phylum Cyanobacteriota; class Cyanobacteriia; order Cyanobacteriales; family Nostocaceae; genus Nostoc; species Nostoc mirabile. Next base: position 58,758 of record NZ_JAIVFS010000013.1, on the reverse strand, counting down.
TTCATGAGAGCCATGTTCTTGTCGCAGACAAAGCTATTGTATAAACTGTATAGGACTTACGCAAAAAGGCAGTTGCGTTATAAATCTGTGCAAATGGGGAACACTATGATTAGAGATCAATCGTTTAAATTATTCTTTTGTTTGGAATACCCACAAGAGGCGCTTGTTAATGATTAGTATAATTACACCAGTTTATAACGGAGAGAAATTCATAGAATCTTGCATTCAAGTTGTCATTGACCAAAACTGTTTAGAAGTGGAGCATATCATTGTCGATGGAGGTTCAAGCGACAAGACAGTAGACATTATTAAGGATAAAGCCAATCAATATCCCCACATTCGTTGGATTAGTGAAAAGGATCGAGGACAATCTGATGCTATCAATAAAGGGATTGCTATAGCACAAGGACAGATTATTGGTGTTTTAAATGTTGATGATTTTTATGAAATAAACGTTCTTAACCGCATTTGTGAAATTTTCCAAACTTTACCAGAGCCTAGCTTAGTTGTTGGCAACTGTAATGTTTGCAATCAACAAGGTAAACTAATTTATATTAATAAGCCTAGCCGATTACGGAGGATTGATTTACTCTTAGAAAGGCGAGTTAATCAAGATGGAATTATCGATGCTTCTTTTCCAGTAAATCCATCTGCTTACTTCTATCACAAATCATTGCATCAGCAAATCGGACTCTATAAGGTAGAAGATCATTATGTAATGGATTTAGATTTTCTTTTGAAAGCGGTTAGATCATCTCATGTTAAATATTTCAATGAGATTTGGGGTAACTATAGATATTATCCAGGAACCAAAACATTTGATGATTCTGCTAGAGGAACCAGTTTGGTGCGAATTAAACAATTATTTAATGATTATATTAAAACACTATCCTTGATGGAGCGATCGCAAATTTGGTTAGCTCGGAACCTGAATTTTATTTTATTAAAAATCTTTTATTTTTCTAAGCATCCAGAACGATTACCTGAATCGATTAAGCAGCGATTAACTAAATCTAGTCGAACCTGATGAAATTACTTTTTACTTACAGCACTTTGCAACTAAATGAAGTACACACCTCACGAACCTTCCCCGATGTATTGGTGAGGGTGTGTGAGTAGGATACCTGATACTAATGCATTATCAGGCTACGGTCAACCAGGTTTTTATAAGGCTACTAACACTAGTGTTACTTGGGATTGTTCAAATACTAAGCTTATATCTGAGCTTTTGGAGAAATTCGGTTCTTGTCCAGAGCGTTTGACGGAGTGAAACCCAACAAAGCTGCGAAAATGTTGGGTTACCCTGCGGGAAGCCCCTTTGGGTCTACGTTCAATACGGTTCGGATAAGATCCCCCCGCCTGTGGCGACCCCTTTAAAAAGGGGGTAAAGGAGGAAATTAGCCCCCCAATTTATCGGGGAGCCAGCGCGGTCTTGGGGTCTCCCCAAGTGGAGCGACTGGCGTGGGTTGGGGGGATCTTCGCAGTGTAAACAAGCTAACCGAACCGTATTGGGTCTACGTTCCTCAACCCAACCTACTAGCACGTCAGCCTTAAAATATTGGGTTCAAAAAACCTAGAAAGTCCCAAATAAAACTATTCTATGATTACTCAACCCAACAAATTAAGCTTGCCGTGCTACTACATTGGAGTTATTTTTTAAACTTCACCGAACAGTATTGGGGTTGGGGGGATCTCTTATCTATAATCTTGCGTTTGAATACTCCCCAAACGAGCAGCATCACGAATGTTGTAGTCGGGTCGAGTAAAGCGATTTAGCTGCATTTCAAAAAAATCTCGATTGGCTTGTAAATGCTTGGGATTCGGATCATCTAATGGATATAAAAGTGCAGTTCGCAAGGCTTGAATTACCGCAGAAGTCACACAGTACATTGACCGTTGAAAACTAACTCCCAACTGAATCAACATATCTTCTTCACCCCGGCAATGTTGGCTGTAGTAATCAACAAGATATGGGGGCAAAAAATGCAACATATCTTGCATTAATAATGTGGGAGGAATGCCAGCAGTACCGACTGGGAATACATCAGCGTAAAGAATACCATAGTGAAAGTCTTTCTGGTCTGCCGGTACTTGACGCGCTTGAGCATTATAAGATTTTGTCCCTCGGAAGGGTGCGGTGCGGTAGAAAACAGCTTCTACATAAGGTAATGCTGCTTCATATAGCCACATAAAACCCTTGGATTTGGGGACAATTTCGTAGCATTCGCCACGAATATAAACGTGATGGTAAATGGGACGACCTGCGATCGCAAATATACCATTAACTAAGAAACTCATTGCCTCTGGGACGCTGCTAATGGTACCTTCGTCATAGCGATCGGACATTTCAAAGAACACTGGGGCCATGATTTCCCAGAATAAGCCCAGATTAGCGTAGTATGACATCTGGCGGCACTGTTCTAAAAACATATCGGGGAACAGCTTGTAAAGTCCCAGCATTACCGGGTTCCCTTGGAAGTAAGCTTTAATTGCCCTATCGGCGTTGGCTTTGTATTCTTCGGAATCTAGGTAAGGGTCAAATTGTCCACCCATCCCTCTATGCCACAACATCGCCCGCATACAAGCTTCAGCAAATTCCATGTTAATGCGATCGTGGAATAAGTGATGCAACAACTTGGGCATTTTGAAAGTTTCACCTTTCTCAATAAATGCCAAAAGTTCTGGATGTGCAGTAGCTTCGCCGCGCCAAATTCGTAAATCTGCATCATCGCCAGCGTAATGATTATGCAGTTCTAAATACTCTTTGGGTAAGAAGTATTTAAAGAAGGGAAGCGGGTTTAAAAATTCACGTTCAGCAATATAAAGTAGGTCACGCCAGTAAAAGTCCATCGGCACAGCATAAGCTTTGTATAAACCGATGATTTGCATTAAATTTTCTGGAGTATCAGGTAACATTGCACCGCCTGCTTCTAAGCGGTGAATTACTTCAGCAAATTCGTGCTTGGAAGGAGGTAATTTAATTGCTGTTTTAATTGCTGTCATGGTAATCGAAAATTGGTAGAGACGCGAGAAATCGCGTCTGGGGGATAGGTTTTGAGAGGTGATTTATCGCGTCTGGGGGATAGGTTTTGAGAGGTGATTTATCATGTCTGGGGGATAGGTTTTGAGACGCGATAAATCGCCGTCTCTACAAGTGTTTTGATTTATTTTCTATTTCAGCGCAACTTCAGAGATTACGGTTTTTTCTAAAGAGGGAATTGCAGCTACCATTGTTGTAGTTGTAGATTCACTCCAACGCACTAACCAAGTGGGTTGTACTCCCAAAAAGATGATAAAAGCTGCCAAAATTAAAGCTGGTATTTTCTCAGACGAAAGGACTTTGGGATAGTAGGCGAAGTTATCTAGTTTGCCAAAACAAGTGCGGTTGAGGAGGATGACAAAATAAACTGCGGTTAATCCACTAGCTACTACACACAAAATTGTCGGAATGGGAAAGATAGAGAAACTACCTTGAAAGACAATAAATTCTGCGATAAATCCTGTTAAACCGGGAATACCTGCACTAGCCATCCCACTTAAAACTAGTAAGGCACTAATTAGAGGTAAGCCGCGTATGGGACTCATCAAACCATTGAGTTTATCTAACTCGCGCGTTCCTACTTTGGCTTCTACAACTCCCACCAAGTGGAAGAGAATCGCCAGGATGATACCGTGGCTAAACATTTGGGCGACTGCACCTACAAGTGCTAAGGGAGTACTAGCAGCACCAGCTAGTAAGATATAGCCCATGTGACCGACGGAACTGTATGCTACCATGCGCTTGATATCTTTTTGAGCGATCGCAATTACTGCTCCATAGATAGCGCTGACTGCTCCCCAAATTGCCAGAGTCGGTGCAATAATACTCCAAGCATGAGGAAACATACCCAACCCAAATCGCAACAATCCATAAGTTCCCAGCTTTGCTAACACGCCACCCAGAAGAATGGCAATTGGTGCTGAAGCTTCAACGTAAGCATCCGGTAGCCAAGTATGGAAGGGAACTAAGGGAATTTTGATTCCAAAACCTAATACTATCCCTGCTAGTAAAAGGATTTGTTTTGCTGTTGAGAGATTTTCTGTTGAGACTGCATCAAAAGCAAAATTGGTAGAACCACTCAGCCACACCATACCCAAGAATGTTGCCAGAATTAATGCTCCCGAAACAGCAGTATAAATCAGGAATTTAATTCCAGCATAACCCCGTTTTTCTCCTCCCCAAATGGAAATTAGTAAGTAAAAGGGGATTAATTCTAGTTCGTAAAACAAGAAGAATAGTAGTAGATTTTCAGCCAAGAAAGCACCTGCGACTCCTCCACTAACTAATAAAATCATGGAGTAAAACAGCCGAGGGCGTTCAGTTTCTTTACTACTGCTGTAAATAGAAATCCAGGTGAGCAGGCTATTTAACACCAACATTAATATAGAAAGCCCATCAACACCTATTTGATAGCTCAATCCAAGGGTTTCATTCCAGGGTAAATATTCTTTAAATTGCATTCCTGGATTGCTGATATCAAATTTTAGCAGGATAAAAAGGTTCCAGAAGAGAACTATTCCAGAAAAAACTAATGCTGCTAAACGAATACGATCTTTAGGGATACTTACAGGTAATATTGCTATGAAAAGAGCAGCGAAAATTGGAAGCCAAATTAATACACTTAACATGGTAATTTTGTCCTTCGTCTTTTGTCCTTTGTCCTTCGTCCTTTGTCTTTCGTCCTTTGTGTTTTGCCCTTTATCCTTTATGGCTGACTCTTAGCCAATGACTAATGACTAATGACAAAGGACAAAAAAGCTAACTAACTACGCTGATTTTCCCAGTATCTAAATCGTAATAAGCTCCGACTATTTTCAGCTTTTCTGCCTTGATTAACTCAGATAAAACTGACGATGATTTCAACTTTTCAACTTGTGCCGCAATATTTGCTTTACAAGCATTTTCTAACTTATCTCCTGATTCTCCTTTTGAGCTTTCTACACTTGGTTTAATCGCTGCAAGCAAACTTCCAATTTGCCCTGGTACTTGAGCGCCTTTGATTGCGGCATCTACCGCACCACATCTCTCATGTCCTACTACCATAATGACTTTAGAACCTAATACTAAGCTGCCAAATTCTAGGCTACCAATTTCTTCTGGTGTGGCAATATTACCCGCTACACGGCAGACAAATAAATCTCCAAGTCCTTGGTCAAAAACAATTTCTGAAGGAACCCGTGAATCTGCACAACCTAGAATAGAAGCAAATGGCTTTTGACCTTTGGCAACTTCGACTAAACGTGAATAAGTTTGGTTGGGATTGCGACGTTTTCTTTTGACAAACCTGTCATTCCCATCTAATAACTCTTGCAATGCTTTATCGGGGGTGATTTCATCTTCTGCTGGAGCTTTTTTTTCGGCTGCAAGTAACTTTGAGCCAAGTCCGGCTGTCAATACACCTGTACCGATCGCACCTGCACCAAACTTGAATAAACTTCTTCTGGAAAGATTAAATCGGGAATGTTGTATGCTCATGGAATTCTCCTCAAAATATTAAACTGTCTGCTTGTAAGAAAACGCTGATTAACTATCCAAGTGTCGAAATTTGAAACATCAAATTTAAAAACTGCATTCCCCAAAATCGCCAAGTTACCCACATTCCTAAAACACCTACTCCTAAAAGAACGGTTAAGGCATAAAACTGGGTTTGACCAGAGGTGCTGTATTTAAGACCTTCACCACCCAAAAGCGAAAATAAACCAACGAAATTAACAATGCCATCGACTACAAAACGGTCAATCATATCGGCAAGTTGGGAAATTTTGGCAACGCTGAAGATAATCGTCATCCGATAGATATTGGGAGTGTAAAAATCGTATGCGATTAAGTCTTGTAAACCTTTCCAAGGCAAACGAATTGGTTTGGGAATATTGCTGAAATAAATCACGCCAGTTATACTGCAACCGAAAATACTCGACCAAATTAAAAGTAGTGCGACATCTTTATTGAGAGTTGCCCAATCTGGTAAAAGTGATAAGCTTTGCAACACTAAAGGAAGATGTAGACTGACACCAAGTAAAATCATCATTGGCAGAATCATCGGCCAGTGTGCTTCAGGTGATCGCTGACTCATTTGTGTAGCCTTACCGCCAAAAATTAAACCGAATTCTCTGGTTAAACTCACGGCTGTCAAAGCATTTACCGTTATTACTACTCCCACTAACCAAGGTTGCGTTTCCCACAAGCCATCTGCTAATTTGCTCAACGCCCAAAAACTACCCAAGGGTGGAAAACCAATTAATCCCAAAGTCCCGACGATAAAAGCTATTGCTGAAATCGGGCGACGTGTCCACAATCCGCCTAATTGGGTTACGTCTTGGGTGATGCTATTCCAAATAATTCCCCCGGTACTCATCACCAACAGGGCTGCTGATATGGCATGGGTGAGTACTAACAACAGCGCCGTTTCGTATTGTTGCACTCCCACGGCAATGAATACTAAACCCATGTAGGCACTGACAGAATAGGATTGGCAGCGTTTAAGATCAATTTGAGCGATCGCAATTAAAGAAGCACCTACCGCCGTAACTACCCCAATGGCCACCATAGCCGAGGAAACTATGGGCGAAATAGTTAACACAGGTTGCAATTTAATCAGCACCCATGCACCACTAGCTACTACTACGGAATTCCGCAAAATCGTACTAGGAACAGGGCCTTCCATCGCTTCATCCAACCACAGATGCAGGGGGAACTGGGCACATTTACCCATAGGCCCAGCAATTAAGGCTAAACCTACCAATGTCATTGTTGTCGGGTTGACGTTAGCAGTAGCCGCCCACTTGGTTAGTTCTGGATAACTCCAAGTTCCGGCGAGGGGCCATAATGCCAACACGCCCATCAGTAAGAATAAGTCTCCCACCCGCTTAGTTAAGAAAGCATCTCTGGCACCTGAGACTACTAACGGCTGGCTAAACCATAAGCCGACTAGTAGGTAGGTTCCCAGCGTCAGGACTTCCAAAATTACATAGCTGAAGAACAAGTTATTACACAAAGCAAGGGCACATAGTCCTGCTTCAAATAATCCTAATAAGGAATAGAAGCGTCCCCAACCCCAATCCATTTCCATGTAGCCGATGCCATAAATCTGCGCCAGTAAATTCAAGCCAGTAATCACAACCAAAGCGCCGATACTCACCGAGGATATTTCCAAAGCAATGGTGAGGTCTAAACCAGCTGTAGATAACCAAGGAATAAATACTTCTTGGGCTGGCTGATTCCAAGTTGCTTGTAAGGCGATCGCACTATGTACAAACGCCAAAAATGTCATTACCAAGTTTACATAACCCGCCGGTCTTGGCCCCGTTTTCCGAATGATCCCCGGCGACCAAGGTACGGCTAACAAGCCACCTATTAAGGCATAGCACGGAACTAGCCAAACAGTCTCAAGTAGAAACTGAGCCATCAACTTACCTCTATATTGTCATCAAAAATTTGGGGTTTTGAGTCAACTCGCGTTGATCCCCGTTAACCCAGTGATGTCTACGATAGGCTACCCCTACGCAGCTCAGACAAATTTATCTTTATTTAATTTTCTTAGAAACAGCTTACCGTTATCTTTGTCAAAATGGTATTACTTTATCTAAACAAATTTGAGATAAATACTCTAAATAAATCTTATATAAAAGACTATTTGAGTAATGAATAATAGCTATTGTTTTTTATCTATGAATTAACTGTTGGCTTAATCAATATTCATCATGAGTTTTTACTTATTGACATAAATGATAAAAGACGCAAAGGACTTGCGTCTCTACAATTCAGCTAAATGTAATTCACGCTTCGGTAATTTTGTCAACCTGCCAAAAAACAGAAATAATCGCAGGCGTTTGGTCAAATTGGCTGATGGGGGCGGGTTTCATGTCCCGGTAGTCCAACAGTTGGACTAAGATGAGGTAAGCGATCGCTAAAATGATCGAAATCGCACCTGTAATAATGGCAACTAATTTTGAACGCTCCATCAGTATTTCCTTTAATGCAAGTTATTGTACTGTGTCTATATCCACATTAATACTTGAGACACACACCACATACTTACCGATATATAGGACTCCTATTTAATTTTTGGCGTTGCTGAATCAAGGGATGATTCTTGTAGGGTGGGCGTCTCGCCCGCCCTGAAATACAAGGGACGGGCAAGATGCCCATCCCACAAAACTAGCAAAATCATCCCGCAAATATGCAACGCCTAATTTTTGAACAAGACTCAGTACGGATCTATGCTTTCTTTCCTGTTCCCTATTCCCTATTCCCTGTTCCCTGCCCACGCAAGTAAATTCAGGAATCAAACCGGATTCCTATACTTGCAGTTGATCAAAGTAACAATTTAGACGTTCCGCTAGGAATGCATTTACTTGCTGTTGAAAAAGAATTCAGATTTATCTTTACATAGTTTAGTTTTTTCGTGCCTACCTACTTATTGAAGCAAGATATCAATATGGAGTTTTGCTTACACTAGAAACATTTGCAACCCCTAAAAAGAGTGGCATAACATAACAAAGTTAAGTAAAAAGAGGCTTATAGCCATTCCCTATTACAGTTTCTTTACAGTTTATAAACATTATCTAAACATTATCAGTGACGAAGAAGCTACATACTTACTGTTATCTCGCTAGCATATTCACTTAGGGCTATTTCATTCTATACATAAACCGCCCAGAACTAAAGTTCTTTGGCTTTTAGCTAAAGTCCGTTAAAACGGACTAGAACCTTTTCTCAGTCATCTTTAGATGAATGAGTGCTATTAGACTCAGAATTCATTCTGAGGCGGGCTTTTCGGAGAATGAAATAGCCCTGCATATTCACTAGTGCGGGATAGTCACTTATATTTAAATTAAAACTGTCATGATTAGTATTACTAAATTAAATAGAATTGACTTTCTAGTTATGATTATTATTGTCATAATTGGTCTTATACATTTACCTTTTCCATTTGACGGAGATCAAGCATTTTTTCGGCTAGGTGCTTTAGAGATGCAACAAGGAAAATTACTCTATCGTGATTTTTGGGATGTCAAGCAACCAGGGATTTTCTGCTTTTATTTTTTGGCGGGAACTTTGTTTGGTTTTAATGAGATTGGCATCCATGCCTTTGAACTTATTTACATGCTATTTTTTTCTATAATATTGCTGCTGACTCTAAAAAGCTATTTTCGGCATCAGATAATCGCAAGCCTAGTACCTTTGTTAACGGTTGGTGTTTACTATGTTGTTTCAGGCGCTTGGCACCTTACTCAAGTTGAAGCACTGGTTGGTTTTCCTTTATTCCTTTGCCTTTGGCTAACTTTTCAATCTTTTAAAAACGAAGGAAAGCAAAGATTTATCTTGCTTTTACTGTCAGGCTTTATTGGCGGAATTGTCCTGCTATTTAAATTAATATTTTTGCTTATATTGTTTTCGTTTTGGCTAACTATATTGATGTATTCTGTATTAATAAAACGGCAGGGTATTCAAAAAATATTTATTGAGATTTGTTTGCCAATTTTTATAGGGATTATCTTTCCTCTTCTAGTCGTTGCCAGCTACTTTGCCTGGTACAATAGTTTTTCGATAGTGTATCAGACATTTTTTATATATCCACCTCTTATTATTGCTAATTCTGCATTAAATCAAAAAGACTTTGTTTCGGGAATAAAATGGTTTTTACAGAATTTTTACCCTTTAGCTTTACTAGCTATTATTGCAATAGATGCTTCATTGCGTAAGTCTAAGAATGTATTGACTTTGTTACTTGTTGTTTGGTGTGTTTTTGGTTTGAGTGTTATTACTTTACAATATAAAGCATTGTGGGAATACCATTTTTTACTATTGTTTGTACCCATAGGTATTTTAGCAGCTAAAGGATTAGATATATTATGGGACTATTTAAAAGAATTAAGGTCTCAAATACCGACAATTCTGCTGATATTTTTATTGTTATTTCCTTTATCATCCACTCTTACAAAAAAGAGTATGACTATGGTTAATAATAACTTTGCTTTAACTGAAGATACGCGATTAAAATATCAGACTGTCTTTAGAAAAAAATATCCATCTCTTCACTCAGAGGCTAGCTTTATCTCTCAAGCAGGAAGTCTTGCTGGTGAGATTTATGTAGCTGGTGATCCATCTATTTACTACTTTTCTGGTCGGACTCAAGCAACAATCCTACGTGGTTGGGCACTTGAATATTTTCTGCCTGAGCAATGGTTAACACTTAGAGAGCAGTTAGATTCATCAAAGCCTCCTTATATCTTTATTGATTATGGCCCCCAGGCTATAATCAAAGAAAATTTTCCCAAACTGCTAGAATTTGTTGAGCAAAAATACCAAATTTTACGTCAAAGTAATAATGGTATTTGGTATATCATCAAATCATAGTTGAAGAAGAATACAGAACTTAGAATGCAGAATGGAGTTCAATACTGCGTAGGTTTTGAGTCGATCCCCCCAACCCCCCTTAAAAAGGGGGGCTAAAAATGCCTTATTTTCCCTCAATTTATCGGGGAACTAAGGGGATCTCCAATAACTATGCACCAAAACCCGAGCAGTATTGGAATGGAGTTGCACTAGTAGTCTGTCAGCTTTTAATTGAGGGGTAAACAAGTTCGTAGTCAGGACTTTAGTCCTTGTTTTCTAAGCACGCTTTGTGTTTACTACAAACCCTTAAAACTAGCTTGACAGACTACTAGTATGAGGTAGGCGATCGCTAAAATAACAGAAATCGCATCTTTAAGCTGTGGGACAAAAGCATCCCTAAATCTGCAATTATTTTTTTCTTAACCCTTTGCTAGCCGTTTCTTAATCTTACTGGGATACTTTGAGAGTGCCCAATTCGCAACTGATAACAAAAAGTTATATAGCTGTCTTCTAATCATCTCTAAAAATAGTGTTTTAGAAGGCATATTTTATATTGTCCATGTTGATATTGCAAACTCTCTAACTGCAAAGATGCACTTCGCAGTTAATGGTCTTTTACTGACAATATAAATGATACTTACACTGAAAGTTTTTCCCACTTTTGCAGCGATGCAATTGGGCAACTTGGTTCTGTGGTCTTCGCAGACACCACTAATTTCCGCAAAACTTGAATCTACCCTAGCACCAACTTATGGTAAATAATAAGACAATCCGCTTTTCCCAATTCAATGCTTCCCTAAACCGCAGCGCTCAAGGCCAATTAGTGGCCGATTTGTCAACTCCCGATAATGCTCAGGCAAAAGCTGTGGCAGAAATTATCCAGCGTAACAACCCGGATGTGCTGTTAATTAATGAGTTTGACTACTCTCAAGAGGCAGTTCAACTATTCCAGCAAAATTATTTAGCTATCAGCCAAAACGGTGCGACTCCCGTTGACTACCCCTACTTCTATATTGCTCCTTCTAACACGGGTATTGCCTCTGGTTTTGACTTGAACAACAACGGCGCAGTAGTTACAACCCCAGGCGAACCGGGATATGGCGATGATGCCTTCGGATTCGGCAATTTTCCTGGTCAATTTGGGATGTTGCTGTTGTCCAAATATCCCATCGATACAGCTAACGTCCGCACCTTCCAAAACTTCCTCTGGAAGGATATGCCCAATGCTTTGCTTCCCGATGATCCTACAACACCACAGCCAAATGATTGGTATTCTCAGGAGGAATTGGAAGTTTTACGCCTATCCTCCAAAAGTCATTGGGATGTCCCAATCCAGGTAAACGGCGAGACAATTCATGTCCTCGCCAGCCACCCCACACCCCCAACCTTTGATGGGCCAGAAGACCGCAACGGGAAGCGCAATCACGACGAGATCCGCTTTTGGGCAGACTATATTACTCCTGGTAAAGGTAATTACATCTACGATGATCAGGGAAAAACGGGCGGGATTGCTGCTGGGTCAAGCTTTGTGATTGTGGGTGATCAAAATGCCGATCCGTTGGATGGTGATAGTTTTGACAATGCTATTCGCCAACTATTGCAAAACCCCAATATCAATACTAATGTCATCCCTAGCAGTCTTGGTGGCCCCCAACAAGCAGACTTACAAGGTGGTGCAAACGCTAGCCAAAACGGTAATCCTAGCTTTGATACCGCAGACTTTGCTGATACGGCTCCAGGAAACCTACGGACTGATTACGTGCTACCCTCCACTGACTTGACAATTGCCAACTCAGGAGTATTTTGGCCACTGAATACTGACTCAACGTTCCCCTTGGTGGGTACTTTTCCCTTCCCTAGTTCTGACCATCGCTTAGTATTTACAGATGTGCAAACTGGGCCAACTGAACCAGGTAAAACCATTCCTCGTATAGGATTTCAGGGGCAGTCTACTTTCGTTACTGGTTTTATTCCTGCTGGCGCGGCGGGAACTGTGAATGGAGGAGAAACTCCACTGGGTGGATTGTCTGGTGTCACCTACGATGCAGCTAACAACCGCTACTACGCTATCTCAGACGATCGCTCCCAATTTGGCCCCGCCCGCTTCTATACTTTCACTGCTGATACTGGGGTGACTTTTACCAATGTTACACCCCTGAAAGATAGCAATGGCAACTTATTTGCAACATTTAGCATTGACCCAGAAGGCATTGCTTTAACTAACAATGATACTGTTTTCATCTCTTCAGAGGGTGAAGTTAATCCTACTGCTGGTCGTATTACCAATCCCTTTATTAAGGAATTTTCCCTTACAACGGGGCAAGAAATAGGATCGCTACTTATTCCCAGCAAATTCCTGCCAGTAGTTGAGGATACCAACAGCAACGGTATTGTAGATGCAAGTGATACGCAGACATCAGGCGTTTACAATAATTTGGCATTTGAAAGCCTCACCATCACACCCGACCAGAAAACCCTATTCACCGCCACCGAAAACGCGCTTTCTCAAGATGGATTAAGGGCTTCACTCACTAGTGGCAGCCCTTCCCGAATTCTGCAATACAATCTACTTAGTGGACAAGCAGAAAAAGAATACCTTTATATTACTGATGCAATCCCCCAACCACCCAACCCTAGCTCAGGCTCTGCTGACAATGGCTTGACAGATTTACTCGCCATCGATAACCGGGGAACCTTACTGGCGTTAGAACGTTCCTTTGCACAAGGTGTCGGCAACACCATCAAAATCTACGAAGTTTCCTTGCAAGGATCAACAGACATTAGTTTCTACGATTCTCTCAATAATCTGAGTACTGAGCAACTAGCTGCTATCCAACCCGCTCAAAAGCGCTTACTGTTGAATTTAAATGATTTAAACTTGCCTAACGGTACAGATAACATCGAAGGTATTACCTTTGGCCCCAAACTAGCAGATGGTCGTCAGTCGATTGTGCTGGTAAGTGATAACAATTTCAATCAAAGCCAATTTACCCAAATTCTCACACTGGATGCAGACTTAGTTCCAACTGCTGCACCCACGCTAGAAACCCGTCCCGATTTGTTGGACGATGAAACACTCCCAGTTGATCAACGGGCTGATGCTGATGATCCTGCTATCTATGTTAATGCCACAAATTCTGCTGATAGCCTAGTATTGACCTCAGTCAAAAATGCCGGGCTGCGGGTTTATGACTTGTCTGGTAATTTGTTGCAAACAGTTAATCCGGGTGGTATTCGCTACAACAATATTGACCTGCAATACGGTTTTCAATTAGGCAATCAATCTGTTGATATTGCCGTAGCTAGCGATCGCGGTAATGATAAACTAGCAATCTTCAAAATTAACCCCAACCCTACCACTCCCGGTAACTACCTGGAAGACATCACCGACAGCAATATTGGAACCCTTTTCCAAGGGCTACCTTTTGCAGAACCTTATTCCTCATCTTCTCGGAGTGCTTACGGGCTTACTCTATACCGCAGTCCAATCACCAATGATTATTATGTCTTTGCCAATCGCCGAGAAACCGGAGATGTCGCTCAGTTTAAACTGATTGACAAAGGTAATGGCAAAATTGGGGCTGAACGAGTGCGAGAATTTACCGTACCGACAATTAGCGAACGCGATCCGCAAACAGAGGGTATGGTAGTAGACCAGGAAACTGGTTTCCTCTACATCGGCCAGGAAAATGTCGGGATTTGGAAGTTCCAAGCAGAACCAAACGGTGGCACAACTGGCAAGCTAATTGATCAAGTCAGAGATTTGGGTGGTAGTTATCTCACCGATGACGTAGAAGGACTGACCATTTATTACGGCAAAAATGGCACAGGCTACTTATTAGCATCTAGCCAAGGCGACAACACCTTTGTTGCTTACACTCGTGAAGGTAACAACGAATACCTAGGTAATTTTGCCGTTGGTAACAATGGGGCCATTGACAGCGTACAAGAGTCAGACGGTGCAGATGTAATTAACGTGCCACTGGGGCCTAACTTTCCATTTGGTTTATTTGTCACTCAAGATGGTTCCAATGAACCTGCCAAAATAGTTAGTGATGAAGGTGAAGAGGAAAATATAAGTTCTAACTTCAAGTTTGTACCTTGGGAAAATATTGCCAATGCCTTCCCTAATTCTCTAACTATCGACACCACTAGTTACGATCCACGCAATCCTGTTGCTCAACCCAAGCTAACTATCTATGAATTTGAAAACCTACCCAAGTTAGGAACAACCTCTGAAAATCAAGATATTTTCTTAGGTGGTTTCTCTGGATTATATTTTCAAGGATTTGCAGCAAATGGCAACCTAAAGTTTGTCACCAACACAGACCGAGGCCCCAATGGAGAATCTGAGGGTTCAAACAGACCATTTTTCTTACCCGACTTCCAACCAGAAATAGTCAGTTTTGAACTCAACCGCACCACGGGTGAAATCAGCATTACCAATAGAACAGGACTATTCCGTCAAGATGGGACAACACCATTAACTGGATTGCCTAATTTGCAAGCTGGGGCAAACGGTTTGGCTTACACTGATGAAATTGCTGTTGACTTAGACAACAATATTCTAGCTAACGATCCTTTGGGTGCTGACTTAGAAGGTATTGTAATTGCGGAAAATGGAGACTATTGGCTGGTAGATGAATACCGTCCGGCAATTTACCACTTTGACGTTAATGGTAAACTAATTGACCGCTTTATTCCTCAAGGAACTGCCACTGCACCCAACCCAGATCAACCAGTGGGAACTTTTGGAACTGAGGTATTACCATTCGTTTATGCCCAACGCCGCAATAACCGGGGATTTGAAGCTGTAGCCCTGGAAGGTACTAAATTATACGCTTTCATCCAAAGTCCCATTGACAATCCAGATGTTGCTAATGACGCGACATCTAAAGCTTCTCTCAACCTGCGAATTCTAGAGTTTGATATTGTCACCAAGCAGGTAACAGGAGAATATTTGTATCTCCTGGAAGGTTTACCGGCAACAGACAAAATTGGCGATGCAGTATCTTTAGGTAACGGCAAATTTGCAGTAGTTGAGCGAGATGATAATGGTACATCTGCTGGCAATAAACTAATTTACCAAATTGATTTAGCCGGGGCAACGAACATCAATAACCCTGCTAACTTTACTTTGCCAGCTAATAAAACCATCGAACAACTTTCCTCTGCGGAGTTAGTTGCTGCCAATATTATCCCTGTCACCAAAAGCCTAATCGCTAATGCCGCTCAATTGGGTTACACCGGGGTAGAAAAATTAGAAGGTCTGGCACTGGTAGCACCAAACACTCTAGCTTTGATTAACGACAACGACTTCAACATTACAGGTAATACGGCTGCTGAAAAACTTGGCATCTTGGAACTACCAAATAATCTGACAACTGTACAGCCTACTTTCCCGAACGGTTTTGGTTCTAGCAACAGCGATACTGTCAGTCTTGAGCCAGGACAATTCTTTAGTGCAGGTGATGGAGCAGACTTTGTAGAAGGCGCTCAAGGTAACACAATCATAGCTGGAAACGGTGATGACACAGTGCTTGCAGGGAGTGACTCTTCAGTTTCCGGGAATGACGGTAATGATCAGATATTTATTGGTCAAAATGGCCCGGTTCAAAATACCAGTGCTGATGGTGGCAATGGTGATGATTTGATTGTCGTGCTAGAAGCCAGTGGTAGTAATAATTTGTTTGGGGCGGCAGGTGATGATCGTCTCACAGTAATTGAAGGTTCTCGCCAATCATTATTCGGTGGCTCAGGCAATGATACCCTTAGCAGTGGCGGTAGCAATAACCGTCTCTACGGTGGTTCTGGAGATGACAAACTCTTCTCTAATGTCAATGATTCGCTATTTGGTGGCGATGGTGATGATGTGCTATTTGCCGGTCAACAGGGTAGCGGCCTCAGTGGTGGTGCTGGTGCTGACCAATTTTGGATTACCAATGGTAGTCTGCCAATTAGTAATAACATCGTGACTGATTTTACAGTCGGGATTGACAAAATCGGGCTTGGTGGTGTTGGCGTAACTCAATTTTCTGGGCTAACACTGTCGCAACAGGGTAGTGATACTTTGGTGAAAATCGGAAATACAGAGTTGGTTTCATTGCTAGGAATTATCTCAACCAGCCTAACCGCAAATGACTTCGTTTTCTCTGCTAGCGTCGTGGCTTAGTTTGTTGCCTAGTGTTATCCCAATCCTAAATCATATCATGTCCGCCAAATTACCCATAATAAAAGAACCCCACCCCGCCAAAGCTGTGCTTTGTCTCCCCTCCCCGCTTGCGGGGAGGGGTTGGGGGTGGGGTTCTTCGGGTTTAATAAGTAATCAAGCGGACATAATATCATTCCTGAACAACGAGATACCTGACTTCTTAAAGAAGTCGGGTATCTAAACATTTCATTAGTTGCAAAGATTTACACAAATGGTATACAGCAGATTGCAACTTGGTAAGGCAATACGCTTGGGTTAAGAGAATAGTAGGTTGGGTTGAGCGTAAGCGTTACCCAACAAAGTCTCGATAATGTTGGGTTTCGTTCCTCAAACGCCACTTGCTTTAAGTCGGGAAACCGCAAGGGCGCAGTGGCTCCCCAACCTACGCCTAATTTATCTGTGAAAATTTAAACGTTTGCAACAAATACTCTTCCATGTATAAGAAAGGCTTAAGTATTTCTTGCAAATGTATAATCAGTTGCAGCAAACGCTTAATACTTTGCAACAAATACTCTTCCATGTATAAGAAAGGCTTAAGTATTTCTTGCAAATGTATAATCAGTTGCAGCAATTGCTCAATACTTTGCAACAAATACTCTTCCATGTATAAGAAACGTTTAAATCATTGCAACAATTGTTGTAATGAACTTATGAATTGATTTGCTACCGGAAATCTCAAAATAATCAAAGCTTGCGAACCTGGATTTTACCCCACCCTAACCCTCCCCTTGGAAAGGGGAGGGAACTGGATTTCTTGTTTCCCCCCAATAAACGGGGGGATTAAGGGGGGTAATTAGACTTGTGTGTACACCGTAGCCGATGCATTGGGGAGGGAACTAGATTCCTGTTTCTCCCCAATAAACGGGGGATTAAATTGAAAATATAAATATATTAACTTTCCTGACAATTCAGGTCATCTGGAAAACCTCACTTCTATTTCTCTCTTCCTTTAAGGAGAGAGACTTTGAATTTTCCCCCTTCCCGCCACGGGTTGGGGGTTAGGGGGTTAGGTTTTTGGTGGACTTTTCCACATAACGTGAAAAGTCAGATTAACTTTCTCATGTTCAAATATGTATAAATTTTCATAAATAAGTAAATCGGTAGGAATAAATAGAACTATAGGAATCATATTTGATTTCTGAAAAAATCTCGGTAGTCTTGTAATGGACTGTCTAGGCTTTAATGATTGCAAAAAAATTGTAGGTTGGGTGGAGGCTAAGCCATTGCCAACATCCTGATATATGTTGGGTTGCGCTCCGCTCCACCCAACCTACGTCTAATGCACTACGTCTAATGCACTATTTTGCGTAGACAGTCCACTACGTGCATTTCAAAAATCAAATACTAGTCCTATATATTAAGTAATGTTAAATTATTTTAATCGAGTTCGTAGTAAGGAGTTTAGTCCTTTTTTTAGGATTAAACTCCTTACTACAAACCTTTAATTATTTACGCCGTTTTACTTTTTATTTATGCAAATATATTTTAATCATTTCTTCTGTTTAATTTTATCTTATCTTAATCTTTTCATGGAAACATCTTTACTGCTAGCTAAGTTATCTCATAACTACTATCAACATTAAATTCTGAATCTCAGTCTTCCATGCTGATTATTCACTAACACAGATTAGTAGTTGACATTCCACTATCATGTCTCAAGGTTTCGATAACTCTGAGAAAATACGTTTTTCGTAAATGTATTCTCGGCGTTAATACAAAATTGGACTTAAAGGGCTTTGCCTAAACTATATTTTTGTAATTCTGAAATTTACCAGTAATTCTGATTTCTAGCCTGAGTTCATGATTTATTTTTCCACAAGTAATGAGAAAACTTCAATAGCTTGTGATGCAGTGAAATCCAAATACCTAACCAACATTCTAAACTATGGCAATTGAGTTAGTCGGCTTTGCTTCTTTACCCGCTGATACCTATGGTGATGGGCCAACTTCTGGTGAAGGAATTTCAGCTAACGGCAGAACGGGGCCTTTTCCAGGACAGCCAATACAGGGCTTTAGCGGTGTCCAGTTTGCTAACAGTAACTCTTTCTACTTTTTGTCAGATAATGGTTACGGTAGCAAAGACAATAGTGCAGATTTCCTACTGCGAATCAATCGTTTAGACCCGAATTTTAAGGGAACAGAAAATGGAGATGGCAGCGTTAAAGTTTTAGATTACATTCAACTGTCTGACCCTAACAACAAGATTCCTTTCCAAATAGTTAACGAAGGAAGTTCTGAGAGATTACTGACTGGTGCAGATTTCGATGTAGAGTCATTCGTCTTTGATAAAGACGGGACAATCTGGGTTGGAGATGAGTTTGGCCCCTATCTATTGCATTTTGATGCCACTGGTAAATTGTTAGAAGCTCCGATCGCTACACCCGACCAATTCAAAACTTTAAATGGAGAAGCACCTAAAGTAATTGGCCACAGAGGTGCAAGTGGGGATCTTCCAGAACATACCTTACAAGCATACATACGAGCAATTGCAGACGGTGCTGACTTTATTGAGCCAGACTTAGTAGTTACAAAAGATGGTGTGTTAATTGCTCGTCATGAGCCTGCTTTGGCAATTTTAAATGCTGATGGCAGCGTCAATTTAAGCAATACAACCACAGACGTTTACGATATTAGCAAATATCCACAGTTTGCCGATCGCAAGAAAACAGTCAGTCTAGATGGCAACACAATTACAGGTTGGTTCGCTGAAGACTTTACTTTAGAAGAAATCAAGACTTTAGGGGCGATACAGCGTCTACCTTTCCGTGACCAATCCTTCAATGGTCAATTTGAAATTCCCACTCTCGCCGAAATCATCAACTTGGTTAAAGAGGTAGAAGCGCAGACAGGTAAAAAGATTGGCATCTACCCAGAAACGAAGCATCCCACCTATTTTGCCGAAGAAGCCACTTATGTAGGCACGACAGAGAAAATTAACAGAAACATCAGCGATATACTGATCGATACACTCAAGGCAAATAACTTTACTGACCCCAGTCGCATCTTCATCCAGTCCTTTGAAGTATCTAACCTCAAACAACTGAATGATAGCATTATGCCTGCGGCAGGGGTGGATATTCCACTTGTCCAACTTTTAGATGCCAGTGACATTGACATCAACGGCAAGATTATTGAGAGTCAGCCTTATGATTTGAAAGTCAGTGGTGACAGTCGCACTTATGGCGACTTGCGAACTCCAGAAGGCTTAACTGAAATTGCCACTTATGCTGATGGTATTGGCCCTTGGAAGCGGATGATTGTTAGTGTCAAAGGTACTGATGCTAATGGTGATGGCAAAGCTGATGATGTGAATGGGGATGGAACAGTAAATGATGCTGATAAGACTACGTTACCTCCCACTAGCTTAATTCAAGATGCCCACAATGCAGGTTTACAGGTTGATCCTTACACCTTCCGCAATGAAGACCAGTACCTAGCAGCAGATTACAAAGGTAATCCAGAACTAGAATTTCAGCAGTTCTTTCAATTAGGGGTAGATAAACTCTTTACAGATTTCCCAAAGACAGGGGATAAAGTCCGAGATTTCTTGAGTGATCCTCAGAATAACTTAGTGCGATCGCCACAAAACCCCGATGTTCTCTCAGGAGATGCTTTTCCTAACTTAGGTGGTTCCAAAGGTTTTGAAGGCGGAGCAATCAATGCCAGCAAAACCAAACTTTATATGCTGCTAGAGGGTACGGTTCAGGGTGATCCTGCTGGTGCTTTGCGGATTAACGAATTTGATATCGCCAACCGTGAGTACACTGGTAATAAACTTTACTACAAGTTAGAAAATCCTGCTTATGCGATCGGGGATCTAGCAGTCATTAATGATAATGAGTACTTAGTTATTGAGCGAGATGGTGGTCAAGGAACTTCTGCTCAATTTAAGAAGATTTTCAAAATAGACTTGTCTAAAACAGATTCTAATGGCTATGTAGCTAAAGAAGAAGTTGGCGACTTGTTGAACATCCAAGACCCTAATGACCTCAATGGAGATGGCAAAACTACTTTTGACTTCCCATTTGTAACCATTGAAAATGTTTTAGTTGTTGACAAAAACACCATTTTGGTAGCTAATGACAACAACTATCCTTTCTCTACAGGTCGTCCTGGAGATGATCCTCAAAATCCAGTTATAGACAACAATGAAATTATTCTGTTGAAACTGGAGAATCCCCTCAACCTTGCCCCTGGTTTAGGTCAACCTCAAGCTGAAGACATTAAGTTTGGCTCTACTACCAGCGATGATATTACCACTGGGCCCAATCAAACCTTACTTACAGGTGACGGAGCAGATTTTGTTGAGGGTAATAAAGGTAACACAATCGTCACTGGGAACGGGGATGACACGGTGCTTGTAGGTAGTGACTCATCAGTGTCCACAGGTGATGGTGATGATCAGGTATTTATTGGTCAAAACGGCGCGGCTCAAAATACTAGTGCCAATGGTGGTAATGGTGATGATGCGATCGCTGTCGTTGAAAGTAGTGGTAATAATAGTCTATTTGGGGCAGCAGGTGCTGATACCCTCACAGTAATTGAAGGTTCTCGTCAATTATCCTTCGGTGGCTCCGGCAACGATACCCTTAGCAGTGGCGGTAGCAATAACCGTCTCTACGGTGGTTCTGGAGATGACAAACTCTTCTCCAATATCAATGATTCCCTGTTTGGTGGCGATGGCGATGATGTGCTATTTGCCGGTCAACAGGGCGGTAATCGCCTCAGTGGTGGTGCTGGTGCTAACCAGTTTTGGATTGCTAACGCCACTCTGCCAACTAGCAAGAACATTATTACTGATTTTACAATCGGCATTGATAAAATCGGGTTGGGCGGTATTCGCGTCAGTAATCTAACGGTATTGCAACAGGGTGCTGACACTATCGTGAAAACCGGAAATATAGAGTTGGCTTCATTGCTGGGAATTGCATCAACTAGCCTCACACTAAATGATTTCGTTTTTTCTGCTAGTGTCGTGGCTTAGTTCTTAATTTTTCAATTTCATACAGCTTATTTAGTGCAGCTTTGCAACCTCATCTCGCTTGCGGGATGGGGTTTTTTAATTTGCGGAAATAATACAATATGGTTCAGCTACTTTAGTGTTTACTACAAGCTTCAATTTACGTCTTCTTTGTGACACTTGCGTAAGCCCTGTATATGTAGATGCGATCGCTAATAAAGCCTTTGCATAAGTCCTAAACTGGACTTATAGCCGTGTATTTACTGAGGTAATTACCCTGATTTACACAATAAGCTTTATGGTGCATTCCTACCTTGCTAACAAAGAATATTACTTTTACTAGCAAAAGCAGGTGTGAGAAAGCTAAGACACTATTAATAAAAGCAATCATGAGCGTATCATTTACAAATGCCACTAACTTCCTAGCTGGGACAAATCCCAATTCGGTTACGGTGGCAGATATTGACGGTGACGGTGAAAAAGACTTGGTGGTAGCTAACTCCGGTTCCAACAATGTCTCAGTGTTGCTCAACGATGCTAATGGCGGCTTTGGCACTGCCACCAACTACCCAGCTGGGACATCTAGCAATTTTGTTGTTGTAAAAGACTTTAACGGTGATAGCCAACTAGATTTTGTAGTTACGAATTATAATTCCAGCACTGTCTCGCTCCTACTGAACAATGGCAGTGGCGGCTTCAACCCTCCCACCAGTTTCTCAGTTGGGTCACAACCCATTTCTATTGCTGTAGGAGACTTTAACGGTGACAACCAACTAGACTTGGTGGTAGCTAACTATGGTGCTACCAATGTCTCGCTACTACTGAACAATGGCAGTGGCGGCTTTAACGCTGCCACCAGTTTCACAGTTGGAACAAAACCCCGTTCGGTTGCCGTGGGAGACTTCAACAGTGACGGCAACCTGGACATTGTAGCCGCGAACTATAATTCTGCTAATGTCTCCGTGTTGCTAAACAATGGCAATGGTGGCTTTAACGCTGCCACCAATTTCACAGTCGGTTCAAATCCCGCTGCTGTAGCTGTGGAAGACTTTGACCGTGACGGCAACCTGGACTTAGTAGTAGCTAATTATAGTTCCAACGATGTCTCTGTGCTCCTGAACAATGGCAGTGGCGGCTTTAACGCTGCCACCAACTTTGCAGTCGGGACAAATCCTCGTTCCGTTGCTATGAAAGACATTGACGGTGACAGCAAACTTGACTTAGTGGTAGCTAACTCCGGTTCTGACAATGTTTCAGTGCTAGTGAACGATGGCAATGGCGGCTTTGGCACTGCCACTGATTTCACAGTCGGTTCAAGTCCTGAGTCCGTTGCTGTGGAAGACTTTAACGGTGACGGTAAACTGGACTTGGTAGTAGCTAACTTCGGTTCTAGCAATGTATCAGTACTGCTAAATACAGACTTGATGTTGAATGTTGCCAGTATAGATGAGAATGTGGCTGCGGCAACTGAAGTTGGCACTTTCACCACTGGCTTAAACATCAATGCTCAATACACCTATAGTTTAATAGCGGGTACTGGCGATACTGATAACGCCCTATTCACTATTATCGATAATAGTCTACAAATAAATAATTCCCCTAACTTTGAAAGCCAATCAATTTACAACATTCGGGTATCTAGTACCGACCTTGCTGGATTCATCTTTGAGAAGGAGTTAGTTATCAATGTCAACGGCCTCAACGAAAATCCCACAGACTTGATATTTAGCGCTATCAGCGATGACGATGATGGTGGTGATGGTGATGATGGTGGTGATGGAGATGATGATGATAAAAAAATCCTCGGCGTCTTCAGCTGCACTGACCCAGACCAAGACGATAAGCACACTTATAGTTTGGTGGCGGGCACTGGCGACACTGATAATGCTGCATTCATCATTGAGGGGAATAGCTTAAAAATTAAATCTGACGTGACTAAATCTAGTTATAAAGTTCGCGTCCGCACTACTGACACTGGTGGACTCTCTTTTGATAAAGAGTTGGATGTTAATATTGATGGCTTTGGGTCTACTACAAATAACCAAATAACAACAATTTTCCAGCTAGTCAATATTACTCAGAATATTTTTATCGTCAACAGTAAAGTTAAGGATCGTAAAGGAAAGCTCTCTATTAAGATTAAAAACAACACCGCTAAAGAGGTGAATGAACTGTGTGTATTTGCTGTTGACGATGAAGAAGGTAAGATTAACGGCATAGCCCCTGGTGCAGAGGGTTATACACAAGTGGCTTTAGAGCGTTCAAAGGTGATTTTCTCCTCCCTTGCTAAACTGCCCAAGGGTTTTAAGAACGCCGACCTGAAAAATATCTTAGAATTCGAGTCTGGTACGAAACTCAGATTCTATCTGGTATCTAACAGTACTACTCAGGCTGTACTATCTGGAAAAACTTCTTTCTCAAGTGTCGTTTTTTCCTCAGCTACAAATAACAGCACAGAAGAGGAAGGGTTTTCTCTCAACTTCCAGAATTTTGTTGTGACAGTTCAGGCAACAGAACAAGAGGTATCTTTAGGTACTGGTCTGCAAGGCAAAAAGCAAGGCGAACTGATTGATTTACGGAGTGTGACACAATCGGCAAAAGCTGAGTTTGTAGTCAACAGAGAAGCATCTTACAACAACTTTGTCGGCTTCTATCAGGTGGCTGATGAGAATGGTGGTATTGACACCAATGGCGATGGTAAAGCAGATATCCTCGTTGGCCAGGCTGGTTACGCCGAAGCCGCTGTGCGTGGGCGTGTTGGAGGCATTGACTTGGCGGTAGACAACCAAGGTACTGCAAATTACACTGGCACTTTCGGGGCGAATTCTTTGTTTGCACCATTTATTATTGTAGATGGTAAACCCGATGCTATTCTCAATGGCAATGCCAATAAGAAGGTTTACTTCTCATTCTTGGGTGCTAACTCAGATAAGGTAGATCACATTCGACTGTTGGGAAATAACACCTTTGGTTTTGAGGATTTACCAAATGGTGGTGATAAAGATTACAACGATGTGATTGTGCAGATAAAATTGAGTGTCAATGCTGCCTAATATCAAACGCAAGTAATTACTTATAGGACTTACGCACGAGTAACGGAAAACGAACCACGGAGAAGCCAGTGCGCCCTTGCGGTTAAGAGACTTGAAGCAACTGGCGCGGCGCAGAGAAGCCAGTGCGCCCTTGCGGTTAAGAGACTTGAAGCAACTGGCGCGTCACGGAGGAATGAGAGTTTGAGAGGGTTTTTGCGTAAGTCCTAACTTAGCAAAATCAAACAACCTCATCTTGGTTGCGGGGTGGGGTTATTTTATGCGTAGCGATTAGATGGACTTGATATTAATGGTTCTTCGGTACGTATTATGCTGGAATTTTCATTAAAGTCCGTAGCTTGCCTTGAAAATCAAGCCTTACAGGTAGCTATAAGACCTCTTGCATAAATCAAAAATAAAGAACCCCACCCCGCATTTGCTCACGCAAACGCTCCCCTCCTGCTTGCGGGGAGGGGTTAGAGGTGGGGTGTGTTAGGGACTTTTGCAAGAGGTCTATAGCGTAAATTTCAAAAATCTTGCCTCAAACGCTAAGAATAACGGCTGTTATTATTGTCCAGCAAGGGTTTTAAGCTGATTGACCGAAGAAGCAGGGGGGAAGGGGGCAGTTCTTGCTGGGGGAGCAAGCCCTTCCCCCCTGCTGTGAAGCTTGATCGGAACATGGGTATCAAGCCCCGTCATAAAGGACGCTTGATAGTAGTGCGGAGTACAAGCTCCGTCCCAGTCTCTCCCCAGCTAAGAGCTCCCTGCTCCCCTGCCTCCGGCAATGACATACGTGTTTAGCATAATAAGTAATGAAGAGCCATATTAATGAAACTAGTAAATTTACTGAAGGCAGTTATTGTCTTTCCTTCATAAATTTAATAGTTGATTCCTCTACGGTGACAAAAAATCATCACCTTTATTTTTCCAGTTAATTTTTATTAAATGTAAGCTAGCAAAAAAGTGATGGGTAATTCTTTACAAATCGGGTATAGCGCTGTTTACCGAGGAAAGCTTACCGTTTTTGCCATCAGTGATACTGCCAATCCCTATACTCAAGAATTTGTAAAAAAAAATTCAGAAATTTAAAGTTTTTTTATTACATAATTCTTAACTAGGGTATTTACTTAAAAAAGCATCTGTGATAATTTCATGTTGATTATCATATATTTAAAATGGGCGACACTAAATTTAACAACTGCGTTTCTGTGTCTTAGTTTAATGATGAGTATCCATTTTACATAATTGCAATATTACTGAGTTCAACCTTGTATAAATTATGTAATATTAACCAAGTGATAACTTATCCTCAATGTATTTACACTATACTTTAACTTTATTTTGAAAAACGCATAACAATTGTAAGCGTGTGATATAAATACAGTCCTGCAATTAGACAAACCTCCCCTGCGTACTTTTACATATTTAGACCCCGGAATTCCACATAAGTCTTGCCACTACTAGCATAAAAGCAAACAGTGTCACTGTTAGAAAGAAATACTCCCTAATATTTTCGGCTTAATTCCTCACTTTTACTTGTTTGATATGACTTATATTAAGAACAGTTTCGTCGAATTTGTCACCACCATAGAAGGGTTTGATCACTTACCAGATGGAGCGATCGCTAATCTATCAGAACAGCTGCAAGCTTGGCGCTATCGGATAGGTCAGAAAATCATCGGAAAAGAAAGTCTCCCAGAACACATCACGATCATTTATGAGGGACAAGTGCGCCTGTTGGGATATGATCCCCAGACGCAACTGCCAATTACCCTAAAATTGCTGCAACCGGGGGAAATTATCGGCGAAATTGGTTTGTTGCGCGATGTGGCCTGTGAAACAGCGATCGCCTCCACCGAAGTAGTATGTTTAACCTTGAATGCATCGGCATATTTTAGCTTTCTGGGTTTATACCCAGCTTTTGCCAATGTTCGCAAGAACCGCAGCTATTTGGTGGAAGTTTTCGATATTCTCAGCTCGTATTGGAAACAGCAACCAATCGCTACTTTAAATTTTAAAGAAGTGGCAGAAAACGCCCTACCACAGGCGAGAATACATTACCTCCCTCCAGGGGCAACTCCATTCAACCAACTCGATAGCGAAAGGGTCTGGTTTTTGAGTGGCGGAGGTAGAGTCACGAATTTCTCACCTGGCGATCGCCTAGAATCGGACAATGACAGAGACAATATCCAAGTCATAAATCAGAACCCCGCACGGTTGGTTGGTATACATCCGTCAGATTTGATATTGGAAGATAGTCATGAGATAGTCCTTGCGGTAAGTAACACCAAATCAGATAGCATAGAGGAATTAGATATTCCCTACGCATCAGACGAAATAGTTCCCCAGGCAGCCCCCCAAGCCTCAAAGAGTTCGTCAAAACAAAAATACCCGTTTTTTAGTGGTGATGGAGAATTAAATACAGCCTTCGCCTGTTTCCAAATGATCGCGAAGCACCTAGAAATACCGTTTCGTCGAGAAGTGGTTCGCCGCATCTTAACTGAGCAAGTCAAACGTCAGGGTGTCATATCGTTTCAAGTTACTGCTTACTTGGCAGAGTCAATCGGACTGAAAGCGCAGTTGATAGAGCTACCAATCGCTTCAGTGACGCGTATTCCCACACCGGCGCTGATTCGTTATGGTGATAATTTTGCGGTTTTATATGAAGTGGATGCAAATACCGTGGTTGTGGGTGTCCCATCCAAAGGAATTGTGCGCTGCAAACCCGCTCAATTGGTTGAACAATTAGATGTTGATCCAACCGACTTTCCGCCCAAAGTTAAGGTATTACTGCTGACTGCTACCAATCAAACGCCGCAAGAGCGTTTTAGCTTACGGTGGTTTATACCCTATTTGTCACGCCACCGTCGAGTCCTGATAGAGGTCTTTATCGCTTCCTTTTTCGTGCAGTTGGCAGCGTTGGCGAATCCTCTGGTGGTTCAGTTAATTATCGACAAAGTTATCACTCAAAATAGTATTGGCACACTACATATTTTGGGGATTTTACTATTAGTAGTCGGACTATTTGAAGCAGTACTAACTACTTTACGAACCTACTTATTTGTCGATACCACTAACCGGATCGATATGGGTTTAGGGTCGCAAATTATTGACCACTTATTACGTTTACCACTGCGCTACTTTGAACGCCGACCGGTGGGTGAACTTTCCACTCGCATCAACGAATTAGAAAATATCCGTCAATTCTTGACTGGTACTGCTTTAACAGTAGGGTTAGATGCTCTGTTTTCGCTGGTCTATATCGGTGTGATGCTAATTTACAGTTGGCAACTCACCTTAGTAGGCTTAAGCACAATTCCAGTATTTGTGATTATCACCTTAGTTGCTTCTCCCACCATTAGTAGACAGTTACGTGCCAAAGCCGAACGCAACGCCGAAACTCAATCTTATTTAGTGGAGGTGATGTCAGGAATTCAAACCGTAAAAGCGCAAAATATCGAATTGCGATCGCGCTTTTCTTGGCAAGAGCGTTATGCTCGGTTTGTCGCTGCTGGTTTTAAAACAGTTGTGACTTCCACCCTCGCTAACTCCACCAGCAGCTTTCTCAACAAACTCAGCAGCTTACTCGTTTTGTGGGTAGGAGCTTATCTAGTACTCCAAGGAGAATTAACTTTAGGCGAATTAATTGCCTTTAGAATTATATCGGGTTACGTCACCAGCCCAATATTGCGTTTAGCTCAACTCTGGCAAAGTTTCCAAGAAACAGCCTTGTCTCTAGAGCGTTTAAGCGATATTGTCGATACGCCACAAGAAGGAGAAACAGACCGCTACAATATACCCTTACCCACGATTAAGGGAGCAGTGAAATACGAAAATGTTTCCTTCCGTTTTGGCACAAGTGGCCCTCTGCAACTTTCTAATGTCAACCTCGAATTTGAGCCAGGGAAATTTGTCGGCATTGTCGGACAAAGTGGATCTGGTAAAAGTACGATGATGAAGTTACTGCTGAGACTTTACGAAACTGAGTCTGGCAGAATTTTGATTGATGGTTATGATATTGCCAAAGTGGAACTCTATTCGCTGCGACGACAAATTGGTGTAGTTCCCCAAGAAACGTTGTTGTTTGACGGTAGCGTTCAAGAAAATATTGCCCTAACCAATCCCGATGCCACAACCGAAGAAATTATCGAAGCGGCTAAGGTTGCGTGCGCCCACGAATTTATCATGAACTTACCCAACGGTTACAACACGCGGGTGGGAGAACGGGGTTCTGCACTTTCAGGTGGACAACGACAAAGAATTGCGATCGCCCGCTCTGTTTTACAACGACCAAAATTACTAGTTTTAGATGAAGCAACCAGCGCATTAGATTATCCCACAGAGCGGCAAATATGTCTCAATTTAGCCAAAGCATTCAAGGGTGATACAGTATTTTTTATTACCCATAGATTGAATACTGTAAGTAATGCAGACATGATCGTTGTGATGGATAATAGCAGGGTTATAGAACAAGGTAGCCATCAAGAATTAATGGCTGCTAAAGGTCATTATTTTTACCTGTATCAGCAACAAGATGTGAACTTGTAATTAGTCATTGCTGGGGGCATGGCAACGAAGAGGCAGGAGGAAATAACCCCATCAAGAACTGCTCTACAAAAAATCCAAAATCCAAAATCGTTCGACTGAACGCTCACGACAAATCCAAAATCCAAAATCGTTATGACTCAACTTAATAGGAATCACCTTAACGGCAATCAGAAAAACGGCAATCACAAAAATGGAGTCAAGCAAGATTCACCAGTACTTACAAAACAACAGAAAGCTGCTCAACAGTCTTTAATCAACTCAAGTACTCAGGAATTTGAGCAATCTATTGTCTTGCGCCAATCTCCAATTTGGTCGCGTACAATCATGGTGACCCTAATGGCGTTAGCCTGCTTTGGGATTGCTTGGGCTTATTTTGCCAAAATTGAGCAAGTAGTGCCAGCCACAGGGCAATTAAAGCCACAAGGAACAGTCAAAGATGTTCAGGCTCCTGTTAGTGGAGTCGTGAAAACAGTTAATGTTAAAGATGGGCAAGCAGTAAAGCCAGGAGATTTATTGCTGACTTTTGATTCCATTGCTTCTGTGGCTGAATTAGATTCTTTGAAAAAAATTCGCATTGCATTAAATAGAGAAAACCAGATTTATCGCCGATTGATGACGGCAACTAACGCCACTGGTTCTGAACTGTCATATTTACGCGGTAATTTGCCACAAGAAACTGCTTTTCTGCTGAAAAATCGGGCAACGTTAGTAGGAGAAAATGAATTATTACGGACTCAATTAAAAAATTCTGGTGTAGGTTCTGCACTAGGAATTGATGAGCAACAACTTCTACAAGTTGCCAAAAAGGAATTAGATTCTCGATCTTCAGCAGCGCGATTAGAAGTAGAAAAAATCAAAAAACAACTAGCTCAAAATAAATATAAGCTGGAAGATAGTAAAGCAAGTTTAGCTATTCAACAGGGGATTTTAGCGAAACTGAAGATATTATCAGAAGAAGGTGGTATTTCTCAGCTTCAGTATCTCAACCAGCAACAAGAAGTACAAAACCGCACGGCAGAAGTAGCGCAATTAGGTGAGGAAGAAAAACGCCTCCAGTTTGACATAGAAAGAGGGCAACAAGAGTTAAGCAATACGGTGGCTGTTTCTGATAAAAACATTTTGGATAAGATAGCTAATAACAAACAGCGCATTGCCGAAATCGATAGCCAATTCATGAAAGTTATTTTAGATAATGAGCAGCGTTTGGCAGATGTCAATAGTAAAATATCTCAAGCACAGTTAAATGTTAAATATCAAGAACTCCGTGCGCCTGTAGCCGGAACAGTTTTCGATTTGCAAGCAAAAAACCCTGGATTTGTAGCGACTCCGACTACAAAACTGCTGCAAATAGTCCCAAATGAAAACTATATAGCTGAAGTTTTCATCACTAATAAAGATATTGGTTTTGTACGAAAAGGTATGAGGGTAGATATCAGAATTGACTCTTTTCCTTACAGCGAATTTGGCGATATCAAAGGGGAACTGGCTGGGATAGGATCAGACGCATTACCGCCAGACCAAACACATCAGTTTTATAGATTTCCGGCAAAGCTCAATTTAGATAAACAATCTTTAGTGATTAGGGGTAAAAACGTCCCCTTGCAATCAGGTATGTCAATTAGTGCCAATATAAAAGTACGCGAAGAACGGACTGTGCTTAGTTTATTTACTGAGTTGTTTACCAAGCAAATTGATACTCTTAAAGAGGTACGTTAATATCATCATCGCTGTTTGCAGCTAAGACTTGATGTGATGGAGCGATCGCTGTTTGTAGAAGAATTTTAGTATATGTTTCAGACAGCGATCGGTACTCCTCTAATCACTGATTCACTCTTTCATTTGTGGAAAACGCATACATATACCCGTCGTTACGATGAATTGACTTACAGTACTTATGGCGAACTGGGCTAACCTTGCCATGCGCTGTCCTCATTTCAAAAACGCCACTCTCTCGAACGGTTAACCTACCAATATGAGTACCTGCAAACTTCCCTTTTGGGAGGATTGCCCGTACCATTTCGCCAGTCTGGAAACCAAAGAAAGCCTTGCAGCGTGTTCTATGCTTTGTAGGGAATCCGTATTTATTGGGTGTAGACATTTGACGGTTTCCCCACCCCTTCGCAGCGATTAACAAAGGTTGTGAGGTGAGAATATGCAAGTTTTCTACTATTCCTACACAAGCTGCATCTAACCAATGAGCTTTAGGCAGGCTGAGGCGAACACGATTATATTTAGTCCTACCGCCCGTCCCTGTTTCTACTGGCAATGCTAACCATCCATCAGGGCGAGTACGATTTAAAAATCTAGGTTGGCGGTAACGGGTGTTGCGGTTGCGTCTATTACGCCTGATGGCGCGGCGTGACTCTAAATCATTTTTGATTTGTTGCCCACGGTGGGTTAACTCAGCACCCCAGATTGCTTTATTACCTTGTACTAGTACCAACCCGGTTGTTTTAGAGCCAGGGTCAATCTTAAGTTGAATTGGTTCTATTTTTGGGTCACTAACAACGTGTTTCAAGATAATTGCGAACGGGTAACGTCGCCAAACTGCGGCTTTACCGGATTTCAGTAATCGCCTTGCTTGTCCTGGCAAGATAGGGTCAAGTGGCTGCTTGTTAGTATCAATTACGAAAACGAAATTAGACATAAGTCCTCTGATTTCTCAGGTAATGTTTTCCCCGTCAATGTTGTTAAGGCTTGTTATGTTCAGTTCACTTCTTTAGCTAAATACAGATGTTTAAAACTGAAGGATAGAGCTAAAAGCTGGAAAGCACTTTTAGGTATCGTGACCTTATCAACGTAGTCCGCGAGGGACTTAGACTGGCTACCTCTACAATGGTTTGTATTATTTGTCCACTAATGTCCACTGTTTAGCGGATAGCAAAACACCCAACCTAGTCGCCCGATATTTGCTCTAGGTTAATGCGGCTACCTTCTCTAACAATCCTTGAAACAGCCTCAAGCCATCGCTATTCCCCAGCATCGCGTCAGACGCTCTTTCTGGGTGCGGCATCATCCCCAACACATTGCCCTGGCGATCGCAAATTCCGGCAATGTTGTTCAGTGAACCGTTGGGGTTTTCACCTTCATAGCGAAACACAACTTGCCCGTTATCTTCAATTTCTGCAAGAGTGGCTGCGTCAGCGTAGAATTGCCCCTCTCCGTGGGCAATGGGCAAAGTGATAACTTCACCAGTCGTATAAGCTTGTGTCCAAGGGAGATTACTACGCTCAACTTTCAAAGGGACGCGATCGCAAATAAAATGTAAATCCCGATTTCTAGTTAACACCCCTGGCAAAAGTCCAGCTTCAGTTAATACCTGAAAACCGTTGCAAATACCGATTACAAACTTACCCTTTTGGGCGTGTTCCACAACCTGCTGCATCACGGGTGAAAAACGCGCGATCGCACCGCAGCGTAAATAGTCCCCGTAACTAAAGCCACCAGGGATGATAACGACATCCAAATCAGTAATGTCCGTTTCTTGATGCCAAACCATGCGAGTCGGTTGTAAGAGCAAGTCTCTGGTTACATAAGCAACATCGCGATCGCAATTAGAACCGGGAAAAACAATAATACCGAATTTCATGATTAATCAAAGGGAGTGGGGAGTGGGGAGTGGGGAGTGGGGGCAGTTCTTGCTGGGGGCAGTTCTTGCTGGGGGAGAATAAAAAATTAGCTCTTTCCCCTCTGCTCCCAGTAAGAACTGCCCCTCCGCCTCTTTCCAATCCCCAATCCCTAAAATACCCCAGTCTGTGTTTCGACCTCAATCAAATCAAAGCGATAATTTTCAATCACGGGATTTGCTAGCATTTGGTCACAAATGCTAGCGAGGTCTTGACGCGCTTTCTTCTCATCAGACGAAGTGATGGTGAGTTCAATGTACTTACCAATCCGCACCTGGTCAACGTTCTCGTATCCCATTTGCTTAAGACCGGATTGTACAGCCACGCCAGCAGGGTCTAAGACTGAAGGACGAAGCGTCACGAAAATTTTGGCTAGATACTTGGTTTGCACGGGCTTTTGCTGAATGCTGCGATCGCTATACTATAACTTTCTGTTCCAACTGAGTGAAAATAAGATTACGAAGCAGTTAAAGTTAATTGATCAATTAGCCCATCTAACAGCTTCAACTACAGTGGCATATTAAAATAATTGTCTATGAGAGCCATACGCACCCGCAGTCAAGAGCGTATTTTCAATCTACTGAAAACCATCAAAAAAGGCATTTCCGCCCAGGATATTTATGTAGAACTACGTAACATCAATCAGAGCATGGGTTTAGCGACAGTTTATCGTTCCCTAGAAGCCTTAAAACTCGAAGGCATGGTACAAGTGCGAAATTTGGCTAATGGTGAAGCCCTCTATAGCCTAGCGCAGCAAGACAAACACCATCTTACTTGCTTGCAATGCGGTGTATCAATTGCGATTAATCAATGCCCCGTTCATGACCTAGAAGACCAGTTAGAATCCAGCCATAAGTTTAAAGTTTTTTACCACACCCTAGAGTTTTTTGGGTTGTGCAGCGAATGCCAAGTAAATCAAGCTACTGGGATTAGTCAATAATCATACCATGTCGTAGACATCGCGCTAACTTAGCGTCAGGTATCGCTTAATCATTGATTTATTTAGATACAAGCGTTATCGCTCCTTTGTATTGGACAGAAACTTTAAGCGATGCAGTTGAACAATTACTTCTCAATGAAACTCAAGTTGCTTTGAGTCAATTGGTTGAGGTTGAACTCGTTTCTGCGTTATCGCGTCGAGTCAGAATGCGAGAAATATCTCAGCAGGATGCAACAGCTATTGTAGCTAGGTTCCAAGCAGATTTGGATAGTGGATTTTATACTCAAATTGCGGTGGAAACAGTTCACTATAATTTAGCGCGTGAGTGGATTAGTCGGTTTGATACACCATTACGTACACTGGATGCTCTACATTTGACCAAGCCCCTTCGGGGCGGGAACAGGGAACAGGGAACAGGGAACAGAAAAGAAATTAGCCCCTTGATATCAAGGGTAGAGAGCAAGTAAATTTATTTATGAAAAAAAATAAAAATATTTTTTTTCGAGCGGAGAGTGCAGCAAGAAAAAATGCGTCCTTGTACAAATCCCCTAATTTTAATTATGGGGATTTCCCTGTTCCAAGAGTGCCTGTTCCCTGTTCCCTTTTAAAATCGCATTTCAAAATAATATCCGATTAGTAACGGCTGATGAAGCTTTAGCAACAAGTGCTGAGGTTTTAGCAGTTGAGGTTTTGTTACTGCGGTAAATCAATTTTCTTTTACAAATCTTCATTTACCATAATGATTCAGAAGTGCATTAGCGTCAGCTTACTGTTGCTTTATTCAAACAAAACTCAACCAACTAAATACATCTGCAACTGTTAATTGCCAATTTTCAATAACACTCAAAATGGGTAAAATATCTTGATTTTCTTTTAATTCTGGTAAT
Organism: Nostoc mirabile CHAB5784; assembly: GCF_020829645.1. GTDB lineage: Bacteria > Cyanobacteriota > Cyanobacteriia > Cyanobacteriales > Nostocaceae > Nostoc > Nostoc mirabile. The sequence continues at coordinate 24,179 of NZ_JAIVFS010000013.1, read as the reverse complement.
TTATTGGGTTCAAAAATCATGATTGACTCATCAGCAGAATCTAGTAACCAACCTAGCTTTGCTCCATTTTGAATAGAAAATGTAATTTTGCTGATAACTCGGTTGGGTGATTGTTCCGGTGAGAGAATTTCGATTATCCAATCTGGGGGAATCTCAAATTTATTTGTAATTCTTCCATTAGGAAGCAATGGAATTCTTTGCCATTCAAAAACTGCAATATCTGGTACTATTGAACGACCTTGAAATGTACAGCGTAATTCAGGAAAAGCATAAGCTAATTTTTGTAGTTTTGTAACTTGATTTATGGCAGAAGCTAATTCAATTTGTAACGTACTGTGTTCTCCTTGTGGCATAGGTTTTTGGTATATTTGACCGTTAAAATACTCATTTGCTGGCTTCGTCTCTGGTAGTTTTAAGAACTCTTCGACACTTAATGCTGTAGTTGCCTGAATAGATAATGTCATAATTTACAACTTATCAAAGCTTGATTATTTTATCACTGGAAGAATGCGACGATTAGTGCGTAGGCGTAGCCCGCACTTCTCTACGAGACGCTGCGCGTAGCAAGATCCACAAAGTGGTACGACAAGCTCAGTGACCATCGTAGACATCGCATTCTTTTCACTAGCCATTGTAATTTTATCAAATAGGTCAGATGAAATATGAGGCGATGTCTACCATCATGTATCGCACAAATTTGTCATCGTCACATCGTGCTTGCCAAGAATTTCCTTCATACCGCACCCGCCCTGTTTTACCAGGCAGAATTTCTGTTAAGGTTTCAGCTATGACTGCATCCTGAATTTTCGATTTGCGTCGTCGCGGTTGCAAAAACCGACGAGAAAGCACGATTAAAAATGTGGAAAATAATAACCAAACTAAAACTTGCAACCATACACTTTCCAAACCCACTCCAGACAGCAACGCCACCACAAAAGCGCTAATTCCCATCATGAAGGCGACAAACGCCGATGGTAAGAACAGTTCCATCAAACACAGGACTGCTCCTGCCAGAAGCCAGATTAAGGTAAAACTTGGCATAGCGCCATCCTAAACTGTACATTGACGTAAATGCATTTCTACGATTAGATACAGCCAGACGTAAGTTATTTACAAAAAACCAAACTTGGTATTTTTACCAATAATTTTGATTAATTTCAGTAACAAGATGTAGCTAGCGGTACACAAATTCAGTCTATTCTAGCCTTCAAATCTTTGCCAGCTAAACTTAATCGAAGTTCATTAGTTGATTTGTTTGTTAAATTTATACCTTTATGATTTCTACTCAACTGATAATTTATTGTATAAATCCACGCTGTAATAGCCCCATTAATCCTATTGGAGATAGTGTTTGTGCCACTTGTCAAACTCCTTTAGTTCACCGCTATCTTTGGGCTACTGGCTCATTGTCTGCCAAAATATCACCAGGTACGAGGGTAGCACAGAGGTATGAGGTAATTAGTCCCCAGATTTGGCTAGATACTCAACCGGGACTGTCGCCAGATGTACCTGAAGAATTATCAACGCAAGTAATTTCTTACCTACGATTATATCAAGAGCGATTACATCTCCCCCAGGCTTATGGGTTTGCTAGTAACTTTGAGGAAGATACAACTGATATCCTCTTATTAGAAAATGTGCCGATAGATGAGAGAGGAAATATCTATCCAACTATTGTTGAGGCATGGGAGCAAGCAACGGCGGTACGACAAGTTTATTGGCTGTGGCAAATTCTCCAACTTTGGACACCTTTATCAGAATTGGGACTTAGCCGCAGTTTACTAGTAGTAGACAATTTGAGAGTTCAAGGTTGGTGTGTGCGACTGTTGGAACTCTACCAAACACCAGCAGATGAGAAACTGAGTTTACGAAATCTGGGGGAGTGTTGGCAGTTTTGGGTAGCGTCTGCAAAGGCATCAGTAGCCAAAGGGTTACAAAAAATAGTCCAGCTGATGTGTGATGAGGTTGAGTTAGAGACTATTAATATTCAACTCAATAATTTACTACTAGCATCTGCTGCAGAATTGCCATTAGTTTTGAAGGTGGCAGGCTCTACAGATATTGGCCCAATTATGGCGCAAAATGAAGACGCTTGCTATCCCAATGCTTTGAGTGACTTAGATGAACCTTTATTGCAGCACTTGTCGATTGTTTGCGATGGCATTGGCGGACACGAAGGCGGCGAGGTTGCCAGTAAGTTGGCAGTGGAGTCTGTAAAGTTGCAAATTCGCGCTTTACTCAAGGAGGTTACTGAACAAACTGTACTTGTACCACCAGAGTTGTTGCAAGAACAATTAGAAGCAAGCTTACGGGTGGTAAATAATCTGATTTGTGCCCGCAATAATCAGCAAAAACGCCAAGGCAGAGAACGCATGGCTACAACCATCGTCATGGCGGTGCAAGTTCCACAACGAGTGCAGACGAGTACTGGGTGGCAATCAAATAATACCCATGAACTTTACTTGGCTAATGTTGGCGATAGCCGTGCCTATTGGATTACTCGCAATTATTGTCAGCTTCTGACAGTAGATGATGATGTGGCAACGCGAGAAGTACGCTATGCTAAAAGCTTATATCGAAAGGCACTTTTGAGAGCAGATGCTAGTGCCTTAACTCAAGCATTAGGCACAAGAGATTCAGAATCTTTGCGTCTTAAGGTTCAGCGATTAATTATAGAAGAAGATGGCATATTGCTACTTTGTTCTGATGGTTTAAGTGACAATAACTGGGTGGAACAATCTTGGCAAGATTATGCAATACCCGTGTTAACAGGTGAACTGACAGTTGAAGATGCTGTTGGCAACTGGATTGACTTAGCAAACGAAAAAAATGGGCGTGATAATACGTCAGTTGTTCTCACTTATTGCCGTGTCTCCCCAGAATACTTAGTACCTGTGACTCCGGCGTTGCCAGAAGAGATTATAGAAGCAAAAATACAAGAAGAAGAGGAACAACCAGAACAAGAGGAAGAAGAGGAATTAATTTCCTTTACAGAAAGTTCGCAAACTTTGCTAGATTTGGATCTAGATTTGGATCTTACAGAAGAACCAGTTATGAGCTTTGAACTCCCACCAACTTTAATTACAAAACCTAATCGGGGTAAACGTTTGGTAATGCTGGGGGGAGTGTTGGCGTTACTTGTGGGGGGTACAAGTCTGGGATTATTTGCTTGGTTGCAAGTTAATCCTCAAGGATTCCAGCAGATGTGTCGGCAACTTCCGCAAAAAGTGCAGCAACTGTGTCCGGCTAGGAAATAGGGAATAAGAACTGGGAACTAGGTTACAGTAACAACTATCGTAGGTTTATTACCTATTGTTAGTCACAAAAATCAGGATGGTCAACTACCTACACTGACACCTTCGGGTACAGTGTAGGCTTGCAAAATTCCTAGCTTGCTAGGCTCACGGTATGCAACGTAAGAGTTGGTTAGGGCATCGAGATTTAGTAGGGTTAAACGTACAAATATTTCCCTAGTTTGTACCTCTTTACGGTCTAGTCGTGAATAGAAGATACGCTTACTAAATTGCCCGAAGGGACTGGATTTATTCCTAAATACAAGTTAGCAATAATTTGGGTTATACCCATGAAACAAGTAACAAGAGTGCCAGTAATATCGCTCCTACGAAAACCACTTATGCCAACCACTCCAGCACGGGCGAGGAAGTGGATAAAATTGGGTAAAGCAGTAGGAAGACGAAATAAAGTTGGCGTTTTCTACGTCCAACTATTACACAAACCATCTGGACATAAGACACAAGAAATAGTAGTAGGAACAGATAGGGGTAAGGCATTCACTGGTATTGCTTTTCAGTCTAAGTTAGCAATAATCGCCTTATTTCATGTTTGTCTTCCTGGTTTTTATAAATCAAAGAAAAGCAGCAAGGATAGGCAATCTGTAACAGGCAAGATAGAGAAACGCGCAGAACTGCGACGTACTCGTAGAGGACAGCGTATTAATCGCAAAGTTGCTTTTAAGTTACGCAATCACCGAGAGAAAAGGTTTTCTAATCGCTGTCAAAATAAATTGCCTCCTAGCGTTAAAGCTAACAGGGAGATGGAGTTAAGGATATTAACAGAAATAGCTAAAATCTTACCTATTTCTGAAATTAGAGACGAATCATGTGGTGGCAATTCCAAGAGAAATGGGTTGGGTATATCTCCGGTAACAGTGGGTCAAGAATGGTTTAGACAGGAAGCATCCAAAATCGCCCCTGTTAAGGAAATAGATTCTTTAAACACAGGGAAATACCGTACTCGATTAGGTCTTACGAAGGACAAGAAAGACAAATCAAAGCAAACTCCAGAGACTCACGCCAATGACGCAATCGCGTTAGCTTCCACTGCATTTATTCAATATAAATCTTTCTATACTGCAAGAAATCACGGGCATCATTGGGTTGGCGAGTGTGCTGTAACCAAAGCGCCATTCATTGTGATTACTCGCCCTAAATTATTTAGGCGTAAATTACACCAAGAAAACTACTCAAAGGGTGGAATTTTAAAGCGACAAGGTGGAACGATAACACCATTCGGATTCCGGTCGGGTGATTATGTTCAAACTTCTCGTAAAGGTGAAGTAATACGCGGGTGGGTTGGCGGTTTTACCAATTCTGGCAAAACAAAAAATATTTCTATTTATGACCATAATTGGTCACGTATTGGTCAGTTTAATCCCAACAATATCAAGTTAATAAAACGGAGTTCAAGATTATGCGTAGTAGCCTAGATTATTGGCAAATTAGTTGCTATCCTCCGCCGTGTTTTCACGCGCGTGAAAAATCAGTTGGTGGATGCAACTAATTTGCCTCGCAATTCCTCCCGACACCAAATCAAAGATTATGGTGTGGGACTCCTTGCTGTTTTAGTTGATGACCAATGGTTGAACATTAGTCATCTCAGTCGTGACGGGAACCACTTCAGAGTTAACGGGAACCACTTCAGAGTTAACGGGAACCACTTCAGAGTTAACGGGAACCACTTCAGAGTTAACGGGAACCACTTCAGAGTTAACGGGAACCACTTCAGAGTTAACGGGAACCACTTCAGAGTTAACGGGAATCACTTCAGAGTTAACGGAAGATTTAGTCTTAATTGAGTCATGGCTAAACTTCCGAATACGTCTGAAACTGCAATTGCTATCACTTTTTTACGAGATTTTCTACATTGTTTGGCTAGATCGAGATCATCTGCTGTATCCCGCAAAAAATTAAGGAATCATCGCCACTTTAATCACCTGACGCGCTTTCATGTCATCAAACACCTGTTCTAAACCTTTTAACGATCGCAGTTTGGTCTTAGGCTGTTTGAGGTTATCGGTAAAGCGGTGTTTCCAGTATCTCATGCGATCGCTAGTTCAAGCGTCAAAGACATTTAAGCGAACATAATGTAAAACCGTGTCCTATTTGGGGTGAATAAGACACGGTTTCATAGAAGTATTTAGTTATAATATTGCAAAAATCAAAGTAATGTTTGATTTATACCAAAGTAATCCATTTACTGAGAGTTGTTTCCTGGTTTATTTACTTTCTCTGTTGTGGGAACCCCTTGGTGATCATCGTAGTTTGTCCTTTGTTGAGTCAAGGCGATCGCACTAAAGAAAATGGCACTTCCTACAGCCAAGGCCACCATAGGACGCTTCAGCAAGACAAAATCTCTAATAATCCTAGCTAAAGGTCGGCTTTGACGACGTAGCGACGAAGCAACCATTAATTGTCTCCAAGTAAACGGATCGCGGACATAATGACCGCTTTGACAAACTACTAGCCGTTCCTGGCAATAGGGACAGCAAAACAAGCCCATGCGCGTTTTAATTGGTTTGGGCGTAGCATTTCTTTGGCAAATTGGGCAAGTAACATAATGATTATCAAAGGTGTGTATATTCATTTACCTCGTCCGCCTAGTCCATTTACTCGCTCTATAACAATAGCTATACTGAATTCCGATCGATACTTAGCAGACTTCCAAGTATGGTCTGACATCAGCCATAAATCATACATATATTGTATTACTACCAAGGATGGCTCAATGGTCGCAACACGAGTATAGCTAGATTTAGGCAAGGATGACTCCAAGTTTTTGTTTGCGGGTGCGTCCACCCAGCCCACAAAAACTTTTTGTCCTAGAAAAAATAGCGTTGGCGCTCACTTGCACCACACTAGCCGTAGCTACGTCCAACCTAGGCATCGCTGACCCTTAAATAATAATTGTCTCCCATTTAACTATTCTCCCCACAAAATTTTGCACAATGACATTTTTTACTAAATCTTTGTAAATCAAGCAAATAAAGTCTACTTGTCTGGTTGCTAAATAATGGCTCACAATGATAAGTAACAGATAAAAATTTAAATTTTTTCTTACATTTACCCCGCCTCTCAATGACTCTCTTGCCTCTCACTCAACTGAGGAAGGTAACGGAACAACCTGCCTTTCCTACACCTTCCGCTCGTTTAGCCCACCTAATTAATCGTTTTCAACCATCCCCAGAAACCGTTGTCCTGTTTTTAGCCATGCTCATTGGCGGTGGTACGGGTATGGGTATAGTCACTTTTCACTATTTAATCCAGCTGATTCACCAGTTGATGCTGGAAAATTTAATGGGTCAAATTGGCGTCTGGGGTGCTTGGACTTTAGCCTGCGTTCCCACCCTTGGCGGATTAATCGTTGGCTTGATGCGCTGGCGCACTCAAGATTTTGGCCCTGAACTTTCATCTCTTATCGCCGCTTCTCAGGGAACAGAGATTAGGCGACCACTACGACCAGTTACGAAGATGCTGGCTGCATCTGTTTCTTTGGGGAGCGGTGCTTCTTTGGGCCCAGAGGGGCCGAGTGTAGAAATTGGCGCAAATTTTGGCATGTTGTTCTCTGAAATCCTTAATGTATCTCAAGAACGACAACGTTTGCTTTTAGCTGCTGGCGCTGCGGCTGGACTTGCGGCCGGATTTAATGCTCCTATCGCTGGAGTATTTTTTGCCCTAGAGGTGGTGATGGGAGCGACATCTTTCGCTACTTCTGGTGTAAGTGTGGTGCTGTTAGCGGCGGTGGTAGCAGCATTAATTGCCCAAATTGGTTTGGGGGCACAACCTGCTTTTGATTTACCTGTTTACCAAGTTCGCAGTCCCTTGGAATTACCCCTTTATCTTGGCTTAGGTTTAGGGGCTAGCCTAGTTTCTGTCACTTATACTCAATCAATTCGGGGAGCAAAAGCCTGCTTTGCTGGGAAAGTTCCAGGTTTTGCCTTTTTGGGACGAATTCCTGAGCCGATTCATCCAATTATTGGCGGTGTGATGATTGGCGCAGTTGCTTTGCACTTCCCGCAAATTCTGGGCGTCGGTTATGAAACTGTAGAAGCAATGCTTCAGGATGTGGAGTTTCCACTCTACTTGTTGGTGGTGCTGTTGGTAGTGAAGTTATTGATGACTGCAATTAGTGCCGGTAGTGGTTTCATCGGCGGATTGTTTGCACCAGCAATGTTTTTAGGTGCTTCTTTTGGATCAGCTTACGCCAAAATTTTGGCTGTAGCATTTCCGGCTATTTGCGATCAGATGGCGGCTCCCCCAGCTTACGCAATGGTAGGAATGGCAGCAGTACTGGCTGGTAGTGTTAGAGCGCCGTTAACGTCTATTTTAATGCTGTTTGAATTAACCCGTGACTATCGCATTGTTTTACCGTTGATGGCAGCTGTGGGTTTGAGTGTTTGGCTAGTGGAAAGAATTAAACCAACTTTTAACTCTAACTCTAACTTACAACAAATTGGTCTTTCTGAATTGAAAGATGAACAAGCGGAAATTGTGCAGCAAATTTTGGTAGAAGATGCCATGTATCCCTGCCCAAAAAAGTTATCTGCAACTCTTGGAGTGTTAGATGCAGCTGTGGAAATGATCCGCGATCGCGTCCGCAGTGCTTTAGTAATTGATGAAGCAGAGCAATTAATTGGTATACTTTCTTTGGAAGATATTAACCGTGCCCTTGCTCTTTGGCAAACTTACTCAAATTCGCCAACTGAAATTCCAGATAATTTATCCAGTCAAACTCTCATAGACATTTGTACTACTGAAATCCTTTATGCATGGCAAGATGAACTATTATCTGAGGCTTTAGACCGCATGAGTCTTCGAGGTTTGCATCAATTACCAGTGGTAGCACGAGACAAACCCGATCACATTTTGGGTTTACTAGAAAGAGAGCAAATTGCGTTAACCTGCAATTTAGCAGTTACGCGCAAAGCACTTCGCCACTATTTACCACTCTTACCGACCACAGATATAGTCATTAGTCATTAGTCATTGGTCATTGGTCATTGGTCATTGGTCATTAGTCATTAGTCATTAGTCATTAGTCATTGGTCATTGGTCATTAGTCATTGGTTATTAGTCATTAGTCATTGGTCATTGGTCATTGGTCATTAGTCATTGGTTTTTACAAAGGACAAATGACGATTGACTAATGACTATTTATAGTCATTGGTTTTCACAAAGGACAAATGACAATTGACTAATGACCATTTATTAAGCTGTAGCGTCTATGCCTTCATCATCTTCTTGATCTTCTGGGTCTACCTGTTTCAGACGAATGTGCTTTTTGCCTAAAGTGATCAGAAACTCATCTCCTGGTTTCAGATTCATCTGTTTTGTATAAGCTGAACCTATAAGTAAGTTACCATTCGATTGCACACTAATTCTATAGCTAGCACTACGTCCACCACGCCCATTAGCACTGGGTGTACTGTCCAACTGAATGCCTTCGGCATCAATTAGGGCATTTAAGAACTTCATCATATTGACGCGCTCTATACCATTTTTGGTAACGGTATAGTAGCCGCACTTTTTGGCTTTGTCTTCTTTGCTCTCGCTCTCTAGCTCTTTGACTTTTTTGAGCAGTTCTTCACCAAGCAGGGGTTCAATTTTTTTCTGTTTAGGCATCAACTTAGGTCGAAAATGAATGTTTGAAGTGTTGGAATCGATTTTATTTTAGCTGACGTTGAGCTAATAGGAACATAATCCTTTAGTTTTTATCTCAACCTAGCCAAGTATATTACACTCAGATGCACAATTGTTATCCGATTACCAATATTCCCAACACAATCTATTTTAGAGAATGCTGGCAATGCTGATAACTATATATATAGATATAGTTAGTGAATCACTGCTAGACTATATACAAGTTTGAAGTTTTCTAAACTAATGCTCAAAAATTTGTCTAGTTGCTGAGGATGATAACTGAGTCACGCAATGATAAGCAAAACTGATCCTTAGTCATTGGTCATTTACAAATGACTTGTGACTAAGGACAAACAACAAAGCTTGCCAAAATGAAACTAACTACCAGAGGACACTATAGTGTGAAGGCGTTGCTAGATTTGAGTTTACAGCCAAAATATGGCCCTGTATCTGCCAGAGCGATCGCTAAACGCCAAGATATCCCAGCTCCTTACCTCGAAAAACTACTAATAGAAATGCGTCGTGCGTCAATAGTTAAATCAATTCGTGGTAGCATCGGCGGATACCAATTGGCAAGAGAGCCTGCACAAATATCTATAGGACAAATTTTAGAAGCTGTTGGCGAGACTAGCCATTTACCCCATCACACCCCAGCACCTGCACAAGCTGAAGATTGGGTAACATTTAGCCTATGGCAGAGACTCAACCAAAAGCTCAAAGAAGCTTTGTACAGTATTACTTTGGCAGACCTTTATTATGATGCTCGTAGCTGGCAAGCTGCCCTTGGGGAAGAAGCTAGTTTTGTGGTTTAGTCAAAAGCGGAGCCGGAGACGTTTCCGTTGCTCCAGTCAATAGTCCAAATATTGACCTTTGACTCGTAACTTATGATCAATAGCATCTATATCTTAATTATTGCTGCACTTTTAGATTACTTAATTGGCGATCCTTGGAATTGGCCTCATCCAGTGCAAGTTATGGGGTGGGTAATTTCTCATCTGACCAAATTTTCTCTTCAATTGTGTCAAAATTCTCTAACGCAACGCCTAGCTGGAATTTTACTAGGTATTATCCTCATAATTGGTAGTGGACTTGTTGGCTTTTTGATTATTCAAAGTGCCAAATTAGTTCATCCGTTGTTGGGAATTGCAATAGATAGCATTCTTTTGGCTAGTTGTTTTGCTGGCAGAAGTTTACGAGCCGCAGCGGTGGCTGTTTTAGAACCTTTAACAGCAGGAGATTTGGAAAAAGCTCGGAAGATTTTAAGTAATTACGTTGGTCGAGATACCCAAAACCTCTCACAAGCAGAAATTTCACGAGCCGTTTTAGAAACGGTTGCAGAAAATGCCACTGATGGGGTGATGGCTCCGCTTTTTTATGCAATTGTTGGTGTCTTTGTGCCAGTTGTGGGGCCAACTCCTTTGGCTTTAGCATATAAAGCCAGCAGTACCCTTGATTCAATGGTGGGCTATCGAGAAGCACCCTATACTTATTTGGGATGGTTCTGTGCGCGGTTGGAAGATTGTTTGACTTGGCTACCTTGTCGGTTAACAGTCGTGACTCTGGCGCTGTTATCGGGTAAACCGATGCATGTTTGGCAAATTTGTCGTCGGGATGCGATTAACGATCCTAGTCCCAATTCTGGCTGGAGTGAGTGCGCCTATGCTGCTTTTTTGGGTGTGCAGATGGGGGGTACAAATTGGTATCGCGGGGTAGCTAAGTACAAACCACTGCTAGGAGATGCTATTTATCCCATTACTGCAACTTCTATTCAGAATGCTTTGCAGTTGACCCGATATTGTTTTTTGGTATGGTTAGGGATAGCGATCGCAATATTCTTAATACTCCCAAACAGGGAGTAGGGAATGGTGATTAGGATTCTCATATTCCCCACTCCCCACTCCCCACTCCCCAAATCTCTAATATGATTCATCACTCAGGGGTATCATTCTATAGCTATGTCTGCCAAAGTAGTTGAAATTCTCTCATCCGAAGAAATCCGTCGTACCTTAACTCGCCTTGCCTCTCAAATTGTGGAAAGGACGCGCGATTTGTCTCAACTGGTGCTTCTTGGTATTTATACCAGAGGTGCGTTATTAGCCGAATTGTTGGCGCGTCAGATTGAGACGCTCGAAGGTGTAGCCGTGTCAGTCGGCGCTTTGGACATTACATTTTATCGAGATGACCTCGACAAAATTGGATTGCGGACTCCAGCGAAAAGCGAAATTCCTTTTGACCTTACAGGGAAAACGGTTGTACTGGTGGATGATGTGATTTTCAAAGGACGGACGATTCGCGCTGCTTTGAACGCAGTCAACGACTACGGTAGACCAGAGGTGATTCGTTTAGCTGTATTGGTAGATAGGGGCCATCGAGAATTACCAATCCACCCAGATTTTATTGGCAAAAAGTTACCTACTGCTAAAGAAGAAATTGTCAAAGTTTACTTACAAAATTGCGATGGACGAGATGCAGTGGAGTTAATTAGTCATTAGTCATTAGTCATTAGTCATTTGGAGGCAGAACTATAGGGCTTTTGGTTTGGGTTGCCAGTTCTGAACACGAAGTTTCGAGTTCTCTGCTCAAAAACTTAGGAATGTGAATTAAATAACATCCAAATATGGTTTTCAGCCTCACCCCGCCTTTGACGAAAGTCAAAGTCTCTCCTCTCCCAACTCACAAAGAGGGGTTGGGGGCGAGGTTTTGTACTTTATTAAATCCGCGTTCTTCAGTGGTTTCAAGATTTGATTAGTCATTAGGTATTGAGCATTGGGCATTGATTAATAGCTAATCACCGCAAAATTGGGCTACCGTGATGATGAACTAAATACCACTTACCGCCGAGAAATTGAAATACATTTGTAGCTGTTGATTGTGCTTCTAGTCTTCTGCCACCTACTACTTGGAACACATTTTCTCTCAGCACAACATAGGCAATATTATCAGTTATTTCTGTAGAAATTATATCTGTGTTTATTTCGATATAAGCAGTATTTTTAAATATCTGCTCCCAAGAGGTGCGAATCTCCTTCCAACCTCGCAATATATTACTTCCAGGATGAATACAAAAACTACCAGTTCCTTGTGACCATACTGCACTCATTGTCTCAATATCTTTTCTTTCAAAAGCTCGGTAAAAAGCTGCATTAGCCGCTAAGACTTCATCCTTAGTCATGGGGAATTAAATAGTTAAGAGTTAGGAGTTAGGAGTTATATCATGCCCGCTTGATTACTTATTAAACTCGAAGAACCCCACCCCGCCAAAGCTATGCTTTGTCTCCCCTCCCCGCTAGCGGGGAGGGGATTAAGGGGTGGGGTGCAATGACTGTGGGAATCGCAACTAATTATGCTGACTTTATATTATTAAATTATAACTCTCAAGTTTGACAAATAAATTAGTAATTCCCAATGCCCAATTCCCAATGCCCAATGCCCAATGCCCAATGCCCAATGCCCAACTCCTAATTATTTTTAACTGTGCTAATAGTTTGCAATAATTGACTAGCTGTATAAGGTTTGGATAAAAAGGCTTTGATACCCATGTCATAAGCTGTATTAACTTTATCCTGCGAAGCCAGTCCACTGACAGCAATGATTTTGACATCTGGGTTAATTTTTCGGAGGGTGCGGATAGTAGTTATTCCATCCATTGACGGCATTACCATATCAGTTAATACAAGAGATATTTCATCTCGATGTTCTGCATATAAGGCTATTGCTTCAATGCCATCACTAGCTGTAATTGCTTTGTAGTTATGGCTTTCTAGAGATGTTTTTGTCACATCTCGAATGGCAGCTTCGTCATCTACTACTAAAATTAATTCTCCTTGTCCTGAAGGTAATCCCTGTTCTGGTTCTTCTATAGTTTCCACCGCCTCTTGTGCTGGCAAATACACCTTAAATTGGCTGCCTTTTCCCTGAACGCTTACTACGTCGATAAAACCGCCGTGGCTTTTAATAATGCCAAGTACTGTAGAAAGTCCAAGACCAGTACCTTTACCGAGTTCTTTAGTAGTAAAAAATGGCTCAAATATCCGATCTAATATTTCTGTTTGAATACCAATTCCGCCATCACTAACAGTAATAACAATGTGGTAACCAACTTTAGCGTCAATATGCATCTTGGCGTAATTTTCGTCAATTAAGAGATTTTCCGCCAATATTTTTAAAGTTCCCCCATTTGGCATAGCGTCACGAGCATTGACACACAAATTCATCAGTACTTGATGCAATTGGGTAGCATCGCCGTATACAGGCCAAAGATTTTGCGAAATTTGAGTGGAAACTTCAATGGATTTGGGAAAAGTTTCTTTAATAATTTGCTGAATTTCTACTATTAAATGCTTTAATTGCAATATTGTGCGATCGCCCTCAATTCCGCGAGTAAAAGATAAGACTTGCTTAACTAAAGTAGCCCCACGTTTAGCGTTTGTAATCAATATTTGCAACAGTCGCCGAGAACGCTCATCATCGACTTGTGCCTCAAATAGTTGGGCTGTCATCAGAATCGGGGCAAGAATATTATTCAGGTCATGGGCGATACCACTGGCTAAGGTGCCAATACTTTCCAATCGCTGGGCGCGGAGAAATTGCGCTTCCAGTTGTTTTTTTTGTGTGATGTCCGTGTTAACAATGAGAATAGATTGTGCTTTATTACCGAATTCATGCACCAGTGTCCAACGACTTTCAACAATAATTTCTTTACCTGATTTTGTTTTTTGATGTAACTCACCCTGCCAAGAACCATGTTTCATCATAATATTGAGTGCTTTTTCAACTTGAGACACATGCTTTTCATGCCAGAGAAATCGTGTCTTTTTATTGATAGCTTCTTCTTTTTTCCAACTGTACAGGCTCTCGGCAGCTTTGTTCCAAAATAAAATTTTCTCGTCTAAATCACAGACAAAAATTGCATCGGTGGCAACATCTAGTAAAGCGGCTTGTTCGCGGATTTTGTGTTCTGTTTGTTTGCGCTCAATGGCATAACGAATAGAACGCTCTAACAAAGGTGCAGTCAACTGGCTTTTTTCGAGATAATCTGCGGCTCCGGCTTTTATTGCTTCGATATCTATTTCCCAGTCGCCTTGGCCAGTCAGCAAAATTATCGGAGAACAACAGCCGTTGGCAATTGCTTCGCGCAAAAGTTCCAGTCCACTCTCTGGCCCCAAACGGTAGTCTACAAGATAAATGTCATGTTGGTCACAAGCGATCGCATTCCTTGCTGCTTCATAATTATTTACCCACTCCAACTCGCAGTTTACTACCTGAAATTCACTGAACCAATAACGAGTCAAAATATAGTCGTCTTCGTCATCATCAATGAACAGAACTTTGATAGGGCTGTTGTCCATGTTTTTCTCCCACTGCTTCTAGTGGCAGTTTCACAATTTCAAACCAGTATTTAACTAGAGTCTTCATGACCTCAACTAATGAAGCAATTTGTTTCTCGACCCTTCACTCTGCATCGTCTCCTTTGTATTAGTATGAATCAAGTTATTAACTTGGCACACATGACAACTCTTACATTGACATAAATAATCAAATATGCAATTTATATGTTGATCTGTGAAAGCTCATTTTTTCGTTAATATTTAACACCAAGCGGCATGTTTTAGTCGCCAATAACCTGAAATAATCCAATCTCATTAATACTTAACATAATGGCTGATTTGTACAATGCATCAGTCCGAAAAATTACAGGGCACAGTTGTACAATTAAGCTAATTTTGGAGTCTAGTACCGCAAGACGGAAGTCAAAAATTAAAAGTCAAAAGAATTGTATTTTAAGCTTTTGCACCATTTGAAATGGTATCTTTATTTACACCGTGCTGTACTAGGATTATCCTTCTCCAAGAATAAAAATCAAGAATGGGAATCAATACTGCTCGGTTAAGAATATTTATAGGTTGGGTTGGGGCAATGTGTTACCCAACAAACCCCGCTCTTAGGTTGGGTTTCGTTCCTTAACCCAACCTACGCATTTTTCTTTTTTAGGCAAAACCTACGCAGTATTGGTTAGCATGAACTTCTAGCGTCTCCTTTACTTGCTTGCTTGCGCTTGGTGATGTCCATGTATAACCCAGACATTTGCACAGCCATCCTAGCATCCCCAAAGACAACTCCTTTGCTTGCTAAAAAACGAATTCTCTCATCAGGTAAAATAACTCGAAATTCGATGTCATATTTGACTCGATCCTGAATAGCTTGCTGATGCGCTCGCCTGACGAAATCGCGCTTGTCGGGATGAATACAGCAGATAAAAGCTTTATATGTGTAGTTGAAAGTCCCTTTCTCTAAGCCAAAAAGCGCTTCCAGATTATCTGAACAAGTAATTTTGTTCGTCAGCAGATCCCAGTTCCAGATGCCCATGCCCGCAGCATCTAAGGGACTTCCAAATAAAAAAATACCCAAAAAACTGGCGAAAAAACTCTCTCCTCCTTATTCCTCTGTGTTCTCTGTGTCTGGAGTGGTTCGTTTATTTGAGTAATTTATTTCTTGGAAGTCCCTAATGCTATCCTGAGTTGGGTTTCCCGCAATTGTGCTTGTGCAGTTTGCTGTCGTAATTCTTGCATAGCCCGATAAGCTTCCAGAATCCGGCGCAATCTTTGACGTAATATTGGCCATTGAATCGGCTTGGTAATAAAATCAGCTGCACCCACAGCAAAAGCTTTTTCTACGGATTCCTGATCAGAAAAATCCGTAATCATTAACACTGGTGTCTCTTTGGCATCGGGGAGTGCTTCCAGTTGAACACAGCAACTAAACCCATCCATAACTGGCATCATGGCATCCAACAGTACTATATCTGGGTGGAGGCGAGTATAGATAGTGATCGCCTCTAACCCATTACTCGCTTCTACCACCTGATACCCTGCTTCTGTCAATTGCTCACACAAATGCGATCGCATTAAATCGTCGTCTACAACTAGAATCAGGTTATTCATTTGTCCCTTGTTCTTTCTGATTAAGTAATGACTGTGCCAATTTTAAATATTTGATTTTGGATTGCAGAAAAATTTCAACCCTACAATCTAATTAATTAGTTTTATGGGCAGAGAATTAATTTGTAGAGAAACATAAAAAATATTATTGTTCCTAGCCCCAGAAATACAGAGGCGGCTTATATGTAAAGTATTATACATTCATGAGTTTGTGCTGGGAGCGATCGCTATGATTCAGATTGCTGGGATGATGTTCACTGAATCATAGCGATCGCGCTTTTTGCTTGTATGCAATACACTCCGACTTCTCTCTTTTTAGCAGAGAAAATTAACAATTCACGCATTCACGCATTCACGCATTCAAACATTTTAGACATTTTCAGACGAACGCGAATGCGTCTCTAAGAGTTGAGAAGTGCCAAGCGATAGGTTAAGAGCGTTGTGGCAACTACGTTCGATTTAAACCCCGACTGAAAATGATCGGAGGCGGAGTGGCTCCGACTCCGCACTACGTGTAATGGTTGGGGTCTTAAACCCTTTGATTGACGATAAAATCTTACTCCCCTTCCCTTGCAGGGAAGGGGCTGGGGGTTAGGTCTGTATTGGACTCAACCCAGAAGCCCTATAGTGGTGGGTTCAATGCTCAAAACACAATGTCATAAAAAATTGACATTATTACCTTTGCTCAACATGTAACTAACTACCAATGTTATGAAATCATGACATTCCGATCCCAGAAGGGCTTGTAAATTCGTGAAACAGGCAAAAAACCTAGTTATTACCCCTTGATCCCTAGATATGCTTAGTGGTTAATATTGACTTAACAAATCGAACTACTCCGATCCCAAAGAAATGCTAATTTTGGCATAACTAAGGAATTGATTGGAAGTGACCCCAATTTAAAAACAGATTAAAAACTTAAAAACTGGGCAAAACCAGGAGTCAGGATAAGAAATTCATCTGGAGTGGATGACATTTTACATAGCATTCTTTAACCAGGGGAAATCATTTACCGCTTAAACTACTGGAGGCCAAATTAATGGCAAAAGAACGCCCGCCACTAGAGGAGATGACTTTACGCCAACTACGCAAAGTTGCTAGCGAATATAGCATCTCTCGCTATAGCCGAATGCGTAAATCACAATTGCTGGCATCAATTCAAGAAGTCCAGCGCAGTAAAAATTTACTTAGTCCATCTCGTTCATTGGAGGCACAGGAAACCGTGGAAGCTGCAAAGTTTGAATTAGGTCAGGAAGATCGGACTGGTGGATCTTTAGCTGATGTTGATGAAGGACTCGCAGATTTGCCCTCTGGCTATGGTGAAAGCCGGATTGTACTCTTACCACGCGATCCTCAATGGGCTTACACTTACTGGGATATTCCCAATGAACATAAAGAGGAACTGCGCCGACAAGGGGGACAACAACTTGCACTACGGATTTATGATGTCACCGACATCAATATCGAATACCAAAGCCCCCATAGCATTCAAGAATATCCTGCTGATGAACTAGCTAGAGAATGGTATCTACCAGTTCCAGTTAGCGATCGCGATTATGTGATCGATATCGGCTATCGTGCTGCTGATGGTCGCTGGTTGGTACTGGCTCGTTCTGCTAGAGTACACATTCCTCCCGTTTATCCTTCTGACTGGATTGAGGATGTCTTCATCACTGTTAACTTTGAAGAAGATTTACGTGGTAAGACTCAGTACGAACTCGTACCCCCTGCCAAAAAGATTGCAGCTACCGCCAATGGTAATGCTGCTGTTGTCAATGGTAACGGCAACCCCATCTACGACCAAATCTTTGGTTTAGCCGAATCTGCCGAAGCACTACGGGTTGCTGGTTCTATCTTCGGTTCCCAGCACCAAGTACCAGGTTCAGCGCGTACTGAACAAGCTATTAGCTCCTACATTTTCCCATCTGGTGTGGGTATGTGGGCAGTTCCTACCGTGTCAGGCTTAACCGCTTCCGGTGCAGGAATGTCAGGTGTTGGCTTCTCAGCTTCCGCCGTACCAGTGCGTCCGCGCCAGTTCTGGTTAATTGCCGATGCTGAATTGATAGTCTACGGTGCAACCGAACCCGATGCTACCGTAACCATTGGTGGCCGTCCAATTCAGCTAAATCCAGATGGAACATTCCGCTTCCAGATGTCCTTCCAGGATGGTTTAATTGACTATCCAATTTTGGCTGTAGCTGCTGATGGTGAGCAAACCCGGTCAATTCAGATGAAATTTAACCGTGAGACACCATCCCGAAATACCAACACCAAAGAAGAAGCTGTTTTAGAATGGTTCTCTTAAGGTTTGGTTCTGAGATAAACTCCAGACTGAAATTTTAAATTATTCCCCGCTATAGTAATTCTGTAGCGGTTTTTTTGCATTATCATGTATACAAAAAAATTATTGTTGTTATTTATCTTGATAATTGGTGCAACCTTATTATCAGGTTGTCAAGAGATTGAAGCAAATTCAGTCCCAAAAGCATCTAAAACTTGCGCTGGCAAAGATGCTAAGTTCAGCATTGATTTTTTTAAAACCAATAATCAAGGTAAAAGAAATCAAAAAGCTATTAACAATGTGATTATTTTTAATCCCAAATCAGCAGAATTAGATTTCAAAGTTAATGTGGGTCTATCTCATAAACTCTACGCCAAAGATGCTAGAGGAAAACTGCGTAAAGAATATGTACCAAAACAGTTTCGTGAACTCATCGGCGATGAGAATGCCAAATTAAATGGACAGCTACCCATTGCTGCAATTAATGCCGACTATATAGGTACTGATGATAAACCACAAGGCTTAAATGTTTCTCGTGGTATCGAGTATTCGGGAGCATTTAAAACTAAGCGTTCTTCCTTTGGGATATCAGGAGGTACACCCAACCAGCGACAGGCTACTATCCAAGCTGGTAGAAGAAAAAGTGATATTCTCAATTACAATTTAGTGGGTGGTAATGGCAGATTCTATCGTCAGGGTAAATTTAAAGATATTTGTCAAGATTTAGGAGAATTTGCTTGTAAAAATGCTAAAAATCGCTCTATGGCAGCTATCACTAATCAAGGCTATGTAATCTTATTAGTTAATGACTTGAAAGCTAATTCAGATATTGAATTATCTCAACTTAATCAAGAGTTACTGCCAGATATGTTTGATAATGTCCTAGAAGGTATTGCTAGCAATAACTGTTTAGGTAAGATTCAAGAAGCGATATTATTTGATGGCGGTATGTCTCCAGGATTGTATTATAACCAGAAAACTTATGTAGAAAACCTTGGGCCGATAGGTTCAGTTTTTTTGATTTATAAAAAATAAACTAGTTGATGACTAGTAGACTTTGGGGAAAGTTTGCCTACCTTTAACAAGGAAATTTTGCCCCTTGTTGTTTGGTTAATTGACATCGTAGCTGGATTTACGCAGTGCTGTACTAGATTTACTTCCATATAACTCAATTTTAGAATACTGACTCTTTAACTTTGTGCGAATTCTCAAGCTTGTTTGGATTCACCCAACGATTGACAAATTCGTGATTATGTTTGTACACTTTGATTTGCACTTGTTTGGAACTTAACTTGACTACTTCGGCGGGAATTCTTTGAACTTCGCTAGAATCTGCGCGAGGACTGTAAAGCCAAATGACTTTTTGCCCTACTTGAAAGTAGTCAGGCTTACTAGTTAAAGAAGGCGGTTTTTCTGCCCAAGAGGGGAAAGCAATTGCTAAGTTGATCAAAAGTACTAACACCACTAGAGTGATTTGGAAAAGTTTCATGATCATTGCACTTGTCTTGGGTCTGGTGGGGTAATCAATCTGCTGATCTAGCATTTAATTATTATTCTCCTCCTTTGTTTTCTCAAAGTTGAAAGGTAAGTACATTAAAAGTTCTTTGGGCAATTTAGTTACCATTAGTTTGCTCTTTAAATTCTGGTAATACACTTACATTTGATAGCACTAGAGATTTGTAAAGTTAATTGCTCACAGGACTTACGCAAACAATGGCCAAAAACTTGATTTTCTTCTTAGGGCAATTCATGTAGACGCATACTCCTAGGTCGAAGCAAGCTACGCCTAAGCGTCCTGCAGGGAACGTAGAGAAGCGGCTTAAGGCAGGGTATTGCCCCTACCGCGTATAGTTTTGGGTAGCCCTGACTCAGCCAAAGGTTTGTATTAATCGCAAGCCAAGTTTATATTTGTTCAAAGTACAAATCTCTACTGATTTCAGGATAAAGCGGCTTATGCAATAAAAGCAAATAGTCTTATTTGTTAAAAGGATAAATTTAATTTATTATAAAAGTTATGATGCTCTGCGTTGAGATCACAATCTCGATCTCAAGCGATCGCACCATCCGGTCAGACCAGAAAAGCTGGTATATTGGTATCCCATAACCCCGCTCCCACTCTACAAGGGAAATATTGCTAGCTCAGTTTCCGAGTCAAAAAAGTGAATTTTCTCTGTAGTCAGAGATAGCCATAGTTGCTCCCCAACTTGTACAAATCGGTCTGGTGGTATTCGCACTTGTAAGTAATTGGTAGTGGCTCCTTGAGATCCAGGTTCCGCAATCTTAACAGCGAGAAAGGAATCGTTGCCGAGATTCTCTACCAAATCTACTTGCACTGGTAAATTTTTGGTAGCAGGCATACTCAAGTTTAAGTGTTCTGGGCGAATGCCTAAAATTAGAGTTTTCCGATCATATTTTTGTAAAGCTCTTCCCCAAACTTCTGGGAGGGTGAAACGAAACTGGGAATGAGTAATCAACTGTGGGGCATGAAATTCTACAGGAATAAAATTCATCGGTGGTGAACCAATGAACTCTGCTACAAAAAGATTGGCAGGGCGATTGTAAAGTTCTAAGGGAGAAGCAACTTGCTGAATTTTACCCTCAGACATAATCGCAATGCGATCGCCCATTGTCATCGCTTCTGTTTGATCGTGGGTAACGTAAATTGTCGTTGTCCCCAATTGGCGCTGCAATTTGACAATTTGAGCGCGGGTTTGTGCCCGCAGTTTGGCATCTAAGTTAGAAAGCGGCTCATCCATTAAGAATACTTGGGGATCACGCGCGATCGCTCTCCCCAATGCAACCCGTTGTCTTTGTCCCCCAGATAGCTGTTTAGGTAAGCGATTCAGCAATGTTTCGATTTGCAACAGTTGGGCAACACTACGCACCTGTTCATCCACCGCGCGTTCTTTGTCGGAAATGTAGCGCAGTCCTTTAGGTAACTTTCTTGTCGCACCCACAAAAAGATTTTCTGCCCAGGTGGGGAGTGGGGAATGGGTAGAGACGCGATTAATCGCGTCTCTACTGAGTGGGGAATGCTGATTTTCCCTATTCCCCGATTGTCTGCGCCGCAGCCCAAAGGCGATGTTGTCATACACCGTCATGTGGGGATAGAGGGCGTAATTTTGAAATACCATTGCGATATCGCGTTCTTTGGGTGGTAGGTCATTGATCAAGCGATCGCCTATCCAGATATTACCGCCAGTCATCACTTCCAAACCAGCGATTAAGCGTAGCAGAGTGCTTTTACCACAGCCGGAAGGGCCCACCAGCACCATAAACTCGCCATCTGCGATCGTCAGGTTAATCCGCCGCAAGACGTTAACACTTCCCGCCCGTTCTTGCGCTGCATCAGTTTTCTCCCCAGACGTGAGGGGAGATTGAGTTTGTGAGGTTACACCTTCCCCTTTATGTGAGGAAAAACTTTTATAAACGTTTTCTAAAATAACTTGGGACACAACTAATTATTGTCATTGGGGATTGGGCATTGGGCATAGGGCATTGGGCATTGGATTTGGACTAATGACTAATGACTAATGACCAATGACAGTTTAGCGCCCATCATAATACACGTTCTATG
The DNA here is from genome assembly GCF_020829645.1 of Nostoc mirabile CHAB5784. Taxonomy (GTDB): domain Bacteria; phylum Cyanobacteriota; class Cyanobacteriia; order Cyanobacteriales; family Nostocaceae; genus Nostoc; species Nostoc mirabile. Next base: position 2,447 of record NZ_JAIVFS010000013.1, on the reverse strand, counting down.
TAAATACGAAAAGTTAAAAAAACAGCTTCCACTATCAAAAGCAAACTATCCTGAATTTTAGGGCTATCAAGAGGTGTTGTTATGACTACCGATGTACCTAAAAATCTTTCCCAAGAACCAAGCATTAACGCTGTCCATGACATTGTAGACGGACAAACCACAGATTGTTGCATTGTGGGTGGGGGGCCGGCAGGAGCAGTTTTAGCGCTGTTGTTAGCGCGTCAAGGCATTTCTGTGATGCTGCTGGAAGCACACAAAGACTTTGACCGCGATTTTCGCGGCGATACGATTCATCCGTCGGTGATGGAAATTATGGAAGAATTGGGACTTAGCGATCGCTTGCTAAAACTCCCCCATGCGAAAATGCGCCAAATTAGGTTTAAAACTCCTCAAGATACTGTCACATTGGCAGATTTTAGTCATCTGAAAACCCATTACCCCTACATTACGATGCTTCCCCAGGTAAAATTCCTGGAGTTTATCACCCAAGAAGCACAAAAATATCCTAATTTCCATCTGGTAATGGGTGCGAATGTGCAGGAATTAATGACGGAAAATGGCGTAATTCAAGGTGTCCGCTATCGGGGAGGCGGTGGTTGGCATGAAATCCGGGCAATAGTGACAGTTGGTGCAGACGGTCGCCACTCACGTTTACGCCACCTGGGTGAGTTTGAATCAATCGAAACCTCGCCACCAATGGATGTCCTCTGGTTCCGCCTACCGCGTCAGCCAGAAGACCCTGAAGGGGGAATGGGGCGCTTTGGTCAAGGTAAAATCATTGCCATGCTTGACCGTGGTGATGAGTGGCAAGTTGCCTATGTTATTTCTAAAGGAGGCTATCAACAACTACGGGCTGCGGGTTTGGAGGAATTAAAAAAATCTGTTGTCGAAGTAGTGCCAGAATTCCAGCAACGCATCCAAAATTTAGATGATTGGTCACAAATAGCTTTTCTCTCGGTCGAGTCCAGCCGCGTCAAACGCTGGTATCGTCCAGGTTTGTTACTCATTGGTGATGCTGCCCATATAATGTCCCCCGTCGGTGGAGTTGGCATTAATTATGCAATTCAAGATGCTGTAGTCGCGGCGAATGTACTCAGCAAACCGCTCAAAAACGGACAAGTACAACTTAGCGATCTAGCAAAAGTACAGCGTCAACGCGAGTTACCCACACGCATCATTCAGGCGTTTCAAACTTTTATCCAAAAGCGGGTATTTGCCCCGGTTCTCACCTCAAATCGCACCTTTGTACCACCTGCGTTTTTGCGCTTACCCATCTTGGGCGACCTTCCAGCCAGGTTGATTGCCTTGGGTGTTTTTCCAGTTCACGTCAAGAGTTAATTTTTGCCAATAATTTTTTCTATTTAATCAATGAGTGGTACAATTATACTACTCCAGACAGAATTCAATGCTCATTTAGTCAAGCGAGGGTGGCGGGCGGCATATTTAATGCTGTTCAAAGCGATCGCTTGGCTTTTATGCTAGAAAGGACTCAAAAGAATTCAGCACACAGGAGTCAGAAGTCAGAATTGATAAGGAGTTTAGTATGATTGGTATATTGATTCATCAAGTGTTCTCCTGACTCCTGAATTCAGAAGGACTGAATTCTGATCTAAGAGTAGATTTAGAAAATTTGTTCAAACATTATTAAAAAATGCAAAAGATTAAACCTATCTAGATATTAATTGGCACTACATAGAAAAACCTTCTCTTTTTTAATCAGTACTTTTTGCAGTCAGGAGTAATTTTAATGAACAGCTGCGTTTTGATGGCGGAAATTATCAACGAGCCGCAACTCCGCTATACAGCCGATAATCTGGGAGTCACGGAAATGCTGGTGCAGTTTCCCAATTCCCAGAAACCAGAAGATCCGCCAGCTACCCTGAAAGTTGTCGGGTGGGGGAATTTAGCGACGGAAATTCAGCAAAACTACCACCAAGGCGATCGCGTCATCCTGGTAGGACGTTTAAGCATGAATACTGTTGAACGTCAAGAAGGTTTTAAAGAAAAACGCGCTGAATTGACGGTGCAACAAATTCAACCTGTTGGAGGTAGTTTTAATACCGATCCATTGCCCTCAGCAACCGTAACTCCATCATTCACTGAAACTGCTTCCCGACAACCATCTTCAGCATCTCGTCCTCCACAGAAAGACGTTCCCAGTTACGAGTCACCACGTCCAGCGCCTACCCCAGCGACAAATCCTGTTGGCGTTGCTCCCCAGGCGAAAACTTACGAACCCGTACCCCAACCTACAAATTATGAGCGAACCACTTATCCAGCAGTGAAAGCGGAAGAACCAGATCCAGATGATATTCCGTTCGTGCGCTCCGTTGATTCCAAAACTGTGAAAGCAGGCTTGTTAGATTTCTACGAAATCGAAAGCCAATGCCCGCAGGTAGGAATCAGCCATAACTTCAAGTTTATTTAGCTTGAGTTTGGCTAACTTG
>NZ_JAIVFS010000139.1 GCF_020829645.1 Nostoc mirabile CHAB5784 | reverse complement strand
CCATATAAGGCATCTAAGGATTCTGAATCTCAAAGCCGTTCCCGTTAATTTTAGTATTATTTATTACTTTTAACTATAGTTACTTAAATCAAGTTTTCTCGTCCTCTAAACTAAACCGTTTAGTTTGCACTTGGTGACAGCTTCGCCAGCTCTACGCCGTTTCCAAATAATCAAGTGATTCTGTGGCATCTAAGGTAAATTGGCACTGAGAAAGACTATAGATTGCCTCTGCCATACTGAAGGGTACGAGGTGAGACATATTTTAGTGCAACTCGTTATTATGGGGGCCGGAATTGAATAACAAAGAGACAGAGGTAGGGTGTGGGGTCTACTTCAATCGAAATGCTAACTGCTGTAATGTGGACAATCATTTATCCCTCAAGTCAATTTCCAAGCCCTTTTGTCAGCATTCAAAAACCTTCAGGGATAACGCTAGATGTGGGAGTGCAGGCTATTAGGGATTTTAGGGTTTGGTTGAGTGACTGAGAAAATTCTGTTCCAGCTGCGATCGCCTCTTCAATCTGGACTGATAGCTGTGCTGCATTTTGCCAGTCAATTCCGGTTATGACCTGACGTTGACGCATTTGGTAGCACATTTGGACTGCGGGGTTAATTTCTTCAGGAGCCACTATCAGGGAATCTAGAGAAGAAGTACCTTTTTTACCGGGCTTCTTAATGATATGAATGGGTTCTCCTGGTTGACGCTCAATGTCTGTGTTTGCCAGTTCAGCGCAAAGAGGAGTGAAAGCATCTCGTAATAATTGGTCATCAAAAGCGATCGCTTCTGGAATCCAGTGTTGTTGACCTTCGTAGATAACAAGTAATTTGTTGGTATTTGTAGTAGTTATGGCATTTAAAACAGGGAAATTTGCGTAGTATTACTGCCTGGTTTAGTAATATCTGAGCTAGCAGTTTGAGTGCGAGTTGGAGCCTGGGCAGTGGGCGGTTTATTGGTTTTGACAACTTTAGTCTGGGCTATATTCCGGCGAATTTGGCGATTAGGAAAATCGGCTTTCAGTTCGTCTAATAGTTGAACAATTGCAGGTGGAAAATCACCGAGTTCTTCTTGATTGAGTATGGTAACTACAGGGAAATCACCGTGACTGCTAGCAGCAATCATTACAGGTCTATCTCCTGTTTGTTGTGTAGGTAGTAAAGTGATGACAATTTGAACTTTGCATTGCTCAAAAATAAATGGTTCTAGTTGATTTACCTTGTTGGTAGCAGATGTTTCTATGTCATCGTCGTTTAACTGATGAGAGTCAATTTCATCTTCGTCGTAGCTATTTTCATCACTTACTGGTTCTAAAAGTTGCAAAAAGTTAGCTTTACTGCACGTAAGCGTTCCCTGTCAAATAGCAATCCTAAAGCTTGGAATTGTTCTTCAGCAGTGGTTTTTCCCTGTTGTTCTGAAATGTAAGATTTTAAGGTTTCAGATGTAACAGTGAGGTTGGCTTTGACAATGGCCTGTTCTGGTGTTAGCCATTTTGTAGTCATAGCTTTTTTGGCCTTGTTAACTAGTGTGCAAGCGGTTGTGGCGGTAGCCAGATGTAGAAACTGTTTTTGAGAGTAGGTACTGCTAGACTAAAACATATCCCCTTTGCTTTTCTCGACTGAGCCATGTCTACGGTAATTACCCAATCCCTGACTCTAGAGGAGTTTCTCAAGCTACCAGAAACAAAGCCTGCAAGTATTTACATTAATGGTGAAATTATTCAGAAGCCAATGCCAAAAGGGAAGCATAGCCGATTACAGTTAAGGCTATGCAACAGTATTAATGATGTTGCCGAAAGCGTGCATATTGCTTATGCCTTTCCAGAACTGCGCTGTAGTTTTGGTATCCGCTCAGTAGTACCTGATGTAGCGGTTTTCAACTGGTCGCGTATTCCCTTTGCTGCTGATGGGGAAGACGATAGTGATTTTCTGCTTCCTCCAGACTGGACAATTGAAATTCTTTCTCCCGAACAAAGTTCAAATCGAGTCACAGGCAATATTCTCTATTGCTTAGATCATGGTTGCCAATTAGGTTGGTTAATAGACCCAGAAGATCGTTCTATTTTGGTTTTCCGTCCAAATCAACAACCAGAACTTTTGCAGGGTGATGAGCGTTTGCCAGTGTTAGCCGGGATAGACTTGGAGTTAACTGTTGATCAGGTGTTTAGTTGGCTAAAAATGAGCAGTTAGAGAAACAGTTAAAACAAGTTCTCCACAAACTTTTGATAACGTAAAAACAGGAGTTTCAGCCATCGTGAATCAGGAGTATTCACCATTGGTTTAAGAGCGTAGATGCTTATGAGGCTTGTCGCCAGACATCGCTTGCTTCTGAGCTAGGGGTATCGCCTGAAATGCTAACTAATAGGTTGTTTTGCTCCCTCTCTGTATTTACCTGAAATCTCCGCTTGTCTTGACTTCTAAAAACTTTTTAGTTGACGTATAAGTAGCAGCCAACAAAACAGTAAAATTTCTGCTGTTGGCTGATAAATTAGTTAAAGCTATTGTTAAGTTAAAAGCGAGTCTTTGAAGTCGTGAATTGCCGTTGCTGTCAAAGCATAAATAACTCGGCGCTTACGCATGATGTGAGTGCCATCTACAGGAATACCTTTCTTCCAAGCAGCAATGATAGCTTTCTTGTCTGCTGAGTAAACAGTCTTTTCTCTACGGTATTTTGGAGACAATTGTTCTGCATCTATCAGCACCTCACAACTTGGTGGATTTTCTTGAATTGTGATGCGAAGTGAATTACCAATCATTTGCTCAGGTAGAATTCCTGCGGCGGTTTGTTCTAAAATAGTTTCATCTAATTTTTGTCGCCAGTGTTCTAGTCTTAACAGTGCTGATTGATGTACAGCTTTTAGATGTTCTAGTCGTTGCTTAATAGCCGCTATTTCAGCATCCAGTTGCAATGCTAATTCTGCTTGGATATCAACAACTTCTTCCTGAACTTCCTGAGTTTCCCAAATAGCGGTGATGATAGCAGCTTCTTCTTCAGGAGTCTGGCAATTAGTTAGCTGTTGCCAGAGATGAGCAGCAGTTTGGGAAAGTCCTGCTAAGGATTGTTGAGCGAGTGCTAAATTCATGACTACCACTCCTCACAAACTTGATAGTATTCATATTCAGCTTCAATCTGTTCTAAGATAGCTATAGTGCCTGAATCTAAATTAGTATTGAAAGAGAAATTGAAAGCAATTTCTTGTTTAGGTTGAAGATTTTGATGAGCAGCAGTAGTTGAGTCAAGTGAAGTTGTCAGTGTTTGCATAAATGTTGCTTGCTTAACGCTAGAAACCGTGGCGCGATAGCGCGTCTGGAGAGCAACCGCAGCAAGTTTATCTGTCAATGGCTAGGATTCCAAACCCTCACACAAATACCCGAAAAAGTTTAATTTATTAGTGTTTATTAAGATGGATATTCTTTTACTATTGACGTAGATCATCAATAGGTGGATGCCAACCTGCTGTTAACCAAAGTTGACGGGAATTTAGAATAAACCCATCATCATGGTCTTGATCATTAAAATCAAAACGACTGCAAGTTGCACGACCTATAGGAGTTGTTCCAATGATATTTAACCCATTTTGTGTCCAGATAAAATGCTCTGACCAATTTTGATTTCTCGGATTAAATAATGGAACTTCAGTTTGTGTTTCTGGATCAATCCCAGTTGTAAAATTATACCGTCTTTGATTACAACGATGACAAGCTAAAGCCAAATTATTGAGATCGTCTGTTCCTCCTAAAGATTGAGGAATAATGTGATCAATTGTAAAGGGTGTTGCATTTGAGCGTTCTGGAGAGTGACAATATTCACATAAGTATTTTGCCCTTTTACGGACGTTTAAGCGAACAAAATTGTTGATAACCACAATTAAGACGCAAGTTTAGCGTTGATAAAACTAAAGATTTTTTCTAATTCCAATAAACCAGCTAATTCTGCTTGTTCATCTGGATTGAGTAAATTTTCTTTATTTTTTTCTAATAGTTCCTCTAAACGTATTTGTAATTCTTCAGTAAAAGAAAAAGGACGAAACTGATCGGAAAGATTAAGTTTTATTCCATTTGGTAGCCAAGATGAAGGCTGTTTCATTAATTCTTTCATGGGTATCTCCATTAATCGAGGATTTTGATCATTAGGTTGATTGGGGTTAGATGCTGGAATATTCGGCAATTTAGTGAGGAAGGTTCATTGATTTTTGTCGTAGAGGTATAAATTTAAACAGAGTTTGAAGATGAGATTGATTAATTGTTGCTTGAACAGGATTAATCAAAGTTTTCACTAACTCTAAGGCTTCCTTAGCTAAATTATAACGCTTGTTAAAATCAACACGCAGCATTGTCTCTAAAACTGTTGCTAAACCATCTCTCACCTGTACTAAATTATGCAAAATTACCTCAATAATATTGGTGTAAAATTGTAAATTATATAGCTATATTCCTGTCATTACTTGGATAATAATCATTCAAACAACATAGACATTAGAAGATAATATGGTATGAGCTTTTGCTTGTTCATCAGGCATATATTCTGGTGTACCAATAGTCCAAGTACCACTAAAGAGTTTGCTTTGCTGAATGAGAAGGGTATTGATTTCCTTAACCGCACCAAAATTAATCAAAACCAGCTTACCATATTGCTGACGGCGGATGAGATTAGCGGGTTTTAGGTGACGATGAATGATATTATTATGTACTTGGTCAGTGCCTTAAATAATTTTTTTGATTACAATTAAGGTTGATACTTGCGAATCAAAAGTGTTAAGCGCGATCAGCCCGATAACTACTAATGTCTACTAGCTACTATCCGGTTATCCTTTATCCACCACTAGCAAGACGGTTTAATGCTTATCAAGGACGGGAGCATTTGAAAACTTCGTTTCAAGGATGCGTTCAATTACCAAATGTAAATGGTACGGCCAAGCAAGGTGTCAGTGAAAAGCAATTTTTTCGCCATTTACTGTGTGCTTTTCTGGAGAATATTATCTGTCAAGCGGTGGAATTTGAAATTCCTGGTTCGTCTCGACGTTACTCAGCTGATTTTATCCTTTACCATCAATCTTCTGGGTTAGCTCTCGATATTGAGATTGATGAACCTTATGCTGGAGATACAGGTAAACCTCACCACTGCATTGATGTTGATGACGATAAAATCCGTAACCGTTTTTTCTTGGAGCGCAATTGGGGTGTGGTGAGATTTGCAGAAGTTCAGGTGGTGCGTCATCCTTGGAGTTGTTGTAAGGCGATCGCTCAAATCATCGCTCGCTTGACTGGAGATGATAGCGTATTCATATTATTGCAGAGATTGGCTGATGTTCCTTTACAAAAACAGTGGACAAAGCGTGAGGCTAGGCTGATGGCTAAGAACAATTATCGTCAGTCTTATTTACCAAAAATGGGAAAATAAAACTAGAGATAGTACCTTTAATAGTCATATAGTCTCCCCAAAATAGGGCTACCGTGTACACACAACTATTTTGGAGTTGTCCCACACCGTTTTAATCTTGTACAGAGATAGGTGTACACGGTAGATTATGGGTAAAAATTGGAAGGGTATTACATCGATTTTGTCAACCTCGCGTTAACTAATCTTTTTGGTTTTCTGACGCATTGCTTTTTTGATTTGCGGTGTGACTTCCACTTACGAATGCTCATAGCGATAGAGCCAAAATCCCGACTGGCAAAGGCTGTTGTTTTATTCGCACTGTGCCAAATTGTATCCGCCTCAGTTGATTCAAGTGGAGGTGTACAGCGATCGCAATATCGGTCAAATAGTTGGCGTGGTTCAGGATGATAAGCGATTCGGTTTCTAGTGAGTAAATTAGATGTACCCAGTAGATTACGAGCTAATTTATAGCCAGAATTGTTTCTGTTTCCCTCAGATTCGCCATAAGTTAGTAAAGTGCGATCGCTCAAAGTTAAACAGATAGACAAAGGAACAGACACTCCGCTAGCGCGTAGTTGTTTAAGAGATGAGCAATTATCTCTGGTTGTAGCCTGTGTTACTGTCCCTCGTCGGCAATGTAAGGTTGAGCGAGGGACGGTTACAGAAGGTTGCAGTAGCGCTGCTTGTGGGTCGATAACTTCTCCATTTTTCGCTCTTGTGAGAAGCTGCACCCACTTGCGCCAACGTTGCTCAGAAAGTTCGTAGGGAAATAAGGCTGTAGAATCAAATGCGGTTTCTAGCTCTTTCACGTTGTACTGATAGTTTGACCAATGCTCTAGGGTAATGGGGATGGTTGCACTCAATATTCCATCCACCACCCGTCTGCGAACCATACCTGGCAGTCTCATGGAACGAGCTAAGTTGCAAATGGCTGGATCTGCGTTTTGGATAATCGTCAGTTGGCGATTGAGGTACAGCCATTCAGCAGGATTCAAGGAATGGCTGCATTTAAAGTAAACGTGCAGGGATTTTCCACCTGTATAAACTACGGCGGCGGGTTCCAAGTTCATTTCATCCTTTAGCCAGTCTACAGCTTGTCGCTGCTCACTCAATGCCAAATCATCAATTTCGTAAAATAAACATTGGCATTGACTAACGTGCTGATTGCTGATTCCCTTATCTGGTTGGTTGGGATAAAAGCTGACTGTAGCACCAAGGTATGACATTTTAAATGCCAATGCCCAACCATCAGCATAGCGTTTAGGTGTCAGCCGCCAGCAGGTATTGCCCTGTTTGTCTCGACCTCCGTAAGTGCAGCAGTAGAGTTGAAATCCTTGCTGGGTGATTTTACCGCAGAAAATGTAGTGGGAGTAGACAAATTGACCGTTGCGGCAGTAGTTATTCCAGTTTTTAGGTATTAGGTTTGTGGGCAAGTCCCAAGAAATCCTGAGCCAAATTTTGGTTCCGGTGGTAAAGCCTATTTGTCTTAAGAATTTAATGGTTGTTTGTCTGGGATTGAAGGTCATGGCAGTTACGCCTACAAGTTCATTTCCCAGTGGCGCAATCGCGCTCTTGTTTACAAAATCTCAGTTAAACCCTAACTCTGGTTACTAATATTAAAGTTCCCAACCTTGAGACTCTGCTATTCGACTTTGATTGGGTTGCAGTTTGCTCAGGGTTAGCATCCTATTCCAGCCTGCTTCACCGGGAGAAACTTTTTTGGCTTGAGGTAGTTCAGCCAGTATCTCAGCTATCAAATCCTCAACTTTCTCATAATCTTTAAAAGCGATGACCACTGTATCGATCGCTCGCAAAAATTCTAAAGGTATTTGCTCGCTATCGTCTACACTCCAATACAATGTCGGTTTGCGCTTTTCTTTGTCAACAGTTGATTCTAAGGCAATCACAGAGAGAACTTCAATCGGGTCACTTAGTAGCACTGCTCTTTTTACTGTGGCATCTGTAGCAATCCAAAAACTACCATTTTTCGTAGCTTCAGAGTTCAGGGGAATGGCGGTGAAGTTACCTGTTGGTTCTAGCTGCTTGGCAAGAGTTGGAAGATCGTCGAGCGTGCGTTCCACAAATATTGCTTGACCTGTTTGACTCGCATAGAGCCAACCCTTTTCATACAGTTCTGTGAGCAGAGAATTAGGTAAATTGTACTGCTGGCTTAATTTTAGGCGTATTTGCTCCCAGTTTGTTGGTTCTGGTATAGGCAAGGAGTTTGTTTGAGTAACTGCTGGTGTGGGATTTTCAACAGTTTGCTCCATCAGTTTCTTTGTGCGTTTGTCATCCTGTTTTGGAGGCACTGCTGGTGTGGGATTTTCAACAGCTTGCTCCATCAGTTTCTGGATACGTTTGTCATCCCGCTTGGGACTGTAGTTTACCCCTCGATGCTTTTGTAAACCAGGAAAGGTATATGCTTTACCGAGATGCGTACCACTAAAAGCCACACCATCAAGTTGATAACTAATGCCTTTGACTTTGCCCGTGCGAGTATAACCAACACGGACATTAATACCTTGTTGTTGCGCTCGCTCTATTAACTCTGGCATAGTAGGATGGTCGTGGGTTGCTTGGTCGAGCGATCGCTGAAGTTTGACCCTAACGCTTTCCTCTCCAGTTCTGGCAAGTTGCCTACGTTCGCCAGTAGTTGGACTGTGCTTATCTTTTTCCCAACTTGGTTGCACCGATTGCAAATTGTATTCCTGCTCCAACTTGCGAATTACCGCTTCACTTCTGCGATCGTCCCAGCTATCAGAAACTGTAGTCCCATCTAATTGAATGCGACTGGCAGCAATATGTATGTGTTCATGAGTACGGTCAGTATGCCGCACTACGACATATTGGTTCATATTAAAACCCATTGCTTGCAGATACTTTTGGGCGATTTCATCCCAAGTATCATCATCTAAACTCTCTTTATGGGCCAAACTGAGAGAAGCGTGATAAACAGCCCTGTTCACCTTCGGGTTTAATCTTCGAGATATACCAAATTCAGCTGCTAGTTCGCGTGGGTTTGTTCCTTCCATATTCCCACCGATTTGTCTTGCTCCATCTTTGCCAAAGAGGTAATTTAGCAGTCCCCGAAAACTTTTACCTTTGATGTGCTTGCCAATCATCCTTCATCTTGTAAATCAGTAATTAAATCAATTTCAGCAATCTCTCGCCGTACCTGTTTCACCAAATCTCTTACCTGTGACAACAATGCTCTATCTACGACCACAGGTTCTCCCATAAGTACTGAAGTATTGATTGCTTTAGCTATTTGGTTGAGATTGTTACCTATTTTCCCCAACTCCCAGTAAGTTTGGCCTGCTACTTTGGTGACACGCCTGGGCAATCTATTTTTCAGAGTCTTGGCACGAAACAATTCACTCATAGTGAGATTATTTTCATCTGCCGTTAACTGTGCTTTCTCGTATTCTGCCAAAGTCAGTCTAATGTCTATCCTGTGTGAGCGTTTTTGTCGCATTATTGATGCATTAGTCATTAGCTGTTTTAAGTTTGACGACTGCACTATCATTTGTCATTGACCAAGCGGTTACTTACGATTCTGGTTCAATACCAAGATGCGACGCGAGATAATAGAATGCGCTGCAATAGCTTTGGTTGAGTACTAAGGAAGTCAAGATAGCGATCGCCTACGGCGGGATGTAGCTCATCGCGCAATTGAAAAGCTAATCCGCCCAAACCTTGCAGAAATTTTCCAGGCTGAACTCCTAAAGAGAATTTTCGTATCATCTTCCCCTCTGTCACGGTGGTTGACCTACTTAGGTAGGGGAACCGTGAAAAGAGGGCAAGTTTGTTGCCGCACCTGGGGGTGCGTTTTTTCTCCCCAGAAAAAATGTCCGGACAGCAACATAGCTTGCTAGGTAGTGGGATTCCTGGCACGGCAGTTTTCAGCATCTGCCAGACTCGATAAGCTCAAGTACGAAACCTCAATTCACAAAGCCTTGGCGGTTATTGGTGCGATCGCTCAACACAACAAATTGCCTAACAGGTTTTCACTATCACTGACCTCACTACTACCCTATGGTGAATATCAAAATCGCCAAGCATTTGAGCAACAGTTGCAGTCTGCACTCAAGGATTTTAGGTTTCGGGGTCAAAGGTTGCGGGTGAAGCTGGAGAGATTCGAGTGCCTACCCGAAGGTGCGGGATTGGCAATGATTCGCCAACGTCAGAATGGTAAAGAATGGTTCAACGCCCAAACCATTGCAGTGCTAATGTTTGGGCATCGCAATACCAGCCTTCTATTATTTGAACGGGGCAAGATGACGGTGGGTTATACCAATGGGCTGGGCTTTCACCAAATGGTAAAGCGAGTAATTGAGCGCACATCTGGACAGGATGCCACTGCTTTGACCTCTGCCATCTATGCAGCCGGTTCAGATATCACGGCTGATAACCAAGCAATTCGTGCTCTAGTCAAAAGCAGAGAACCTAAAAATATTGATTATGAATTGCAGATGATTGTTAATGCCATTGCTACTGCTAAAGCTGAGTATTGGTCTAGGCTTTACGATTGGCTGGAATCAACTTTACCTGCGGTGAACGAGGTGATTTTGAGTGGTGGCGCAGCATTGTACTTAGAGCAAGAGTTACAAGACTGCTTTCAAGAAATTTCAACTTATTGGGGTGCTGACTTACAACAGCAGGTACAAGAAGTATTCAAGGATAAAAGTAATGATTATTGCCATACTTTCCGAGAGCAGGAAGCTTTGTCGTTTAGGTTGATTGATGCGTTTGGTTTGTTTATGCGGTTTAGAGCGCAAATCGAGAAGGTAGCATGACTACAAATAAAAAACAACCCAAAAATAATGACAATAATAGACAGCCCAGTAGTAACGGTAGTCGTAGGCTGTCTGAAGAAACTGATACTAACAGACAAAGACAATATAAAAATTTGACTCTTCGGCTTCGTGCTTACTCAAATACTGTTGATGCAAAGCTAATTATATATTTGCAAAAAGGAAATGGAGTCAGTACTAGCAAAGAGATGATATTACAGGCATTACGAATGTGTTGGTTGCCTTTAGCATATCAAGCTCAAGCAAATGCGGATGTACAAATTAGTGATAAAGAGGTGCGTCAGGTAGGGTTAATTTGTTGTCATGCCCTGGAACAACATTTGGCTTATTTGCGAATGGAACTAGGATTACCACATAAATCAAGTGATGTTTTGCCTGTACCTCTCAGCACTATGACCAATCCTCAAACCCTTGCTACTATGTTCGGTCTAGAAATTGGTAATAGCGGTGGTATTGATGATGAAAATGATAGTAATGCTAGCGCTAAAGCTAAAAGTAAAGGCAATGGCAGTAGTAATAGTGACAACCAGCCAAAACATAAAATAGATTCTGATTCCTTCATTCCTGGTGAGGGGTCTTTCTATGATGAAACAGACGATATGTTTGAGAATATTTAAGTATTTATTAATGCACATTTATTAAATCACAAAGGAGATTGAAAATGGCAGCAATTCACTTCATTGATGGTGAAAAAGGTGGAGTTGGCAAGTCTTTGTTTGCACGGGTTATGGTGCAATACTGCATTGACAATAAACTCTCTTATGAGTTGGTAGAAGCAGACCAAAGTAATCCAGATGTGGGCGCATTTTACCCAGATAATCATAAAACAGCAGTTTTTAGCGAATCAGAGCGTAAAGCTTACAATGCTGATGAAATTTTTAATTTAGCACTAACAACTTCTGTCATTGTTAATTTACCTGCTCAAGTATACCCAGCAGTAACTGATTGGATTGAGCGGAATCAAATCCTAGAAATTACTGGAAAAAATAAGGTCAAAATATATAAGTGGTTTGTTTGTAGTGGTGGTTATGATAGTGTTCAATTATTTATGCAATCTCTCGGACGCTTTGAAAACAAGATTAAGCATATCTTTGTACGCAATTGTGGTTTATGCGATGACTGGAAACACGTAGATGGACGTAAGGATTTACAGGATTTAATCAAAGCTTATAAAGTAGCTGTCATCAATTTTCCCAAGTTCAGCTATCGAGAGCGGGATATCCTCGATGCCAATCAAATAAATTTTTCTGCGGCTAGAGATTATGGAGAGTTAGGTGTATTGGGTAAGCAGCGATTACACAGTTTTCTCAAAAGAGCTTCTGAGGAAATTGAGAAAGCTAAAATTTGGAATCTTCCAGCAGCTTCAATTACTTCCCCAACAGAAAAAGTTGATGATGCTAATGTCAACGGCAAGGTTGCTACCAAGAAGTAATCTAATTCAGGAGTCGTGTACATGGATAGCGGGGGGTTTAGCCTGTGCAATTAATTTTACTTTTTTACTCAGGACTAATTACTCAGCACTCAGCACTGTTTCGGTGACATCTCCCACCATCAAATCAAATTACCAAATGAGCGTAGGGTACGAGGGCGCTAATTAGCTAAAAGCAAATACAGATATGAGTAATTCTCACACTGAAGAACTCGATTTAGACGATGAGTTTTTGGATTCAGTAGCCGCTAGAGGCAAAGGACTGAGCCAAATTCCTTACCCAACTTTACTAGATTTAGCCATTCGAGGTAAAGATGATTCATTTAAAGCTAGGGTTTGGGAAATAGTAGTCCAAACCGGACTAGACCCTGATGACCCAGCATTTCTGATGATGATTGCTACTGGCAGGCTACAAGTACTGTTGGAAGACAATCCCAAAGAAATGGAAGCAATGTTTGACCTGTGGCAAACGCAGCTTTATGACTATCTCCAGACATATGAAAAGGCAGCAGTAAAAGGTCAGCAAAAAGCGATCGCTCAGTCAGTGGCGGCATAGTGGCGGCATTAATTAGGCGTACTGAATTTGAGCGTGCTATTCATTCAGTTCCCTCTTTAATTGCTGCGGGGATACTGCTATTAATTGCAGATGGAGTGGGTGGACTGATAAGTATAGGTGGAATGTCCTGGTATCAATCTAGTCATCTAGATCCTGCCGGGCCACGTCAACTCACACAAGCCCAAGCCAATGCTTTGGAATGGGCAACCAGTAATGAAGGTAAGTTTGCTCACAACCTAATGCAATGGAATCAAGATTTGCTCAGTCGTGACCAAAACGGTCAACTTGTTTGTGCTAAGGATGTCAAGCGTTTGGGGGTAACGCTGGAAATTGGAGCGAGTAGCAGGAAAGCCTCATCCGGTTTTTGCACTTTATGGACATCACCTGCTAATCAGCGCCAGTTTGTATCTAAACCGCGTCTACCTTGAAAACCATAGTTTTTTGGAATTAGAGTAAAGCTCAGAACTCAAGCCACAACCGAATAATATACTCTCCTTAAAAACTCCAGGTTTCAAAATGGACGGGGTTTAAGTTAAAAAATTAGTTGTCAATTTCTCAATCGTAGAAGAGGATTCAGCAGATGTTTACCTGCAAAGTTAACTGGCTTTGGCTGCTAGTAATAGGAGGTATAGTTACAGCTTGTACCCCTGCTACTGTAAATGTCAGTGGCAAGGATGAGAAGAATACGACTCAAGCTCAAACTGTGCCTGATTATCCGCCGATGTATGATGTGGATGTTAAAGTTTGTGGCAACATTATTGCCCCTTTCAAGGATGGAAAACGTTGTGTAAATCAACAATTGCGTTTGTGGGGGCCAGTAGGAGAGGCAAAATTAGTTCGTGCTGGTATTTCTCTACCATCAGTTTCTAGCGTAGAGCATAAATTAGCGATCGCCTCGAAAGGCTGTTATCCTGTTTATTCCCAACCTGACCAGCAGCAGTTTTATTGGGCTGATTCCATTATTCAAGTCAACAGGGGAGGAACTGCACCCACAGTCGAAGTGAAGCCAACTCAACTTTCAAACCAGCAGATTTATGAGTTGATGACTAGTAAACTTTCCAGTCGGACAATTACAACATTTGGTGGGGTGGGATGCGAAGCTGCATCTTCGGTAAAATAAAGCTTTTACAGTTGAGGGTGGGTGGGCAAAAAAGTTACCCCACTAAAATGTGGGGCTACTGTGAGAACCAGCAGGTAATTATGAAGCTTCAGCCCATCTAGCTGTACGTTGTTGTTTATGAGCTTTACGCCGCTCCCGTACTGCATCCAAATCTTTCAGTCCATACAGACGTTTGGCGTATGTTAGTAGTTCATTGATGGGAGTTTCGCTATAGTCCTGGCGAAAGTAAATGTTATGTTCGTTCCAATCAAATTCTTGCTGATTAAAACGTGCTTGAGCAGCAAGTTCTCTGCCTGATTCCTCACGTAAAACTTCCAGTACCATTAATCGCACTTTATCCTGATATCCTATTACTTGATCCAACGCTTTTGTTTGTTGCTGATTACGAGTCATTTGAGTCATTTGATTATCCTTTGATTAACGAATTGCTACATCTCACCTGGACAGCATCGACAGATGCCTTCTGAGTTAGAGTTCACTTTTAAATCTCTTCAATTCAGCAGCAATCGCTGCATTCAATTCTGTTTGTTGGATGCGGGTGGGCGGGAAATACAATGCCCTGAATTATCTAATTCAGGGCATTGTGATTAATGCGAACGTTAGCGTTAACCATGAGAATTACTCCTTGATATTTAGTATTTTTCTCATAGAAACAGCATCGAAAGATGCAATTCGCTCCATTTTCAATTCTTTATTCTGCAAAAAAATAACCTGTATTGTTTGAGGCAATACAGGTTATTTTGGGTTATTATTCTGTAAATTACTGAGAATAAGTCGGAATTATTTACTCGTCTTCATCTTCTTCATCTAATTCGTCATATTCATCTAAATCCTCGTCGAGTTCATCTTCGATATCCTCATCCTCCTCATCTTCATACAGGTCTTCGTCCAGTTCATCATCTAAATCGTCAAGTTCTTCCTCTTCTTGTTCTTGGAAAGAATTACGACGTTCCAGAGATGCACGGTTGAATTCAACTAAATCTGCTATTGCTTGCTCTGGGTCAGTGCTAATAGTGTCGTAGAGCATACTCATGAAAATTGCCACTACTTCTGGTGCATATTTGAGTGCATCTGGTTGTCCAAACAATTTAGTAAATAATTTGGTATTCCATTTCTGCCAATCAAACTTTTTGTTACCACCTTTCTTTTTCACCTGAGCAGCAATGTCAAGTCCGAGTTTTTCACGGGCTGCATGACCGATTTTAGTTGAAACACGCGAATCCCGTAGCTGCAACTTAACGCCGTATTTTTTGAAGATTAGGTTCCGCAATTCCTTCAACAATGCTAATGCCTCTTCTTGTGGTGAAGCATTCGCTACCTTTGATTTAGTTGTAGCGGATGTGCCATTGGTTTTGGCAGATGTTTTAGCATTAGCTCCGTTGCGATTGTTGTTATTGGTTCTAGCTTTAGCGATTCCTTCGGAGCGCTTTGCATACGCCATTTTACAGCTTCCTTTAATGAAGTAAATTTTTCACCTCCTTGCCGCAATCGCGGCTTTCACATCCATTTCATTTCAATTTCATTTTTTTGCGATTTCAAACCTGTCTTTGCTGCGACGACAAATTTATGCTTTGGAATTAAGAGATAAAGAAACGCACTAGGAGCAGTTTCCGAAATTAACGCTGTACTGGAGGCGATCCTCAGATCTTGCACCAGTCCCAAAAACCGCCAAAGGTTAGAAACCTATGGCTAATAGCGAAAGTCCTCTTTAAGAGGACTAAATCTATCAATGGCAAAGATCTCAGTCCACTTGAGTGGACTTGGGCTGTAAGAGCGAGAATTTATTCTCTGGCGGTAGATTGGGCAGGTGCAAGATCTGAGGATCGCTCTTTTTCACACAAGAAATATAGCCAACCCGTTAGTAATAATTATCCGTGTGGCTAAAGCATCAGTAATAAATTTGCTCTACAAGGAGAAAGTAAGTTGTTAAAGTCAGGTTTATGAAATTGATAACAGACTGGCCTGCTCTGGCTGACCAAAATACTCCAATTGTGGCTGTGGAGTATCATACGCCTGACAGAATACAGATATTACAGCAGTTTTACCATTGGGGTGAAGAACGTTCTTTGTCAGTCTTTGTCTGGAATCCTGGTTACTGTGGACTACAGAAATTAATTCACCATCAAGGTCAGTACATCTTACAGTCAACTGACAGAGGTAAAGACGGGGACATTATTCAGTATCTTCTGGAGGAATATCAATCGGGTATTTATTTACTGGAGGGAATGCTAAATGAGGGTGATGGTAGCAAAATAAGTCAAAAATGTACTTATCAATTACTCAATGCCTGTCATCAAGCTCTCTGGAGTCAACAACGTCATTACTGGGTGTTATTGGAAACTTACGTTCAACTATCTTTAGAATTACAGCCTTTTATTCCTGTACTGTCACATCCACTTCCAGACCAACAGCAGGTGCAGGTGGTTGTGCAGCAGTTTTGTGATACCTGGGTTGGGCATAGTCATTCCCGGCTTCAGCAGTTTGAGGGGTGCGATCGCCTACGCCGCGCTGTAACCGATCGCAATTCTTGGTTAAAGACAACAGAAAAAACATCAGCACTGCAATTGCTCTTTCGTGCCTGTCAGGGTTTACCCATAGGCGAGATAAATATGCTACTACAGCAATGTC
>NZ_JAIVFS010000138.1 GCF_020829645.1 Nostoc mirabile CHAB5784 | reverse complement strand
CGGTTGGGTAAGCGTGAAAATCGAGAGTGTGTTTACCAGTTTGTGCCTGTTGATGATAAGCGTGATTCGATTTTCTCGCTTTGGTTAAATCGGGATGAAGCATTAAATCGTGAGTCGGTGTCAGTCAGCAATAATACAAGTACAACTACACCAGTCATTGACACCACCCCCCAGTTAAGCAGAGAAGATTCTGATTTGGTGTCAGTCAGCAATAATATAAGAACAACTACACCAGTCATTGACACCACTCCCCAGGATATTCCTCAAACACTCACGCCAGTGGAAAGTCTGACTGTCCAAGGATGGAAGGGGCTGAAGCTGAAAATGCGCCTTGGACTAGACAGCGCTGGCTCGTTCTACAGTGAGTTAGTCTCCAAGGTTGGCGAGGCTGTTGGCGTTGCTGATGGGGAGCCGTTTTGGAATGGGTATTTGGGGCAGTGGCAGGTTTGGGTTAACTTTGCCGATGGGTGTAAGTCTTTGGTGTGCGATTGGTTGGTTGCTGTGTAGATCGAGAAAGCTTTGGTAAAGAGTTGAGTAATTCATGCTTCCGATTTCGTCTTCCCGGCTTTTTTAGAGACAGCAATTGCACCAACTCCAAACAATAGACCTAGTAGGGAAGTGGGTTCTCTTACTGATGTAGATGAAGAACTCAGGGTAATATTGGCAGCAGAATCTTGATAGATGTATGTTCCTGCTCGTCCCACTTCACCCGTCAAGGTAATTTCAGAGCTTGAAGTTCTTTCTAAGGTATATCTAGGAGCATCAAAAGCAATGCCAAAATCAACTACTAAATTCCAATTCGACCTAGAATCAAGCTCAAAATCAACATCTGGGGTTAAGTTACCACCATTAGTAGAGCCTCTCTTCAAATTCAGGTCTAGATTGTTGACGGATAGCTCCCAATCGCTCAAAGTCCCGGACTCTGAGTAAACCACGAATCCTGAATATTCGCTCTTGAATGGCAAAAAGTTCGTAAGGAATGGGGTAGTAGCATCGACTAAGGTAAAATCACCCGAAAATTCTTGTCTAGTTAGAATAGCTCCCAGCACGGGAGTAGTATGAAATACGCTTGCAACTACCAAACCAATCACGGCGACGCTAACTTTGGGGAGTCGAACTTGATTCATGGATTGGTTATGCTATTTAAATTTGTTGAAGGTATGCTATCACATCCTTGGCAACTTAAGATACACTCAGTACACCAAAAAGTTCTGCGATGCCTGCGGTGTTCTCGAAGAATCGCGGTCATTGTCTAAGCCATGACTGAAAATAGCTGTATCTCTGACTGCGTTAGAACCGGGAGCGCGTCCGTGTCGATTGATTTTCATTGTCCCAACTGTAAACCCTCTAACCCACAGCGTACATCCGATCTAAGCCCTAGCGATCGCCGTTTCTACGTCAATTGAAACAAGTTTATTTAATTTTGAGAGATTAATGAGATATTAAGTTGAAAAAGTAATTCAGATAGAAACTTATGACAACTGAGCAAGAGCTTCAATCTCTTTTTAATACCTTAGATACCGATCAAGACGGCAAAATCTCCATTAATGATCTTTTTTTAAGTCCTGGTCTAAGTGTAATCATCTCATCAGAAACAAATATTACTACTCCCCAGGAATTAATAGTAAATTATGATTCAGACTTTGACGGTAGTATTACCTTTGAAGAGTTAAAGGAAGCAGTTGAGAAAGCAAATAATTTAACTTAGCAGTCAAAAAACCCAATACCAAATACCAATACCCAAAATCCCTCTAAGCGCCCACGTTTTGAGGGAAAAGCAATTTTCATGGTCATTGGTGACTCGTTAGCACAAAAGAGATGACCACACAAGTAATTGACATAATATCCTTTGACATTCCCTAAACACTCACCCAGGTGGAAAGTGCTGCTATTCAAGGTTGCAAGGGGCTGAAGCTGAAAATGCAGCTGGGCTGGACAGTGTTGGCTCTTTCTACAGTTGACGGGAGCAAGTTTGTTTTAACCCAGGATTGAACCTGAACCAACTTCCCATTGATGTTTGAGCAATTCCTGGTAAGTCGTTTCCCTTATCATCATCTGCTTATACAGCATCAGCAAAAACTCTTGAGCTTGTTCGCGCGACATCTGCTTCACTTGATCAGAGAAAGTTCTAAGGCTAAATTCTTGTTCTAAAGATAATTCAATGGGTTGATTCATCGCTTTTATTACCTACCCTTTTATTTGAGTTTGCTTATGTAAGCAAATATTGCTTTATATAAATATATATTACGATAACTTTACAAAAATTAAAGGGGTGTAAACCGTACCGACGTAGGTTAGAAATGCCGTATCTGCTGCTGAAAACCTTGATATCACTCCATTGTGGCAACCCAAGTTCTAATGTTTCTTACTTTGAGGTTTTAAAAGCATTTTTAACCTCTGCTTGCGGCTGGCGATCCCTGTTGGAGAAGATGGGCAATACTTTGGGCAAGAGTGGTGAGTGTTGTGGCGTGATGCTGGAGTTGGAGAATGTGGAGCCTCTGAAATTTGGTCAACTGATTGCAGCTGCGCCCGATTGGGTGCAATGGATGGGGTGAGTTGTTAATTTTTTCAATTTCCTTGAGACAGTTCTGCCTGTAACTGCTGCACTCGTTCCACTGTTAACCCTGTTACCCGCACAATTGTTTCAGTCGCTATACCCTCGCGCAGTAAATTCACCGCTACTTTTTCCAAAGCTTCCTGTTGCCAACTGGTTACAATCTCCATAATTTGCTCCTGTTCATTTAATCCCATTGTAGTAATAACCGTTTGGAAGACCTGCTTTTCAGCATCGTCTAGTCGCAAATACGTATCCACAAACCCAGAAATCAGCTGCATTCGTGCTGGGTCTAATCTTAATGTTGTCAGCAACCGCAAACATTCAGCTTTTACCTGCGGACGTTCCTCTCTCCTAATCCTCATCTTGGACATCAATGCCGCAGCCACCGGGTTTTGTTGCGTTAAGTAATCGCGCCAACTCAACTGATTTAATTGAATCGCTCTGAAATTAAAATCAAGCACATTTAGGTCGGTAAATCTCACGCAATGATTAGTCGATTCGGCGCGTTTGGGTTCATCAAATGAGAAAATCACCACTGGGTAAATCGGTAAATCGTACTTTTCATACAGCCGAGCAAAATATTTAAACATTCGCTTGGCAAATTCTGTCTGAGTGTAAGACTGATTTTCAACGTGAATTAAAAAATAAGTCTCCTGTTGCTGATAGCGCAACTGTACTAATAAATCAATCTCCTTTTTCTCCCCAGAGGTGACATCGTTAAAAATTTCTTGGGGCAGAAATTGAATGGAATTTTTATCAATTTCTTGCGTTACTTGAGGTAGGAATAAATCAAGAAACTCAACAAAAAATGTAGATAGTAGTTCTTTGAAGAGGCGATCGTGGTCAATCATCTTTTTAGAAGCAATATTAACCGAACCAGGGGATACAATCGCTGATGAGCATAGCACGGACGGTTGTAACTCGGTGGTGTACGATTGGTTGGCGGGGGTGTAGCTCGCACAGATATATATCAAAGCTTGAAACTAAGATAACTGTTTACTGCTAAATGAGCGCGATCTGCCAGATGGATACCTAAATCCTACTTTTTGACAAAGTTAGATGGGTCTTGATCTCGTCGATGCTGAGTGGGAATGGGGACTGGCTGCCCATCACCCGCAAGGGCTGCGGTTTTCTCCAAGGATTCCCTCAATCGCTTGGCTGCGTAAATGGACATATCTCGTGGTACATTAATGCGATCGCGCAAATATCGTAGAGCGACATCAGACCCCAATGGAGGTACACAGTCTTCACCGATCATCATGTGTGTTAAAGCACAACGTAGCGCTTGATCAAACAATTTATCATCTAAAGGGTTGACTCGGATAATATTGATGCGGTGTTCGATAGTTCGTTGAAGAGCTTCCATACGGGAGTTTTCCGGTTCTGGATAAGTAACATCTGGTAGCCCAAACCAGGGGCCCTTATCCACCCGCGCTTTATTGAGAAGCATCTGGGTTTCGCCATTTTCCCAACAGCCCCCCATCTGGGGCGGTAAATCATGTACATGGGTGTGAAAGTCACTCTGGGTACCGCAGTAGGTCGAGCGGCTTTCCATTGCCGCAAACCATCCGCTCAAGCGGGGGTTTTCCGAACGCAGCGAGTAGCCCTTGTAGTAGTAAAGGCTCGCATTCATCCGTTCGAGATAGGGTGTAAAAATGACATCGACGATACCGAAGCTATCTAAAAAGTAAGGGCTTGGGGTGCGACCCAGAGCTTCTTCTACCCTAGCCACCACTCCGATAAATTGTTCTCGGTTACGTTGTTCTTGTTGAGGCGTGCGGTAGTCATAGGGGGAGTTGCGTAGGGCAATACTTAGGACAATTCTATACTTTACAATATTTTCAATTACACCAAGGCTTAATTTAATCGATAGGTTCGCCCCGTCAGAGAAAAGATATTGGACAAATAGCAGCCTGAAAGTTTAGTCTGCAAAGGCATGGACGAATCACAGAGGCGGTTATGAAGCAGTTAAACAATACAAATACAACTTCAGAGTGAGTTGATGATTTACCAGCGATCATTCATTGGTTGTCACTTTCTTCTCTTCCAGTTTCTGTTTGACCAAGAATTACCACAAAATTTATCATAGTTTCAGCTTGCTAGAGGAAAAGTTGCTGCTAACATCCATCCAAAGAATAAGGCATTACCGATGGCATAGCTCCAATATTCGTTAAATAAGCTAGAAGTAAATGAAAAAATAGCCATAAGTATAGGGAACAAAGGCAATAAAAGATAAATAAATCCAAGATTTGGTAGCAAGTAAAGTACTAAAATAAAACCTCCGATTAAGGCTACACTTTGTCCTAGCCACCACAGAAGACGTTTTCCAAACAAGAGATTTTGTTGGGCTATACCTGATGCTAAAAACCAAGGAAAACTAACAAGTGCAAGTATCGGAAACAATTGCAAACGTATCCCAGTTAGCCACCACTGTAACCACACTACTTGAGCCATCGCTCCGAAACCAATCCATAACACTATGAATAGAACAATGCCGATTCCTAAACCTCTAACTGTAGGTCGTTGCATTCGTGACATAATCACAAGCCAAGTTAATCCTGCTGCACCAAACCAAATACTTACTGCTGTGCCTACTAAAACTCCACCTAAGTTATCAATATCACCGAGCCAATTACCTACTACAAGTGTACCGCTTGCAACAAAAGGCGCTACTATTAAGCCTGCCCAGCTTTTTAGTTGTTCTACCCTACTAGGGAGGAAAGAAGTAGTTAAAATAGGAGCAATTGCTCCTAGTATTACTAACCACGCCAAGAAGTGTAAAACGTACCAAATCATTCGATAATCAACATAGGTGCTTTGACGCTGGATTCCAAAAGTAGCATCAAGCCAATTTCTAGCAGCAAGGTGGCTTTGATCGCGGAACAAAATTGTAATATGTTCAGCATTAGGAATAATTACTAGCTCTCTTCCCTTGCCCTGAAATAAATTTTTATTTTCTCCACCTGCGCTTTCAAGTAACCGCTTTGCATTGGCAATAAATCTACCTTCCCAGCTTCCTGCTTGCAATTGCAGATTATCAGGAGCTTTTGGTGTAACTGAAGCACTTGTAGGAGAAATAGCTACGGTTGCCGCATAACGATTGACATTATTGATAGCAGCAGACATTACTGCACCGCTACCCATTGAGTGACCTAAAGTCGCTAAACGCAATTTATCTACCTCTGGTTGTTTTACAAGGGCTTCATAAGCAACATCAAGATTTTGCTGAAGTGAATTTTTTCGCAACGGTTTAGTATTAGCTGCATGACTATCAAAGTCCCATACTATAACTGCGTAACCTGCATCTGCTAACGTGTAGGCGTACCCAAGCATTAACTGCTTAGAACCTGCATACCCATGTGCTATTAAAACACCAGGTACATTTTTTGCATTCTTTGACACTATGTATAATAGCGGCACACCATCACAGACCATTTGCTTTACTGTAAGAGACGCCTGTACCGTCATTACTCTCCACCAAGAAATAGCAATTACTAATAGTGCCAAAATCAGCGTCAGTAAACGCTTATTGTTCATAGAGTTTTAGTTAATAGACCTTTTGCAAATTATTTGCACAGTATTCTGACAATTTTTGTCTTTCTGTTGACGTGAGCTTTACTGTTAGCCGTTTAACTGCCAATTTTTTATTGACCATTTAGTTTTTATACTGGCATATTACTCTTATCAGATAATAAGCAATAAACACTTATTGTTTGTACTCGGAGTGTTTTGAATGAGTAACAGTAATAGTTGATCATGCTAAAAATTTTAGTGACAGGTGCAACTGGAAACGTCGGTCAAGAAGTTCTGAGCTTACTACAATCCCACGATTGTAATATCTGTGCTGGAGTTAGAAATCTAAACAACGCTAAACACCTATACAGGCAACAATATTCAGTGCGTCCCCTTCGACTTTACCAATCCTGACACCTTTGATCATGCTTTTTTTGAAGTCAATAAACTTTTTTTAGTGCGTCCGCCTGCCCTTGCTAATATTCGTCTTCAAATTGCCCCAGCCCTAAATGCTGCAAAACTCGCTCTCTTTGAGCATATCGTGTTTCTTTCAATACTAGGAGGTGAACGCAACCGTTTTCTGCCACACTCCCAAATTGAACGCTATATCAACCAATTAGGTATTAGACCCTGTATGGGAATCAAAAGAGGCTTTCTCATCTCCAATGGCTGATCAACATTTTTCAAGAACCTTATTCAAAATTGTATGCTGCTGGTAATTTAGATGTATGGATGAAGACTGCTGGATTTGAGCAGGTACAAACAAAGTCTGTGGGGTGGCTCAACCAAGTAACACAAGGTATCAAGCCAAATAAATTCACTTTTTCCCGTGAAACCACGTAAATTTTTATTCTCAGCGTTCGCTTGAATTGCTGGGATCTAATGTTGTACTCTTTTTTTAAAGTTCGATTGGCCAGCAGATGAACATAGGAATAATCTCGCCAAAAAATAGCGGGTTTTTAGAAGTGATGCCAGAGGGAGAAAACAGCGACTATTGGCAGATTGCAGCTATACACTTTAATGGTCAAGTCTTCTGCCCTAGCCCTCGCCTTTATCGCAGTGAGCATGTGGCATTAGCGCAAGCTGCACAAATTTATGATTGGCTAGCTGACCACCAGCCACAATTTAGTGGTGGGGGTTGTTACTGCTCCGAGTTGAAGCTGGCACTGTGGCATCAACCGAAAGTATTTTAGTTGCCCATGTCAAAATTGAAGCGGCAAACAAAGAAATTTTTGCTCTAAGTTTGATTGCTGTGGGTACAACTAAGCTAGTAGACGACTTAAATCCGACCAAAAAAGATGTTAAGTTTGTGACTACACAATTTTATCTGAGAGTGCAACCGAACTAATAGTAGTCTCACGCCAGAATGGCTGTTTGTAAATGTTTTTTCAGCTTACCTGTAAACAACACCAATTAGACAACCTGGGAGTAGGCATGGTTTTAAAAATACTCAATACCCTGATTAGTGATCAAAGGTGGGGGTGATAGCCGAGTTTAAGGAGACTTGCCCCGATGGTTTGCTCAATTTGACGGGAGCAAGATTTGCTTTAGCCCAAGATTGAACCTGAACCAACTTCCCACTCATGTTTGAGCAATTCCTGGTAAGTCTTTTCCCTTATCATCATCTGCTTATAGAGCATCAGCAAAAACAATGCGAGCTTGTTCACGGGACATCTGCTGCACTTGATCAGAAAAAGTTCTAAGGCTAAATTCTTGTTCTAATTTTTGAACAACTCCTGAAAACTCTTTATTCACAAACTGCGGATCTTTCAATAATAAACCATTCATGGTACAAGATTGCTAAGAAAAATTCTTCATTCTTCAGGCGATCGCATACTGCCATAAATCCCGAAAAGAATGGATCATCTTCATAGGTAGTATCTGATAAAAAAACTGTTACAGAATTCTTATCCGCACTCCAGATACAACGTATTATAGTAATATTAGGATGATGTGATTTATCTACAGGTAATAATATTGAGCATTCTTCCACTGACAAAAATTCTGGTTCTTCATATCTGAAAACCGATTCCCAACTTTCTGGCCCTTCATGTTTCTCAATAATTCTATCCCACCTAACTGACTTGATTTTTTCCAGAGTTTCTATCGATATTTCGGAAATTTTCATAGTTTTTACTACAGTTAATAAATTTTCATAATTAACATCTGGCATTCGGCATCAATGTGCTGTTTTATACGACAAAGAAGGGGATGCCCATTTTGATACCATCAGTGCTTTTATCAAGAGCTTACGAGATAACTATGCCAATTAAAAAACGCATTGAGCTTAGTCCGGGATCTTTTCTTAATCCCGCAGATAAAAAGATAGTTGTCAATTTAGCTAGTGAAGACATTTTAACTTTAATCACCCAAGAATTAAAAACTCGTTACTCCCCAGAAACTCAAAAACAATTACTTGAGGAGAGTTCCCAGTTGTTGCCTGATTTCGTGCTTCAAGAATTATTAAAGCGCCAAGAGCAGGTAGTAAACGTTAACCCCGATACCTTAATAGTGGTTAACTGTCAAATAGCAGAGGTAGAGGTTGATGACTTGGGATTTGATTTAAATATCGAAGCATATTTTGTCATTGCAGATACAACAGGTCAAAACCATTTTCGGGCTAATAAGATAGTCCTTTGGTCGAATATATGGGGAGATGAACAACGGCTTTTTGATTTAGAAGATGAACTAGGTGAGCAATTCTGGACAGATTATCAAATTCAGTTGCTTTTTGATGAAAAAAATCAGCAAACAATTGAACTATCAGTATCTCAAACAGATGATTATACAGCAAGGTTGGAATTTTACCCATCACTGAAAATGTTTTCACCATCCATAGTTCCCTTTACAGATAATGACTTTTAAGATTTTCAAGTCACATCAGAATTAACAGACTCCTTATAGGGAAAACCACAGTAAGGACAGAAGCGAAATTTTACCGACGTAATCGGTTCCTTACACTTGGCGCAACTATTACGTAACCCAGTCCCGCACAAAAAACAGAACTTAGACCTGGGCGACAACCAAATATCTTCAAGCGTTGTTCCAGGCTGCCAACACTGGGGACAAAATTTGAGAACATCTGATGCCCCAAGAGCAACCCCACGGACAACTGCATCAAGGTACTCAGATGGAACCTGCAATGCGACAGCTAACCCGCGCTGGCTTTTACTATTAAGCTTGGTAGTCATACCTCGTTCAATCTTACCCAAACTTTGAAGATGAATCCCTGCCTTTAGGACCAGTTCAGTTTGACTTAACGAAAGGCTGGTGCGTATTCTTTTAACGTATTCTGCCAGTGATTCTTGGGGTTGAGGGGTATTGTCCATGCCTTGAGTATGTATTAATATATATATTTAGTTATCTTATTTAAATATGTTTTTTGAATATCTTATGCTGCTTTTAGACCGAAAAATAGGTAAAACATGACAACTACATTAGCACAAGTCGCTACAGCTTTTATCTCACGAGATGGATTAGCTGCTAGTACACTTAAATCTTACGAACAAACGCTACTATCTTTGCTCAAAAAGCATGGCAAAACACCTGTAGAATTAGTAGATCGTCAACTGCTAAAAGATTATCTCCAAAGTTTAGATGACTTAAATTACACAACCCATAATCGCCATCAAGCGATAATCAGCGCCCTGTTTAATTTTGCTGTAGATTCCGGCTACATTCAATCAAACCCAGCCAGCCGTTTAAGTCCCAGGAAGCCAGAACGACAACGAGGAGAACACAAGACAGACGAGGTAATACGCTATCTCACGCCATCACAGCTAGATATTTTGTATGATAACGTCAAAAAATCTAACGCCAGACTGGAGACGATAGTCCGCTTGCTGCATCGAAGTGGAGCCAGGATTGGAGAATTACTCTCCTTAGAGTTAGCACACATAAATATGGAGCAACGCAAGTTCCAAGTTGTAGGTAAAGGCAACAAACAACGCTGGTGTTTTTATAGTGAAGATGCAGAAATTGCTTTACAAGACTATATCAAATATTATCGTCATCCTGCCTCCAAAGCATTATTCACTGCCCAGCACCCAACAACTAAAGTCATAACACCAGTAAGTTATGAAGCCGTGAGCGCAGACTGGAGAAAAGTAATTAACCAAAGCCATGAACTCAAAGGCATTCGGCTGCATGACCTGCAGCATACATTTGCGACTGAGCGGGTGGGACTAATGGCGATTGAGGAGCTACGGGCGCTGATGGGACACGAAAATATCCAAACTACCTTACGCTACCAGAAAATCACATCTTCACGGGCAGAAACAGTAGCTAAAACAGCTTTAAATAATTTATTAAATAATATATAAATTGTTTATTTTTAAGTTAGATGTTCAGTGAATAAAGCAGCACTTACTCAAAGTAGTGTAGAGTATAAACCATACTCCAAATCAAAGGAGTGAGGGTTCAGGAAATCAAACTCATAAAGTCTGCATTTTTACAAGAATATTCACAAAACTTTCTATTTATCCCTCGTTCCTGTTAGTAAATTCAAAATTCAATCAGGCGATCGCTCTTTTGCATCGGGTATATACTGGGCTTTGAGACAAGCTCACGAATGATGGGATACTTGGACTTGTTACAATACTGTTCGGTTAAGCCGAAAAAATAACTCCAATGTAGGTCATTGTTGTGGTCAAGGGATTTACTAATTTTGTCTATCTTTGCTCAACGTTCAGTATTCATCCGCCATTTTCTAAAACTTGCATCTGTAAATGTTCTTTCAAATCTAATGGTTCCGTTGGCAGGACTAATAGATGTAATGTTTTTAGGGCATTTAACGGAGATTCGTCATTTAGCAGGCGTGGCAATAGCAACAATTTTATTCAATTATATTTATTGGACATTCGGTTTCTTACGCATGGGTACAACTGGAATGGTTGCACAGGCTATAGGGCGTAAAGATAACCAATCAGCATTACTGATTGGTTTACAGCATGGAATTTTAGCGCTGATATTAGGACTTGCCATCCTGATATTTCAAAAACCTTTACAAATATTAGGGTTTGCAATTCTAAGTGCTACAGCAGAAGTTAAAAGTTCTGGAGTTGATTTCTATAATGCTTTGATATGGGGTGCCCCAGCAACATTGATTAACTTTGTCTTGATTGGTTGGTTTCTTGGACAAGCACAAAGTAGTAAAGTGTTGTTGCTTTCAGCTATTATCAATTGTGCAAATGTACTACTAGATTATCTATTTATTGTTCAGTGGGGATGGTCAAGTAGAGGAGCTGGGTTAGCGACAGCCACTAGTCAGTATCTCATGCTGATGGTAGGTATTTTGCTATATTGTCAAACAATTTCATTTAAACAAATACAAGCTTTAACTGGGGAACTATTTGACCTGTCTGCTTTAAAATCAGCTTTCATGCTGAATGGAGAAATTATTATTCGGACTTTTGCTTTAATTTCGACAATGGCGATGTTTAGCAACCTTAGTTCTATGTTAGGAACTGAAATTCTGGCGGCAAATACCCTCCTGATGCAAGTGGTGAGCTTGGCAGCATATTTTATTGATGGCTTGGCATTCGCTACTGAGAGCTTGGCTGGAATTTTTCAAGGTAGTGGAAATATTACTTCTTTAAAAAAACTGTTACAAACTTCTGTAGTCAGTAGCTTAATTATAGGATTAATGTTTGCTACTGCATTTATTTTTGCCCCAGAATCACTGTTAAGATTGCTGACCAATCATACTGAAATTATCAATAATTTACGCTCTTATATTCCTTGGTTGTTACCAGTCTTAGGTTTTGGTTCGGTCGCTTATGCGCTAGATGGTTATTTTCTCGGGTTGACTCAAGGTCATACACTTCGTCAAGCTATGCTGAAAGCCACTGTAATCGGTTTTTTTCCATCAGCAATTATATCTTGGTATTTCCATAATAGTCATTTACTATGGCTATCAATGTCTTTATTTATGGCAGCAAGAACAATCACTTTGGCATTGTGCGTACCAAAAACATTAACTAAAAGATAGGGATGAATGCAGAATAAACCTATATTCAGGGGACAGGGGTGGAAAAATAAGCTTTTGAGTTGAATACAAGTTAAAGGTGGGGACTGAAATCATCTTTCTTGCTTGCCTGAATTTGAGTCTCCACCACTGACTAGCAATCTTTTATCCTAGCTTACCCTCATCACTCCTATAAGTCATAGCTCTAGGTTTTCTTTTCTTGAGAGGGACTACTGATTTCTTGGGTGCTTGTGGCGGACGGCATTTCTCACAGTAAAGCGGTCGCACACCAAAGGTTTCTCGTTGTGTGGGTTGCTCACACTGCTTACATACGAAGTTGAAAACGCGAGTGTGAATTTCCCGCTTGTGCGCTCTGACGGTGTACTCTCGGACTGGGATTATTTTGCTGGGCATTGACTACCTTTGTGGTCTTACTTCTTCAATATAGTTTTTCATATTAGTTCTGCAAGATCCGTGCGTCATCTGACTAAAGTAATTCTACTTAATCAAATAAATACTCTTGAATGTCATTTTGATGATGGCGGAGAATACTTATAGCTTTGACCTGGATTTGACGAATGCGCTCTCGGCTGAGGTTTAGCTGTTGGCCAATCTGAGCGAGATTGAAATGCTGATCATTTTCTAGCCCAAAACTTAAAGTCAACACTTGACGTTGAATAGGTGTCAGTGGTTCTAAGAATTTAGCCACATCTTGGGATAAAAGTTCTTGGGTGAGCAGTTTTTCTGGTGAAACGCCAACGTCTGCTAAACTTTCGCCCAATTCTGTCTCTTGCTCATCTCCGACTTGTTTATTTAAAGAAATGGCTGTGCGAGAAGCAGTGAGATATTCTCGAAGCTTATCTGTGCTTATGTTTAAGAGTGTTGCAATTTCTTCAGCAGTGGCATGACGACCGAGTTTTTGAAAGCTTTCTCGCTGCACCTTCTTAATTTTATTAAGTATTTCAGTTAGATGAACAGGCAATCTAATAGTGCGGGATTGTTCTGCGATAGCTCTGGTTATAGCTTGACTAATCCACCAATAGGCGTAGGTTGATAGCTTATAGCCCCGGTTGGGATCAAACTTTTCTATACCTTTTTGTAAACCGATTGCTCCTTCCTGAATCAAATCTAAAAATTCCAAATTGCGGTTTTGATATTTCTTGGCAACAGAAACTACTAGTCGCAGGTTAGCTGTCACCATTTTTTGTTTAGCCTTTTGACCAAGGTGTAGTGCTGCTCGGATTTGTGCTTCCGTTTTTTCGACAGCATTGGCTAATTCTGTTATTGTTGGTTCTCGATCTAGCTGTTGGGTGAGTTCATTTTTAGATTGCTCAATGGCAATCATTTCTTGTACCTGTCTACCATAAGCAATTTCTTCCTCTGGCTTTAATAAAGGATACTGACCAATTTCCTGCAAATAGATGCGAACCATGTCTGAACTGAGGCTGGACATACAAACTTTTCGGCTTTTTTTTAACCAGGGGACTTAAAAGTATAAATCAAATAGCTCAATAAAGTTTTCTATTTTGAAGAACCAAAACATATCATTAATGCAGTCCTGCCTGAAGTAACCGTTGCTGTAACCTTGTGTACCGCCGTTGGTCATCAGTAGAGCGCACCGCCAGAGATATCGCTTTTTTCGCTCCAACCACGATCGCTAACTTCTTGGCACGGGTCAGCCCGGTGTAAAACAGGTTCCGGGTTAACATCATGTAGTGCTGCATATAGATTGGCAGAATCACCACCGGATATTCTGACCCCTGGCTTTTATGAATAGTCACGCTCCACGCTAGCGCAATTTCATTGAGGTCAGCGTAATCGTAAACTACAGTCCGCTCACCATACAGCACCGTAACTTCCATCTCTTCAGTATCAATGGCTTGGATTATTCCCAAGTCGCCGTTGAAAACTTCACGGTTGTAGTCATTGGTTAGCTGGATGATGCGATCGCCTTCGCGCAACAAATTCCCACCTCTGTTGATCTCCACCTTGTTGGGGCTGGGTGGGTTGATCAACTGCTGCAATACTGTGTTCAGGTTGCGAGTCCCGACTACTCCCCGTGTCATGGGGCAAAGGACTTGGACATCAGTGGCGGGATTAAAACCTAACCGAGGAATTAAGTCTGTGATTAATTCACAGATTGCTTGTACCCCATGTTCGGGTTGATATCCGCCGCCGTGCCAAATACAATCAGACACGGGATTATCAGATATAGGCTCAATTGTTGGGTACTGGCCCCGGTTGATTTGGTGAGCAGCAGAGATGATTGCGCTCTGTTGGGCTTGGCGAAATACCTGGGTCAACCGCACCACGGGAACTCGCCCAGAATTGATCAGGTCAGCGAGTATTTGACCTGCCCCCACTGACGGTAACTGGTCAATATCTCCCACCAACAACAGTTGAGCGCCTTGGGCTACTGCTTTAACCAAGGAATACGCCAGAAATAAGTCCAACTATCGAAGCTTCATCAATGATAATTGCTGTATGGGGCAAGGGATTGTCATTATCGCATTTAAATCCTCTTGTCCTGGGGTCAAATTCCAACAAGCGATGAATCGTTTTTGCCTCCAGTCCAGTCATCTCACCCAAGCGTTGTACAGCGCGTCCAGTGGGTGCAGCCAAAACAATAGATTTCCCCATCGCTTTCCATAAACTAACTATGGTGTGGGTAGTGAAAGTTTTTCCAACGCCAGGGCCACCAGTCAAAATCATCATCCTGGAGTAAGCTGCTATCTCGACCGCTTGCTGTTGTTGCTCTGAAAGCTGAAGAGAGTGACTAGCCGTGAAGCGCTCAATCCAGGCACGGACACGGGGAATATCTTGTGCAATGGGCTGGCTCAAGCGCCCAGATATCAGTTGTGCTAGGTTTTGTTCAGTATGAAAGTAAGTTGGTTTGTAGCACAGCAGGGTTTGGTCTGAAATTTTCTCTCTGATTAGCTCATCTTTCAAAGCCATGTCTTTGATAGTTTGAGCGATTGCATCTTCTGTTGGCTGATGCTCCTCAGTAGTCAACAGTTTAATCACGGACTCAATTAGTTCTGGCTGTGGTGAGTAGCAATGCCCATCCTCGGCTGCTTCGCTCAAAGCATGGACAAGTCCAGCACAATATCTGAATTCGCTATCTGGTGCAACTCCCAAGTTACGGGCAATCTTATCAGCAGTTAGAAAACCAATACCGTAGATATCGGCTGCTAGTTGGTACGGGTTATGGGTTACTGTGGCGATCGCTTTGTCTTGGTATTGTTTGTAAATCTTGACTGCATAAGTGGTTGAAACGCCGTGGCTTTGCAGAAACACCATTACTTCTTTTATGGCTTTTTGGGTTGACCAGGCGTTTTTGATGAGAGTGATCCGCTTCTTGGCAATACCCTGGACTTCAATCAGTCGTTCAATCTGGTTTTCGATGATGTCCAGGGTTTCTAGCCCGAAGTGAGCAACAATCCGTCTTGCTGTGACTGGGCCAACACCTTTAATCAGCCCACTACTCAAGTATTTTTCAATTCCAGTGAGAGTAGCTGGTTTGGTTTCTTTGTAGTTGACTATTTGGAACTGGGGGCCAAATTGTGGATGGTCACACCAGAAACCAGTTAGTTGTAAAGTCTGCCCTGGCTGGATATTAGCAAAGCTGCCAACAATTGTTGTGAGTTCGGTGCTACGGGGGCGAGTCAGCCTTGCCACAGTGTAACCCGATTCAGCAGAGTAAAAAGTTAGGCGTTCTACGACTCGGGTGATTGTTTCGTGTTGAGGAAAGGCGCTTACTTGTTGAGTGTTAGATTAGGGGGAGTGGACATTGCTTATGATCAGATGCCGCACATAATTATATATAATACTGGAATTCAGTTCTTGTAGTACATAAATACTATACCTTTTTGAGATTACAGTAATAGTAGATGATAAAGTCGAAAATGCTGCTTCGCTTCACCATACGATGACTACGAGCGGAATGGCACTAAGAAAAGCTCTAAGCTATACGGAATAAGGGCTACAGCTTTGAAAGTTATTGAACAGTCGAGGAGGGGTCAGGCGGTCGTCCTTGATGCAGTGTCATGGAAGCGATCGCCACA